>JANOSY010000095.1:0-3966 GCA_031416075.1 Tenderia sp. (SeqCode) | reverse complement strand
TTTCTAGGTGAACCGTGGTGAACAGGGATTCTTGAGTGATATCTGCGCCGCGCATTTTTGGATCTTGGGTTGGAGATTATCGGTGTCGGTAGTTTACAGGGGCCAATGATGGCGCGGTAGTTTTTCAACAGCCTGTTAGGTTTTAGCGCTCGATTCGAGTATTGCTCTAAAAAATCATCCTCTCCGAACCTGTTCCGGTAGTACGCAACTGCCTCTAGTCTAACGCGCCTATGAACCGAGCGAGTGTGCCTCGGTCTATTTTTTTCTTTTACGGCAGAGGTTCGAATCACAATTCTAAGGTCGTTCTTGGCCAATTTTGGCCATCGACTTTTTACGTACTTTTTGGTGTTTCTAGGCTTCAGCTTCGCGCTCCAAAAGACCTAATAGTGTAATAGACGGAAAAAATATGGTGCACGACAGGACTTTCTCAGAACTAGACCCATTCCCTTTTATTGTGTCTTTAAATACAGAGATGCCTGATATTAACCCGCTATTGCTGAGCTGGTCACTACCAGAAGGCTATTTTCCTGATTCCTACGTTCCCGCGTTCCCGCGTGAGAATGCATACGGTCGATACGCATGATATCAGGTATAGGTTCCCACGGAAGACCGTGGGAACCAGAACATCACTGTTGGTGCTCGTCGGTGCTTGCATTTTCAGTGTTGTCTGACGAACTCTCAATGTCCGCTCCTGCTTTGACTGCCTGCTGCAGATACTCAAGACCAAGAAAGTTGTGCTTTGCGCGCTGCATGTTCTGTAGATAGTTCTCAACTAGCTCGTCCAGAGTGTAGTTCTTTGGGTCTCTAAGCTGTACCCAATCTTGCGGTGGCTCCATCATTGACGTGTTGAGAAGTTGGCCAATTAGCTTTGGCCGAATTACAACGATGCCGCTCGCAAGATCTGAGCGCACTTCACTCGTAAATGGAACCGGAGAGTTTTTGTCCAAGACGGCAACAGCCCACTGTCTCAAGTCTTTGTCGTTAGGATTCTTTGGCTGAGAGAGAATGCCTATAGCCATTTGTACGTAGTCTTTTCTCACGCCCTCCTTAGAGATGCTGGCCTGAATCTGCCAGCCAACCACGGCAACAATCAACGGGACGGCAACGGCCGCGAATATTGTTGCGAGTGTTTTTATGGTGGCTAGTCTGTGTTCTGTCATAGAAGCACCTAACGAGGCTGTAGAAAAACTGCATGGCATATCGAAAACCTCGATTTTTGGGGGTTCCTTGTCCCCTCCCAAGCATGCGATCGTTTAATACAGAGCATTCTATGCAGTCTCATTTTTAAAAGTCATGTAGGGTGCATTCCATGCACCATTTGTTGCTATGTCATTTATTACTCGTTCCCACGCTTCCGCGTGGGAACGCATACAGTGGGTACTTATGATATCAGGTATGGGTTCCCACGGAGGACCGTGGGAACCAGAACAGCCCTTCGTTCAATTCAGCGCAAACGAATTTGTTAGAGGTACCTTTCACTACTCGGCTTGGGCATAGATCGGCAAAGTGGTTCGCTCTACCACCCGGCGCAGTACAAAACTTGAGTGCACGCCGGTGACGCCGGTGATGCGGGTGATGCGATTGAGTAGTAGCTCTTGGTAGGCGTCCATGTCTTTGACGATGACTTTGAGTTGGTAGTCGGCGGACTGGCCGGTGATCAGCAGGCACTCCATTACTTCAGGTATTTTGCTGATCTGCTCTTCAAAGTTGCTGAATCGTTCTGGTGTGTGTTGATCCATGGAGATGTGGATCAGGGCCATCAGTGTTAGGCCAAGTGCCTTGGCGTTGACGAGGGCGCGGTAGCCGGTGATCAGGCCGGACTTTTCCAGCGCCTGGACGCGGCGCAGGCAGGGGGAGGGCGACAGGCCGATGCGGTCGGCCAGCTCTTGGTTGCTGATGCGTCCCTCTTCCTGCAACAGTTGTAAGATTTGCTGGTCGTGGCGGTCGAGTTTCATTGTTGTGCTCTTTATAGGCGTGTACCGTCGTGAATGTTGCTGTATTTTTGTGTATTGCACAAGATTATTGTTTGTTTGTCTCTATTTGTGCGTTATTTGCAATCTTATGCCGCTAGGGTTGGAGTAGCATAGTGTTCATTGCATCTACCATTCACTCTTGCCGGGATATTGCCATGTTGAAACAGCCTGATACCAAGTACCGCCCCTTTGCCCCTGTTCAGCTTGTGGATCGCCAGTGGCCGAACCGCATGATTACGGCGCCGCCGATCTGGATGAGTACCGATCTGCGTGATGGCAATCAGTCGCTGTTTGAGCCGATGAATGTGGAGCGCAAGATGCGGATGTTTCACACGCTCTGTGATATCGGTTTTAAGGAGATTGAGGTGGCGTTTCCATCGGCGTCGCAGACTGATTTTAATTTTGTGCGCAGTTTGATCGAGGATGATCTGATCCCCGCTGATGTGACGATTGAGGTGTTGACCCAGGCGCGTGAGCATCTTATTCGTCGCACCATGGAGTCGTTGCGCGGTGCGCGCCGCGCCATCGTGCATGTTTACAACGCCACCTCTCAACCTTTCCGTGATGTTGTGTTTGGTTTGAGCAAGGCGGAGGTGGTGGAGATGGCGGTCTCTTCAGTTAACTTGATCAAGACCTTGGCCGCCGAGCAGCCCGATACCGAGTGGCAACTCGAATATAGCCCGGAGACCTTTAGCGCGACCGAACTCGATTTTGCGTTGCAGATCTGTGATGCGGTGACGACGGCGTGGGGTGCAACGCCGCAAAATAAAGTGATCCTTAATCTGCCCACCACGGTGGAGGTCTCAACCCCCAATATCTATGCGGATCAGATTGAGTGGATGCATCGTCACCTTGCGCGTCGCGACAGTGTGATTTTGAGTCTGCATCCACACAACGATCGTGGTACTGCGGTGGCCTCTGCCGAACTCGGTTTGATGGCGGGCGCTGATCGTGTGGAGGGGTGTCTGTTTGGCAACGGTGAGCGCACGGGTAATGTTGATATCGTGACGTTGGCGCTGAACCTCTATACCCAGGGCATTGCGCCGGGGTTGGATTTTTCTGATATCAACGCTGTGGCCCGTACCGTGGAGCACTGCAATCAGTTGCCGATTCATCCACGCCATCCTTATGTCGGCGACTTGGTCTTTACCGCTTTTTCGGGTTCTCATCAGGATGCGATCAAGAAGGGGTTTGCCGCGCAACAACCTGACGCACTCTGGAGTGTGCCCTATCTGCCCATCGATCCGGCGGATGTGGGGCGCAGTTACGATTCGGTGATCCGGGTCAACAGCCAGTCGGGCAAGGGTGGCATCGCCTATCTACTCGAAACTGAATACGGGGTGGTGATGCCGCGCCGGTTGCAGGTGGAGTTTTCTGGTGAGGTGCAGCGCTATACCGATAGTCATGGGGGTGAGATGACGGCAGCGGATATCTGGCAGCTCTTTTCCCAAAGTTATCTGGAGTCACAACAGCCGCTGCGGTATGTGGAACACCATCTGTTTGAACACGGTGCGGCCCAGGGGATTCGTATTGCGATTGAGATCGATGGTGTCTCCCATCTCTTGATAGGAGAGGGCAACGGCCCGGTAGATGCCACCGTACACGCCTTTCAAACCATCGGGATTGATGTTCAGGTGCGCAGTTTTGAGGAGCGCTCTACCAGCCCCAGTCGTGAGGCGGGTGACGCCCAGGCCTGTGCCTTTATGGAGTTGATTGCAGGCAGTGCGGGTGATGAGCGTTACGGCGTGGGTATCGATACCAATATAGTGACGGCTTCGATCAAGGCGCTGATCAGTGGGATTAACCGGCTGGCTGTCGCCGCCCAGTTGACCCCGACGAGAACGAAGGAGGGCTAGCAGCCTGTCGGACTTAGCTCCTGCTATCATCCTGAGCACCCAGCACATCGGCCAAGAATCATGAGCAACTTTCGAACAATAGATCGTCAAACCCCCTACCTGTTTCCCCCCTCAATGGAAGACTGGCTTGCGGAAGA
>JANOSY010000094.1:0-6083 GCA_031416075.1 Tenderia sp. (SeqCode) | reverse complement strand
AAATCAAGACAAAGAAGATGCTCATTACGATCAGCTCAAGTTAGGTATGTGAGTCAGCGCCTTCAGGCGCTTCATGTTTTTGCCCCTTTGAGGGGCTAATAAAGATAAACCCCCGGCTTTGCCGGGGGTAACTTAATTTATCGGCTTTATAATTAAGGTCTCCAAAACTTTGGTACAGGTGGGCTGCACACTTCAAACTGATCACCCGTAACATGAGAATAAATCGTCGTACATACACTACCCTTCCAGACACGTACGGTATAGGTATCCTCGCCGAGTATCTCCACCGGACTATTAATGGGATCTCCCAGATTCTCCTTGGCAAAATCGAATGGGGCACGACACTTTACCTCGCCGCAGGGCTGAATGAGCTTGCCAGTATTGGCATCAATAACAATGAGCTTGGGGACAATTCCATCCTGCGTCGCCTCATAACTGATCAACAACCCTTGCTGCACATTATTTTCCTTGATAACCCGTTCCAGATTTTTCGCTCGTTCATCACCACCGCCACCGATTTGGCCTTTAAGGCTGGCACAACCACCGAGGCCAATACCTGCCGCCAACACTATCGCTATTTTTCCTATCTCTGATATTTTCATCACTGTTCCCTTTTTAATTAAACAAATTATATACAACTACTTATATTCACACCGCTTGCCCTTCATCTCCCTCTACAACAGTTGTAGCAGGGGGTAGTACCTTAAGCTACCTAAACCACAAACGCAGCTCTAAGGCTATCTGGCGTGCTGATGGGTACGCCGGCGGCAGCGCCGTACCCGTACCAAAATTCACGCTTTGAAATTTAAAATCCTTGTTAAATAGATTATCAATACGCAGGTTGATCAGACCACGATATTTTGTCATTCGATAACCGGTCGTAATACCCGATAGCCAAAAATCGGAACGGCCCTTGTCGGCCAACGGACCAAAATCGATCTGCTGCTGAACATAGGTCGAATTCCAGCGGCTGAAGAACCCGCCGACATGATAATAGGCGATTTTTAGGGGGATATACTGAGTTGTCAGCTCATAGGGATCAACAAAATTGACCTGGGTGGGGTTGATGGGACGACTAAAATCTTCGCGCCGGTACTCTGCGCTCAGCCCCAGCGTCTGCTGCGGAGTCCAGTAGAGATAGACTCTATCTGTCCACTCATCCCTCGTCTCACTGCTCACTACATTAATCGATGGATCAAACGAATGGCTTGTCAGCCTGCGCTGCATTGTCTCGGCGCCAATCAACAGCTTCTTTGACAGGGAATGATCAAGACCGATACCGTAGACCTTGGTATCGGCGGCATTGCTATCATCAAAAAACTGGTTGAAACCGGCCACCTGAGTCGGCTCAATGGTCTGATTTGCCAACAATGGCCGTTTCAGGGTACGGAAGGCCGCCAGCCGCAGGGAGGTGGTGGGCGCCACCTGCCATGCCAGACCGACCTTGGGGTTGAGTTGATTTTGTTTTAAGGAGTTGAGTTGTGCCTCATCAATTTTATCAAAGGCGTCATAACTCAGCCCCAAGGTCAGTGTTGCTGCATCGGCCAGTGGTAGATAGCTGTAAGCATAGGCGTTACGGTGTTTGATGTCGCCCACCTGATCAAGAATCGGGAAGACCGAACCATCGGGCAGCAATATACTCAATTGCTGTTGATTCCACTGCTCAAGATAGCCCAACCCCACCACGGATTTAAGCGCAGATAAACGCAAAATATTTTGAAGTTCCGCCAACGTACCACGGCTTTTTCCTAGACTATTTAATCCGGCCTGTCGCTCCCCATTCTTATCGCTATAGATCACGGAACCAATAACATCCTGCTCAGGACTTGGTGTGTAATGAAAACCCAGACGCGAGGTTTTAGTGTCAAGTTGGTCTCGCAACGTGACATCAAAAAGTGAAGTATCAAACAGCTGTTGCAAATCGCCATTGCTGCTCTCTCTTTGGCGATACTCAAATTGGGTGCTGAAGTTTTCTGTGATATTGAACTGGGCAAAGGCGTTGTAGATATTCTGTTTGTAATCACTGTTTTCACGCGGGCCATCGCTGGCAGAGTGGAACTGCCCCAGGCTGTAGGATGCGCGGCCCTGTATGCCACTCACTACCAACTCATCACCACGGCTGCCGTGGTTGCCAATGGTGCCGCTGAGCCGTAGCGCTGCACCGTCACGGGTAAACAGTGGGCTGTACTCATTAAGCCCTGCGAGTGAGATGCCCGCGCTCTCCTCGCCGGCGAGGCTGCCCTCCGTTGCTTGTGGGCTGACCGGTACGATATTGATCGGTTGCAGCAGTTGCGCTTGCAGTAACTCGCTCACCCGCGCGATTTCGTGGCGGGGTGTATTGGCATAAGCATCTGCCAGCAAGCGATGGGCCGCGTTGTTACCGGGGTCGCTGTTTAACGATCGCCACCCTTGCAGCAGGGCGGCGCGGTTAAAACCGAGGTCTTGATATATTTTGGCCAGGCTGGCGCTGCGGGCGGCTTGATCACCATCGAGCAGCAGGCGGGAGCGGTATACGGCGCGGTTATCATTCAGCTCTATGGAGGTTTGCAACGCTTGCAGCGCCTGTACCGGGCGGTTGCTGCCCTGTTTTAGCATGGCGTCGTAGAGCCAGGGGGTGGGGTCGTTGGGGTCGAGCATTTTGGCCATGCCTAGCTGGGTTTCGGCCAGGGTATCGCGCCGCTCTTCGTAATAGGCCTTGCCGAGATAGCTTCTGATGATGGCGTTGTTGGGGTCGAGGCTGGCGGCGTATTCAATTTGACGCCGCCCTTCTTCCAGCTGGCCGCTGCGGATCATGGCCAGCCCTAGCCCCATACGTGGCAGTGGGTCGATCTGATCCAGTGCAATGGCTTGTTGAAAGCGCTGTTGTGCCTGCGGTATCTGTGTGGTGGTGAGGTGGGTGAAACCAAGCACGCTCTGGGCGCGGCCCAAAGTGGGGTTGAGTTTGACAGCCGATTGTGCGGCATTGACCGCTTCGCTGCGTTGCCCTTGTGCGAGGTAGAGTTCGGCAATGCGCGCCTGTGTGAGTGCGCTGTTGGGGCCACGAACGGCGGCCTGCTGCGCGGCCTGGAGTGCGGCTTCAATATTGAAGCGGGCCTGTTGTGCGTAGGAGAGTGCCAGATAGGGGGCGACGCTTTCTGGACTGTTGGTGACGGCCTGTTGCGCCAGGGTGAGGGCCTGTTCTGAATGGTTGTTGACCAGGGCTATGATGGCTTGCAGGGCGATGGCGTTGCCGCTGTTGGGGGCTTTTTGCAGATCCAGACTGGCTTGATCCGGCTGCCCCACCCCTAGCAGTAGCGCTGCACGATATATATAGAGGTCGGTATTGGCCAGGTCATCCGGCAGCGATTGAAGTATGGCCAGCGCAGCGGTGAGTTCACCCTGCTGGTAGTGTGTGAGTGATTGGGCTAGCTGTTGTGGCCACGGTTCGGGCAGGTTGCTGAAGTCAAACTGGGTCTGTTCGGTGATGGGTGGGTAGTAGAGCGCCCACTGTACTGCGTCACGCGGTTGCAGTAACAGGCGTGTCACCGGGGGTTGGTTGGCAAGGGTGCGGGCGGACTGACCATCGGTTAAGTGCTGTTCGCCCTGCCCGTTGCTGGCGCGTACGTGGCCTTCAAAGACGGTGATGTCGGTCTGCTGCTCATTCACGGCGACCACAAATTCCGTGCCTTCAACGGCGGCGTTGACAAAGGGTGTGGTGACCTCAAAGTTCTGTTTTATACGGCTGATGAAGTGGGCCACCCCTTCGAGCAGGTTGAGCCAGGTGGAGTTGTCGCTGTTGGCAGCGGGCAGTGTAACGGTGGTGAGTTGGTCGAGGCGCATGATGGTGCCGTTGCTCAAATAGAGTGCAGCGCGGCTTTGTGCCTGTACCCGAACGGTTGCGCCGGGGCATAACCGCTGTTCCGGTGTTACCGGGTGCCAGATACCACTATCCCCTTGCCGCAGATCCACATTGCCTTGTACGGAGATGACCCTGGCGCTCTCGGGTGTACACGATTCAGCCTGTGACACTGTTGCCATCAGGCAACAGAAGAGCAAGAGCACCGCCTGTTTTAGAGCATGAGATGCGGGGTGTGGTCTGCTGCTGTTTGTGGAGTTTGTCTCAAACATGGCGCGTCTCCCTTCTTATAGTTATGAGTTTCATGATTGCAGGCAAGGTTTATTCGCTATGATGGTTTGGGTCCATCGTATGGAGTGTGGTTGCCTGACGTTGTAACGTGCCAGTGTAAATCAATTTCTCTTTGAAAAAAATGTAAAAATTCACACTAGCGCGCTGCAATTTGGTGGCCCCTTATATGCTTGTTTTAGCTGTCCAACACGCTGATCCCAATAATTAATTAAATGCTTATATAGGTTTGTAACGCCCATTATGAATCATAATTAATGGCTGCCTGATATTGGTGCCCGGTGATTACGAAAGGGTTGATCGCCACAACCCTTTCGTGAATATTCCAACAAACTTACCCTGTATAGATAGCTACCCTCTATCCATGTTGACTACGTTTAACGCTGGTCCTGTTTAAGCCGGACGCCGTTTAAACCGTTCATGATTTTTTCAATCATCTCATTGGATTGGCTGGCGTGCATTTCAGACAGGCGTGGATCAGACATGAAGCCATTGAGATCAAAGTTCTCGTCCAGCACATAATGTTGAACCTCCTGTTTTACCGTTTCGTATGCCACTATCTGGTCCGAGGTTGGCGGCGCATCAACAAAGGCCGTGGCACTGCCAGGCAGTGGTTGTTGTTGCGCCACTTCTGCACCCCGCGCCGACCTGTTTTTAATGTTGCTGCCATTTTTTGTATTGGCAACCGCCACAAAAAATGGGGTTGTCACTACGGTTTTTTGTTGCGCTGCCAGTGATGGCTGTGGATTCAGTGGGCTGAGCGATGTCTGTTCCATCTCTTGCACAGGCATTGCGCCCTGGTTGTTCATAAAGCTGAATGCAATAACAATGGCACTCGCTACCAGAATGCCATACGTCATGTATCGATATGAGATTGCCTTTTTCATATACTATGCCTCTCTTAAACCCTATTAAAAAGCCCACTCCATAACAAATGGAGTGGGCTGCCGAATGGCTACCAGACAACACCAATGGCATCCAAATACGCCCCTGATCGACCTTTAACCCCCGTCAACCTTCCAGGCACATCATATTGATAGTAAACACCTGCTGCATTACCACGGTAATAGGTGTTGCCCAGGTTGGTACGGAAGTTGAGTGAGTTGACATATGAGCCGGAATAGCCCCAAACCGTAGTCACATACTCATTGGCTGCCAGGGTTGCCCAGCTACCACCGCCACCCCAACCACCACGGTACCCTCCATTACGGTAAGCACCCGTGACGATATTGCGATAGGTTAATTGTATTGAATCAATCCACGCGCCATGTCGAACATAAACGTGAGAAACCACTTCGTTAGCTAATGGGGCATCATAAAACGAACCACCGCCGGTACCACCACTAGGACCACTGGATGCAGCCACACTTATTGATGCGTAAAAAAGTGAGGCCACCGATAACAACACTGCTACTGATTTTTTCATAGAGACTCCCTATTCATGTTGAGATTGTTTGTTAATGATGCTTCACAGCAACATCAACGAGGATTCTCTGCCTGTTTTTATTTTTCTGGTTATGATTTATTCAGCTTTTTATATGTGAATTATTCACACTTTTTGGTGGCCATGGAGTGCAAAACGAGAGCGGCCACTCTTGGGCGGGCTATCTCATCTACCCTTTTTAATTAGGGAGCCACTGAATCGCTAATGAGTAGCAGAAAAGTACAGGAGCGGCTTTTTATGGCATGGACGCCATAAATGGGTTACGGGGAGGTGACGCTATATAGGGTTACCTCTCGATGATTTTAATGGTGAGTGAACACTTCCATCAAAACGGGTAACCCCATTTTTTAAGCCAGGTGTTAAATTAAGACTGGACTAGCAGCCTGTCGGACTTAGCTCCTGCTATCATCCTGAGCACCCAGCACATCGGCCAAGAATCATGAGCAACTTTCGAACAATAGATCGTCAAACCCCCTACCTGTTTCCCCCCTCAATGGAAGACTGGCTTGCGGAAGA
>JANOSY010000093.1:0-51664 GCA_031416075.1 Tenderia sp. (SeqCode) | reverse complement strand
AGAGCAGATTAGTTATTCATTGTTTGATTATTGAAAATAAATTAGGCGCACCAGCCATATAGGGTGCGGTACTATCCGGCGGTAGGCAAAAAATATGAATCACGGGGGTGGTTTGGATAAATTTGATCGCATCTATGCGCTGCACAAGCTGCTGAGCGCAGCACGTCATCCCGTGCCACGCACACGCATCGAACAAGACTTGGAGTGCAAACGTGGCACTATCGTTCGCATCATCAGCTATATGCAGGATTTTCTCGGTGCACCTGTTGAATCCGCCGTTGCGTTACTCCCACCAACAACGGTGGGAGCGGATTGAAATAATACTTGAGAAAAGATCGGGTTGACGGAGGGTTGGTTGCTTCACTTTTGAGCTTAGGGTGCCGGTATGGGCATCATTGAAAAGTTATGAAGTCTTCACCGGATTTATTGGTCGGTGATGTTATCTGTAGCGAAACGCTACGGCTTCATTGAAGCGGTAGCGGGTTGGTATGGTCTGTGGTGGTTGAGACTTGATCTGGTTGATCGATGCTGTATCTGATTCTGTATTGGATGGCTGGCTGCCAAAAGCCGCGCAGAAAAATGTGCGGCTTTTGGCGGGTCGAGTTGACACATTTGTTATGTGTCGAACGTTATCAAGAGAATCTACTTCTTCTCTTTAAGCAGGTCGCGGATTTCTGTCAGCAGCATTTCTTCTTTCGAAGGTGCGGGTGGTGCTGCGGGTGCTTCCTCTGCTTTTTTCTTGGTGGAGTTGATGGCCTTTACTGCCATAAATATGGCAAATGCGATGATCGTGAAATCGATCAGTGTCTGGATGAATTTTCCGTAACTGATGACAACGGCGGGAGCTTCGCCGACGGCTTCTTTAACGATTAATGCCAGGCTAGAAAAATCGACGCCGCCTAAAAGTACGCCAATCGGCGGCATGATGACATCGCCAACCAGGGATGAGACAATTTTACCGAATGCGGCACCGATAATGACACCCACGGCCATGTCAACGACATTGCCCTTTACTGCAAAATCTTTAAATTCTTTTATTATGCTCATCATGTTTTTCCTCGGCTAAATTTTAGGCTAATTAATTTTTGAATGACGGACCTGTTTTACAATTGTTATCGTTGCTGAACGATTCACTCCTTTTTTGTAGCTGAAAATTTGAACAATAAATACGCATAACGTTGAGCGGAGATGTGCCTGTCTGATGTTGCGGAAGGCGGGTATTTACAACAATATCTCTCCCCTTGTTCTTGCCGTATTGCGCTTTATGATAGTTTAATTTTCGATGGTGAGGTGTAATCTGGTGCTCCTGGAGGCTCTGTTTTTCGCTGTTATCCGCAGGTGACGCATCACTGGCCTGGCTGACCCTTTGTTTATGGTTATAGTTAATGGTGCCATATTTTTCCATCGGGTATGGGTTTTTCAGTTCAAATGTTCTGATGTTGGCAAGCTTTCATGGGCGCAGACGTTGGTTTATATGGATCTGCCTGCATCACCATTATTAGTGGCCGCAAGGTACCATGATGGGGTGGAAAAAGAAGCGCCTGGCGGTAACTGTTTACAATTCTTTTCAGATGGGTTGTAGCTGCATTGGGCGTTGATTGTGAGGGGGCGGTGATGGTGGTTTGTTGGCGGGAGATTACAGTTTTCCGTGCAGACTCATCTGGGTGGCTCTGTTTGTAAGGGGACGTTGCTGTAAATAGTCGTTGATGGGGAGTGGTATGGAGATGGCGTAGCCTTGCAGGTAGTCGACGCCGATCTCGCGGAGTTTGGTGGCTATCTTTTCGTTCTCCACATATTCGGCGATGGTGTTGATGCCCATGACGTGGCCGATTTCGTTGATGGAGCGGACCATGGCGAAGTCGATGGGGTCGTCAACGATGTCGACGATGAAATTGCCGTCTATCTTCAGATAGTCGACGGGCAGGTTTTTTAGATAGGCAAAGGAGGAGAGTCCGCTGCCAAAGTCGTCTAGCGCAAACCGACAGCCGCGCCGCTTTAGCTCTTTGATGAGGTGTACTGCCTTGGCAAGATTTGCGATGGCGATGGTTTCGGTAATTTCAAAGCAGATCACCTCAGGGGGATCTGCCAGTGGTCGATCTGTTCATGCAGAAACTGCAGAAACGGCTCATCGTTGAGCGATGCGCCGGATAAATTGATGCAGCATATATCATGTTGCATATCGGGGTTGTGGTGGGCGTATTTCCGGTAGATGGAAAATGTTTCACGGATGACCCAACGGTCTATTGTTGGCATCAGGTTGTAGCGTTCTGCCGCGGGTATAAAGGCTCCGGGCGGTACCAGCTGGTTGTTTTCATCCATCATTCGTAATAGTACTTCGTAATGGGCACCTATTTTATCGTTGTCGTAGGTGGGTACGATAGGCTGGCAATAGAGTATGAAACGGTTGTCTGTGAGTGCCTGAGTCAACCGGGGTACCCACTGCATTTCACCATAACGCTGTTGCAGTTCTTTATCATCTGAATGGTAGACGTGTACTCGGTTGCGGCCTTTATCTTTAGCGGCATAACATGCGGTATCTGCGGCACTCATGACACTGGTGATGTTTTCACTGGATTTGGTAATGGCTACCAGGCCGATGCTGACGCCGAGTTCAAACGCCTTGTCGCCCCAGACGAAACGAAAATCTTTAACAATGGCACAGATTTTTTTAGCAATCTCTTTGGCCTTTGATAGTGAGCACTCCCCCAGCAGTATTCCAAACTCATCGCCACCCAGCCGCGCCAGTGTGTCGCGATCACGTATGTTGCTCGATAGCACGGTGGCTAATTGGCGTAGTAGTTCGTCACCGGCAATGTGGCCGCAGGTATCATTGACCAGTTTGAATTGATCAAGGTCAAGATAGCAGAGTGCATGTTCGTAATTATATGTCTGGGTGCTTTCCAGTAACAGATTGAGGCGGCGTTCAAATTCCCGTCGATTAATCAGTTCTGTCAGGGCGTCGTGTGAGGCTTGATAGTTCATCTGACTCGCCAGCGCACGTACAGCAGTGACATCGTGCATTATAACAACAGCACCGATGGCGCGGTTATCACGGTTGAGCAGTGGTGTAATTGCAATTTCGATGGCGTAGTTATGACCGTGACGGTTGGTGAGGATGACGTTAGGTTCTAAAAGGTTGTTTTCACCTTTCAGGCAGAGTTCTACCAGATTGGTAATGGGTGTGGCGTTGATCTGGTCGTGAATGGAAAATATCTGGCTCAGATCGAGGCCTTTTGCCTGGGTATGGCCCCAGCCGGTGAGATGTTCTGCCTGGGGATTGATGTACTCAATCTTGCCATGTATGTCGGTAGTGATAACACCATCAGCAATGGCTTGTAGTGTAACTAAAGCTTGCTCTTTTTCACGGAACAGTGCCTCTTCCAGATTTTTGTGTTCGGTAATGTCGGTGCGAATGGAGATGTATTGATAGGGGTTGTTGTTTTCGTCCATAAAGGGAACGATGGTGGAATCGACCCAATAGTAGTTATTATTTTTAGTGCGATTTTTTATCTGACCATTCCAGACTTTGCCGTTGGAGATGGTGCGCCACATTGCCTCGAAGAACTCTGGTGAATGGTGCCCAGAGCTGAGAATGTTATGGTTTTTTCCCTGCAGCTCATCGCGTGAGTACTGGCTGACATCTATAAGCCGGTCATTTACATAAAGGATTGCCCCGGTAACGTCGGAGATGCTGACGATGGAGTGTTGGTCCATGGCAAATTTCTGGTAGTTGAGATCGGTAACGGTTCGTTTTAATTTTGCCGCACTGTTGCGTAGGCGTAAAACGATGTAGCTGATATAACCTAATAGCGCCAGTGTAAAGACGTACAGATAACGTTGGTAGATACGTTTTTCGTCATTTTTTATTTTGTGGTAGTAGCTGTAGTTGCTTGATAGATTGTTGAGTTGTTGGGCGATGTTGGCATTGGTGGCTTGCCCGACCAGATCGTCTACGATGGGGTTTTCGTTAAGGATCATATGGGTATGTAGCAGCAAGTGATCGAGTGTCTGCTGAAGTTCATTTGGATAATGTGAGCGGCTCGCATTGATGATATCTATTATCTGAAGAACCTGCATTTTGAATGCGTCATCAGCGGTGACGCTATAACTTAAGGTGTTGCTGAGCAAGCCGTATATCTGGTTGATTAATGTTGTGCTGACATTTTGTTCAATCATTTTTTTAATCATGCTTTCAACGCCTGCGGGCAGATAGCGTGAGGAGTTTTTTAGAATGGCATTTCTTGATTTGAAGGTTTCGACGACGTCGATTTTATTTTTAATCAGAGTCTCAAGTGCATTGATATGTTGGTCGCTGTATTCCGCGCCGTGATGTTGAGTATTAAATTCATGGATCTGAAGTTGTTGGAGCAGCGCCAACATCTTGACCTGTTCGTTTTTGAGAGTGTCATAATGCATTAACAGGTTATAACGTACCTTTAAAATGTCCTGATTAAAGGTGGCGTCGGTCTGTTCTATTGTTCCTAAGAGTTCAATGACCTGATTGTATCGCTGTGTATGGTTATCCTGAGTATTAATATAGAGGAATGCCAGTGCTGCTGAGGCAACCAGGATAATGGCGATCTGTCGGAATACACTGCTCATTTTATCCCTTCGTAGGGGTATTCTCCGGTCAAGGTATTTAAAAAATTAACAATGAGTGCAACATCGGTATCAGGGATGGTGCGGCCAAGCTGATATTCGGCCATGATGTGTACCGCCTGTTCCAGGGTGTTCCTTGAGCCGTCATGAAAATAGGGCGCGGTGAGTGCAACGTTACGCAGACTGGGTACCCGGAATCGATATTTGTCCTCTTTCCGGCCCGTGACATTAAAACGTCCTAAATCGGCACGTGTTATGTTACCCCGGTTCTCAAAATAGTTTTTAGCAACACCAAAAATCTGGAACATATTGCCGCCGATGTTCATGCCCTGGTGGCAGGCAATACAGCCGTAATCTTTGAAGAGCTGGTAGCCGGTTTTTTCGTTTTCACTAATGGCGTCTGTTTCGCCGCGAAGATAACGGTCAAAACGGGCGTTAGGGGTGATTAAAGATCGTTCAAAGGTAACGATGGCGTCTTTTATGTTGTCTTCGTTAATCCCATCGGCATAGATTTTGTTGAAGAATGTCTCATATTCGGTGATCTGTTGTAACTTTTTTTCCAGTCGGTCCCATGTCATCCCCATCTCCAGGGGGTTGTGTATGGGGCCATCGATCTGTTCGTTTAAAGTGGCGGCGCGGCCATCCCAGAACCAGGCAATCTGGTAGGCGGAGTTAAATACTGACAATGTATTAACTTGGCCCCGTGCGCCTCCTGCCCCTGTTGAGACCTGTTTGCCATCTGCCCCGCCAGAACTTAAGTTGTGGCAACTGACGCAGGCCATGGTGTTGTCCTGAGAGAGACGGGTATCAGAAAATAGCATTTTACCTAACGCAACTTTGTCGGGGTTGAGTTTGACGGTTAAAGGCAGAGGCTGGATTGGTTCATGAATGGTGATGAGCTGCTCGGTGCCTGAGAGTGATATTTCAGGTTGCGGAGGTTCCGGAGCGGTGTGGTCGCCAAATACCAGCCATATGGCGGTGCCAAAGAGTACTAATAGGAATGATAAAAATAAAAAAAATGCCCAGCGTTCACTACGCTCGTCCACTAGGCCGGGAGGGGGAGTGGGGTTGCCATATATCTTATTTGTAGGTCGTTTGTTATTGGCGTCTGGCATATCACTTCATTTGTTTGCAACATCCGCCCCCGCAGTTGTTACGTTAAGTTTCTGATTGGTTGAGTATATTAATATTTGCTTAAATAGACCTTAATTTGTCTCAAATGTCACGCCGTTTTTACATTGCTGAACATATACCGGCTGTTTTTATCTGTAGCGATTATTACCCCTTGGATTGACACTGTCTCTATTTCTGTAACGGCAGGAGGGTGGTGATGCTTAGTCTGCTCTGAGTCTGTTGGCAGTGCGTTTAAATGTGATTGCCTGCGGTGGAGATTATTTAGGAGGCTTGTTGTCCTGCTGCCCCAGGCGGATAAACAGGTAGGTTAGTCCCAGTAGTGTGGCTGCGCCCACCCAAATGCCCACTTCAGTTGGGGCGGGGTGTTTGTTTTCGATGGGGAGCATGATGATCTCACGCACCATTACCACTAACGCGACTTCGACAAAAACGGCAAAATTGACATCTTCACCCCGTAAAAAACGGATTTCGGTGACGATTAGCTCCGATATAGTCCAGAGCAACAGCAGTATGCCCAGTGCGTGTAGAAAGCCGTCAATCAGGGTGTGTGACGCGACCGCCTGATAGAGTTGCTGAAAAAAATAGAGTGATATGAGCACGGTGGCAATCATCAGGGCGATACTGATGATCAGATGAGTCAGGTAGCTGCTTTTTTCAAGAATGGTGATCAGGATCTGGTTGTTTTTGGCGTCGTTCACTGTTCTTCATCCTTATACTTGTGTGGTGAGATGATTATTGCCACCTAACATTTGCCCAGTATTAAGGTAAGTAGGTGTAGGAGTTCGTCCATCTCCCTAATCCTCACAGACATACCTGTTACATGATGGACCCCTCGAGTCCTAATGGCTCGTTGGCCTCTGGCAGAGGGTGGTCGTTAAACTCTTCCACCAGCGCCGCTGTCTCATGATGTTCTTTAAAACGGGCAATGTGGAAAAGTGCATCACCTTCGTTTGCCAGCGGCAGATTGGTGCGGCCGATGATGATGCCGTTGTAGGGGGATTTGACCTGGACCTCTTTTTCACCAAATGGGTCGGAGATGACCCCCAGCAGGCTCTCTTTGGCCACATGGCCGCCCAGTTTGACCATGGGGCGTAGGATACCGCTGCTGGCGGCACGGACCCAGTTGGTGGTATTAGTGATGATCGGATCAATCTGGCCCGGATGGCGGCGGCTGGCGGGCAACATACCCAAGGTGCGCATCACCTCAACCACCCCCCGGACGCCAGCGCGGATGGCTATTTCGTCGAAGCGTAACGCCTCACCCGCCTCGTAGAGCAGTGTGGGGATGCCAGCTTCGGCGGCGGCTTCGCGCAGTGAGCCATCGCGCAGGGAAGAGGAGATGATCACCGGGGTGCCAAAGACCCGCGCCAGTTTTTCGGTCTCCGGGTCGTCGAGGTTGGCGCGAATCTGTGGCAGATTGCTGCGGTGGATGGCACCGGTGTGGATATCGATGCCGTGGGTGCTGTTGGCGACGATCTCACGCATGAAGATGCTGGCCAGTCGCGCTGCCAGTGAACCGGTTTCGCTGCCGGGAAAGACCCGGTTAAGGTCGCGGCGGTCGGGCAGGTAGCGCGACTGGTTGATAAAACCGTGTACGTTGACGATGGGCACGGCGATGAGGCTGCCGTGCATCTGTTTGAGTGCGCTTAGCTTGAGCAGGCGACGGATGATCTCAACGCCGTTGATCTCATCACCATGGATGGCGGCACTGATAAACAGGCTCGGCCCGGGTTTGCGGCTATGGATTACATGCACCGGCATTGACATGGGGGTGTGGGTATAGAGTTTGCCCACGGGCAGATCGATGGTGATGCGGCTGCCGGGTTTGACCTCCGTGCCGTTGATGGTGATCGATTGCATTAACCTTTGCCCTTGGTGCGTGTCTTGTGCGGTTTGGCGTTGTTTTCGATGAGTTCAATAATGATGCTGGCGATGTTTTTGCTGGTGGCGGCCTCAATCCCCTCAAGGCCGGGTGAGGAGTTAACCTCCATGATCAGTGGACCACGGCTGGAGCGCAGCAGGTCAACACCGGCAACATTCAGGCCTAGGGTGGTGGCGGCGCGAATCGCCATGGAGCGCTCTTTGGGGGAGATCTTGATGAGGGTAGCGCTGCCGCCACGATGCAGATTGGAGCGGAACTCCCCTTCCTGAGCACGACGTTCCATGGCGGCGACCACCTTGCCACCAACAACCAGACAGCGGATGTCGGCACCGCCCGCCTCTTTGATGAACTCTTGTACCAGAATATTGGCCTTCAGCCCCATAAAGGCCTCGATGACACTCTCGGCGGCCTTTTTGGTCTCGGCCAGCACTACGCCAATCCCTTGTGTGCCTTCCAATAGTTTGATCACCAGCGGTGCGCCACCGACCATCTTGATCAGATCCTCCACATCATCAGGGGAGTGGGCAAAACTGGTGATGGGCATACCCACCCCTTTGCGTGACAGCAGTTGCAGGGAGCGCAGTTTGTCACGGGACCGGCTGATGGCCACCGACTCATTGATGGAGTAGACCCCCATCATCTCAAACTGGCGTACCACGGCGGTACCATAGAAGGTGATAGAGGCCCCGATGCGCGGGATGATGGCGTCGTATCCCACCAGATCGGCCCCTTTGTAGTGAATGCTCGGTTTATCGGCAGCAAGATTCATGTAGCAGCGCAGGGTATTGATGACGTGCATCTCGTGGCCACGCTGAGTCCCTGCCTCAACTAACCGGTGGGTGGAGTAGAGATTGGGGTTGCAGGATAAGACGCCGATTTTCATAGATATTCCCTTATAGTGTGGCTGTTGGCTGAAGCCAGCATAGTCTTGTGTAATTATGGTGTGATGATGGGGTTGCGGAGCTGCTCACGGCTAGGTTTGCCCAGCAGGTAGGCGGCCCCGGGGTCGATCTGCATACGTGTCTGCATGGCAGTGCGCCCCAGCAACATGCGAAACCGCATGGTATCGCGGTTGGTAAGTGTCAGCTCAATGGGCCAGGTCTCACTGCTTGCAGCGAGCAGGGTAGTAATGACATAGCGGCGCTCTTTGTGGCCGCCAGAGTCGGTAACATTGCGCTCGTCTACAACCGGCGCGTGGCAGATCACCTCACTGTCCCGGCGGCGCTGTCGTGGGTGAATGCCAAACCGGACCATGGCGATACCGTTGTCATTGTAAGGTTCGATGAAAAAGGCGTGCAGGGCAGAGGTGCGGGCACCACTGTCTACCTTGGCTTTAATCCAAGGGAGACTCAACTCCGGGAGTGCCAGCCATTCACGCCAACCGACGGTAATCAGACTATCTGTCATTGATGTCACTGTTGCGCTGTAACCAGCCTTTGCGTTTGAAGAAGATGAGCATGACGATGGCGATGCTGATCATGATGCCCCACGCCATCGGGTAGCCGTAGTACCAGCTGAGTTCGGGCATGGCCCAAGGGCTATGGGCGCTGTTGTTGCCAAAGTTCATGCCGTAGACACCGGCAACAAAGGTGAGCGGCATGAAGATGGTGGCGATGAGTGTCAGCACCCGCATGGTGTCGTTGAGGCGATTGCTGACGGAGGAGAGGTAGACATCGAGCATGCTGCTGGCCATGTCGCGGTAGTTCTCCAGCAGGTCCATGATCTGGATGTTGTGGTCGTAACAGTCGCGCAGATAGATGTGGCTGCTGGGTTGGATCAGCGGGTGGTCATCATGCAGCAGGCGGTTGATCACCTCGCGCTGTGGCCAGATCATGCGTCGCAGTTGCAGCAGCTCGCGGCGGATGGTGTGAATCTGCCCCAGGGTGCTGCGGCTGGGGGATTCAAGCAGTGTATCTTCGAGGGTCTCGATGGCGTCGCCAAACTCTTCCAGCAGTGGAAACCCCATGTCGACCACCAGATCTAGCACGGTGTAGAGCAGGTAGTCGGCCTTCTGGGTCTGGAGCCGGTCGCCATGGTTGCGCAGCCGTTTGCGGATCGGCTCCAGCAGTGTATCGCTGCCGGGATAGAAACTGATGAGATAGTTGCTGCCGAGGAACAGTGAGAGCTGCTCGATCTCGATGTTGTCGGCGTTGCCTATCGGCACCGCCAGGGTGATGAAGAGCTGTTCATCATACTCGTCGATCTTGGGGCGTTGGCCAGTGTTGAGCACATCCTCCAGCGCCAGCGGGTGCAGACCAAACAGCGTCCCCAGCTCGCGCAGCAGCTCTGGTTGCACCTGTCCCGGAATATGGATCCAGGTGGTCGCCTCGTGGGTCAGATACTCTTTGCAGGCGGCGGCGCTGTCGAGCTGTAATTCGGTGAAGTGGCCATCGCTGTAGTCTATCAGATGAAAGTGGAGCGACGTGGCATCGCCCTCGCGTGCCGTGAGGGTGCCGGGCGAAGTGCCGGGCGGGTGGTAGTTTTTGGTGAAATAGGCCATGGTTGTTCGCTTTGGTGTCGAAAGTCGTCTGGCTGGTGCAATGTAACGCACGGATTGGCAGTGTAGGGCAAATTGTGCCCCGAGTCATGGGGACTGTCTGGTTACTGTCTGGCGTAATAGGCAGCAATTGCTTTCATCTCAATCAGGCTCAGGCCGTAGGCCATCGCCTCCATCTCGGTATCTTTGCGTATCCCCTGCTGATACTGCTTCATGGCGACCACTATATAAGGTTCGCTCTGCCCCGCCAGCCGTGGCACACCGGGGGTGGTGCTGATACCGCCGTCACCGTGGCAGCGGCTGCACCTTTTTTCCACGATTATCTCTGCCTCTTCCGGCAGCCAGGTCTGCACCTGCTGTGGTGCCTGTGCAGCAAAATAGTGGGCAATCTGCTGCAACGTGGCCGTGTCGGTTTCAGCGGCTACTTTGGCCATGGCCTCATTTGCCCGCTTGCCGTTACCGTAGGCATGAACGGCGCTGACCAGATAGGCGGCGCTCTGCCCGGCCAGGCTGGGGGTGGTCTCGGACGTCGGGCTGATGCCCCGTTCGCCGTGGCAGAGGGTGCAGGCGCTGCTCAGTGCCTCACCCGTACGGGTATCGCCAGCGCTGGTCGGAGGGGGTGGGGTGAGTGGCTGCAGGGCGTAGTGGTAGGCGACCTTTTCGATGTCGGTATCACTCAGGTAGGCGACCATCTGCTGCATGGTGGCGTGTTGGCGTTCGCCGGTCTGGTAGGCGAGTGTTGCACTCACCAGATAGGGAACACTCAGTCCGGTGAGCGCGGGCACAACAGCGTTGCGGTTAGCGCCGTGGCAGCTGTCGCAGTTGGTTGCGATACGTTTGCCGTCGGCCAGCGGGTTGAATGCCTGGGGCTGGTCGACGGTTTTGTGCAGCGGCGACTCCGGCTGCTGCTGGGCGTAGTAGGCGGCAAGATTGGTAATGGTGGTATTGCTGAGGTTTTTGACGGGCCCTTTCATCAGGGGGCTGTTGCGTTGGCCGTCACGATATTGTGTCAGCGCCTTACGCAGATAGTCGGCGCTCTGGCCCGCAAGGTTGGGCACGTTTGGGTTCAGGCTGTTGCCATCATAACCGTGGCAACCGGCGCAGTGGCGCGCGGCCGTTTTGCCCGCCGTGGCGTTGCCCTGGCTGGGCGGTGGCGCCTTAACGGGGGTTTGATGGGCATACCAGACACCCAAATTGTAGATATCCCGGTCACTCAGTGAGAGATGAAACTGCTCCATGATCGGGTCGTGGCGTTTGCCGTTGAGGTAACTCTTCAGGCTCGGCACAAAATACTCCAGCGGCATGCCCGCCAGTGTCGGGATCGCCTGCTGCTGGCGGTAGAGCGGTGCGCGGTCGTGGCAGGAGTCACAGACGGCGGCAAGTGTTCGGGCGGCGGCCCGTGCCTGTTTGTCCTTGAGCACAGCTTTGGATTTGTCGTCGGCCACCGCGCCGCGCCAGGGGGTCTCAAGGGTGGCGTACCAGGCGGTGACGTCGGCAAGCTGAAGCGGATTGAGGGCGCTGGCCACCGCCTGCATGGCCAGATCCTGGCGTGCACCTACCTGGTAGGCAAGCAGTGAACGGACTAGATACTCCTGCTCCAGCCCGGCAATAAAGGGGGCACCGCTGCGGGCGTCCGCCCCCTCCAGGCCGTGGCAGGTGGCGCACCGTTCAGCCAGCACCTTGCCTGCGACGGGGTCGCCAACACGGGCCTTGCCGCTGACGGGCGGGTTTGTTGAGTGGCTGGGTATGGGGGCGGTGTCACAGCCGCTGATTAGCAGTAGCGTTACGATCCATGCCCAGACACCGCGCCGAACCGGTATCACAGGTATCACCGGGGGTTGCGTTGGGGCATAGCGCAGTAGAACTGCTGCTGCACCTCGTCCGGCAGTTTGTAAAACCACATCTGGTAGAGGGAGATCAGCACTTGGGCGGCAAAACTCAGCCCCATCAGTGCGCCACTGCCCACCACGACCCAGGCAAAGGGCTGGTAGATCTTGGTGAGGTACCAGGAGAGGATGTCAAAAATGATCGATACAAACGGGATCACAATCAGCGTGATCTTAAGCCACTCATGGCGCATGTAGGCGTGAATGAAGACCATGCTGACCACAAAAAAGATAAAGGTCAGGCCAAACAGATGGATGTGGGAGACCCGCACCAGGGTGAATATGTCGGCCCCGGTATCCTCGGCCGCCATTTTTTTGATCCCATCGTAACTCTCCAGCGAGGGGAGGTGCGGGTTACGGCTGTTGTGACAGGTGATGCAACGGTCATTAAAAATGTTTTTCAGATCAGACTCATACGGCTCCTGCTTCGCCCCTTCGTGCAGCCAGGCGATGATCCTCACGTTCTCCTCGGCGGGCAACATGCCCGACATCGGCCCCTTAAGCGCCGCCTCCAGCTTGGTGCCGGTTTTGCTGCCGCTGTAGGCGATGACGATGTCCTGCACCGACAGCCCCGGTTTGCCGTCTCGGTTGTGGTGCGACTCAAAGATGTAGATCATTGCAAACAGGTAGCCAAAGCTGAGCACACCAATCGCGCCGGTATAGAGCAGCCGTTGCACAATCGGCAGGTGGGAGAAGTGCAGGGTAAAACGTTGATTCATGACGTTAACCTCGGGGGAGCGGTTGTCAGTGACTCACGGTAAAAGCAGAGTAACATGTGCGGCCATTTTACCTGATAAGTCAAAAGGGTATTTGCCCCATTTCACCGCCGCCAGCAGCGCTTGGAGTGGTGTGACTCCCCCAAACAGATGCAGATCAGTGGTGAGCAGGAGGGGGGAATTATGGTAACTTTGCCACCCTTGCCCACTATATTAATGTCTGGAGTCTGAAAAATGAGCCTTGAGCGCAGTGATGTGGAGAGAATTGCCCATCTGGCACGGCTGGATGTGGCTGATAATGATATCCCCGAATATGCCCGCAACCTCTCCAATATTTTTGGCTTGGTAGCGCAGCTGGAGGCGGTAGATACCGACGGTGTTAAACCGATGGCCCATCCCTTTGACGCGGTGCAGCGGCTGCGTGCCGATGAGGTGACAGAGTCCAATCAGCGTGACCATTTTCAACAGATCGCCCCCAAAGTGGCCGACGGACTCTATCTGGTCCCCAAAGTGCTTGATTGAGTGGCTGGGTAGCCCCGTACCGATTTAACGAATACTTTTAAAGAGTCTCAAATGCATACAAAAACAGTCGCGCAATTGGCGCAAGGCCTGCAACAGGGCGAATTTTCCAGCGTAGAGCTGACCACCGCCTATCTTGAGCGCATCGAAAAGCTCGATGGTCAGGTCAACGCCTACGTCACGGTAACGGCAGAGCAGGCGCTGGTGGCGGCCAGAGCGGCGGATGCCCGCATCAAGGCCGGTACTGCCGGACCACTCACCGGTATCCCCATAGCCCACAAGGATATCTTCTGCACCGACGGTGTCCGTACCAGCTGTGGTTCGAAGATGCTCGACAACTTTGTCGCCCCCTACGATGCCACCGTGGTGAGCCGTTTTAAGGATGCCGGTGTGGTGATGCTGGGCAAGACCAACATGGATGAATTTGCCATGGGCTCCTCCAACGAGACCAGCTACTACGGCCCGGTGCGCAACCCATGGGATCTCAACGCCGTGCCCGGTGGCTCCTCCGGCGGTTCGGCGGCGGTGGTGGCGGCGCGCCTTGCGGCGGCATCCACCGGCACTGATACCGGCGGTTCGATCCGCCAGCCCGCCGCGCTCTGCGGCATCACCGGCCTCAAACCTACCTATGGTCTGGTATCGCGCTACGGCATGATCGCCTTTGCCTCCAGCCTCGACCAGGCCGGGCCGATGGCGCAGAGCGCCGAAGATTGCGCCATCATGCTGGGTGCCATGGCGGGCTTTGATGAACGCGACTCCACCAGTGTTGAGCGGCCTGCGGCTGATTATCGTGCGGGTCTCAACAACTCCCTTGCCGGGCTGAAGATCGGTCTGCCCAAGGAGTATTTTGGCGACGGGCTGGATGCGGATGTCGCACGCGTGGTTGAAGCGGCGATTGCCGAATACAAAAAGCTGGGGGCGGAGGTGATCGATATCAGCCTGCCCAATACCCATCTGGCGGTACCGGTCTACTACGTGGTGGCCCCGGCCGAGTGCTCCTCCAACCTGTCACGTTTTGACGGGGTGCGGTTTGGTTACCGCTGTGAAGATCCCAAGGATCTGATGGATCTCTACAAACGCTCCCGTGGCGAAGGGTTTGGCCCGGAGGTCAAACGCCGCATCATGATCGGCACCTACGTACTCTCCGCCGGCTACTACGACGCTTATTATCTCAAGGCGCAGAAGGCGCGCCAGCTTATCAGCAATGATTTCAAGCGCGCCTTTGAACAGGTGGATGTGATCATGGGCCCCACCGCGCCAACGGTCGCCTTTAATCTTGGCGAAAAGAGCAGTGACCCGGTCACCATGTACCTTTCTGATATCTACACCATCGCCGCCAATCTGGCCGGGCTGCCCGGCATGTCGATCCCGGCGGGTTTTGTTGGTAATCGTCCCGTTGGCCTGCAGTTGATCGGCAACTACTTTGATGAGGCGCGGCTGCTCAATGTGGCCCATCAGTATCAACAGGTGAGCGACTGGCACAGCCGTCTGCCTGATGGGTTTAAATAGGCGGTTGCACTCGCTGTGGCGCTTGGTGCCACGTTAAAAATAATTGGATGAGGTAACAGATATGCAGTGGGAAGTTGTTATTGGCCTGGAGATCCACGCCCAGCTCGCCACCCAGAGTAAAATTTTTTCCGGTGCCGCCATTGCGTATGGCGCGGCACCCAATACCCAGGCCTGTGCTGTCGATCTAGGGCTGCCTGGGGTAATGCCGGTGCTGAATGCCGAGGCGGTACGCATGGCGGTGAAGTTTGGACTGGCCACCGGCTGCGAGATCGGTCAACGCTCCATCTTTGCCCGCAAAAACTACTTCTACCCCGACCTGCCCAAGGGGTATCAGATCAGCCAGCACGACTTGCCCATCGTGGGCCGTGGAGCGATTGAGATCGAGCTGGAGGATGGTTCCGTCAAAGTAGTAGGCATCACCCGCGCCCATCTTGAAGAGGATGCGGGCAAGTCGCTGCACGAGGATTTTGCCGGCCTTACCGGCATCGATCTCAACCGCGCCGGCACCCCGCTGCTGGAGATCGTCTCCGAGCCGGACATGCGCTCTGCCAAAGAGGCGGTCGCCTACATGAAGAAGATCCACGCGCTGGTGCAGTACCTGGAGATCTGCGACGGCAATATGCAAGAGGGGTCGTTCCGTTGCGACGCCAACGTCTCCGTTCGTCCCAAGGGGCAGCACGCCTTTGGTACCCGCACCGAGATCAAAAACCTTAACTCTTTCCGTTATATAGAGCGGGCCATTAACTTTGAGGTGGAGCGTCAGATTGACGTGATTGAGGGCGGCGGCACCATCGTCCAGGAGACTCGTCTCTACGACCCCGATAAACATGAGACCCGCTCCATGCGTTCAAAAGAGGAGGCGTTTGATTACCGCTACTTCCCCGATCCTGATCTGCTGCCGGTGGTAATCGAAGACTCCTTCATCGAAGCGGTGCGCGCCACGCTGCCAGAGTTGCCCGCCGCCAAAAAACAGCGTTTTGAAGAGAGCTACAGCCTTAAGGGTGACGAGGCGGCGATCCTCACCGGCAGCCGTGAGCTGGCCAGCTACTTCGAGACCGTGGTGCAGGCCTCTGGCGGTGAGGCCAAACTGGCCGCCAACTGGGTGATCAGTGAACTGCTCGGCGCCCTAAATCGTGATGGCAAGGAGCTGAGCGACAGCCCGGTGTCAGCGGAAATGCTGGCGTTGATGATCAAGCGGATCGTCGACAACACCATCTCCGGCAAAATCGCCAAACAGGTGTTTGCCGCCATGTGGGAGGGGGAGGGTGATGCTGATGCCATCATCGCCGCCAAGGGGTTGAAGCAGGTGACCGACACAGGCTTTATCGAGAAGATCATCGATGAAGTGCTGGCCAACAGCCCGACTCAGGTCGCCGACTACAAGGCTGGCAAGGAGAAGATGTTGGGGTATCTGGTGGGGCAAATCATGAAAGCAAGCCAGGGCAAGGCCAACCCCGCCCAGGTCAATCAGCTGCTGAAACAGAAGTTATAACGGAGCTGGATGGCGGGAGTGGCGTGGTGGATTGCTCAATCAACCACGCCAGCTCCCGCTCCTCGTGACGTTGATCGTCCCCGCCCTTAAACCGCAAACTGCGTCTGTTTAAATGTCCACTGCTCGTTGTGGTTATTGGCATTGGCACGTTTGCAGTTAGCCTCGGCCTCTGACAGATAGAGAAACCAGGTCTGCACCGTTTTGGGCTGCTTTGATGCAAACGCAGCGGGGGAGAGCAGGGCAATATTAATCCCGGGTTCAATATCTCTCACCGACTCATAGCGGATTATCTCAACACCGGCCTGCCGGGCCGTATCAGCAAACGCCTGTGTGGGCAGGTAATCCGTGGCATGGGTCCAGCGCTGCCTGTCATTTAAAAACGGTGGCTGGGTGAGATCCACCGTCCGGGTAGAGCTGTAATCCACTGAAAAGAGTGACAAACACTCCTGATTGCAGGGCAAAATGGTGGCGGGAGACTCGTTGAAAAACCGGATTCGGTAGTTGCAATACTCGGCCAGGGCAGTGCGGATCTGCTCAGAGGCGTAAAAGACACCTTCAGTGGAGCCGGCACGGCGAAAACGTGAGCCAATCGGATAGGGGGCATCGTAGCGGAAGGGGGTGTGTAACAGGTAGTGGAGCCCTGCTGCCTCCTGGGGCACCGGTGGTTTTGTCGCCTCCAGAATATCCTCCAGCAGCGCCTGATCATCTTGGGTGGCCACAAGTTTGCGTGTTGAGACGGTATGTTGCCCCTCGACCACCCGCCATGCCGCCCCCACGCGGCGGCGAACCTCAGACGCGAGCGCGGTAGGCGTCCACATAATCAACAGTTTTTGCCAGTCCTGAAACGGTGGTAATGATGTTCAGCGGTATCTCTTTGAGTGCGGTGTTGTAGCCTTTAAGCCATGACCGCAGCGAGCGCTCATCCCCCGCCACAATGGCATCCAGACTGCGGAAGAGCCGGACCAGGAGTGCGGCCAGCTCCCACTCCTTGCTCTTCTCTTTGAGCAGATAATCCCCCGTCTTCATGCGTGAGACAGAGGAGCCGCTGACACCAATCGTTTGTGCCAGCAGGGCCTGATTCAGCCCCATGATCTCGGCGGCATTGATGACCGCCTCTGTTAAAACCCGCTGGCGCTGGTGAGTTACATCGATATTAATCGCGCTGTTTCTATACATGGTTACACGCTCCAAAGAGTGTCTACAGCAATAATAGATGTTTATATTTTCTGCCGCAACTAAAAAGGGTATCGGCGCAGCGAATAATGGGCTTTAGTCAGGGCGTTGTTGTGCGGGGTAATAGGGGGTTCCCCCTAAAACCACGCCTCCCCCAACGCCTGTGCCTGCTGCAACACCAGCTCCACCGCTGCTTCCTGCTGGTCGGGCGGGTACTTGTACTTGCGCAGGATGCGCTTGACCATCAGTCGCAGCTTGGCGCGGACGCTTTCGCGCTCTGACCAGTCTACGCTCAGGTTCTGGCGCAGGTTTTCGGTCAGTTCATGGGCGATCTTTTTCAGGGTTTCGTCGTTCAGTTCACGCACGGCGGATTCGTTATCTGCCAGTGCATCGTAGAAACGGATCTCGTCATCTGTCAGGCCCAGCGCTTCGCCGCGCTCGGCAACGGCACGGAAGTTCCTGGCCATCTCGATCAGCTCTTCGATCACCTGGGCCGTTTCGATGGCGCGGTTCTGATAGCGCTTGATGACGTTGCTGAGCAGATCGGAGAATTTTCTCCCCTGCACCACATTGCCCGCAAAGCGGCTCTTGATCTCCCCTTCCAGCAACCGCTCCAGCAGCTCCACCGCCAGATTACGTTCGGGCAGGTTGCGCACCTCAGCGAGGAAGGCATCGTCGAGGATGCCGATGTTGGGTTTATCCAGCCCCACGGCATCGAAAATATCGACCACCTCTTCCGAGACCACGGCGGAGTTGATGATCTGGCGGATCGCCAGTTCACGCTCCTCATCCGTGCGCTTCTGCTGGCTGATGTCACGCTTGGTCAGGATTATTTTCACGGCCTGGAAGAAGGCCACCTCCTCGCGCACCGCCTTGGCTTCATCGAGCGTGCAGCAGAGCGTGAAGGCCTTGCTCATCGCCAGTGCGGTGTCGGCAAAACGCTTCTTGCCATCCTTCTCGCCCAGCACATGGTTGGCAGCACCGGCCAACCGTTTGTGGCCGGTGGTGAGGAAGTCGCTGTAGTCGTAGCCATGCAACATGCCACGCAGTATGTCGAGCTTCTCCGCCAGCACGGCATAGGCTTCGGCGGCGTCCACGGTGGGGCGGCCGCGCCCCTGGCTGTTGGTGTACTCCTTCAGTGCGCTGCGCAGCTCGTTGGCGATGCCGATGTAGTCCACCACCAGCCCGCCCTGTTTATCCTTGAAGACACGGTTGACGCGGGCGATGGCCTGCATCAGGTTGTGCCCCTTCATCGGCTTGTCGACGTAGAGCGTATGGACGCAGGGGGCGTCGAAGCCGGTCAGCCACATGTCACGCACGATCACCAGCCGCAGCGGGTCGGCGGGGTCTTTGAACCGCTTCTCCAACCGCTTCTTGATCTGGCCGCTGTAGATGTGCGGGCGCAGCAGCGCCTTGTCACTGGCCGAGCCGGTCATCACGATCTTGATCGCCCCCTTTTCCGGATCGGCGTCGTGCCACTCCGGGCGCAGCTTGATGATCTCATCGTAGAGGTGGACGCAGATCTCGCGGCTCATGGCGACCACCATCGCCTTGCCGCTCTGTGCCTTGTTGCGCTCCTCGAAGTGGGCGACCAGATCGGCGGCCACACGGGTGATGCGCGGCGCGGCCCCCACCACCTTTTCCAGCGCCGCCCAACGGCTCTTCAGTCTGGCCTGCTGGCTCTCTTCCTCATCCTCGGCCAGCTCATCGACCTCAGCATCGATCAGCGGCAGCTCTTCGGGATTGAGCGCCAGCTTGGCCAGCCGGGATTCAAAGTAGATGGCAACGGTGGCGCCATCCTCCTTGGCCTGCTGCATGTCGTAGATGTGGATGTAGTTGCCAAAGACGGCGCGGGTGTCGCGGTCTTCCGACGAGACCGGCGTGCCGGTGAAGGCGACAAAGGTGGCGTTGGGCAGCGCATCGCGCAGATGCTGCGCATATCCGACCTGATACTTCTCCTGACCGGGCTTGCCCTTCAGGGTCGCCTCGAAGCCGTACTGTGTTCTGTGCGCCTCATCGGCAATCACCACGATGTTGTGGCGCTCAGAGAGCAGCGGGAAGGTATCTTCATTCGCGCCGGGCATAAACTTCTGGATGGTGGCAAAGACGATGCCGCCCGAGGGGCGATTGCCGAGCTTGGCGCGTAGATCCTGGCGCGTCTCCACCTGCACCGGCTGTTCACGCAGCAGATCCTGCGCCAGGGAGAAGACCCCGAACAGCTGCCCGTCCAGATCGTTGCGGTCCGTGATCACCACGATGGTCGGGTTCTCCAGCGCCGCTTCCTGCATCACCCGTGCAGCAAAGCAGGTCATGGTGATGCTCTTGCCGCTGCCCTGGGTATGCCAGACCACGCCGCCCTTGTGGCTGCCGCCGGGGCGCGAGGCCGCCACCACCTGCGTGATGGCCGCCCGCACCGCGTGAAACTGGTGATAGCCGGCAATCTTCTTCACCAGCGTGCCGTCATCCTCGAACAGCACGAAGAAACGCAGATAGTCCAGCAGAGTGGCCGGGGCCAGCAGCCCGCGCACCAGCGTCTCCAGTTCGTTGAACTGTCCCAGCGGGTCCAGCGCCACGCCATCAATGGTGCGCCACTGCATGAAGCGCTCGGCACTGCTCGATAGACCGCCCAGGCGTGCCTCGCTGCCATCGGATATCACCAGCAGTTCGTTGTACTGGAACAGGTCGGGGATCTGCGCCTTGTAGGTCTGAATCTGGTCAAACGCCTTCCAGATGTCGGCGTTTTTGTCGGCGGGGTTCTTCAGCTCCAGCAGTACCAGCGGCAGGCCGTTCACGAACAGGATAATGTCCGGGCGGCGGGTATGGCGCGGGCCTTTGATGGAAAACTGGTTGATCGCCAGCCACTCGTTTTTGGCAGGTTCTGCCCAATCCACCAGCCGCACAAAGTCACCGCGGGTCTCGCTCTCCCTCTGATACTGCACCGGCACACCCGTCACCAGCAGCTGGTGGAAGCGGCGGTTGGCGCAGAGCAGCACAGGAGTGCCCAGATCAACCACCTGCTTGATCGCATCTTCACGGGCGGCAACAGGGATGGTGGGGTTGAGCTTATTGACCGCCGCCCGCAGCCGTTCCAGCAGCACCACCTGGCGGTAGTCACTGCGCGTTTGGCTGTTGCCATAACTGATGGCAACCTCTCTGATCTCGCCAGTCACCCTGTCGGGCGCAATATCAGGGCCGTACTGTACCGTATAGCCCACATCGGCCAGCCAGCCCAGTGTCTCCTGTTCGAGTTGGTCTTCGGTCATCTGTTACTCACTAAGTTTTTACATGATCGCTTTGTCATGTAAAGAAATCGCTACATTTTTTACATGATGAACAGCTCATGTAACTATTTTTAACATGAGCCATCGGGCTACTCCACCAAAACATTGAAAAATGCATCGTTGATATAGTAGTTCTCACGCCAGACAGCCTGTTCACGCAGCAAGCCGATGCCAGACAACGCCTTCAAATACTTGGTGCAAGTGGGTCGGGAGCCAAGTCCAGCCTCTTCCAGAAAACGCACTTTACAGTAGGGGTGACGGAACACGACCCCCAGAATGGCGGGGACCTGCACCTTGGGCAGCACCGCCTCTGCTTTGGTAGTCGCCTCTTCCATCAACGCCACGATGGCCAGAATTCGATCACGGGTCGTATTGGCGGTACTCTCGATGGCCCGCAGAATATACATAACCCACTGTTCCCACTCTTCGCGCTCGGTTACGCCAGCCAGCCCTCGATAATAATCGGCCTTGTTCTCGATGATGTGGCGGGAGAGATAAAGAATAGGCACATCCAGTAAGCGTTCAGAAAGCAGATAGAGGATATTAAGAATCCGCCCCACGCGACCATTGCCATCCGGGAAAGGGTGAATCGCCTCGAACTGGTAATGCATCACCGCCAGCCGCACCAATGGATCGAGATCGGATGGCTCGTTGATGAAGCGCTCCAGGTCCGCCAGCTTATCGCGAATAACCGTTTCGCCTTCTGGTGGCGTGTAGATCGTCTCTCCGAATGGATTAGACAAACGCGTACCGGGCAAGCGTCGCACACCATCATCCGCCTGCTTGACGGTGCGATACAGCGTCTCAAACAAGCGTGTCGTCAGCGGCATTCCCTCTTTGACCGAGGCAAATCCAGACCACAGCGCATCCTTGTAGTGGAGTACCTCCTTGGTCATCGGATCTGAACCCTCACCGTCATTGGCAAAGCCGCGAAACAACGCATCGTTGGTCGTCACAATGTTTTCAATTTCAGAAGAGAGCTTGGCCTCCTGCAACCCCACCGCCTGAATCAGTACACCTTGATTCGGCAGCCTGTGAGCCGCGCCTTTCAAGTCGGCCAATGCCGCCCGCGCCGCAATGGTCTGCTTCAAAACCGCCTTGCTTTCCAGTTCAAAAGCAGGGGGTAACAAGGGGAGATCGTTATAAGGCTTGGCCCGGTCGAAGTTGATCATTCACTCACCGTAGAGGTTATGTATAGAAAATCGGTATTTTTATACACATCGAGGGGGACGTGTATAGAAAATCTGGAAGTGACGTGTAGTGCTTCCTGTTCGAGTTGGTCTTCGGTCATTCCAGCGTATCCGGCATGTTTAAATCTTCTGCCAATTCGGCTTCAATCTCTTCAATGCTGGGCAGGCTACGCCCCAGCGTTTCTGGCAGATCGCGCAGCAATTGATATTCGGCCACGCCGATGGGTTTTTCGATGCCGGACAGCGCATATTCCGCTACCAGCCGGTTCTGTTGCTTGCACAGCAACAGACCGATGGTCGGTTTGTCATCATCGGCTTTGACTTGGGCATCCACAGCAGCAAGGTAAAAGTTGAGCTGTCCAGCGTGTTCAGGTTTGAAAGCGGTGGCTTTCAGCTCCACCACCACGTAGCACTTCAAGCGCGTGTGATAGAAGAGCAGATTAATGAAGAACTCATCGCCAGCCACCTCCAGCCGGAACTGCCGCCCGACAAAGGCGAAGCCCGCACCCAACTCCAGCAGAAAACGGGTGATATGGCGGATCAGGCCATCTTCGATCTCCCGCTCATGTGCGTCATTGCCCAAGCCGAGAAAATCGAACAGGTAAGGATCTTTCAGTGTTTCGTGTGCCAAGGCCGAATCGGCAGATGGCAAACGCGCCACAAAATTGGTCACGGCCACGCCCTGGCGCTGTTGCAGACGGTTCTTGATATTCAGTTCCAGTGTCATGCGTGACCACCCCTGCTGCACGGTTTGCAGGGCATACCACTCCCGTTCGGCAGCATCGTCCAGCTTGGTCAGCAGCGTCACAATATGGAACCACGGCAATTGGTCAGCAGGCTGCTGACCAATTAGCCCGTTTGGGCAATGCTGGGCGAAAAAACGCATGTACTTGAGGTTGCTGGATGACCAGCCGCGCATGTTCGGAAACGCATCTTTCAAATCATGCGCCAAACGATCAATCACCTTCGCCCCCCAGCCCTGTCTCTCCTGCCGGTTCAAAATCTCCTGTCCAATCCGCCCGTATAGCTGCACCAGTTCGGCATTCACTGCCAGCGCGGCACGTTGCTGGGTTTTGGCGATATCCTGCTTGAGCTGATTCAACCAGTCGGTGTAGCCATCGGGCAGAATAAAAGGGGCATTACGTGGCGTCATTTCAGTGAATCCCAGGATGCGACTTGTATAGAAAGTCCTATTTTTTATACATATTGCCAGCGACGTGTATAGAAATCCGGTTTTTTCTATACAGATCGACTGCGACATGTATAGATCGGGCAGCAGCCTACTGCCTGAGTGCCGAATGGGCCAGCAAGCGGCTGACCAAATGTAGGATCACCATCTCAGTAATCCTCTAGCAGGCGCTGCCGATCCGCCGCCACCAAGCTGGCAAGGGTTCTTCCATGAATCCTGGCCATATTAAAGCGGTCTTTAATATGTCGCGAGGTTATGAAAGAAAACTTGAATAAGCGCAGCGGCAACATCTCAAGCCTTCTCCAGCAGGGCCTCGGCCTCCGGCAGGCGCAGTTGGCCGGAGATCAGGCGGGGGAGCAGGGTGTCGCGGAGGGTGGCGAGGGTTTGGGCTTGTTTCTCGTTTTCGACAAGGCGGTTAAACAGAGTGCCAGCTACACCGACAAATGCCTCAATCACTGGCATGGGTGGCACAAGTGCAGGAATTGGTCGAAAGGCTTTCTTGCTGATTTCCATGAAAGTGGAACCATTCGCCCGACCCTTGATGATTTCCATGTTCTGCCTGCACCAGAACAGCATATATAGCGGCGGAAGCTGGCTATTGGGCAGTATGGCAATGTAGCCCTGATTAATAGCCAGCGGAACTTGCGCAATGGCGAGGTAGCCAATTGGGGCACGCGAGGACATCAGCAGTGTCCCAGTAGGCAGAAGACCCGAACTTACTTTTGCCAGCCCCTTGATTGTAAGTTTGCGTTCAGTGGTCATCAGTACTGGAGCATGGATACCAGACAAGTCCTTGGGGGTTGTCCAGCAATGTATGCCGGATTCCCAATAGCTTGGCTCCTTGGTATCAGGTGTGCCACCGCCAACGCTTTCCACAACATCACCAACCGGCGCTACCCGCCACCCCTTCGGCACCAACCCCAGCGCCGACTCCTCGAAGCTGTCAGGAAAGAGCGCAGCAGTCGCCTCGTCCAGCCCTACCGGCGCGATGCCTTGTTGCTTGGCGTGCACGGGGTCGAAATCGACAAACCATGATTTGAACAGCGCCTGGGCGATGGCTTCAAGGGTGGCGTTGGTTTCACGCAGGAGGGCGATGCGGTCGTCGAATATGCTCAATACTTCGGCGATTCGTTCTTGTTCATTCAAACTTGGAAGTCTGACGGGCAGCTTATAAAACTCATCTCGACTTGTGGACGGAATCGCCGATCCAGAATCCATGCCATTGATGTCATAAGTAAGCAGACAGTAATAAGCCCACTTCATATTTACTTGAGTCTTCGGCTTTAGGTAAAAAGCTGTGTTGATAACAAAAAACGGTTTTTTGCTGTAATGAATGCCTCGATATGCTCCCTTCCTTCCAATCACAACCCCGGCTGAATTGCACAATGGAGCGTGATGCCAGCCAATCGCCCCATTGGTGCCATACACTGGAAACTCACCTTTAGCGTTCTGGTAATCACGTATAGCTTTGCCGTACTCAAGCGTTGCAACATCACCCCATGTTGTTTCTACCCACTCAGAACTCATACCCCAGCCCCCTCATCTTCATCATCACTATCCCCCGCCCAGCCTTGCAAGCGTGCAACAATTTGTTCCGGGCTGGGCAGGTCATCGCGGTAGCTGGCGGGGAGTTGCGGGGTGACGGTATAGGTGGCGATGCCGAGTGCATGGTTAGCGGTGCGCAGGGCGTACTCGACCATGGTTTTGGCTTTGCTGCGGCAGATGACGATGCCGATGGCTGGGTTTTCGCCTTCGATGCGGTGTTGTTGGTCGAGGGTGTCCAGATAAAACTCGATTTGGCCTTTGTGCTCGGGTTTGAATTCGCCGATTTTGAGTTCGATGGCGACGAGGCAACGCAGGCGACGGTGAAATAGCAGCAGGTCGATGAAGTATTCTTTGCCGTCCACTTCGAGGCGATATTGGTTGCCGACGAAGGTGAATGCGCCGCCCATTTCGGCAAGGAAGCGGCGCAGGTTACGCACGAGGGCTTCTTCCAGTTCACGCTCGGAATGGGCTTCGGAGAGGCCAAGAAAGTCGAAGGTGTAGTGGTCTTTAACCGCCAGCATGGCTTGTGCTTTGATGGTGCCGGGTAAGGTTTTATCAAAGTTGGTTTGGCCGTTGAGGTATTGGGCGTAGCTGTGGTTGTCGAGCTGGTGTTGCAATACTTTGGTTGTCCAGCCGAAACGGGCGGTGGCGCGGAGGTAAAATTCACGCTCTAGATCGTCCTTGCAGCGCGCGATGATGAGCAGATTTTTAGCCCAGCTAATTTCTCCTATCAACGATTGGAGATTTGGTTTCTCGCGGTATTCGTTAAAAAACTGCCGCATCGCCCAGAGGTTTTGGGTCGAGAAACCATTACGTCCGGGGAACTCGGCTTGCAGGTCACGCGCCAGATTCTCGACCACCGCTTTGCCCCAACCTTGCTCGGCTTGGCGGCGGCTGATGTTTTCGCCCAGCCACCAATACAGTTGCAGCAGCTCGCGATTGGCGGCGCGTAATGCCTGAAACTGGCGCTGGCGTATTTGTGCTTTTATTTCCAGCAGGAAATCGCCGTAACCACTAGGCACGGCTGATGCGACGGGGGAGTCAGGCAATGGTGTCAGCTCATCACTCATGATTCATCCTCCACTTTTGGATTATGTTGTTGCTCAGAACTCATACCCCAACCCTCCCAGCTTCTGCCGGATCAACTGGTCAAGCTCTGCCCCCTTCGCCATCTGCTCCCCCAGCTTCTCCGTGAGGGCCTGCATCTTGTCGGCAAAGGCTTCGTCGTTATCTTCCACCGCCTCGGCACCGACATAGCGGCCGGGGGTGAGCACGTGGCCGTGTTCGGCAATCTCCGCCAGCTTGACGCTGCGGCAATAGCCGGGGGTGTCCTGGTAAATCCCCCCTGGCCCCCCTTTTTCAAAGGGGGGAACGTGTTCAGTCGCAGGAATGGTTGCCTCCCCCTTTGCAAAAGGGGGATTGAGGGGGATTTCGCCACGCCATGCGGCCACGGTGGTGGCGATGCGCTCTATCACCGTGTCGGCCAGCTCTGTCTGTACCCGGCTGATCATGGTGCCGAGCTTGCGGGCGTCGATGAACAGCACCTCGCCCTTGCGGCTGCTCTTCTGTTTGGCCAGAAACCAGAGGCAGGCGGGGATCTGGGTGTTGAAGAAGAGCTGGCCGGGCAGGGCGATCATCACCTCCACCACGTCGGCCTCGACCATGGCGCGGCGGATGTCGCCTTCGCTGTTCTGGCTGGAGCTCATGGAGCCGTTGGCGAGCACAATCCCGGCGCGGCCGCTGGGTTTGAGGTGGTAGAGCATGTGCTGCAACCAGGCGTAGTTGGCGTTGCCGGCGGGTGGGTCGCCGAACTCCCAGCGCGGGTCGCCGGTGAGGCTGCCGTGCCACCAGTTGCTGGTGTTGAACGGCGGGCCTGCCACGATGAAGTCGGCGCGCAGGTCGGGGTGCTGGTTTTTGGTGAAGGTATCGCCCGGTTCGCGCCCCAGGTTGCAGTCGATGCCGCGAATAGCGAAACTCATTGTCGCCAACTGCCAAGTGGTGGGGTTGGATTCCTGCCCGAATAACGCAACATCACCGAGCTTGCCACCGTGCGATTTTGAATATATTGAAGAGAGCGCAAGCGTGCTACCAACGCCACAGCAGGGGTCATACACTTTGCCGCGAAGTGGGGCGAGAACAGAGACCAATAGCCAGTCAACGCTTCGCGGCGTGAGATCATTGCCGCCGCGTTTGCCTTCGGCGCTGGCGAACTGGCCGAGGAAGTATTCATAGACCTGTCCCAACACGTCGCGGGCCTTGCCGGGATCGTCACCAAAGCCGATCGTGGAGACGAGGTCCACCAGCTCGCCGAGCTTGCCGTCCGGCAGCTGGGCGCGGGCGTAGCGCTTGTCGAGTATGCCCTTGAGCTTGGGGTTCTCTACCTCGATGACGACCAGTGCATCGTCGATACGTTTGCCGATGTCGGGCTGTTTGGCGGCGGCGCGCAGCGCCTCCCAGCGGGCGGTCTCCGGCACCCAGAAGACGTTCACTTCGGTGTAGTAGTCGCGGTCTTCCAGTTCGGCCGCCAGCAGTTCAGGGGTGCAATCGGGCAGAAAGTAGTCGTCGGCCTCGTCCGCAAAGCGCCGCTCCAGCTCCGCCCGGCGGGCGGCAAAGGTGTCGGAGACGTACTTGAGGAAGATCAGCCCCAGCACGAGGTGTTTGTATTCGGCGGCATCCATGTTGGCGCGCAGCTTGTCGGCGGCTGCCCAGAGGGTTTTTTTAATATCGTCGAGCATCGCTGTTCCGTGGTTATGAGTGATAAATCAAATAGGTAGGGTTGGATCAGAGCAGCTCCAGCACCAGCGGGCTGGCGGTACCATTGGCAATGCAAAAGGCGGAGATCTGCAACACCCCTTTGATGTCGAGCGAGATGATCAGGTAGACCGCATCAGGATAGTTGGCCTCTTCGATGTCGCTGCTGGAGGGGGTGGGCGGTGTATGGGGGTGGGAGTGGTAGATCGCCAGCAGCTCTTCTCCCGCCTCGCGCATCTGCCGCAGTGCTTCGATCTGCGCCTGTGGCTCCATCCGGTAGCGGTGCACGGGGTCGGCGGCGGCGTTGTGCACGGGGTAGCAGCGGCTGGCGGCGCCATTTTTGGCAGCGATCAGGCCGCAGATTTCGGCCTCGGGTGAGTGTTGCGCCTGGGTCAATATCTGGTTGACCAGGGGGCGGGGGAGTCTGAGTCTGTCCATTAGGGGGCCTGTTTTAGTGGTTATACAGTGAGTTGGGCCAGGGTAAGGCGCTCCTGGCCACCAAGGTCCTGAAGGGTGATTGCCCCATGATAGCCCGCTTGTTGCAGCAGTTCACGCACCATCTCGCCCTGATTGTAGCCATGTTCCAGCAGCAGCCAGCCGGGGGTGGCGAGGTGTGGGCGGGCGTGATCGATGATAATACGCAATGCGGCCAGGCCGTCGCCACCAGGAGTAAGGGCGCTTTGCGGCTCAAAGGGCAGGCCGTCATGTTGCAGGTGGTGGTCGCTGGCGTCGATGTAGGGCGGGTTGGAGACGATCATCTGGTATCTGTTGTTGGCCAGCGCTTCACACCAGCTGCAGTGACGAAATTCAATGTTGTGGATGCCGAGTTGCGTGGCGTTGCCTGCGGCTACTTGCAATGCTGTCGGGCTGAAGTCGGTGGCGACCAGCTGGCAGTTTGGCCGTTCGCTGGCGATGGCCAGGGCGATGGCGCCGGAGCCGGTGCCGAGGTCGGCGATCTGCCACTGGGCGGTGCGGGGGATGCGTTCTAGCGCTTGTTCTACCAGCAGCTCGGTCTCGGGGCGCGGGATCAGGGTGGCGGGGGTGACGTGGAGCCGGAGTGACCAGAACTCGCGCCAGCCGATGAGGTAGGCGAGTGGTTCGCCCTGCTGGCGGCGCGCCACCAGTGCATTGAACTGTGCAATCAGGTTGTCCGCCACTTCACGCTCGGGCCAGGTGCGCAGGTAGCTGCGGTCGCGTTGCAGCAGGTGGCAGAGCAGTGCCTCGGCGTCGAGGCGGTCGATCTGTGTTGTTGCTTGCAGGATGACAGTGGTGATGTTCATGGTTTCACTGTAGCCCGGATGAAACGCAGCGGAATCCGGGGGTTGCGGTCCCGGATTCCACTGCGTTTCATCCAGGCTACCTTATTCACCCATGGCGGCGAGCAGGTCGGCCTGATGTTCGTTGATGAGCGGGTTGATCACCGGGTCGAGATTGCCCTGCATGACGTCGTCTAGTTTGTAGAGCGTGAGGCCGATGCGGTGGTCGGTGAGGCGTCCTTGCGGGTAGTTGTAGGTGCGGATGCGTTCGGAGCGGTCGCCCGATCCCACCAGTGAGCGGCGGGTCTGCGCCTCTTCGGCGGCCTGTTTGTCGATCTGCTGGTTGAGCAGTTTTGCCTTCAGCAGTGACAGGGCGCGGGCGCGGTTTTTGTGCTGCGAGCGCTCATCCTGGCACTCCACCACGATGCCGCTGGGGATGTGGGTGATGCGGACCGCTGAGTCGGTTTTGTTGATGTGCTGACCACCGGCGCCCGAGGCGCGGTAGGTGTCGGTCTTGAGATCGGCGGGGTTGAGGTCGATCGCTTCGATCTCGTCGGCCTCGGGCATCACCGCCACGGTGCAGGCGGAGGTGTGGATGCGCCCCTGGGCCTCGGTCTCGGGCACCCGCTGGACCCTATGGACGCCCGATTCGAACTTGAGCCGGGAGTAGGCGGCGCGGCCGATCAGGCGGCTGATCACCTCTTTGTAGCCACCGTGTTCGCCAAAGTTTTCGTTGATGATCTCCACCTGCCACCCTTGGGTCTCGGCATAACGGGAGTACATGCGGAACAGGTCGCCGGCAAAGATGGCCGCCTCATCACCGCCGGTGCCGGCGCGGATCTCAAGGAAGATGTTGCGGTTGTCGTTGGGATCGGTCGGCAGCAGCAGGGTCTGTAGCTCTTTCTCCAGCAGCACCTGCTGGCTGCGGGCGGACTCAAGCTCTTCATATCCGAGTTCGCGCATCTCCGGGTCTTTGACCATCTCTTCGGCGGTGTCGATGTCGTCGAGTGTCTGGCTGTAGCGCTCAAAACAGGCGATCACCGGGTTGAGCTCGGCATACTCCTGCGACAGGCTGCGAAACTTGTTCTGGTCATTGATGATGCTGGGTTCGGACAGGAGCGCGCTTAGCTCCTGCAACCGTTCGGAGAGAGACTCCAGTTTGCTGCGTATGGATGGTTTCACGGGGGCCTAGATAGTTAGTTTTTCAGTTCGAAGAGTTCCCGCGCCGCGTCCAGTAGTTCAATGCGGCCATCGAAACCGGCCTGACGGATTTGGGCGCTGGGGGCGTGGGTCAGTTTGTTGGTCAGTGCGTGGGCGAGTTTTTGCAGCACCTGCTCGCTGTTTTCGCCGTTGCCGAGCTGGCGTAGTGCCTTCTCTATCTCGGTGTCGCGGATCTGTTGGGCATGGTCACGGAACTGGCGGATGACGGTAAAGGCGTCCTGGGACTGGATCCAGCCCATGAAGTGGGCTACCTGGGTGTCGATGATCTCTTCCGCTTGGACGGCGGCCTCCTGGCGCGACTTCAACCCCTCCTGGATGATCTCCTGCAGATCGTCAACGGTGTAGAGATAGATATCCTCCAGCTCGCCAACCTCAGACTCAATGTCGCGTGGCACGGCGATGTCGATCATCAGCATCGGGCGGTGTTTGCGCTGCTTGATGGCGGTCTCGGCCGCCCCTTTGCCGAGGATCGGCAGCTGGCTGGCGGTGGAGGAGATGACGATGTCGGCCTCGGCCAGATGGTTGGGGATCTCTTTGAGGGCGATGGCGTAGCCACCAAACTCTCCGGCCAGGGTGTGGGCCTTTTCGACGGTGCGGTTGGCAATGATGATGCGGCCGACGCCACTGGCGTGCAGATGGCGCGCTGCCAGTTCGATGGTCTCGCCCGCGCCAATCAGCAGGGCGGTGCGCTCGCCCATGTTGCTGAAGATCTGCTTCGCCAGACTGACGGCGGCAAAGGCGACCGAGACCGGGCTGGAGCCGATGGCGGTGTCAGTGCGGACCTGTTTGGCGACAGAAAAGGTGTGCTGGAACAGGCGGTTGAGCAGTTTGCCGATGGTGCCGGCCTGCTCCGCCTTGCTGTAGGCATCCTTGATCTGGCCGAGGATCTGCGGTTCGCCGAGGATCAGGGAGTCGAGGCCGCTGGCGACCCGCAGCACGTGGCGTACTGCCAGCTGATCAGGATATATATAGATGTAGGGGCGGACCTCCTGAGTATTGAGCTTATGGTAATGCTCAAACCAGTCGATGATAGTGTCGGTCTCGCCGCTGTTGCTGTAACAGACCAGTTCGGTGCGGTTGCAGGTCGAGAGAATGGCCGCTTCGCTGACCTCAGGTGTTGACGTGAGCTCCTTAAGCGCATCGGCCAGACGTTCGGGCGCAAAGGAGACACGCTCGCGAATACTGACGGGGGCAGTTTTGTGGTTTACACCAACAGCTATGAGGGCCATGAAACTTACAACGCGCTACCAAATCGAAGGGACCGGTGATTTTGCATGTAAATGGGGCCAGTTGGCAAGTAGAGCAGTGCACTGGGAATTTTCTGGTGTAGTATAACGATTCAACGGATTTAGCGTCCAGGCACTGCCTGGGGTGATGGAGGGCAGATGAGGCCTGTAGCACGTTTATTATTATCTTTGGCTGGAATATCGTTTGGTGTGGCCCTGTTGTCGGGCTGTGCCTCAATGTCACCACAAGGGGTAGGGGCGAGTGCACTGACGGTTGCTGAGCGTGCGCCGCCAGCACCGGTGCTTCCCAATGTTGAACTTAGCACGGGCATTTTGAATGAGCTGCTGGTGGCGGAGGTGGCGTTGCAGCGGGCGCAATATGCGGCGGCGGTGCAGCTCTATGCCCGGTTAACGCAGCAGACCCGTGACCCACGTATTGCCGAGCGTGCTACGCGCATTGCCATTTTTGCCCGCGAATACCCGGTCGGGTTGGAGCTGGCAAAGATCTGGCAGGAGCTTTCGCCAGCCGATGCCGAAGGGCAGCAGATCTTGACTGCACTGCTGATCAAGGCCAATGACTATGATGCCGCCGTCACCTCGTTAGAGCCAGTCCTGGAGCAGGCCCAGGGGGATGAGCAGAACCGCTACCAGTTGATGATTCGGCTGCTCAGCCGTGAGCAGGATAAAGAGGGGGCGCTGGAGGTGATTCAGCGGTTTATGGTGCGCCACCCGGAGGATCCCGCCGGGCTTTATGCCCACAGCCAGCTGGCACTTCGTGCCGGCAAGCTGGACGAGTCCGAAAAGGCAGTGGATCGGCTGTTGCAGCTGCGTCCGGAGCTGACCCAGGCGATGATACTGCGCAGCCGCGTCCTGTATGGCTCTGGGCGTCAGGCCGAGGCGGTTGAATATATCGGGCAGATGGTCAAACGCAATGGTGATGACATGGAGCTGCGTGTGGCCTACGGTCGCATGTTGGTGGATCTGGATCGTCCGGAAGAGGCGCAAGCCCAGTTTAAAAGGGTGCTGAAGGCCCAGCCGGATAATGATGACATCACCTTTGCCGCTGCGCTGGTGGCCTTGCGGCTGGAGCAACCCAAGGATGCTGAGACCTATTTCCTGCGTCTGAACCGTAAGGGGGTGCGTGCCGAAGAGACGGGGTACTATTTGGGTCGTATTGAAGAGGTGCGCGGCAACTTCAAAGGTGCCATTCAGTGGTATGACAAGATCGATCGTGGTGAAAACTACCTGAATGGCCAGATTCGCAGTGCGCTGCTGCAGGCACGTTTGGGGGATGTGGATGCGGCACGTGCCCGTCTGGGTGCCGTACAGGCCCGTGTGCCTGAGCAGAGCCATCGCCTCTATCTTGCTGAGGGTGAAATCCTGCGGGACATCGAACGTTATGACGATGCTGTCAAAATCTACGATCACGCCCTGCAGGATCTGCCAGACAATACAGAGTTGTTATATGCGCGGGCCATGGTGGCCGAGAAGCTGGGGCGCATCGACTGGCTGGAGCGGGATCTGCTGGCGATCCTTGAGCTGGAGCCTGACAATGTCGACGCCCTGAACTCTATCGGTTATACCCTGGCTGACCGCACCAACCGCTTTGACGAGGCGGAGAACTATATTAAACGTGCCCTGGAGCTGAAGCCGGATAGCTTTTACATCCTCGACAGCATGGGGTGGCTGCAGTATCGCAGGGGTAACCTGCCCGGGGCGCTTGACTATCTGCGCCGCGCCATCACTTTGAGCAATGACGTTGAAGTTGTCGCACATCTGGGGGAGGTGTTGTGGGTGTCGGGCGACCGTGAAGAGGCCCGTGCCACCTGGAAGCGCGGCCTGGAGCAGTTTCCGGATAACAAAATGTTGCAGGGTGTCATCAAACGTCTGGATCCATAATGTTTTTATCTCTATACCAGCGCTCGGTGCAGGCCTGGCGTGTAGTGATCACTGCCCTCGCCTGCATGGGGCTTGCTGCGTGTAGTACCGTCCCTGAAAAGATAGCGGCTGCGCCGGATATGGTGGCGTGGCAGCTCCACCAGCAGCAGCTGGAACAGCTTGTGGACTGGTCTTTTAATGGACGCATTGCGGTGCGTGACGCACAAAGTGATGGTTGGAGCGCCTCACTGCGCTGGCAGCAGCAGGGCGACCATTTCGATATCCGCCTCTCGGGTGCACTGGGGCAGGGGGCCGTGCGCATTCATGGCGACGCCGCCCTGGCCATCATGGAGAGTGCCGATCAACCGCCCCGCTTTGCCGCCAACCCTGAGGCGTTGATGGACGAAGCGCTGGGTTGGCATGTGCCGGTGGGCGGGCTGAAATACTGGCTGACTGGCCGTCCTGAACCACGCCCGCTGGAGTTGCAGGTGGTGGATGGGTTGGGGCGGCTGAGTCGCCTGCAGCAGGTGGGTTGGGCGGTGGCTTATAACCGTTATACAGAGGTCGATGCCCTGGCCCTGCCTGACAAAATGGAGATGAGTAATCCCCGTTTGCGGGTGCGTTTGGTGATCGACCGGTGGACGCTGGGCGGTTTGGATGACGTTTGAACGTGGTAGTGAGTGCTGGCCAGCGCCAGCCAAGATCAATCTTTTTCTCCATATCATCGGCCGTCGTGCGGACGGTTACCATCTGTTGCAGACGGTCTTTCAGTTTCTTGATTATGGCGACACCCTGACGTTTAGGGTGCGGCAGGATGGGGTTGTCCGGCGGGTCAGTGATATTGATGGAGTTCACTCTGATAGCGACCTGACGGTGCGTGCCGCCCGGCTGCTGCAGCGTTTGACAGGCTCGTCGCTGGGGGTGGATATCGGCATAGAAAAGCGATTGCCGATGGGCGGAGGGCTGGGCGGGGGAAGCTCCGATGCGGCGACCACCCTGGTGGCGCTTAATAGACTCTGGGGGCTGGCGCTGTCTGATGATGCGTTGGCCGCTGCGGGTTTGCAGCTGGGGGCGGACGTGCCGGTCTTTGTTCGTGGTGATGCGGCCTGGGCGGAGGGTGTGGGTGAGGATTTAACCCCGCTGCTGCTGCCGGAGCCGTGGTTTCTGGTGCTGATCCCTGGTTGCCATGTCTCTACTGCCGAGATCTTTGCTGCGCCGGAATTGACACGGGACGTGCAAAGAAGCAAAATACCGGCCTTTCTTTCAGGGCTTAGGTCTGAACAGTGGGTGAACGTCTTTGAGCCGGTTGTTCGGCAGCGTTACCCTGATGTTGATAAAGCGCTGAAATGGCTTGGTAATTTTGCCCAGGCCAGAATGAGTGGTTCAGGTGCATCGGTGTTTGCCGCCTTTGATGATGAAGTGTTGGCCAGACAGGTGTTGGCGCAACTACCACCACAGTGGAGTGGTTTTGTTGCCAAAGGGTTGAACCGTTCGCCCTTGCAGGCTCGCATGATTGCGGTCTGAGTTGTTTTTTTGTTTATTATTGGGGCGTCGCCAAGCGGTAAGGCACTGGATTTTGATTCCAGCATACCCAGGTTCGAATCCTGGCGCCCCAGCCATATTTTTCTCCCTTGTCAAAACGTTAAGAGGTAAGTGGCGTGTCTGATAGCAGGATGATGCTGTTCACCGGGAATGCTAATCCGCAACTCGCCCAAGATGTTGTTCGTTACCTTGATACCCACCTTGGTAAGGCGGTTGTTGGCCGTTTTAGCGATGGCGAGATCATGGTTGAGATCATGGAGAATGTCCGTGGTCGCGATGTCTTTATTGTTCAATCCACATGTGCCCCGACCAATGACAATCTGATGGAGCTGTGCGTCATGATTGACGCGATGCGACGTGCTTCTGCGGCGCGCATCACAGCGGTCATCCCCTATTTTGGTTATTCACGCCAGGATCGCCGCACCCGTTCGGCCCGTGTCCCGATCACCGCCCGTGTGGTGGCGGATATGTTGACTGTCAGTGGTGCCAACCGCATTTTGACCGTGGACCTGCACGCTGACCAGATTCAGGGCTTTTTTGATCTGCCGGTGGATAACATCTACGCCTCACCGATTTTGTTGGGTGATATCTGGCGGCGTCATAAAAAAGAGGACCACATCGTGGTGGTCTCGCCTGATGTGGGGGGTGTGGTACGTGCCCGGGCGCTGGCCAAGCGTCTTGATGATGCGGAGCTGGCGATTATCGACAAACGCCGCCCCAAACCCAATGAGGCGCGGGTGATGAATATCATCGGCGAGGTTGAAGGACGCAGCTGTATCCTGATCGATGACCTGGTGGATACTGCCGGCACTCTTTGTCAGGCGGCTGCGGCCCTAAAAGATCGGGGAGCCAAGAAGGTGATGGCCTACTGCACCCATCCGGTGCTCTCCGGGCCGGCGGTCAGCAATATTGAGAATTCACAGCTGGATGAGCTGGTGGTGACCGATACCATCCCGCTGTCGGCTGAGGCGAGTGCCTGCAGCCGTATACGGCAGCTGAGTCTGGCAGAGCTGCTGGGTGAGACCATTCGCCGTATCAGCAACGAAGAGTCCGTCAGCTCCCTGTTTGTTGAATAGAAGAATTTATTACCCTGGCCGGACACACTGGCGGGGCGGTAAACGATGCCATACTTGGTCGCGGGTGTGGCGCTACTTAAACAGTAACGAGAGATCAGATAATGAAAGTTGAAAATTTTGTGGTTGATGCACAACTGCGTAACGACGAGGGGAAGGGTGCGAGCCGCCGCCTGCGTCGTACCGGTATGGTACCAGCCGTTATTTATGGTGGTAGTAAAGAGCCGCAGAGCATCTCCCTGCCGCTGAACGTTATGCTGCAGCACATTGAGCATGAGGCATTTTTCTCTCACATCCTCGATATCAACGTCGCTGGCAAGAGCGAGAAGGCGGTGGTCAAGGATCTCCAGATGCACCCCTTCAGACCTATTATCATGCACATCGACTTCCTGCGAGTTGATGCCAATTCCGTGATCCGCATGCATGTGCCAATCCACTTCATTGGTGAAGATGTTGCTCCGGGTATCAAGAGTGGCTCTGTATTCACCCACCAGCTGACCAGTGTTGATGTCAGCTGTCTTGCGACTAATCTGCCTGAGTTCATCGAGCTGGACGTTTCTGCCATGGAGCTGGGTGATTCACTGCATCTGTCAGACATCAAACTGCCTGCTGGTGTTGAGATCGTTGACCTGAGCCACGGCCCAGAGCATGACCTGCCAGTGGTCACCATCGTTGCTACCCGTGGTGGTGTCTCTGATGACGATGCAACCGAAGAAGGTGCTGCTGAGTAATTTCAGCCCTTTTTGTATAGCAGCTGAAGGAGACCGGCGTTGTCTGCTGTTGTCGCTTTAATTGTGGGGCTGGGAAATCCCGGCCCCCAATATGAGGAGACCCGGCACAACGCCGGTTTTTGGTTTGTGGAGGCGATTGCCCGCAGTCAGGGGCAACCGTTTCGTGCCGAGAGTAAATTCTTCGGTGATGTTGCCAAGGTCAACATCGGTGGTCAGCAGGTCTGGCTGCTCAAACCCAATACCTACATGAATCGTAGTGGTCAGGCGGTTGCCGCCCTGGCCAATTTTTATAAAATCCCGCTGGCGAATACGCTTGTCGTTCATGACGAACTTGACCTGCTGCCCGGCACTGCCCGTCTCAAACAGGGTGGTGGTCATGGCGGCCACAATGGTCTGCGCGATATTGTGGCGCAGTCGGGTGGCAATGACTTTTTGCGCCTGCGTGTTGGTATTGGCCATCCCGGCAACAGCAAACAGGTCGCCGATTTTGTACTGCACCGCGCCAGCCTGGAAGAGCAGCGGTTGATTGAAGAGTCGCTGGAGCGTGCGTTAAATGTATTGCCGCAGGCGGTGACAGGTGAGCTGCAGAAGGCGATGAATGCGCTGCATACGCAGCCAACACAATTGTAGGTGCGAATAAATTCGCACCTACAACACAGCACAGGATAAAACCATGGGAATCAAATGCGGAATCGTCGGCCTGCCAAATGTTGGTAAGTCCACCTTATTTAATGCCCTCACCAAGGCAGGTATTGAGGCGGCCAACTACCCCTTCTGCACCATCGAGCCCAATGTCGGTATCGTGCCGGTGCCCGATGCGCGGCAGGACAGGCTGGCCGAGATCGTCAAGCCAGAGCGGGTTCTGCCCGCCACCATGGAGTTTGTCGACATCGCCGGACTGGTGGCAGGCGCCTCCAAGGGTGAGGGGCTGGGCAACAAGTTCCTCGCCAACATCCGTGAGACCGACGCCATCGCCCATGTAGTGCGCTGTTTTCAGGATGATAACGTTGTTCATGTTGCTGGCAAGATCAGCCCGCTTGATGATATCGAAGTGATCAATACTGAACTCTGCCTTGCTGACCTTGAGACGGTCGACAAGGCCATCGCCCGTATTGCCCGTGTCGCCAAGGGCGGTGACAAAGAGGCCAAGGCCCAGGTGGCCATGTGTGAGCAGGTTAAGCTGGTACTGGATCAAGGCAAGCCGGTGCACAGCATGAAGTTGGATGTCGAGCAGCAACTGCTGCTGCGTGATCTGCACCTGCTCACCATCAAACCCACCATGTACATCGCCAACGTTGCTGAAGGTGGTTTTGAGAACAACCCCTACCTCGATCAGGTGCGCGCCCTGGCCGCAGCTGAAGGGGCGGTGGTGGTGCCGGTCTGCGCCGCTATCGAGTCTGAGCTGACGGAACTCGATGATGAAGAGAAACAGATGTTCCTCGCCGAGATGGGACTGGAAGAGCCAGGCCTGAATCGTGTCATCCTTGCCGGTTACAAATTGCTGGGGCTGCAAACTTACTTTACCGCCGGTGTTAAAGAGGTACGTGCCTGGACAGTTAAGATTGGCGCCACTGCACCGCAGGCCGCGGGTGTCATCCATACTGACTTTGAAAAAGGGTTCATCCGCGCCGAAGTGGTCGCCTACGAGGACTTCATCGCCGGTAAGGGTGAGCAGGGCGCCAAAGAGGCCGGCAAGTGGCGTCTGGAAGGCAAAGAGTACATCGTCAAAGATGGTGATGTGGTCCACTTCCGTTTTAACGTGTAATTATTGGTGCCGGATTTAACGTCATACTTGACAGCGGGGCGTTAAATCCGGAAAATCCGCACTCCTTGTAAGTGGGTTATCACCCAACCGCAATGGCTACGTAGCTCAGCTGGTTAGAGCACATCACTCATAATGATGGGGTCCCCTGTTCGAATCAGGGCGTAGCCACCACCTTTTTAGTCATCTACCCGCTCCATTTTACTCTTCAGCGTTATTAGGCAGTCCTGTTCACTTGAACGTGAGGTGATTGCGTGACGGATAACGTCTAATAGAAGCCAGTGCCATTCCCATTCATCAATCATAGTGCAGAGCCTAATGGGGCTATTGCGCCGGGCACTGAAATTATCCGCCACTATGAGGGGGGGTGACGCTGTATGTGGTTATGCTGCTATCTTGTGGGTATTGCCATCCAGACAGCGACACAGACAAAGGGGGTAGGCACCATGCGTTACATCCGCCGTTTCAACGAACTGGGTATCAACGACGTGCCACTGGTGGGCGGCAAAAACGCCTCTCTCGGCGAGATGTACCGTGCCCTCTCCAGCAAGGGCGCGAAGATCCCCAACGGCTTTGCGACGACGGCAGAGGCGTATCGCCACTTCATCAGCCACAACAATCTGGAACAGCGCATCCGCGAGGTGCTGGCGCAGCTTGATACCCACGATACCCAGGCATTAGCAACGGCGGGCGCACGTATCCGCAGCTGGATTGTGCACAGCGAACTGCCTGCCGATCTGATTGAAGAGATCCGTACCGCCTATCAGGCGCTGGAGCAGGAGTATGGCGACAACACCGATGTCGCGGTGCGCAGCTCGGCCACGGCGGAGGATCTGCCCACCGCGTCGTTTGCCGGGCAGCAGGAGAGCTATCTCAACATTCGTGGCAGCCACCATCTGCTCACCACCTGCAAGCAGGTCTTTGCTTCACTCTTCACCGACCGCGCCATCTCTTATCGTGTGCATAAGGGTTTTGCCAATGTTGAGATTGCCCTCTCCATCGGTGTGCAAAAGATGGTGCGCTCCGATATCGCCGCATCAGGTGTCATCTTCACCCTCGATACCGAGAGCGGTTTTCGCGACGTGGTCTTCATCACCTCCGCCTATGGTCTGGGTGAAAGTGTGGTGCAAGGCACGGTGAATCCTGATGAGTTTTTTGTCTTCAAACCAAAACTGCATGGCGAATTGCGCCCGATCATAAAACGGCAGCTGGGGGAAAAGGCGATCAAGATGCTCTACACTGGCGACCCAATGGCGGGCATCTCTACCCGCAATGTCACGGTAAAGCGTGAAGAGCGTGAGCAGTTCTCCATCACTGACGATGAGGTGCTGGAGCTGGCGCGTCAGGCCGTTACCATCGAGCAACACTACCAGCGCCCGATGGATATCGAATGGGCCAAGGATGGCAACAGTGGCGAGCTGTTCATCGTCCAGGCGCGGCCCGAGACGGTGCAGTCGAGCAGCGACGCCAACTTCTCTCAAACCTTCACGCTGGAATCACGCGGCGCGGTGCTGGTGCGTGGCAAGAGTGTTGGTCAGAAGATTGCCGCCGGCACGGTACGGGTGATTCTTGAAGCGGCACAGATGCACACGCTGCAACCGGGTGAGGTACTGGTGACCGACATCACCGACCCCGACTGGGAACCGGTGATGAAGGTGGCCAGCGCCATCGTCACCAATCGCGGTGGCCGCACCTGCCACGCTGCCATTGTCGCCCGTGAGCTGGGCATCCCCGCCGTGGTTGGTTGTGGTGACGCCACCCACGCACTGACTACCGGCCAGCAGGTGACGGTCTCCTGCGCCGAGGGGGACGACGGTTTTATCTACGAAGGGATTCAAAAATTCAGTCAGCAGACCATTGACCTCAGCACTTTAACCAAACCCAAGACCCACATCATGCTCAACCTCGCCAACCCGTCACAGGCCTTCGAGACCAGCCGCCTACCGTGTGAAGGTGTCGGACTAACGCGGCTGGAGTTCATCATCAACAACACCATCCGCATCCATCCCCGGGCTTTACTGGAGTACGACCAGATCGACAAGGCGACGCAAAAACTGATCGCGCCGCTGATCGCCGGTTATGCCGATCCGGTCAGCTACTACGTGCAACGCCTTGCCGAAGGTGTGGGCACGATAGCCGCCGCCTTCCATTCACGCCCGATCATTGTGCGCATGAGTGATTTCAAATCCAACGAGTACGCCGCGTTGATTGGTGGCAAACCGTTTGAACCGGTGGAGGAGAATCCGATGATCGGTTTTCGCGGTGCCTCGCGCTACCCCTCGCCGGAGTTTGCCGCAGCATTTGCGCTGGAGTGCGCTGCCGTAAAACTGGTGCGCCAAGAGATGGGGCTGGATAACGTGGCGCTGATGATCCCCTTTGTGCGCAGCATTGATGAAGCCAAAGCGGTGCTCAAGCTGATGGCGGAGAAAGGACTGATACGCGGGGAGAATGGATTAAAGATCTACATGATGTGTGAGATCCCCGTCAACGCGTTGCTGGCCGATGATTTTCTGGAACTCTTCGACGGCTTCTCCATCGGCTCCAATGACCTGACTCAGCTGACACTCGGTGTGGATCGTGACTCAGGCATCGTCACCAGTTTTGATGAACGCAATCCGGCAGTACTGAAATTGATGCAGATGGCGATTGAGGCGTGCAAACGGAAAGGTAAGTATGTGGGGATCTGCGGCCAGGCACCGTCGGACTACCCCGAGATCACCCGCTGGCTGGTGCAGCAAGGGATCGAGTCGATCTCGCTCAACCCGGACAGTGTGATCAGAATGACACAGCAGGTATTGGCGACAGAGAAACAGCTAGGGAACCTCTGAATAAATCTTCAGCAGCCTGCTAAATGAAACGCAGGCTACGAATGGGCGCAAAAGATGTGACCATCCGTGTATCTCTCCTGTGATTAAAACAAAGATGAAAGGGCATGGCGATTAGTATCGCCATGCCCCCTTTATGCACATCCGTTAATAGGTGCAACAACCACACACAGACTGTTTTCCTTGAACAGTGGTGCGCCATTGTCCATTCCAGTTGTAAAATTTCCCACACGCCTTGGGGCAGATGGTTTGCGCCTCATTATTGCTCATGATAGGGCCAGTATTGACATCTGAACACTGTGCTCCCACTGGAATTTTATTGGCAACACTATAAGGGGTTCCTACGCTCAATACATGACTAAGTGCAATTCTGCGATTAGCCAATGGTGGTGGAAACTGCTGAAATGAGTAGGAGGTGGCGTTGTGACACATGAAGCAGTTTTGTACTTTTTCCTGATCACTGTTGTTTGGATACTGTACAAATGTTTCAGCAGTGGAATTGGCAAGATTCACAGAACCAACACCATTAGCTGCACCCATACTCAACGCCCCTGGCAGCACATAGGTATTCGGTTTCATCCATAGTGTGCCTATAAGATTGTAATTTGAGAAAACTGATTGATTACCTTTTTGGTTTTCAAGAAACTCCTGCGCGGAGACATTTAGGCTTTCAATATTGGCGGGGCCATTGGGTGAATTATTTTCACCTCCCGTTTTATTTTCCAAAACCGCATTGGTGCGGGGTGAGAAACGTTGCGTTTTTTCATCAAAGGTTAATGTGGCAGGATTGCTGTTCTGCTGATTAACATCTGCATAGGAGGTTCCTGCCGAGTAAAAAGTGTAATTGTTAGGACTGCTGTCACTTGTACTGAAGGTGTTATCTGGAACCATCGGTACGTTAACTTTGTGCTCAAATGTCCCCCATAAAAACTCAGGATGATTTATGGTGTACCCCACTACATGCATTCCGACCAGGGCTACGGTTGCCTGTGTAGTTTTGCCGCTCGGCACAACATTCAGATCAGAATTCACCTTTAAAACAGGCACAGTGGCTTGAGTGGTAAATGCGCCTGCTGGTGCTGCTTGCCCTGAGTCTAAGCGCAACCATGTTGCTTTAAACACAGCAGCTCCCACATCAAAATAATCATCCGCTGGGGCGTTTATGTAACCGGCGTCATAAATAAGATTCTTTTTTGCCGTCGTAAAATAGGGTGAGTTCATGTGCACCGAGGCATATACAGGGTAACCATTGGCTGCAACCAGCATATTTCCATCGGCTTCAACAATTGCCCCCGCCACTTCGAGAAAAGGGGTGGTGTTATGAGCCTTGGTGGCACGAAGACCAAGTTTGAGTGACCGTGACTGACCAGGCTTTATTTTTTTTGAGATCAATAGATCGTCTGGAGTGGGAAGTGTCATAAAACGTGGAGCGCCTCCCTTGTCGAGTGCGGTGGCCCAGACAAAAGCCTCCCATGACCACTCATGAAAGTCACAATCACTGGCTCCTAGTGGTGTGTTCTCAGTAGGTAGTTTTGCATCCGGTTTTAAAAAACTAACCAGGTTTTCTGACCATCCCAAAGGAGGGCATTGTGAATCGACAACCATTTTATTATCTTTCGATGTTGCCGCTTCAGCGGAAAATGAGAGAGCAGCCCCCAGTAATATCGACAGTAATAATGGCGAACTTTTCGCCAAACAGAATTTATTTATCATGATAGAACTTCCCCAAAAATTTTAACGATTCAATAGTGACTATCCTTTACTATCAGATGGCCATGACTTCTCCGGAAATGTTCACCTCTCAATTTTCAGGCACGGCAGCCACAATGATCAAACCATGACCAATAGCGATAGCGTAAGAGAGGGATTCCAAGGCTAGCAAGATGACATCCAGACGTGATTAGCGGCATGAGTGTCCCTTTCTTTAGAGGAGGCCAGATAAAGTATTTAAAGGGTGGGCACGTTTTCTGTGCCCAAGCGGAAATGAACGGATGGATCTGTAAACTAAACGAATGCCAGTATATAAATAATGCTTGGTATTTGATGTAACGAGTGGTGGCGTGATGTGCCTCGTGTGTACAAAAAGAGTGCTGAACTTACCGTGTCCAGTATCTGTTTCACGATAGCCCCTGTGAAAGGCGAGGTAGAGTCAATGAGAGTTTGGGTTTGGGATGGAGATGCTGTTTATAGCCCCCGTGCCTGGATTTCCCCATGTTGCAGCGATACCTAAGACGCGGGTATTAATTATGTGCCCCACAAAAAAGGGTCTGGTGATCACTACCAAACCCTTTCCGGCATCAATTAAATACGGTTAATGGGTGATTAAACCTGCTGTAAATACTCCTCCTTGAAGCGCCGGGCCAAATCAAACAACATTGCTATCTCTTTAGCCGTGGCTAGCTCCTTATCCTGTAGAAACGCCATCATCACGCCATTACGCACTTCCAAGTAGAGGCTTTGATGCTGCATGAAATACTGCTTCATATCATTGCTCAGTGTTGGCTTGGCCTGTTCATTTTTACCATAGAGTCGATAGTGTTCGGCAAAACCATAATTATCCGCTTCAAGCTTTTGCTCTTTAAAGTCGACTAAATAACGTTCCAGATAATGCCCAGGCACAATTACGAAATCTGCCACGCTGTTTTGAGCATTAGGCACATCCAGCGTGATAATGGTGTGCCAATGGTTGCTGTAATAAGCCGGTGCGGCGGTATGGCTATAGTCAAACAGCCGAACTTCACCCCCGAGAAAACTGCCATGCATCACGTGATACTCTTGTTTGTCTGTACCGCGGCGCAAGTAGATGAAGTCATGTTCGTTTACGATGCTGACTGTATCTGGTTTAAAGGCCAGCTGGTATTGTGCCGCCAGTGCTGCCATCTCCTCTTCACGCTGACTGCGTTTGGCCTGCTCTTTCAGTAAAGTGGCATCCTGCATACGGGCAGAGAGTGAGTGCTGCGTGAACTGAAAAAAGTTTTCCAATCCTTGCAACTCAAAAGCACGACCATCACGCAGACACTCCTCTTTGAACTGGTGCAGATACTCCATGCCTGTATGGTCAATGATGCGACCGGATTCAGTAATGATCAGTGTGACGCCATGTTTTTCCGGCAAATTAGCCAAAATCTTATCCAGTGCCAGCAAATTAAAACAGACCACCGATGACAGCGTAATTTCGTAGTGAGGATGGCCATTTTGTTGTTGCTCTTTGATGTTGATAATAGGCGAGCCAAACAAACTCCGAAAATTTGCCCACAACAGTCCCCATGACTGTTGTGCCGTCAGTCGTCCATTCAGAACAAAACGTAGTGATGGGGTTAATAAATAGAGCAGTATCAATATCTCGGCTGCGATGCCGATCAAAATACCCGCCAGTAAATCGGTGGCGAGTATCGCCACAACCGTCGTCACAAAGATCACAATCTGATCTCGGCCAATGGCGTAGGTTTTTGTGAAGACCTTGTATTCGCAGAGCTTCCATCCTACATAGATGAGAATTGCAGCAATCGCCGCTAACGGGATGCGTGCGATAATGTCGCTGGCGACAAACAGGAACAGCAGCAAGAACATCGCATTGTAGAAGTTTGCCCACAGCGTACGCCCCCCCGCATCGACATTGGTACTGCTCTTAATGCCCCCCGGAATAATCGTCAAACCACCAAAAATGCTGGAAAGAGAGTTCGATACCCCCATGGCCCGCAAGGTGATATTGGGGTCAGACTTACGTTGAAAGGGGTCGATTTTATCAATCGCCTTAATCGTCGCCAGCGACTCCACGCCGTCAATCAATGTTAACGTAATCACAACCACCAAGATGCCCCACCATAGCTCTGGACGATTAAAAGCTTCGCCAAATGCCGGCATAGTAATGCCATTTTTCAACAAGTCTTCCGGCATGGTAATGAGGTATTTAGCATCAAGATTGAAGACATATCCGAGAACGATACCGAGAATCGCCACCACTAACGGTGGCGGCACTTTACGTGCCCAGTTATGACGACATTTGTTGAGATAAAAAATCAGAAACAGACTGATCGCGCCGATGACAAACACCCCCGGATGCATTTGCATCGCCGCCTGCGGTAACTTTGTGACAGACCCCAATATGTTGGAGGCTGCTGGAAGCATCGCTCCCATTAATGGCGGTAGCTGTTTAATGATGATGATTAAACCGATGGCGGCGAGCATGGCCTCCACCACCGTGACGGGTAAAAATATGGCAAAGCGGCCGGCATTCATAAAGGCGAGCACAATCTGCACTAGCCCGGTGATACAAATAGCAACTAGTAACAGCGGATAACCCGCAGCTAAATCTCCTCCCCCCAGCATCAACATACCGGCCAATAACGCAGGCGCTAAGCCTGCAGCAGGGCCACTGATAGTGACATAAGCGCCACCCAGGAACGGAAAGATTAACCCTGCAATAATTGCAGAAATTAGACCGGTCACCGGAGGAGCCCCCGATGCAATCGCGATACCCAAGGAGAGTGGAAGAGAAACCAAGGCAACCTGCATCCCCGCGAGCAGGTCGTAACGCCAATGTTTAATCCCCTTTAGGCCATTCTGTGGAGCCTCTGTCATTATTATCGCCTTCATATTTTTATATTTACATCCCCAACATACGGCAAAAGGGTAACGATTGCTCTGCCAAAAGGGAAGCATTTAACTTGAACAGTCTCCTGACTAACAAAATGGGTAACGTGAGTTAGATTTGTAAATGGGTGTTGAACAGTGTGGTAAGCCGCACGCCAGCGGCCAATAAGTGCAGCGTATTGAAAAGACCCTGTAATGGGTAGGGGTAGAAGCCTGATGTGATGGGTATATTTGGGGATGGGTGATAAATGTAAAAAAATTAACATATTTGAGTTTTATCTGACGCGGGTTGATCTCATGAGCGCAGAGTGCGATCAAGACGGCGATAGCTAATCGCCTCGCTTAAATGTGCTGTGGTGATCTGTTCGTTGTTGCCGAGATCGGCGATGGTGCGAGCCACGCGCAGGATGCGGTGGGCGGCGCGGGCGGAGAGTCCGAGTCGATCAATCGCTTGTTCTAACAGTGCCTGATCCTTTTTTTCCAACAGACAAAACTGTTCTACTTCACGGCTGTTGAGCTGGTGGTTGGCTTTGCCAGCACGTTGCTGCTGTAACGCCCTGGCGGCTTCAACCCGCTGCCTGACGGTGGCGCTCCCTTCGGCTTGCTTGTCCCGTTCGCCGTAGAGCTGCTCTTTTGCCAGGGGTGGGACCTCAATGTGCATGTCGATGCGGTCGAGGATCGGCCCGGAGATGCGACCACGATACCGCTGTACCTGTTCGATGGTGCATTTGCAGCGACCGTTGGCATCGCCCAGGTAGCCGCAGGGGCAGGGGTTCATGGCGGCGATGAGCTGGAAACGGGCGGGGAACTCGGCCTGTCGTGCGGCGCGGGAGATGGTGACCTTGCCGGACTCCAGCGGTTCGCGCAGTACCTCCAGTACTCGGCGATCAAACTCCGGCAGTTCATCGAGAAACATCACACCATTGTGGGCGAGGGAGATTTCACCGGGGCGCGGTGTGCTGCCACCGCCCACCAGCGCCACGCCGGAGGCGGTGTGGTGGGGGGAGCGAAATGGGCGCTGTTTCCAGTTGGCCGGATCAAAGCCATTTTGGCTGATGCTCTGCACGGCGGCACTCTCCAGCGCTTCATCTTCGGTCATGGTGGGCAGAATGGTGGGCAGGCGGCTGGCAAGCATGGTTTTACCGGTGCCGGGCGGGCCGACCATCAATAGTGAGTGACCGCCAGCGGCGGCAATCTCCAGGGCCCGTTTGGCGTGGTGTTGGCCACGCACATCATTGATGTTGAGATGGGTATTGGGATGGTTGGGGATGGCCATAGGCGGCTGTGGGGTGAGCAACGCTGTGCCGTTGAGGTGGGCACATACTTCGAGCAGGTGGCCGGCACCAAACACGATGATGTCGCCCGCCAGGGTTGCCTCGGCACTGCTCTCCAGTGGCAGTATCAGTGCCCGCCCAGCGTTGCGGCACTGGCTGGCGGCGGGCAGCACGGCGCGGATTGGCCGCAGTGCCCCGCTGAGTGCCAGCTCGCCAGCAAATTCATACTGTTCCAGCAGGTTTTTAGGGATCTGCCCAGAGGCGGCCAGGATGCCAAGGGCAATGGGCAGATCAAAACGGCCCCCCTCTTTGGGTAGGTCGGCGGGGGCGAGGTTGATGGTGATGCGTCGTGCCGGGAACTCGAAGCGACTATTCAGCAGTGCGCCACGGACACGGTCTTTGCTCTCTTTAACCGCCGCTTCTGGTAACCCCACGATGGCCAGACCCGGCAGGCCGTTGGCCAGATGCACCTCCACCGTGACCAGTGGGGCGTCGATGCCAGTGCCGGCACGGCTGTAAACGATGGCAAGCGACATGGTTATTCAGCGGTTGTACGGGGTGGGCCTTTCTGTTCCAGCGCCGCCACTGCTTTTTCCAGCGCATCCAGTTTGGCGCGGGTCCGGGCCAGCAGCGCGGTTTGTACCTCAAACTCCTCACGGGTGACCAGCTCCAGTTTGTTGAATGTGCTCTGCAAAATGGCGTGGAAGTTACGCTCCAGATCGCTTTGCAGCCCTTTTATGCCAGGGGGTACGGCGTCTGCCAGTTTGCGGGTCAGGTCATCAAATATTTTTGGGTCTATCACCACGTCTCTCCTTTGGTTTTATTGGCCAAGTGTACGTTATTTTTACTGGATTTTTCCGGGCGAGATGAATGGTCTGTTTTGGTGCGCGGTGAGGGATGGCTGTTGTTTTTTGGTGCGAGAGTGGCTGGGCGTGGCGTTCTTTATTGTTTATATAATTGAAATATATCATTTTTATTCATTGGCACAGGTTGTGCTCTGTAAAACGCACAAATGGATTGTAGATATGGGTGAGCGGGGCCGGTGGCCTCTGTGTTTGGATTTGAGTCTAGGAGAAGGCAATGAAACTGGTAACGGCAATTATTAAGCCATTCAAATTGGACGATGTGCGTGAGGCGCTTTCTGACATCGGTGTACAAGGGATCACCGTGACGGAGGTGAAGGGGTTTGGTCGTCAGAAGGGGCATACAGAGCTCTATCGCGGCGCTGAATATGTGGTCGATTTTTTACCCAAGGTGAAGATTGATATTGCGATCCCGGCAGACATGTTGGATCAGGTGATCGAGGCGATTACCAAGGCCGCCAATACCGGCAAAATCGGTGACGGTAAGATTTTTGTAGTGGGTTTGGAACAGGCTATCCGTATTCGTACCGGTGAGTCCGGTCCTGAAGCGCTGTAAGCAGGAGAGGTAGAACGATGAATAGACTATTGAGTTGGGTAGCCCTGAGTGTGCTGCTGTTGGTTTCGCCATTGAGTCTGGCGGAAGAGGATGTGGCCACGATGGTGGAGAGTGTGCAGGTTGCGGCGACTGTGATTGAGATGCCAGCGGCTGAAACACCGGTTGCCAAGGCCGTTGCGCCGTTACCCAATAAGGGTGATACGGCCTGGATGATGGTCTCAACGTTGTTGGTTGTATTGATGATTGTGCCCGGCGTGGCGCTGTTTTACGGCGGCCTGGTGCGTGCCAAAAACATGCTCTCGGTACTGACACAGGTGATGGCTATCTTCTGCATGGTTTCCATTCTCTGGGCTATATATGGCTACTCGTTGGCATTTGGTGACGGCGGCAGCCTTAACTGGGCGATTGGCGATCTGTCGAAAATGTTCCTGGCAGGCATTACCCCCGATAGTACGGTAGCGACCTTTACTGACGGCGTAGTGCTCCCTGAGCTGGTCTTTGTTGCCTTCCAGTTGACCTTTGCTGCCATTACCGTGGCACTGATTGTGGGCGGACTGGCTGAGCGGGTAAAATTTTCTGCTCTGATGATCTTTGGTGCCCTCTGGTTCACCTTCTCATACCTGCCTATCACACACATGGTTTGGGCTGCAGGTGGTTACCTCTTCGAAGCGGGTGACCTCGACTTTGCCGGTGGTACGGTGGTGCATATCAACGCCGGTATTGCCGCGCTGGTAGGGGCAATTGTGCTTGGCAAGCGTATCGGTTACGGCCGTGACGCCATGCCGCCACACAATCTGCCAATGACCATGATCGGTGCCTCGTTACTGTGGGTAGGCTGGTTCGGCTTTAATGCCGGTTCCAATCTGGAAGCAACAGGCGGCGCGGCACTGGCCTTCCTGAACACTATTTTGGCGACAGCGGCGGGTGGCATGGCTTGGATGTTGGCTGAGTGGCTGTTGCGTGGCAAACCATCAATGCTGGGGGTGGCTTCAGGTGTGATAACCGGCTTGGTGGCTGTTACACCGGCGGCGGGCTTGGTGGGGCCGATGGGAGCCATCGCTCTGGGCGCAGTAGCAGGTGTGGTCTGCCTGTGGAGTGTGACCGGATTGAAACGAGCGCTGGGTTACGACGATAGCTTGGATGTGTTTGGTATCCATGGCATCGGCGGCATTGTAGGCGCAATCGGTACCGGTATCTTTGTCTCCCCGGCACTGGGTGGTGTGGGCGTTGATGACTATTCAATGATGGGGCAGGTGATGACACAGGCCACAGGTGTATTGCTTACCATCGTCTGGTCAGGTGTTGTCAGTCTGGTACTGTTCAAACTGATCGATGTCACCATCGGTCTGCGTGTTACCGATGAGCAGGAGCGTGAAGGTCTGGATACCGCAAGCCACGGCGAGCGCGCTTACAACCTGTAATAAACACCACTCCTCCCAGGTAAGGTGCTTGGCGTCCGGTGAAAATCGGGCGCTTTTTTATTTGTGGGGAGGGGATATTCGGCAACGTAATGTGGGCACGGCGTGGCATAGAGGGCTCCGGCGAGTTGAGAACGGATAAGGGAGAGTAGCAGGACTTATTAATAAACCGTGGTCTGTCCCCAATGCTGCCACTTTTTTATAGACTTCTCACTGCCTCCGGTGTTCCAAGCGTCACAGTGGGGATGGAGTCGGTATTCGTAATCACGTGGCGCTGCGGCAGGTAATGAAGCAGCAGTTCTGTTTCCTTCTTGACCACGCTGTAGCACTCGCAACTCAGAGTTTCAAGTTTCGGCCGGTCAATCACCTTGATCAATCCGCGCGAATATGTAATCACGCCTAGCTGCTGCAATTTTAACGCGGCCTGGGTGACGCCCTCGCGGCGAACGCCGAGCATGTTGCCGATGAATTCCTGTGTCATCGTCAAGTGGTTATGTGACAGTCGATCCATGGAAAGCAGGAGCCAGCGGCAGATCTGCTGGTCGATCGAATGGTGCCGGTTGCAAACGGCGGTCTGAGAGACTTGCGTGATCAGGGCCTGCGTGTAGCGCAGCATCAGCATCAGCAACTGGCCGTGGCGATTAAACTCCTCTTTCACCCGCAGTCGGGGAAGTCGATAGGCGTAACCGGCGCTCTGTACCAGCGACCGGCTCGGTGTGGTCTCGCCGCCCAGAAACAAAGTGATGCCTAGCAATCCCTCGTTGCCCACCACGGAGATCGCGGTCGATGCCCCGTTTTCCATCACGTACTGCAGCGAGACTATGGAGTCGGTGGGAAAGTAAACGTGACGCATGGGGCGCCGGGATTCATATAGGAGCGCGCGCAACGGCAGTGGCACCAGCTCTAGGTACGGAAACAAACGGCCTTGAACTTCAGGCGACAAGGCTGCCAGAAGATGATTCTGCTGGGGCTGGGGCTTGGTGGACATTTCGGCGCTCTTGGACCTGAGTAGGTAGAGATTACACGATCACAGCCGCTTGAGCGCACTTTTTGTCCCGCGCGAATTCGGTACAGTAGCCCACAGATGGTGAGGGGTCTGAGAACGCCATTAAACGAGCCTATGCATGACTTAGCCGCCCAACGCAAAGCTAAGGGGCGGCGCAGCCGTCCCCTTGAGCGCCGGGTTAGCCGCTTTTTTTAGCCGGGGGAGGTGGCGGAGGCGGAGGCCGTGACCCGGTTGTAGGGGGATTAACATTGCCTCGTACATTGTCTGGTTTTTGGATCCGAGGAGGTGGGAGGTTAGGTTGTTTCTGTGGCATCTTTCAACTCCTCAGTATTTTTTAAGAATTCGACCATTCCTACTTGCTTCGCAGAGATCAGGATAGAGTCGTTTCCATCAAGAGGTATTTCCTGGTTTTTATCATCTAGCCACGCAGCGTTAGTTAGCCGGAAGTGTCCTGATATCGGCTCTGTAGGCCACTCAATCGGATAGCCTGATATTCGGCGCGCCCCTTCAAGGTGCAATACAACATATCGGGATTTAGTCGCGAATGCGCCATACCATTCTGAAGGATACGGCGTTCTCGACGTAATACGAAGACGTCGTGCGCGACTAAAAAAGGCGTCATTCGTCATGAAAAACGATAGCAATAAACCAAGAGCAATGGCAACCACTGCGGAAGTAATTAACTCTGCTGAACGATCCCAGATACCTAACCGTACAAACCGTCCAGAAAATAATAACATTGGCTCAATTACTACTACCAGTGCATTGACCATGAAGCTATATATCAATGCTTGGACAGCTCGCTCAAATTGAACTGGTTTTGTATAAGTGGTAAGTCCATACACAACCCATGCAGTCAAGAACCCCGGCATTAGCTGGGTCAGCAGTGAAAGTACATCTTTTGAGGTCTCGCCCATGGTCTATGGTCTATGGTGGCTAACGTTTCTGATAACCGGACCACGGAAGCGGCGCACGAAGCAAAGACGGAGTGAGCAGGTCCGCCGCTGGAGTGGGTCCGGTTGATTGGTGAGTTAGCCTGATGAACAAAGCCCAACAAGATGAACCCCCAAAAAAGTT
>JANOSY010000092.1:0-71255 GCA_031416075.1 Tenderia sp. (SeqCode) | reverse complement strand
TTTGAAGGGTTTACCCGACTGGTAGGCGGTACGGCCCAGGATATCTTCCGCCTGCATGACGCGATTGATTTTAGCGGCAGCATCGACGGTGCTGCGGGTAGCGATACATTGATCGGTAGTAATCGCGTCAATGGCTGGAGTGTTGATGGTGTGAATGCCGGGGGCGTGACCGGATTGGTGGGGGGATACAGTGGTATTGAAAACCTGACGGGGGGGGCGAATAACGACAGCTTTGTGTTCACCTCGTTGGCATCCAGTGTGACGGGTGTGGTGGATGGTGCGGGCCACAGCACAGAAGATAGTGTTGATTTGAGCGCTGCTGGTAACAGATCCATCATTATTGATCAGAGCTTCCTTAACGTTGAACGTATTACTGCCAACGGTACCAGTGCCTTGACCGGTAGCAATCAGGTGAATAACTGGCAGGTCACCGGTGCCAATGCGGGCAGTGTGGGTGGGGTGAACTTTGCGGGCTTTAACCGGCTGGTGGGGGGGAGTGATCAGGATACCTTCCGCCTGCACGGTAGTGTTGATTTTGCCGGTAGCATTGCCGGGGGTGCGGGCAACGATACGTTGATAGGTGGTAACCGTAATAACGTCTGGGGCATCACGGCGGCCAATAGTGGCAGTGTGACGGGATTGCGTGATGGTTTTAGCGGGATTGAGGCGCTGCTGGGCAATGGCGGCCAGGATATTTTTACACTGCACGATACACTTGATTTTTCCGGCAGCATTGATGGCTCGGGCGGGAGCGATACGGTGATCGGTGGTCAGCGTGTTAACGCCTGGACCGTTGATGGTGCGGGGCTGGGGAGTGTGACGGGGCTGCTTAATGGTTATCTCAATATCGAAAACCTGACGGGCGGTGCCAATGATGACAGTTTTGTATTCACATTATCCGCGGCTAACATGAGTGGTCTGATTGATGGTGCGGGCCACGTCAGTCAGGACAGTATCAATCTCAACAACGCCGGAGATCGTGCGCTGGTGATTGGTCAGGGCTTTATGAATATTGAAAGCATTATTGCCAATGGCAATAGCACCTTGACGGGTAGTAATAGTGTCAATGTGTGGCGGCTCCTTGATGGCAATACCGGTACCCTGGGCACGTTGACGTTTAGCGGCTTTAATAAACTGGTGGGTGGCAGTGAGCAGGATAGTTTTTATCTGCATGATGTGATCGATTTTTCTGGCAGCATTAACGGTGCTGCGGGTAGCGACATTCTGATTGGTGGCAACCGTGCCAACCTCTGGGGCATCACGGGTGCCAATAGCGGTAGTGTGACCGGTCTGCGGAATGGCTTTAGCGGGATTGAGGCCGTGGTGGGTAACGCCGGGCAAGATACGTTTGAGCTGCATAACACCATTAATTTTGCCGGCACCATTGATGGTGCAGGGGGGCTTAGCGATACCCTGGTGGGCGGCAATCGTATTAATAGCTGGAGTATTACCGCTGCTGATAGTGGCAGTGTGACCGGTTTGGTGCAGGGCTTTGTTGGGATTGAGCGGTTGGTGGGTAATGCCAGTCAGGACACTTTCCGGCTGCATGACACCATCAATTTTGTGGGCAGTATTGATGGCGCGGCCGGTAACGATACGGTGATTGCCGGTAATCGTAAAAACAGCTGGAACATTACCGGGAGTGATAGTGGCAGTGTGACAGGTGTTGCGGCTGGTTTTACAGGTATGGAGCTGCTGGTAGGCAGTGGTGATGAGGATGTTTTCCAGCTGGCCAATACAGGCAGTTTTGCCGGTAGCCTGGAAGGTGCGGGGGGGATTAATACCTTGGTTGCGGGGAACCGTTCCAACAGCTGGAGTGTGACGGGTAGTGATAGTGGCAGTGTGACCGGTGTAGGTGCCGGGTATCGTCAGATTCAGAATTTGACGGGGGGCAATAGCGATGACCAGTTTACCCTTGAACCTGCCGGTGCCGTGAGTGGCACGATGGAGGGTGGTTTGGGCAGTAATATACTGAATGCCCGCGCAGGGGTTGATAATGTCTGGACGATTGCCACCACGGGCAATCAGGTGACGGGCGTTAATCTGTTCCGCAATATCAATACCCTGAACGGTGGCACTAAGATAGATACCTTTAATATCGCCACGGGTTTTGGTGGTGTGATGAATGGTATGGATGGCGATGACATCTTTAATATCTCATCGTCGATAACCGGTGTGCTTAACGGTGGCCTCGGGGCTGATCGGTTTAATTTGAATGCGGCAGGTGTGGCGGTAGCGGCGATCAATGGTGGTGCGAGTGTGGATCTGTTGCGCGGTGCCAATGAAAACGTTGTGTGGAATATTGTGACGGCAGACGGTGGCAATCTGGCCAATGGTCGGGTGAACTTTACCGGCATTGATCAGTATGTGGGCGGCAGTGGTGATGATCAGTTCTCACTTGCCAACGGTGTTGATCTGAATAGCCTGCTGATTGATGGTGGTGCCCATGTTGTGGGCGACAGTGTTGATCTGTCCAAATTGAACGGTGCACTCCGGGTGATATTGGGTGGTGCCGGTATTGCCAACATTGAAACGATGGTGGGCAATAACAATTCCGGCACGCTGTTGGTGGGTGAAAACAATCTGAATAACTGGCTGATTGTTGGCCCCGGTGCGGGCATTATCGATCAGGGTACGGCGGAGCAGTTAACATTTTCTGGCATGACCAATCTGCTGGGCGGTACAGTGGATGATAACTTCCGCTTTAAGAGTGCCAACGGTGAGAACGTTGCCTTCCCAGGCAGTATTCATGGGGGCGATGGTGTCGGCAGTGACAAGATTGACTATAGCAATCAAGACAACGTAACGGTGACGGTGAGCAGTGCGCTGGATGCGATTAATGGCTCCAGCATCAGCGGTATTGAGGGCGTGATTGGTGGTGTCAACAGTACTCTGAAGGGGGCGGATGCCAATAGCAGCTGGACCATTGATGGCAGTAACAGGGGGACTGTCAGCTATCGTGTCTCTAATGGCAATAACTCTCTATTAACCTCGCTCGACTTTGAAGGGTTTGCCAATCTGCTGGGGGGTACTGCCGATGATACCTTCCTGCTGAATAACGGTGCGGCGATAAGTGGCTGGATCGATGGTGGCAGCGGCGCTGCGTTTGATCGCGTTGACATGGCGGCCCTGAATCTGGTGAATGTGGTATTGGGTGGCAATCTGCGAAACATTGAGCAGGTGACAGGTAATAATATTGCCAGCACCTTGACCGGTGCCAATACCAATAACAGCTGGACGTTGACGGGAGAGAATGACGGTAACGTGAATGGTGTGATTTTCATCAACTTTAATAATCTGGTGGGTGGCAGTGGCGATGACAGCTTTGTGTTTAATGCACAGGGGCGACTGCTGGGGCGGATTGATGGTGGTGCCCAGATCACTCAGGACAGCATCAACATGGCATCACGGGCTAGCGTTGATCTAATGCTGGGGCGTGATGTTGTAAACGTAGAGAAGATTACCGGTAACAACAGCGCCAGTACCTTGACCGGTGAGAACAACGCCAATGGCTGGATTATCTCTGGCATCAATGGTGGCAGTGTGGATGGTGTGGAGTTTGCCGGGTTTAATAATCTGGTGGGGGGCAATGCCGATGACCATTTTGTCTTTACTGCACAGGGGCGTGTGGCGGGTAAGATTGATGGTGGTGCCCACACCACTCAGGACAGTGTCAACATGTATGCGCTGGCAACCGTTCAGGTGCTGCTTGGGCGGGATATCGTCAACATCGAGCAGATTACCGGTAATGACATCAACAGTAGCTTAACGGGCGATAACAGTAACAACCGCTGGAGTGTAACGGGCAGGAATGGCGGTGCCGTGGGTGGTATTGCGTTTATCAATTTTAATAATCTGGTGGGGGGTAATGCCGATGATGAGTTTGTCTTTACGGGGCAGGGACGTTTAACCGGTCGTATTGATGGTGGCGAACATCTGATCCAGGACAGCATCAACATGGCCGGATTGTCGGTGGCCAATGTGGTGTTGGGTAAAGATGTTGTTAATGTTGAGCAGATTACCGGTAACAACAGCGCCAGTACCTTGACCGCTGAGAATAGAAACAGTGTCTGGACGTTAACCGGGGAGAATGATGGCAACGTTGCCGGTGTGGCATTCATCAATTTTAATAATCTGGTGGGTGGCAATGGTGACGACAGGTTTGATTTTAACTTTGGCAGCAGTCTGACAGGCCGCATCGATGGCGGTGGCCACATCACCGGCGACAGTGTGAGCATGGCGGCGCTCAGCGCTGTGAATGTGGTGCTTGGTAAAGATCTGTTAAATATTGAACAGGTGGTGGGTAATAGCAGTACCAGTACGCTGACGGGCGAGAATAGGGCCAATGCCTGGACGTTAACCGGTGAAAACAGGGGCGTGGTGAATGGCGTTACCTTCACTAATTTTAATAATCTGGTGGGGGGTAACGCCGACGATGCGTTTAACTTTAATACGTTGGGGCGCATCACCGGGAGTATTGATGGTGGCCTGCATCTGATTCAGGACAGCATTAACATGGCCAGTCTGGCGACGGTTGATCTGGTACTGGGAGGCAACCTGTTTAATGTTGAGCAGATTACCGGCAACAATACCAACAGCCGATTGACGGGTGAAAACAGCACCAGCCTATGGACACTGACGGGCGACAATGATGGAGATGTTAATGGCGTCAGGTTTGTGGACTTTAATCTTCTGATGGGTGGCAGTGGTGATGACCGTTTTGTCTTCAACGCTGGCAGCAGAGTGACGGGTTTTATAGATGGCGGTGATCACATCACTCAGGATGTAGTTGATATGTCGGCCTTGGCCAATGTTGATCTGAGGCTGGGTGTGAATGTGGTCAATGTTGAATCAGCCACGGGTAACGGTAGCAGCAGTCAATTAACTGCGCTGGATCAGAAAAACGGCTGGTCTGTCACAGGTGTTAATAGCGGCAAGATAAATGAGATCACGTTTGCCGGATTCAACCATCTGGTGGGGGGACGGCTGGATGACAGCTTCCTCTTCACACGTGCTGGATCAATCAGTGGCAGTATTGATGGTGGTGGGCAGGTCAGTCAGGACAGCGTGGATATGGCCGCGCTGGAGCGGGTTGATGTGGTGCTGGGCAAACAGATCATCAATATTGAAAAGATCACCGGTAATAATAGTGCCAGTACCTTGACTGCAACTGATGCTACAAATCTCTGGTCCATTGATGCGCTGAATGGTGGCCGCCTGAGTGGTAATGAGCAGCTACTACTCTTCAGCGGTTTTAACAATCTGGTCGGCGGCAAAGCCCGCGATCAGTTTGATATCACCGGTCAGGGCATGTTGGATGGCACCATTCTCGGGAGTGACGGTGATGACGTCTTGAATGTTGTATTGAGCGGCGCTCAAAGCGGCAGACTGCACTTCAATGGCGGTGCTGGCAGCGATAGCGTGCAACTCTCCAGCAGTCAGCGTTATGTTGAGTCCTACCTGGCCAATGAGTCTGACGGTGAATTTATATTTGCCAGCAGTGGTAAAGAGTATACCGTGGCATTAAGCAATGTGGCGTCGATTCGTGATGATGTGCTGGCCACACTCACCGCCTATGGCACTGCAGCCAATGATGTCATGGTGCTGGATACAGGGCTGTTTGCCGTCAACAGCGCCACACCGGTCTATTACTCCAATAAAAACAGCATTGCCTTTGATGGTGCGGCTGGTGATGCCGATCTCATTACAGTGCAAGGCAGTATCAATGCCACAGACAGCATCAGCCTCACCGCTGAAACAGTCAGCAGTGCACCAACAGCGCTGATCACGGCAGAACGCTTAACACTCAGCTCTGCTAATGCAGCGGGCACGGCCAGTCAACGGATGCGGACGGATGTTAAAAATCTACAGCTGATCCATAGCGGTGGCATCTATCTTGATAATGCCGCTGACCTGACCATTGTCGACATGAGTGCAACCGATGTTGTTGATATTGCAGCCAGTGGCAATGTCAGTAGTAGTGCTGTCCTGACGTCAGAACACGCCTTGAACATTGCTGCCAGTGGCAACATCGATCTGAGCAATAGCGGCAACCTGTTGCGCGGTCCCGTGGGATTGAAAGCGGCAGCGGGTAATGTCACGTTTAAAAACGGGGTTGATACCCGATTTGCCAATGTTGAGGCAAAACGGCTGACCGTCGATGGGGTGGGCGACATAATTAGTACGAGTGGAATCAATGTGACCGGTAACAGCAAACTATCGGCAACAAGCGATATCACCATCACCGGTAGTAACGATTTCACTACGGTCGAGCTGTTTGCCAACAATATTGTGTTGCACGATAAAAACAGCATCGATGTGAACAACGTGGTGGCCGACAGTAGCGTGGTGATCAACGCTGGCAGTGGTATTGGCGTGGGCAGCATCACCACATCGCAACTGACACTGGATGCCGGCACAGGGTCGATCAGTGATAAAAATGGCGCAGCCATGAATATGATTGCCGACAAAATAGTGCTGCGTGCCAGCAGTGGCATAGGAACCAATGATGCACTGGAAACCCAGTCCGCAACGCTCGACGTAATCAATCAGACAGGCAAGATTGAGATCAACAACAGAGGTAATGTGCTGCTGACCAATCTGGTTACGCAAGGCAATATCAAGTTTGAAAATGATATGAATGTAACGGTTGATAGAATGGATGCGGGCTACAGCAGTGTGGATGGCAACATCGACATCAACATCACCAACGGCTCCCTGTTTGGCCTGACATCCACCACCGGGTCATCACGGGACTACCGCAGCACCCCGGAAATCACCGCCAACAGCGTTAATCTAAAAGTGTCGCAGGATATCGGTACACGCGGCAGACCGGTCAGCGTCTACATCAACAACGAGTTTGCGCTCTTCTCTAACGTGGGTAGTGTTTATTACTATGGTCGCAGACCCAAAGTAGTGATCGATAGCTCAAAGGTAAAGGTTAGTGTATTTGACGCACTGATAGGATTGTCAGGACAGCAGCTGATCACCGTGGAGACGCTGGCCGAAATCGACCCCGCCATTTTTACCGATGTTAAAAACTTTAACCAAGGTGATATATCCGTCATGTTACCGCCAGACCAGCTGTATGGTGATAGCGATGACAACGATGATGATGAGACGGATGGGTAGTCGTAGTTATTAATAAAGAGAGACCAGACTTTGTGATTGCTGATGAGGCAAGGCGTTTCTCGTTTGATACCTTTAATCGTAATTGGCTGGCGGCTTGGTGAGATCGTAGTTCGTCTGGGATGGCATAATAACGGAGCATCGCAATGATAAATATCACACCAACAACAGCAGCGGAGCTGGCCAGCGATGTATACAGACTGCCCCCCGGCCATGTTGAAAAAAATGCGCGTATATAAAGCAGTGATGATGATAAATCTATTACCTAACAGAACTGCACTATTGCTCATCACACTATTATTTCTGAACGGTTGTAAAGGAGAGGAGCAGGCCATGCTGTTCCGTTAACGTCTGAAAAGAGACTGTTTCGTGATAATGATCAGAAAATTACGAATTTTAAAAAAATGGACATGACATTCAAAACAGGCCATTACGACCTCTCCCTTTGAAAAGGGGGATTGAGGGGGATTTAAAAACTTTGCAGCTAACTGATATAACGGATATCCCTGTCAGCCTTCAAATCTCCCCCAAGCCCTCTTTGCTAAAGAGGGGAGCTAGTGGTTCATGCGGAAAGTTATGTAATTAATAATATTTCTATATATGATGCGTAAATGCGTATACCTCTTTTGGCTTCGGCTGAGCGTGAAAAAATTCGTTACACAATTAACCGCATGGACCACTAGTCTGATGTTAACGGGACAGCAATGATCTGGTATATGTCCAAAGTCGGTAGCCCAAAATATGAGGATTTTGGTGGCAAACTAGTGAACGTAAAATGTGAATTAACGGATGAACTGGTGTTTGGTGTGGAGATTGAAAATGGGCTTTTAGCAACATCGTGCGTCTGGGATTCCATTGATAAGGGAGTGTTGAAATGATAGACATCATACCAACAACAGCAGCGGAACTCGCAAGAGATGTGTATGGGGCAAGGGACCCAATCCAGCTAAAAATTTTTTTAGCAAAAAAATCTTCGCCCCCGACCCCAAAAGCAAAGCCATGCTCAAGGCTGAGGTAGACGGACGCCTGATCACCGTTACGGGTATGTGTTTAAGCTGGTTAAAGGGATGGGCATAACGTTTGATAGAGCACTATATCAATAGGATGGCTGTGATGGCTAATATAAAACGGAGTGGCCTGTGGGCAGCGTTAATCACGTTGCTGTTGCTGGGCGGCTGTAAAGGTGAGGAGGATAATATGTTGTTTCAAGCTGAAAATTACTGTCTCTTTTCTGCTATGGAGGGGACGTTGACCTTTCAAGGTAAACCAGCTGCAGGGGCCAAGGTGGTGAGACATGTAAATGTCAACGAGGAAAAAGGGGAGCCAGACTTTGTTATAGCGGATGATCAAGGGAGGTTTGCTCTTTCCACAGTTAATCGGAAAATCAGGCGTGTTCTCCCAGTTGAGATTGTCGCTTTTCAGGATATTTTTGTTCATTATCAGGGGCAGGAATATGCTGTATGGATTATGTCTAAGCATGATAAGGGTGAAACGTATGGTGAATTAGGAGGTGTGCCTGTCAATTTCAGATGCGAATTAACAGATGAGTTGGTTTCTGTCGATGCAAAAGGAGGGCTTCTTGGCACCTCTTGCGTTTGGGACTCAATTAGAGAGGAGCTTGTGAAGTGATAGAGATCACGCCATTGATGGCTGCGCGGTTGGCTAAGAGTGTATATCAGGTTAGAGATGATAGGCGCTTAAAAATATTCTTAACAGATAAAATTTTTGCCTCCGACCCCAAAAGCAAAACCCTGCTCAAGGCTGAGGTAGGCGGACGCCTGATCTCCGTCACGGACGGCTTTGCCATCTGCGCCCGGGGCGGCAAAGGGTACGAACATGACCTCTTTATCATCATTCGCGGTACAGACCGGCTGGCCGACTGGATCAGCAATGCACGGCTGGGAAATGAACGTTCCGTGACCGGACTGCCGGTTCACATCGGTTTTAACCACGCCTTTACCAGTATGCTTACACAGCTGCGAACCTATATCAGCACCAACCTGAAGGACGTTAACCGTATTCACTGTATTGGTCACAGTCTGGGCGGTGCCGTGGCGACACTGGCGGCGGACTGGGTGAAATCCCATACGAGCTTGGCTGTTAAACTTTATACCTTTGGCGCGCCCCGTGTTGGTTTTGAGTTTTTCTCAAAACAGCTGACGAAAAAACTGAAGGCCTCTAATATCCACCGCCTTTACCACGACAGTGACCCGGTGCCAATGGTGCCTGTTTATCCCTACTCACATACCCCGCTGCCAGGGTATGGTTACTATTTTTCGACAAATCAGATTGTGAGTTTAGAGGCTCATAAAATAGGATCGTATGTTACTTCGATAACAAAGGCGAAGGCGGCGACATGGGATAAAATCAAACGCCCACCACCGCTGAGCAGCAATGAAGCGATGATTCAAAAATGGCTGACCTCAGACAGGCCTGTTAACCCCTTTAACCCTGAGACCTGGGCGTTTATTAACGCCGGATTACAGTGGGTGCTGAAAGGAATTATGGTCAATGCGCTGGAATCTTTACAGGCTCACGCCATGAATCTTTCCACCCTGGCAGACAGAATCGCCCTGATACTGCACAAAGGTATCGACCTTGCCAAAGATACCGGGATCTGGGTATTGCGAGTGATGCGTAAAATGATGCAGGCGTTGGGCATGAAAATTGTCGAGTCAGTTGAGCAGCTGACGCGCGCCTTTATGCGCACCATCCTTGAGCGGTTAATGCGTAAAATGACAGAGGCAGCAGCGCAGGCGTTGCGTGGTATTAAGTAGCAGTCTGCTGTTTTTATGGCGGCTGAATGATTTTTTTAAGAATAGAGTTTTATGCGACAGATAATAAATAGAGGTTTTATATTGGCCATCGGTGGTCTGCTCTTTTCGCTCCCGGCGATGTCGGGGGTTGTTGAGATGCCAGAGATTGTGGATGTGCCGGTGCTTGAAAAAAAGACGCTGGTGCGCGATCTGAATATACCCGGTGTTAAAAAGCGTGAGATTGATCCGTTGTCGGGTCCCCGCTTGGCGGTGTCGCAGTTCCGGATTCAGGGTCTGCTTGAGTATCCTGAGTTGGGGATTACAAAAGAGGCCCTGGGGCAGATGGTTGAGGAGATTCGTGTGGAGCTGATGGCGGAGGATGAGTATCTGCCGTCGGGATATACAATCAATGAGCTGGGTGAGATATCGGATCTGTTAGGTAATATTGAGGATGAGACGCGGGACCGCCACGTGACCTCAACGGATGTGCAGCGGCTTGTCTGGCTGGTGCGTGATCAGCAGTCCCGACGCGGTATTTTATTGAGTCAGATAGAGGCTGTGGCAGATAAAATTACGCAGTTTTATCGTGAGCGTGGATTTATTTTAGCCAAGGCGTACATCCCCAAACAGAAGGTGCGGGATGGGGTAGTGAATTTAACGCTGCTGGTGGGTGTGTTGGGTGAGGTTAAGACACATGGCAATCGGCTCTATTCAGATCAGTTGTTGACGGCGGTATTTAAGGATGTGCTGACAAAGCCGGTGACCAGCGAGGTTGTTGAGGAGAAGTTGTACCTTATCAATGATTACCCTGGCATCAGTGCGGATGGTTATTTTGAACCTGGGCAGCAGGTGGGTGATACAAAGATAAATATTAACGTTAAAAATGAAGATCGTTATAACGCAAATATCAGGCTTGATAACCATGGCACCGATCAGACAGGGTTGTATCGTCTGTATGGTGAGTTGCAGGGAAATAATCTATTAGGATATGCGGATCTTCTTAAGTTGAGTTTGTTGGGGGCTTCGCGCCCCAACAATACCCAATATTGGCGATTGAATTATCAGATGTCGCTTTTTAATCCGAGATTTAAATTGGGTCTTGGAATTTCAAAAAATCAGTTTATAGTAGATCAGTCTATTGTACTGACCAGTGTTGATTTGAGTGGCGTGGTTAACGTTAAAGACTTGGGGCTTACCTATGTGATGAAGCGGAGCCGGCTGGAAAATTATAGCGTGGCTTTTTCATATGACAGGGTGGAGTCAGATCTGCAGGTGGGGAATACGCCGGATGTTGATCGTCGCCTGGATGAAGAGTTGCAGAATTTATCGATTCAGTTTGATTATGATGTGCTTAATGAATCATCACATATGTTGCATCAGGGGAATGTTAAGTTGACCAGTGGTTCTTTTGTGTTTGGTGTTGACCCTGGGCAGGATAGTCGTTATAAGATTTTGTCAGCCGATTACACTGCGCTGAAGTTCTGGCGGCTGCCGCTGTTTGGCAGTGATACACGTATTATTGTCCGTTCTAATGCACAGTATGCAGGTGCAAATCTTTCGTCGATTGTGCGGTTTTCATTGGCGGGTGCATCGCGGGTCCGGGCGTTTTCGCCTAACTTATATTCGGCGGATGATGCTGTTTATGCAGGCGTGGATTGGGTGTTTAACAACCCGGCACTGTTGGGTTTTAATAAGTTTAAAAACACGCTGTTGCAAGAGTCGATTAAGCCGATGGTGTTTATTGATTATGGATGGGGAAAGCAGTATTCACTGGTGCCGGAAGAAGCAGATACTCAGGGGCAACTGGCTAGCGCGGGTCTTGGATTTCAGTTTGCGTATGGGTCACAACTGAAGGGGGATTTACAGCTTGCGTTTCCTGTGAAGAATAAATTTTCCAAGCCGGATGTGGTCTCCAACGAAAGCGATATGCGAGTGATCTTTGATGTTCAATATAGTTTTTAGTGTCTTTTTTCGCGCTGGGTGTGTGAAACGGTAATAAAACACCATTATTGTTAGCGATTGTTAAGAAGGGTGTGTACTATTCGTTGTTGTGGTTGGCTTGAGTGATATCAAGCTGGCATTTACTGGTAATGAAGCTGATTGGCAGTGGTTGCCAAAGTTCTTTTGTGGCCTCATTTGATTGTTGTTAATTTTTTAATTTTGAAGGAGTTATAAATGGCTATATACATGAAGTATGATGGGATCAATGGCAATGTAACGGCTGATAGTTATGCAAATCACATTGCGCTTAACTCAGTGAGTTTTGGTGTGGGGCGTGGTATCAGCATGGAAGCGGGCAATCTGACTAATCGTGAAGCGACTCGTCCTACTATCAGTGAAGTGAGCATTACCAAGTTTGCAGATGCGTCTGTAACGTCACTGTTCAAAGAGTCTGTTACCGGTTCTGCAGGTAAGACTGTTGTGATTAAGCTTGTGCGTACTGGTGGTGACAAGGTTCAGGAGTATATGAACTATACACTTGAGAACTGTCTGGTTAGTGGTTTTAGTCTCTCTGCTGATGCCGAGGGTGAGCCTGTAGAGAATATTACTCTTAGCTTTTCAAAGATTATGATTAGTTACAATGACTTTGATGCCAAGAATAAAACATCTAATCCACAGCGTGTGGGTTACGATCTGGCAACTGCCAAACCACTGTAAGCTGACGTGTACTCATTGTGCCGCTCCATTGATCTGGAGCGGCCTGTTTTTTTAATGGGTATGCCTCAAATGAGTGACACACTATGAGCTTCACTCTTTTTTCGCCGAGGATTAGGTAAATGGGTTTTTTTGCTCAAGAGAATCGCTTTATTTCAATTGTGACGCCCTTGCCCAAGGATGAACTGCTGTTGACCTCTTTTAAGGGGAGTGAGCATATTTCGGCGTTGTTTGAGTTTGATGTTGGTGTTTTATCTACGAATCCTGCTATTGATCCCCATGACCTGATTGGAGAACAGGTGACCGTTAACATCCTGAATGATCAGGCGCGTACCTTTAACGGTTATGTCAGTCAGTTTTCATTTGGCGAAGTTCAGTCAAATGGCTTGCGAGCCTACAATCTCACGGTGGTTCCCTGGCTTTGGTTTCTCTCAAAAACACATAATCAGCGAATTTTTCAAAATAAAAGTGTTAAGGATATCGTTTCTCAGGTGTTTGCGGCGCTTGGTTTTAATGATTATGCCTTTAATATTAAGGGTGGCAATACACCACGAGAGTATTGCATACAGTATGGTGAATCAGACTTTCATTTTGTATCGCGGCTGCTTGAAGAGGAGGGTATAGCTTATTATTTTAAGCAGGAGTCAGATAAGCATACCATGATGATTGTTGATCAGAAGTCTGCTTTTGATGTGTGTGCAGAGTCTGAGGTGAAATACTCTTCCGGAAATCAGACGGTGAGTCAGCTAAGTTATTGGCAACATGCCCATCACTTTGGAACAGGTGTGTGGGCCATCAATGACTATAATTTTAAAGAGCCAGCAAAAAAACTACTGGTTCAGACACCGACAAGTGCAAAATTTAAAAGTAGCAGCAGTTTTGAACATTACGAATATCCCGGATTGCACCACTTGTCTGCGGGCAAAGAGATTGTAGATTTTCGCGCAGATGCAGAGGAGGCGCTGAGTGATTTGGTGGAAGCCAAAGGCGATTGTTCCAGTTTTTATGCAGGTGGGCTGTTTAATTTAATTGAGCATGAGAGCAAGAGTGAGAACGGTGGTTATTTAATCGTTAACATATACCATGAGGCCAATGATAATAGTTACTACGGTGGTAGTGATGTGGGGTCTGGTTACCACAATTCGTTTTCTTGTGTTCCTGATAGTGTGAATTTTCGTCCGCCTCGCAAGCATACTAGGCCTACTATGAAGGGGCCACAGTCGGCGGTGGTGACGGGGCCTGCCGGAGATGAGATTCATGTTGATGAGTTTGGACGGATTAAGGTCCAGTTTATCTGGGATCGTGAAGGTAAAAGTGACGAGAACAGCTCTTGTTATCTGCGTGTAGTGCAGTCCTGGGCGGGCAATAAGTGGGGTGCTTCGTTTGTTCCGCGAATTGGTCATGAGGTGATTGTCGATTTTCTTGACGGTGATCCGGATCGTCCGTTGGTCACCGGTTCTGTTTATAACGGTGCAAACAAGCCGCCTTACAGTGCCAAGACTCAGAGTGGGATCAAAACGCGCTCGACCAAGGGTGGCAGCGCTGAAAACTATAATGAATTACGGTTTGAAGATAAAAAAGATTCTGAACAGATCTTTATCCATGCTGAAAAAGATATGGATGTGGAAGTTGAAAATAACGAAACATTGACGGTCGACAACGACCGTACAAAAACGATCAAACATGATGAGAACTCAAACATTGGTAATGACCGTAATAAAACCGTGACCAATAATCAGAGTGAATCTATCGGTAAGAATAAATCCATTGAGGTGGGTGTAGATCATACTGAAAGTGTTGGCAAGAATATGATGATTACTATTGGTGGCAATCTTCAGGAGTCGGTAGAGGGCAAGTACTCTGAAAGTGTCACTAAAGAGTATGCGTTGCGAGCGGACGCTATCACTCTGACAGCCAATAAAGAGATTGTATTTAAAACAGGTTCAGCAACGATTGTGATGAAAAGCAATGGTGATATTACGTTGAGCGGCAGCAATATCAATGTTAAAGGCTCGGGCAATGTGGTTGTGAAGGGGAGTAAAACCAGTGTTAACTAAGGTGGTATGTGGTCATGGACGGTGATCACAAGGTAGACCATGATGATGATACTACCCAGCTGTTTTCAGGTATTGCGCCGGGTGAAATAGTGATTGGTGTTGTTGAAGCTATTCATCATGATGGTGCCCCGTTGGTTAACTACCCAGAAAATCCCACTTTTCAAGCGTTGGCAGCTGTGTCGACATTGAGCATTACTCATCAACATGTTGGGCGTCAGATTGCACTGCTGTTTGCTCAAGGGGACCCACGTCAGCCAGTGATTATGGGGTTGATTCATAATCCGTTGAATGCCTTGATTGATAGCTTTGAACTGAATTTACAGACAGCGGGTGTGACGAGTACTGAGCATGAGGTGTCTGCGTCGCCAATGGATGTTGTTAAAGTGGATGGTAAACACATTGTGATTGAGGGTGAGGATGAGATTGTCTTGAAGTGTGGAGAGGCAAGTATCACGCTGACAAAGGCGGGAAGAATTTTGATTCGTGGTAAATATCTTCTCAGCCGCTCAAGTGGTGTCAACCGTATTATGGGGGGCGCTGTTCAAGTTAATTAAACCCCTTTTATCTGTAAGCGCGGACATTCTTGAATGTTACAACTGAAAAATAATACTCCCTTTGCTGCGTCCATGATGTTATCGCCGGACGAACATGCTATCGATACGCTCTATATTACGATCAAGGCGACGTTTGACGTCGGCGCTTCGTTACGATTGAGTGATGTGCAAATACCGCCGCAGGAGTCGGATCTCTACTGGGGCGAGCCGGGCGAGTCGAGTCTTAAGTATGGGTCAGACCACCATTTGGGTAAGCCATGCACCGACATTGTGATGGTGGGGGATGCCCATGCACCTAAAGGGATGACGGTGACACGTCTGGATGTGGCTTTGCAGGTTGCGGAGTTACGTAAAAGTGTACGTGTTTTTGGAGACCGGTATTGGCATGAGGGTCAAATGAGTGCGCCTGAGCCGTTTGATATGATGCCGATGGTATACGAGCGTGCGTTTGGCGGTGTGTATGCGAAGGATGGGGTGACAGTTTCTGAGGATGTGAGAAATCCTGTTGGTCGCGGGTACGCCGAGAAAAGTGAGGCATCAGCGATTAACGGGATGTTGTTGCCAAATCTCGAAAACCCGACAGAGCTGATTGAGCGCTATCTGGATAAACCAATGCCTGCCTGTTTTGGGTTTTGCGCCCCCCATTGGCACCCCCGGGCGAGCTATGCGGGTAGTTATGATAGTGTTTGGAAGCGTGAGCGTGCGCCTTATCTGCCTGATGATTTTGATAAACGGTTTTTTAATATGGCGCATCCGGATTTAATTTACCCCGAGTTTTTGCAAGGGGGGGAAGCGGTGAAAATCACCCATATGCATCCGGAGGGTGGACTTCAGTTTGAAGTGCCAACAGTACGTTTTGCGGTGGTGGCTGATGTGGGGGGTATATTAAAAAAGGCGGTGATGAATGTGGAGACGCTGATTTTAGAACCTAATATATTGCAGATGAGTATGGTCTGGAAAGGGGCTGTGCCCTGTGATAAAAAAACATTAAAAATTGGCAGTGTAAAGATCAATATCTTGCGTTAACACTTATCCTGAATATTTTGTTGAGATGATGATATGGCCCAAACAACATTTGCGAATACACGTGGTATCGCTCATAAAGGCAGTGGTGGTATCAGTACGGTTTTTCCAGATGTCTGTTTAACGCAGGTAGGAAAACCAGTGGTGCCTATTCCCTATCCAAACACAGGCAAATCTGCCGACACGGCCAAAGGTCCAAAGTCAGTGACGCTTGATGGCGAGATGCCAATGGTAAAAGGGGCGATTTACACAACAAGCACTGGCGATGAGGCGGGTAGCAAAAAAGGGATCGTGAGTGGTACGGTTAAGGGCGAGTGTGAATTTATGATGTACTCGTTTGACGTTATGTTCGAAGGAAAAAACGTTTGCAGGCTGGGCGACCCGTTGTTTCATAATAAAAAAAATATCGTGGGTTAGTTGAATACAATTGATTAATGAGTCAGCAGATGCCTGCCACAGTAGACTTTAACTATAGTTACCAAAATATATTTTCGCGATATGTTGATGACGCTTCATTCCTGTGGATTTTGCGAACGATTGCCGTTAAGCAGCCCAACTATAGCAAAGATGATATTACCAAGCTTGAAAGACGGATTGAGTACAACCTTGATGGCTTGATGTCATCAATGGACTTAGGTTGGCGTGTCTGTGAATCTGCTCTTGCCATGGGAGAGTCGGGTGAGGTGTTTACCGCCGCTGTCACAGCCTTCAAAAGTCACGAAGTTAAAAAAATAGAATTAGTGGTGGACGCAGGTTTGCAGGATGATCAAACCTTTAAGGGGCTTGTCTCGGCGCTGGGGTGGTTAACAGCTGAATTAGTCAACCCTTGGATAAATAAATTTCTCATCAGTAAAAATCTTGATCACAAATATCTCGGGTTGGCGGCCTGTAGTGTCAGGCGCCACGATGTCGGTGATTATCTGGCAAAAATATTATTTCGCGACGATTGCCAGCAACATAAAAAACTATATGCCAGAGCGCTACGACTAATCGGCGAACTGAGGCGGCAGGATCTGATGCCTGCCCTCAAGCAGGCAATTTCCTCCGATGATCGGGATGTCGCTTTTTGGGCAAACTGGTCGGCGATCTTGTTGGGTAATAGATCAGCGGTAAACAATATTAAGGGGTATCTGCTCAATGGTGATGCTCATCAGCGCCGCGCCCTTCATATTGCCTTTAGAGTTTTGCCCGTTGACCAGGCTCGGCAATGGATCTCTGAAATGGCCAAGGATGAAACGCTCGGCCGCGCTGTAATTCAGGCCACGGCGGTATTGGGCGATCCTCATGCCGTAAATTGGTTGATCCAGAAGATGAAAGAACCCGCGTCAGCCAGAGTTGCGGGTGAAGCCATAACCATGATCACCGGTATCGACTTAATACAACACAGTCTGACAAAAGCGATGCCTGTTAATCTTGAATCAATGCCTAATGATAGTGTTGATGATGACAATGTCGCCATGGATGAAGATGACAAACTGCCTTGGCCAGATGCCGAAAAAATAACCATGTTTTGGCAACAACAGGGCCGTAATTTTATTATCGGCCAACGCTACTTTATGGGCCAATTGATTAGCACCCCTTGGCTACTTAAACTACTTGAACATGCCAATCAACGCCAGCGATGCGCCGCTGCTCTGGAGCTGGCGTTGACCGATCCAGCCCATGGTTTTTACAATATACAGGGCAGGGTGCTGCAGCATGAGTGATAGGCCAAAGCTCTATATCGCCGGGATGGGCATGATCACCCCGGTGGGTTTTAATACGGCAATGACTGCCGCTGCTGTGCGGGCGAAGATTAGCGCATATGAAATATCCAGCTATTACGGAAAAGATAACGAACTCATTACCATGGCATCGGTGCCAAATGTCATATTTGATAAAATCGATGCAGAGATTGACGGAGGTAGTCGATACAACGAACGTCATGATCGTGTTACCAAAATGGCCATCCTTGCAATTCGAGAAGCTTGTGAACAACAGACTACGCAACACCCCATCCCTTTAGTGTTTGCCATGCCTGAAGAGCAGGCAGATATTAAAGGTCTTAGTTCACTGGCACAAAATCTCGAGCACAATTGCAAACCCTGGGTAAGTACAGCCCAATATCGCAGCATACACAGTGGTCGTGCAGCGGGAATGGAGGCGATAGATTTTGCCTTTCGTTATCTATACGAGTTACCAAACGACTTCATACTGATTGGTGGCAGTGACTCGTATCGTGATTACGCACGATTGGGTCCACTCAATGAAATGGATCGACTGCTGAAAAAAGGCAACAAAGACGGCTTTGCACCTGGCGAAGCGGCGAGCTTTTTATTACTGACATGCCACCCCGGACTGGCAATGGAGCGTAATGGCAAGATCATCGCACTTAACCCACCCGGCATCGCCGATGAAGCGGGGCATTTGGGCAGTGATGAGCCTTATAGGGGAGATGGTCTCGATCAAGCGTTTAAAAAAGCGCTCATCAACCATGCGCAGCCAAACATTCACACGATTTACAGCAGCATGAATGGTGAAAATCACTGGGCCAAAGAGTATGGCGTAGCCTATATCCGCAATAAACCAGCTTTTCAGGATAAGGTGGAAATCGAACACCCCGCCGAATGTTATGGTGATGTAGGGGCAGCAACAGCCCCGCTATTAATAGCATTAGCGGCTGAAAGTTTGCTCAAATATTCAAGAGAACAAACCCATCTGGTGTACAGTTCATCAGACACCGCAAAACGCGGTGCTATTGTTGTAGAAAAATTAGATCTGGCTACTACTCAATCGTAAGGGATAAAAATCATGACAGAAATCTGCGAGGGAGTGCTGCTGCCAGCACCAGAGGATGAACGTACGGATGGAAAAAAACCGCTGAAAATTCGTTTCGACCTGCTTTTTGATGGCACCTTAAACAACCTTATCAATATCAAAGAGCGCGAGGCCAATAGCGATATCTACCAGGAGAATAGATCTAAAGGGCCCAATAGTTATGATAATGGCCGCACCAATATTGCAGTTATGGATAACTATATTGGGTCAACTGCTGACGGTTATGATTATTTTTATAAAGTCTACATCGAAGGGCAGGGTACATTAAACCTTGAAGGGGATAGTATTGTCGGGTACTCCCTGGGTGGCGGCGAGTCGGGGGTTGCTGCCCGGGCTGAATTGGGAATTGTGAGAGCAATTGAAAAAATCAAGAAAAACGATAAGATAAAAAAAGAGAAACATTATATTCAGAAGTTGACATTTGACCTGTTCGGTTTTAGCCGTGGAGCTGCTACCGCGCGCTATGCAATCTTTCTGCTCTTAAAACATAAAGACCGGATCTGTAATCGGTTGCAAGCGTTGGGTTATGATATTGAAAAGTCGGCGGTTGAGGTCTGTTTTGTTGGCCTGTTTGATACTGTGCTCTCCTACTATGGCAGCCAGTACTTCACGTTTACCAATAATGTGCTGGAGCAGCAGGCCGTGGTTCTGGCCAAAAAAGTGGTGCAGCTTGCCGCTGCCGAGGAGCATCGTAAAGACTTTCCGTTGCACAATATAAAAAGTACAAAATGCAAAGGTGGGGAGGAGTATTTTCTTCCGGGCGTACACTCCGACATCGGCGGTAGTTATAACCTGGCCAATGAAAAATTGCTGGAGAAAGAGACCGATGAGAGCAAAAAGGTGTACATGCTGACCAGTGATGAACAGATGACCATTAACAGCGGCGACCCGCAACGGATGGAGCAGGACCGTGACTATTTATTGAAACAGGGGTGGTATAAAGAGAATGAAATCATGCTGGAGGTTGTTGAGAACGATGAGTATGAATACCTCAATCACGCTACCCTCACAGTCAAACGTAATGCCATTAGCAGCGCCTATTGCAACATCCCCTTAAAAATCATGGCGGAGTTTGCCCGTCAACCTGAGATAAATTTAAAGATAAATGAGAAGTTGGAAGATAGAGCCAACAGGATTCTTAATACAGATATTTATGGCCTATTGGCACCGTTAGAGGCGAAGATCAGGAATTACATTGCCTCCAACAAAAACTCAAAACCAGAGGATTGGTTAAATGATGCTACGTTGAAAGAGGTACGACACAAACATCTCCATTTTTCAGCCAAAACCGGCATCGGTTATTCGCCGCGCTTTGCGTGGGACAACAAGGCCAAACAGCACAGGCGTACACGGTATGAATATGATGCTTAAACGGATTTTGAAGATCAGCATGACCCCGCTCTTACTTTTGATAACAGGTTGCAGCCACGCCATGAGTAAAAATGACACCACGTTTGATTGGGAAGCTACAGAGAGTGCGCCAAAACACTACCCGATGGAAATCATCACAGGCACGTTTATCTATAAAGATGAAGCAGAGCGTGGCCTTTATATTCCGAGTGGAGGCACATTGACAAAAGGGTGGGGGGAATCCATCTCGTCTCATGTGGTGGGGCCGAAACTGAAACCGCTGCCAGACCGGTTGAAGATCACCTTCTACTCTTATGCGGAGCGGCAATTTTATAAAGGGGAGTTTGCCCTGCCCTACGATAAAATTCTGGCCCTCTTTAGAGAAGGGGTTGCTATGCACAAGGCAAGGAATGATCCTGCTGAGAAAGACTATGCCCCTGATTACAGTGTAATTATGGCGGGGATTGCCCCTGGCGGGGTGGTGGCGGTTTGGGTGGGTGGGAGTGGTAACTACATCGAGGTTTTTTTTGGCCAGGCCGAAAAAATAAATCTGGATCCCAGTGCCGCCTTTGCGCTTCCTTTTAAGGACAGACAGGATAGTGATGCCTATATAGCAAAACAACTGGTTAATGTACTCACACCCGCAGAGCTTGAATCCTTAAAAAGGGATGGTATTCCGTTTGATCTCTGGTCCCGTTATCGCAACCGCTACGAGTGGCTGCCCAGTGGTGCTATTAATCAAACAGATGATGTCACTATTAGTTTTCTGAACGGTGAGTCTGAGCGCGAGTGGTTTTGGACTGATAAAAATGCCGTGAGTAAATTGCGTCCAGTGCCACGTCAGGTGTTATTCACAGCGCCTATTCGTGATAAAGGCCGCGATAGAAATGTAATATTCGAGGTAAAGTTCGATGAGCTCGAAACCATGGCCGCCTTTGAAAAACTCGGTGCCAATGGCCAAAAGGTATATCTTGATTTTGAACCACGCCTGCCACGGTCGCAGATTAAAGTACGGTTATACAACGATAAAGAGTCGATTGAACTGAAAAAATTTGAGAGTGCAGACTGGTAGTTTCAATGGCTGTTCAATTCGATCTGGTATGGATAGGGTATCTGTTGCATCTTAACCGTGTAATGCAAAGCTGCCCGAAATATAAGTTATGGGAATGATGTTCAAACATGTTTATCGGCTGGCAATCACTGCCGTTATGTCTGTTCTAACAGGTTGCAGCCACGCCATGAGTAAAAATGACACCACGTTTTATTGGGATGCTACAGAGAGTGCACCAAGACCATATCCAATGGAAATTATCGAGGGAACTTTTTTTTATCACGGCGAGTCCGATCAGGGGTTGTATATTCCCTATGGTGGCACTTTGAGGTCAAGTTGGGGGGAGCCTATTTCATCCCATGCAGTGGGTGATAAATTTAAACCCCTACCCGATCGATTGAAGATTATCTTTTTTTCCTATACAGAAAAGCAATTTTATAAAGGTGATTTTGATTTGCCGTATGAAAATATCCTCGCTCTATTTCGTTATGGAGTTGCCAATCCCCGAGTTTTTCCCAATGGTGAGACGCATCCTCACTACAGCAGAATTATGGCGGGAATTGCGCCTGGTGGCGTAGTGGCGGTTTGGGTTATAGGTTCCAAAAAAGCTGAAGTTTTTTTTGGTCAGGCACAAAAGATTGATCTGAATCCAAGTGCGGCATTTAGGTTGCCCTTTAAAGATAAACAGGAGAGTGATGATTATATTAAAAACGTACTAGAAGACGTGCTTAAACCTGAAGAACTCGAATCGATAAAACAGAATGGCATTCCGTTTGGTCTGTGGGCGCGTTACCGAAATCGCTATGACTGGATACCTACGGCCAGCGTGGGGTACAGCTTGAAAGATGTTAATTCCTCTTTTCTTAATGGCGAAAATATTAGTGATTGGCTTGTGAACGATAACAGAGACATAAATGAATCGCGCCCTGTTCCGAGAAAAGTGTCATTTAATACACGCATAAATGAGAAGAAAAAAATATTTATTGTGAATTTTGACGAGTTAGAAATCATGGCGGCTTTTGAAAAGCTCGGTGCCAATGGCCAAAAAGTGCAGCTTGAATTTGAACCACACCTGCCACGGTCACAGATTAAGGTGCGGTTATATAATGACAAAGAGTCGATTGAACTGAAAAAATTTGAGAGTGCAGACTGGTAGTTTCAATGGCTGTTCCATTCGATCAAGTATGGATAGGGTGCCTGTTACACCTTAACCGTGGAATGCAAAGCCGCCCGGAATATACGTCATGGGAATGATATTCAAACATGTTTGTCGGTTGGCAATCACTGCCGTTATGTCTGTTCTAACAGGTTGCAGCCATGCCATGAGCAAAAACAGTACTACATTTGATTGGGAAGCTACAGAGAGTGCGCCCAAACACTACCCGATGGAGATCATCACAGGCAGGTTTATCTATAAAGATGAAGCAGAGCGTGGCCTTTATATTCCGAGCGGTGGAACATTGAGAAAAGGGTGGGGGGAATCCATCTCGTCTCATGTGGTGGGGCCGAAATTTAAACCGCTGCCAGACCGGTTGAAGATCACCTTCTACTCCTATGCGGAGCGACAGTTTTATAAAGGGGAGTTTGCCCTGCCCTACGACAAGATTCTGGCCCTCTTTAGAGAAGGGGTTGCTATGCACAAGGCAAGGAATGATCCTGCTGAGAAAGATTATGCCCCTGATTACAGTGTAATTATGGCGGGGATTGCCCCTGGCGGGGTGGTGGCGGTCTGGGTGGGTGGGAGTGGTAACTACATCGAGGTCTTTTTTGGTCAGGCCGAAAAAATAAATCTGGATCCCAGTGCTGCCTTTGCACTCCCCTTTAAGGACAAGGAACAGAGTGATACCTATGTTAAGGAGGTGATGGAGGGTGTACTCACGCCAGCAGAGCTGGAGTCCTTAAAAAGAGACGGAGTTCCCTTTGATCTCTGGTCCCGTTACCGCAACCGCTACGAGTGGCTGCCCAGTGGTGCTATTAATCAAACAGAGGATATTACTGTCAGCTTTGTGAACGGTGAGAGTGAACGCGAGTGGTTTTGGAACGATAAAAATGTCGTGAATAAACCGCGCCCAGTGCCGAGTCAGATGTTATTCACAGCACCTATTGGTGATAGAAAGGTGATATTCGAGGTCAAGTTCGATGAGTTCGAAACCATGGCCGCCTTTGAAAAGCTCGGTGCTAACGGCCAAAAGGTCTACCTTAATTTTGAACCGCGTCTGCCCCGGTCGCAGATCAAGATACGGTTATACAACGATAAAGAGTCGATTGAACTGAAAAAATTTGGGAGTGCAGATTGGTAGGTTTCTCTTTTTTAAGTGAGGTGTCAGATCAAGCCGCGACTACTACAATTAATATAACTGACGTGGTTTTTTTCATATTCGATGGATATTTATTCATCAAATGAGTTGGCCAGTTCTACCCAATTAGTGTAGTTAGACCATGTTGCCAATTTTCTAATCCCATTATTTTTGATGAGTGAGGCACGAAGAATAAAGCTCTCAGTCATGGCTTCTCCATCACTATTACTAAACTCTTGGTCAAGAAGTCTTATGTAGGGTGCTGGACTCTGTAGCTGTTCCAATCTTTGTTGGAGGTACTCAATAAATATAACTTTCTTTTTCACAAGCACACCCCTTTGATCTCGAAGGGGTATGTTTGCATGGTTTTTTATTTCTAAGCTAATCGGTTTTTTGCTGTGACTGTTTTCACAGTGGCGATGCCATACTGCAGCGAGGCCACCGGAAGTAATATCAACACTCTTGTTCACAATTTTTTCATAGAAAGAGTGGTCTTTCTCATTGATGCACAGCAGCGTCATTAGGAACAGAATATCGATCTGCAATGACTTTTCTTTGGTGTGATCCAGTATCGCCACTAGCCGGTCGACGATTCGGTCGGTGGTGCGCAGGTCGAGTTCGTAGCATTCCATGGGGACACAAAGCTGTTCCAGTAAATCTGCCAGCTCTAGTTTGCAGGGCCAGAAACCCTCTTGGTCGATGACCAAGGTTTTTAATGATTCAAACTGCGGTAGGTTCTGCACGTAGTCGCGGATCGCGCCACACTTTAAGGTGATGCGACGATTGAAAAAACGACCGAGGTAGGTGCTGGCATCAAACCCTGCGCCGTAGATGACCTTGATGGCGTGTTGGAGTTGCTGGGTGTCGGTGGCGACGACAAAGACGACCCCTTCCATATCAAACAGGTGTTTGATTACCTCAAGCATCTCTATGGCGTAAGTGGGGCGGCAGCGGTCTAGTTCGTCGATAAAGATGAATACAGGTGGTTTGAGACTTGTTGTGTCTTCTATTTCTGCGGCCCACTTCTTGATGGCCTTTTTGAAACCATCAATGGCCATTTTTTTGCTGGAGTGGTCTTTAAGCAGTCCATCCACAACTTTACCAGCGACTTCTGAGGCGGCCATGTCAAAACCATTCTCCTCTTTTACTTTTAGTTCGTCAGCTAGATCATCAAATCCAATGCCGGAGAATTTTTTAACAACGGCTTTGGTGACAAATGGCGCGGCTATCTTGAAGAACCCAAGTAGTCCACGGGCAGCCTTGTGAATGGTTACATCGCCGGGGCTGCCGTGCTGCCCCTGTAATTGGCTGATGATGGAGGAGACAACGGTGAGCAGTGGGTCATCGGAGTAGTCTTGTTGCCATGCGTCGATGTAGACGACGGGGTGACTTGTTTGGATGGTGTGTTGCCAGCGTTTGAGGAAGTAGGTTTTGCCTGCACCCCATTCGGCATTGACGTTGAGGACGTAATTTCTTTTTGTGCCTTCGGCGACGAGGTAGGTGGTCAAGAATTCGGCAATATTGGTGCGACCAAGACGGTCTTTTGAAAACCCATTTTCCTTGTCTTCGACCCATGTAAAATCCATCGCCCTATTTGCCCCGTGATTGTGTTTGCTGATGTGGGCAACCCACACAACGGGTTGCCCATTGCTCTCTGAATCAATCAGCAGGCAGTTCGACCTGTTGCCCCATCAGTTTGGCAATTGTTGGTGCGCCAAACAGGCGGAAGCCACGCAGTGCTTCAGGCGGATGGCCTGCTACACAGACGATGGGTTTGCCGTTGGCTATGCCCATGATCAGCGGACGGCCTGATTTCATTGGTACGCCGTCTACTACCAGCTCACCCACTTCACGGATCAGGTCGGAGATGAAGTCGCGGCCGCCGATGGCGGTGCCGCCGGCGATGATGAGCATGTCTGCGGTCTCTAATGCCTTTTTTACTGCGCTGACAAAGGTGTCGAAGTTGTCACCCATGATGCCGGCGCTTTGTGGCAGACCACCCGTGGCGGTGACGGCGGCGGCGAGCATGGGGCTGTTGCAGTCGCGGATCAGGCCGGGGCGAAATGCGCCGGTGTGGGGGATCACTTCATCGCCGGAGGCGAACAGGGTGACGTGCGGTTGGCGGCCCACTTCAACGGTGTTGATGCCAAGGCTGGCGAGGGTGCCGATGTGGTGGGGTTGCAGCAGGGTGCCGGCGGCGATGATCTCGGTCTCTTTTTTGATGTCGCAGCCTTGCTCTTCAATAAAAAAACGTGGTGGGAAGGGGCGGTTGATGGTGAAGCTGTCGCCGTTACGCTTGGCCTCCCACATCCGTACGATGGCGACTGGACCATCGGTGACGATGGCGCCGGTGCTGACCTCGACTGCTTCACCGGGTGCGAAGCTGGGGCAGAGGGCGTCGCCGGGGCGGACGTTGCCGATGATTTTGAAGCTGATGGGGTTCTCTTCCGATGCGCCCTGAGTAGCGGCGGCATGTACTACAAAGCCTTCGACTATGGCGCGATGGTAGGCGGGGGCATCCTCTTGCGCCTGGAGTGGTTGGGCGAGGGTGCGGCCGAGGGCTTGAGTGAGTGAGACACTTTCGGTGCCGGTGGTGCCAGCGCTGATGATATCAATGAATTTTTGTTGTGCGGTTAGTAGTGGTGGGAGTTCGCTCATCTGCATCTTTTCCTGTTTGAGTTGGTTATTGGCATTCGCCGATCGAGCCGGAGCGGCAGCGGCGGCGGTCGTACCAGGTAGTGTAGTCCAGCTTGGCGCCGGTGATGATGATGTTGATGACCTCGGCATCGGCAAGGCTGGCACGGGTGAGGTTGGCGTTGCTGAAGTCGGTGCCATTCATGCGACTGCGTTCGAGTTTGGCGCTCTCCATATTGGCCCCTCTAAAGAGAGTCTTTTCAAGTTTGGCACGTGTCAGGTCGGCCCGGCTCAGGTCAGCGTTGCTGAGGTTGGTCTGGCTTAAATCGGCCTGCTGCAGCTTGGCTTCGGTCAATGTTGCTCCACTCAGGTCTGCTTGGCGTAGTTTGGCGTCGTAGAGCTTGGCTTGGCTCAGATTGGCTTGGTGCAGGTTGCTCTTTTCAAGACGCGCTCGTTCCAGGTTGGCCCCTTTGGCGCTGACGTTGCTGAGGTTGGCGCCGCTAAGGTCGCTGGCGACCAGATAGGCGTCGACAAGAGTGGTGTGGCTGAGGTTGGCGTTGCGCAGATCGGCCTGACCGATATAGGCGTTGCGCAGGTTGGCCTTGCTGAGATTGGCGCCGTTGAAGTTGACCTTGTCGAGAATGGCTCCACCGAGATCGGCACCGCTCAGATCCAGATTCTGTTTGTCACACCCCTTCCAGTTGACTTTGGGAGAGGCCGGGGCACCACACCCGGCATTGGCGGTGCCGGTTAGTAGTAGAAGGATGGCACTTACACAGCTAAGCCAGTAGGCTGTACGGAGTGTGGTTCGATTGGCATTTTGCATAGGGCTGTCAGTGTCGTCTCTTTGGGGATCAATATCAACATCGGATCTTGTTTGGTCGTGGTTGTTCAGTTTTGATCAAAAGGTGGCGGTTGTGACGCGGTTATCTATTGTGGCCTATATTTAGCGGTGGCTTGTGGGGGTATACTGCCGGAGTTTTTGGCATCATAGGTCACTGCTGTTTGATGAAGTGGTGTGGGCCTGCACTGTTCAGGTTGGTTTTTGAGTGGGTTTTTAATCGGTGATACGTGTTAGTGTGATTATTACGATGGGCGTGGCGGCATTGATGATTGCGCTGATTGCCCTGCTTAATCGGCCTGAGCCTGAGCCTGCCTGGCCGGACAAGATCAGTGGTTTTGCCTTCTCCCCTATGCGTGCGGATCAGGATGCGTCACGGGATATCTACCCCTCAATTGCAGAGATTGATGAGGATTTGACCCTGTTGCAGGGCAAGGCCAAGGCGATCCGTTTCTATACGGTGGCCGATACAATGGCGGCAATCCCGGCGCTCGCTTCCAAACATGACCTCAAGGTGACGGTGGGGGCTTGGCTTGATGATCGTATTGAGCGTAACGAGCCGGAGTTTTTGCGGGCGGTTGAGGTAGTGAATAACAATGACAACGTCACCCAGTTTCTGGTGGGTAACGAAGTGTTGTTGCGGGCCAATCTTACCAAGGTTGATCTGATCGCCTATCTGGATCGGGCGCGGGCACTGGTGAAAGTGCCAGTGAGCACTGCGGAGACCTGGGATGTCTGGCTGCGCCACCCGGAGCTGGCGCAGCATGTCGATTTTATTACCGTGCATATGCTGCCCTACTGGGAGGGAATTAATATCGACCAGGCGGTGCCCCATGTCATTGAGCGCCTTAATCTGCTGCGGGAGACCTTTCCTGGTAAACAGATTGTCATTGGGGAGGTGGGGTGGCCGAGTAATGGCCGCACCCGCCAGCAGGCCTCCGCCAGTCAGGCCAATGAGGCGATTTTTCTGCGTCGTTTTCTCAGTTATGCCGAACGCCAGCACTATGACTATTTTGTGATGGAGGCGTTTGATCAACCCTGGAAACAGGTATCGGAAGGGGCTGTCGGGGCGTATTGGGGGGTATATGATGTTGAGCGCCAGCCCAAGTTTGCGTTTGATACCCCAGTGGTGAATACCCCCGACTGGTGGATATTGGCGCTGATCTCGGTGGTGATGGCTAGCAGTATGCTGATTGTTATCTTTGCCGATAGCCATAAACTTAACCACAGCGGCCGTAGTTTTCTGGCGATTATGGCGTATGTGGCCGCCTCGACAGCGGTCTGGATCACCTATGGTTATACTCAGCAATACCTGACCATTGGCACGATCATCGTGGGTGTTTTACTGCTCATTGGCATGGTGGGCGTCATCGTTGTGCTGTTGGCGGAGGCCCATGAGTGGGCCGAAGCACATTGGGTCGGTGGGCACGCCCGTTTAGCTCGTCCGACACAACTGCCTGATGATGAGTTGCCACTGGTGTCGATCCACGTCCCCTGTTACAACGAGCCACCAGAGATGGTGATTGAGACACTGAATAGCTTGGCTAAGCTGAACTACCCTGACTTTGAAGTGATTGTTATCGATAACAATACCAAGGATGAGGCGGTCTGGCAGCCCGTACAGCGCCACTGCGAGACGTTGGGTGAACGGTTTCGCTTCTTTCATGTGAGTCCGTTGGCCGGTTTTAAAGCAGGCGCGCTCAATTTTGCGTTGGCACAGACGGATGCGGCGGCAGAGGTGATTGCTGTTATCGACAGTGATTATATTGTTGACGCTAACTGGCTGGCGGATCTTGTGCCACAGTTTCAGCGTCCCAGCGTTGCGATTGTTCAGGCACCACAGGATTATCGTGATGAAGCAGACAACGCCTTTAAGGCGATGTGTTATGCCGAGTACCGTGGTTTTTTCTATATTGGCATGATCACCCGCAACGAGCGTAACGCCATTATTCAGCACGGTACCATGACACTGGTACGGCGTCAGGCGTTGGAAGAGGTGAAGGGGTGGGGCGAGTGGTGCATCACTGAAGATGCGGACCTTGGGCTGCGTATCTTTGAACAAGGGTATGAAGCGACCTATATCGCTAAAAGTTACGGCCGTGGGGTGATGCCGGACAATTTTGCCGACTTCAAAAAACAGCGTTTCCGTTGGGCCTACGGTGCTATGCAGATATTGCGTCGCCATACAGGCGAGTTACTGGGCCGAAAAGAGAGCCATCTGACACGTGGTCAGCGCTACCACTTTATTGCCGGCTGGCTGCCATGGCTGGCTGACGGGATGAATCTGATATTTAACATAGCAGCACTCTGTTGGTCGCTGGCGATGTTGATACTGCCAAGCAAAGTGGATGCACCAGAGCTGGTCTTTTCGTTATTGCCGTTAGCCTTTTTTAGTTTCAAGCTGGCGAAGCTGATCTATCTCTACCGCTCCCGTGTTAACGCCAGTGTGGGGCAGACGATTGCGGCAGCATTGGCGGGGTTGGCGCTGGCACATACCATCTCACTGGCGATTCTGAGTGGTGTTGTAACAAAGGACAAACCCTTCATCCGCACACCAAAACTGGCCAGTAGCCAACGTCTGTTGAAGGCGTTGGCCGATTCGCGGGATGAGGCTATCCTAATGACCTCGATGTGGCTGTTGGCGGCGGCACTCTTCTGGCTGCATGGTACGGAAACGCTGGATATGTTGATGTGGATCATTGTGCTGCTGGTGCAGTCCATCCCTTATTGCTGTGCGCTGATTGTCTCTACTGTGAGTGCGTTTCCCCAGTTGCCTTCGCGCTGGGTCGGCAACGCCAAGTTTGGTATTGGCCATGAGGCAGATAAAGCCTTGTTGGTGAAAGAATAATGGTGACACACAGCCCTATTGATCAGTTTGAAAGCTTCCCGCCGTTTAAAAGTTTGGCAATTAAGGTGGTTGCGTTTGATGTGTTGTGGCATGAGGTGCGTCTGTTATTGCCGATGAATGAACACAACGTCAATCCAGGGGGCACGATGTTTGGGGGGGCGATGGCCGCATTAGCTGATCCTATTGCCGCGCTGGCCTGTGCCAGTTATTTTCCTGCCTATGAGATCTGGACCAAGAAGCTGGCACTTGATTTTATTCAGCCAGGGACGGGGGATCTGCAACTGCTGTTTCAGTTCCCCAGTGATGCGGTAGAGCAGATTGCTAGCACACTGAAAGAGCATGGCCGTGCACGCTATACGTTTGAGTATGGCTTTTATCAGAAGGATGGTTCGTTGTGTTGTCAAATCAGCTCTGTTGTGGCGCTTCGTCTGCCACCAGAGGGCAGTGACCGGCTGGGGTTCCGTAATAAAACGTGAGTTTATGTGGATGAGGTGAAGGGAGAAATACAGCGAAACTTGCAAGCTACCCTGACGGTTAGTGTTAAACAGACAAAAAGGGTATTTGCCATAAGGTAAATACCCGAAAATAAAATGAAGCTATGAATACGCTATTTTAGTGCGCCTATATCCGCACCAAAATTTATATGGAATACAGCACCATCCAATACGAGGGCCGGTACAGACTTAATTCCCGCTGCTTCAGCATCCCGTATGCGAGATTTATTTTCACCTAAATGCACAATTTCAACATGACATTTCTTAGGGTCAAGAGAATTTGCTACATTTCTCTCTGCTGCCACACATACAGGACAGCCAGCATGGTAAAAAAATGCTTTAGTTATCATTGCTTTTCTCCAAAATTAATTTAAGTTATAAGTGCCGATGTAACTGGCACTACAAAATTGTAGATATTTTTTTGCCTTCCTATAAGTAGGTACTTTTTGGTTCCATAGGGACTTACTGGTGTAAAATTATGATAATAAAGAAAAAAATAAATGCACGAAAATCAAAGCAGCTAACCTACAATCAGCTTGAAGAGGTGGTAGGCTGTAAGTGGTCAGTGTCTGTATTGAAGGCGGTCGCAGACAACATCACTCGGCCGGGAAAAATGGAGCGATATATAGAGGGGATTTCAAAAAAGGTTTTATCTGAGAGGCTGCGTAAACTAACTGACTATAAATTATTGAAAAAGTTTACTTATGCTGAGGTTCCGCCAAGAACAGAATATTCGCTCACGGAAAATGGTGAAAAGTTAATTTGTATTATTGATCAGATCAAAACATTAGATGTGGAGATAGGAAGCTCTTAACAACCAAGCCTACTGCGAAAGCGGAACTTATCTTACTTTCATATACCTCCATTCATCTTGCAGAGTGCGCATATGACAAGGCGGAAGATCAGGATTTGATCGGACGAAATATCATTGGGAGCTAAAAGCAAGTTGATCGGCGCGGCCGGTTGTATGTGCTGCATGAAAATAAATATTCCTATATTTTTAGGATGAAGATGGCTCGTAAGGCGAGCCACTAGAGCGTTATTTTTTGTAAGCGCACAGTTCAATATCGTGACCAGGAGTTGTCGCTCTTTCGTCCAATGCCAAAAAACGTAATGTGAATGATGTGGTACTCACATAGCGATTAGGCTGCGGTTTCTGTAAGCAGTGAGTTCAGGGACATTGAGGGGTTGATCAAATTTTTATTAGAAACAGGGATCTCTTCCATGATCAGCCTACGAGCGGCCATGATATCTGACGAGCCATTGATAAAATGTGCTGCTTTCAATATGCCATTTCTAACATAAAATGCCGCAAAAGACTCTCTGTTAGGATAGCTCCGTGTAATGATTTGATCGGCATCGGTGGGTACCCCGATCATTTGCAGTTTCAAATTATACTGATCTGACCAGAACGTCGGGATCGAGCGGGCCGCGATACCTTTACCTAGCATAGTCATTGCCGCCACTCGCGCTTGTTCCATGGCACCTTGAACTGACTCTAGTCTCAAACGATATCCGCAAAACGTGTTCATACTGTTTGCGCAATCACCTACGGCGACAATATCCGGATCAGACGTCTGGCCCAGCTCATCCACGGTGATTCCTCGGTCGACATTGAGGCCAGCTGACGCCGCAAGTTCATCATTGGCAATGAGTCCAATTCCAACGACCACTAGATCCGCGGGGTAAACAGTTCCATCGACACATTCAACCGCTGTGACTGCCTTGGTGCCTAAAGAGTGAAAGGCTCGCACCTGCTTATTGACAGCTATCTTCACTCCAGCAGATCGATGCTGCTCGCTGATAAATGCAGCAATCTCTGCGCAGGTGCTGCGACGTAAGACCCGTGGGCCAGCTTCCAGTACCGTTATGTCTGCGCCCTGTTCTTTAGCGGTTGCTGCGATTTCAAGGCCAACGTATCCGCCCCCAATGACCACGAGCTTTGTCCCGCTGGTGAGTGTCTTTCTGAGTATACGTGCGTCATCGATTGTCCGAAGGTAGTTGATGTTCGATAAATCAGCCCCAGGACATTTTATTTTTCTGGGGCTACCGCCCGTTGCAAATGCCAGTTTGCTGTACCTAAGGACTTTTTGGTCAGCGGATGTGATCAGTTTACGAGCCGGGTCGACGTGGGCTATCCGTGAGCCTGGCATGAACTCTATGTGGTTATCGGCAAGCCGCTCAGCCGTGGTGTGGTAAAGGGTACTTTCAGGCACCTTTCCTGATAGAAATCCTTTGGAAAGAGCGGGGCGGCGGTAAGGTAAGTAAGGTTCGTCTCCTTTCATTACAATACGCTGAGTGCACCCACCTCGACGCAGCGCCAGGGCAAGCTCTGCACCCGCTTGACCCGCGCCGATGATTACTATTGGTTCGTTCATCAATAAGACTCCTTCAAATTTGTTGCGTAGCTGAATTGATCCACCTATACGGCTAAGCGGTTATCGCTGTTTGTAGCTCCTGCATTTCGAAGTCGGCTTTCCCGACCCCGCAGTCGGGGCACTCCCAGTCATCAGGTACGTCTTGCCAGCGGGTGCCGGGTGCTATGCCATGCTCCGGCAGCCCTAGATATTCGTCGTAGAGGAAGTCACAGAGAATGCATTGCCATACTTTATGGTTGTTCATTTTCATTGTTTTGTCCTCGAGGTAGGTGGTTATTGTTCCTCCAGCCAAACGGATACATTTAGCTGGAGGTTTCTTGGTCATCTAAGCTTCATGTTGGCTAATTCTCTTTACGTGTAAGCAACTTGGGCTTTCTGACTACTCGTAATTGAATCGAACCACTCTGACCAGAAGCTCTGTGCTGCTTCGTTCAGTGTGTCTGCATTTTCACGAGTCTCTCGTCTAAGTTGTGTCACTGATAGACCGTCTGTAGACGCGATTTCAGCGGTGTGTCCGACAAACCAATCCTCCAAGTCTGATGCCGTCGCTTCAGGGTGGAACTGGAGGGCCAAGGTGTTCCCTCGGAATACAAAAGCTTGGTTTTTGCATTTGGTTGTCGACGCCAAATGAATTGCCCCGGCGGGTATGTCGAATGTTTCACCGTGCCAATGCAAAACATTAGTATTATCAGCTGACAAGTGTCTTATGGCGGGGCAATAGTCAACATTCTTAATCGTTGTAAGGGGCCCCCAACCAATCTCCTTGCTGTTGTTCGGGTACACACTTGCCCCCAGTGCCTTTGCAATCAACTGGCCTCCCAGGCAGATGCCTAGTGTTGGAAGGCCGAGAGTGAGTCGTTGCCTAAGCACTTCAATCTCATCTGCGATAAATGGGTAATCTTCGATGTCGTTGACGGAGATAGGTCCACCAAGAATAATCAATAGATCTGGTTGATTGCCGAGAAGACGGGTTACTTTGTTCTGCGCCGCATTCATTATCTCGATATCGAAGTTGCGGTTAATCAAATGCTGCTCAATGTTGCCGAGCGACTCGAATGCTACATGTCGAATAACAACTGCTTTCATGGTAATTCTCCTGGTTAATGAAGTTCGATCTCTGGGAACATGAATCGGCTATCATGTTTTTCACACATGCCTATCTCTTCGGCCAGAGCAACTACCTCCGTGTAATTGACCCTCTTGTGGGCTGCCCGATTGAGTTCACGAGAGTCCTCGATGATCGTCGTTGCATCCTTTATTTTTAGTTGGGATAGCAGGTCGTGCCACAAGTCGAGTTCTAGATCAGCAAACCAAAGCACGGGTTTTGGCAGGATTTGTGCGAAGAATGCCTTCTGCTCCGGATTAAATGCAGGGAAGAATTGTTGCGTGAAACTTTTAAATATCTTGCTATGTGTCAGTTCATCATGACGATGGGCAGAAACCGTTAACCGATTAAATGGCTGAATTTCCTGGCTATCCGAAAGTAGATTAAGATAATCGCTGACAAATATTTCGGATACCACCGTAGTGGCAAGCTGAATAAGAATCTTCTTCCATGGTTCTGAGTGTAGAGATTTTTCCTTCTCCATGTATTTTACGAGGTTAAACTTGGGTATGTTAATTGACTCAAGTCCTCTGCGTGAGCGACAAACTTCATTTGCGTTCTTGACCAGAAGGAGATGATAGGCTTCATCCACTAGTGTTTCACAAACAATTTTCGTCGTCACTTCATCCTTCAGTCCAGGTATCCGTCCTTCGAGTATGTCCAGGCAGGATGGGGTAACGATTGCTGTTTCTATAGCCACGGTTTTTTCGTTATAAGCGAGCCAGCCACAGGAGAGGATTTTACTTTTTTGTCTATCGTCCAGCCTTGTGTAATTGGGGTGTTTGTGGAATGGCAGAAGATTTTCTAGAAAGTCCGGGATAGAAGGGTTAAAGTCCATTATTAATTCCGGCCGTCGTACTTGAGCTCTTGTCCCCCACGTGTCGGCTATCCGTCCAAGTAAAGTTCTGCATTTTGAATCGTTGGTTTCAATTTCGCTAACGGTTGCTGTATTCATGGTTTACTCCATTTGATTGAATTACCACTTGCGTTGTTGACTCCCAAACACTGGGCTTGAGCATCATATAAACCCTACCCCCAAAATAGTCCATGTCGCCAACATGGTGCCTATTTAGGGCTGGGGATAATATATATCCAGTTCTTGATTCTCTGTACTGCTCTCAATCTCACTGCGAGTTAAGCGTCGTTTTCATAACCCCTTCTAAAATATCTGCCATCTGATCTATCTCTTTTTTATCGGTAATTAAAGATGGGGTGAACCTAATGATATTGGGTTTAGGTGCGTTTAGAATTAAGCCATTTTTCAGGCACTGCTCCACTATTATCTGTGCCACTGGCTCATCTAAAATAAGTGCAACCAATAAACCTCGGCCTCTTGTGTGGCCAGCCCCGAATGTGCGTATTAGTTGACTGAGTTTATGTTGAAGGTAATTTCCAGCATCACGAACACCCTGAAGAAAACCCGGTTTAAGTAGCACGCGAAGCACTGCGCACGCAGCTGCTGAGACAAGTGGATTACCGTTATAGGTCCCTCCTTGATCTCCATATTCAAAAGTGCAGAAGCGACGTTTTGCGCACAAGGCTGATATAGGAACGCCGCTACCCAGCCCCTTGCCCAGCGTCATAATGTCGGGTTCGATCCCATAAAATTCATATGAGAAGAGGTCTCCTGTACGGCCTGCTCCAGACTGAACCTCATCAACTATCAGTAAAATTTCTTTGTCTTCGGTGAGTCTTCGAAGACCTTGCAGGTATTCTTTTTCAGCCAGAATCACTCCCGCCTCGCCCTGTATTGGCTCTAGCATTACGGCCACGGTGCGATCAGTAATTAGCGACTCGACCGCCGATAAATCGTTTATAGGAACTTTAGGGAATCCAGGAACCTTGGGCTCATATAGTGTTTCCCAGTTGGGCTTGCCAGAAGCTGACATAGTTGCAAGCGTTCGCCCGTGAAAACCGTTATGCATGGTTATAATCTCGTGTGCGCCATGCTTGTGCTTTGCGCCCCATTTTCGAGCGAGCTTTATTGCCCCCTCATTCGCTTCCGCTCCTGAATTAGCGAAAAACACCTCGTCGAAGCAACTGTGTTTTGTAATGAGTGTTGCAAGCTCTAGCATAGGTGCGTTGTAGAATGCGGGGCCTGTATTTATAACGCGTGCGGCTTGGTCAGACAGCGCTCGCACAATTTCATCATGACTGTGGCCTAGGGAGTTGACTGCCCACCCTTGCGAGAAATCGAGGTACTTGGCTCCGTTAGTATCTGTGAGCCAGGAACCCTTGCCCTCAACAAAAATAATGTCCGGCCGTGATGTGATCTCCATCAAGGCGTCAGATAATATGTTCATTTGCATGTCCAGCGGTCACTGGATAGAGACTTTGGGTATAGGGGGATTCGTGTGCAAAGATTTTGCACTTCAGTTTTTATCTCTGAACTAACTAACGCACGATCGGATTGTGCGTCAGATGGTGAGTGTAGGATGCGCAGGATCCATTTCCCGATGTCTCGAAACTCTTCCGCACCAAATCCTCTGGTAGTGCATGCTGCGGCCCCCAATCTGATGCCTGAAGTCAATGCGGGCTTCTCGGAGTCGAATGGAATACTATTTTTGTTGCAAGTGATACCGACCTCTTCCAGAGTCGTCTCTGCGACGTTTCCGGTTAACTTTAAAGGTCGAAGGTCGACGAGAAGAAGGTGAGTGTCTGTTCCGCCAGATACTATATTCAATCCGCCGTTTAAAAGTGTCTCGGATAGCACTTGCGCATTTTTTATGACGTTATGAATGTACTGCTGAAATGACGGTTGCAGCGCTTCCCCAAAGGCTACTGCTTTAGCTGCTATCACGTGCATGAGCGGCCCACCTTGAAGCCCTGGAAATACGGCCTTGTCAATGAGGGTGGCGATTTTCGAATCGTTGGTAAAGATGCAGCCACCTCTAGGTCCCCGAAGGGTTTTATGTGTGGTTGTGGTGACTACGTGTGCATGATGAACGGGATTTGGATACTGTCTGGCGGCTACAAGTCCAGCAAAGTGCGCCATGTCAACCAAGAGGTACGCGCCAACGCTGTCTGCAATCTTGCGGAATGCTTTGAAATCAATAATTCTGGAATAGGCAGAGCCACCAGCAATGATGAGTTTTGGGCGATACTGCTGAGCGAGCGCAGAAACCTGATCGAGATCAATGATTCCGTCATCTGGTCTGACGGTATAGGCTACCTGCTTAAACCATCTCCCTGAAATGTTGACGCTAGAACCATGGGTTAGGTGTCCACCTGCAGACAGGTCCATGCCCATGATTAAATCCCCTGGTTGCAACAGTGCGAGGAAGACCGATTGATTCGCTTGCGAGCCTGAATGCGGCTGTACATTTGCGTAAGGCGAGTCGAAAAGTGCGCAAGCACGATCAATCGCTAGTTGTTCTACTACATCTGCAAACTTGCAGCCACCGTAATAGCGGCGCTGAGGATACCCCTCGGCATATTTATTGGTCAGCACGCTGCCTTGTGCTTCCAGCACTGCTGCTGATACAAAGTTTTCAGATGCGATCAGCTCTATGGAATCGCTTTGGCGTCGCTTCTCTCCGTTGAGAGCTGCTGCGACAGAAGGGTCAGACTTTAAAAGATTGTCCTGATTTAGCATTTTTAAGTCCTAAGATTGGGGGTCTTGATGAGTGACAGATATGTTCCCATGTGTGAAGCACCTGTTTTTAGTTAGGTGCCGCTGATTCTTGCGCTCCAGTCCTCTATTTTCCCAGATGCGAGCCGTTTCTCTGCCAATTGGCGCCACCGCAGTGGAAGTGCTTGCAGTTGTGCGATTTGCTCTAGTTCTGCAAAATTAAGAGCGTCAACATAGAGGGTCTTTAGCAGGCGCGATAAAGTCCAATGGGGGTTTGGGCGCTGAAGAAGAGTCAGCTGGTTGCCAGGACAAACTTCCCCCGGCTGTAGCACTCGGTAGTACCAGCCTGTGTAACCACTCGATTGAACCTGCTGTGCCATGTCACGGCACTGGAAGTGTTGGTTGAGTTTCCAGCAGGGTTGCCTCGCTTGCGAAACTTCAACCACTGCAGTTCCGACCGACAGTACATCCCCGATACAGACCGTCGCCTCTGTCATATTGAGTGTGGAGAAATTTTCGCCAAAAGCGCCGGGTAGCTTAAGTGCAGGTGAGCCTGCGGAAAGAGAGTTTTCCCAAAAGCGATAGTGCTCAAGAGCGTAGTGGTGAATGGCCTTATCAGGACCGCCGTGATGTCGATGGTCTGCTTGCTCATCGCCCTCTAGGCCGAACTGGTTGAGAGCCAGGGGCTCTTTAACGGGTGATTTTTTTATCCCGCTTAAAGTCCCGGCCGAGTCAATTTTTGTAGCCTTTCCCCTGAGCAGGTAAAGCAGTTCTGTATTAATTTTCATCGCCTAGCTCCATGCGCATTCACCTACGCTACTGATCCTTTAGCTGAGGGTACCAGTATTAGCTGCGCTACCAATACATGATCACTATAGACTATTTTAATGTCACATGACATATATTTTTATGTCATGAATTAATCTTATGTTTGCATCATTTTTGTTGTCAATAGGTTTTCTTCACGACAGGGGTGTAGGGCCTTTTTATTTCTTTTTATTATGCTGAGTAGTTGTAGGTTATTTCATATTTTATGCTTGGATATACTATATGCTATTGATTTTATGTATATTAATTTTGTGCTGCAGGGGGTTGGTTCTTAATCTTGTGTTGTGGCAGCAGTAACCGCAGCCCTATCAAGGTTTAAAATGTATAATGTTGGCTCTTTCTGGGCTAGATGAAGATATCAGCCTATCCTATTGAGGTTATTCTTCTAGGACATTGAATAATTGTTATGAATAAACTAACTATTGGTGGGCGCTCAGCTGCCAAAATATTTCGAGATATTGAGGCGGCTATCCAAGATGGGGAGGTAAAGCGTGACCAGCAACTCCCGTCGGTTCGTGAGCTTGCTGAACAGCTAGGCGTTAATCGAAATACGGTCGCTGCTGCTTATGCCAAGCTTCGAGACGCTGGTCTAATCGTCGGCTCAGGCAGGCAGGGGTCGCGCGTAGTCGGCGCTCCATTTATCGATGCCTACAGAGCACCACTTCAGGCTAGCGCGCGCGATTTGGCTTCGGGCAATGTAGATTCTAGGCTGTTACCCGATTTGAGGCCATTTCTGGTCAAACTAGACATGCCTCCGTCCGGGTATGAGTTGGCGGAGAACGATGGGCGGCTTTTGGCTTTGGTAAAAGGGGTATTTGAGGCTGATGGCATTGCTGCCAAATCGTTAGCCGTCACCTCGGGAGCAATGGACGCGCTGGAACGCGCATTGCGTTCTCGTCTGCGCCCAGGAGATCTGGTGGCAATGGAAGACCCTTGCTTCGTGTCAGCTCTGCATCTCGTGCGTGCACTAGGATTCAGGCCGGTACCCATGAGTCTTGATCGGTTGGGAGCCGAGCCGAGTGCTGTTGAAGCTGCAATTGAAGCTGGGGCAAAAGCCGTGGTTTTAACCCCCCGAGCACAGAATCCAACGGGTGCATGTTTTACTGGTGAGCGGGCGAAGGACATACGCCGCATCCTGGATCGCCACCCGCAGGTATTGCTCATTGAAGATGATCACGCGAGTTCCATTTCAGGGAGTGAGTGCTTCTCCGCTGCTCCCTCGATTGTGTCACGCCCATGGCTGGTCATACGTTCAGTATCAAAATTTTTAGGTCCAGATCTGCGGCTCTCGGTGTTAGCTGGCGACGAGACAACAATAGCGCGAATATCGGGTCTGCAAATGTTAGGGCCTCGCTGGGTGAGCCATATACTCCAGACACTTGTGTGGAGGGTATGGTCGGATGCGGGCACAGGTAAACTGATAGCTGACGCAGCGGCAGCTTACTCGGTGCGACGGATTGCGCTTTGCGCGGCGTTAGCGAAACGGGGCATAGACTCACAAGGTGCTTCTGGTCTTCATGTCTGGGTCCCGGTTCAGCGTGAGAGCGAGGTTGTACAGGGCATGCTTGCGCAAGGGTGGGCGGTTCAGGCAGGTGAGGTGTTCCGTATTCGTAGCTCCCCCGGGATACGAATCGGCATCGCTGACATCTCAGTGTCCGAAGTTGAAAGCGTAGCTCAGGCGTTTGAACGTTGTATGAAGCCAGGAAAGATGCGTCTGATCTGAATTCTGTATATAAAGTTTTCTGCGTGCGCGAGATTTAATCTATATGCCGATGGAGTGATGGAATACAAATTTGGCCACAATCAATGCGGCTAAAGAGGTAGAAACGGGGACGTTACGCGGATGTTAGTAGCCCCTCTAAACACTGTTTTTCGATGCCATAGAACGCCTTGAGTGATCTGATTTGTGCGAGTGTGTCATCATTTTTGTGGCTCTGTTCACGTTTGACCGCCAAAATCATTTTGTTTTTGCTGGTATGTTCCAGGGAGACAAATTCCAGCACTTTGGTATCGTAGCCGTGTGCATTTAATAGCAGGGCGCGCAGGGTATCGGTGATCATCTCCGCCTCCTGGCCCAGGTGAACGCCGTATTGCAGCAGGGGTTGCAGCACTGCCGGTGTCTGCACTTGGGGTCGGATCTCTTTGTGGCAGCAGGGGGCACACATAATGATGGTGGCGTTGGAGCGAATGCCCATGTGAATGGCGTGGTCGGTGGCGATGTCGCAGGCGTGCAAAGCGATCATGACGTCGACGGTATCGCGGGTGTAACTTCTGACATCCCCCAGATGAAAGTGTAGCCCGTTAAGATGGAGCTTGGCAGCGCTGTTATTGCAGAGTGTTACCATCTCTGTGCGCAGCTCGACGCCAGTCACCTGGCCGTTGATGTGGCGGCTGTTGTTGAGAAAGTCGTGAAGTGCGAAGGTGAGATAACCTTTGCCAGAACCAAAGTCGAGCACCTGTATAGACTCTTTTTCTTTCAATGTTGATGAATCAAAGGCGTATTGAAATAGTTCGATAAATTTATTGATCTGTTTCCACTTACGTGACATCGCCGGGATCAGTTGCTGCTGATCGTTGGTGACTCCCAGTGCTGTTAGAAACGGGCGGTCAAGTTCGAGATAGCGCTGTTTATCGCGGTCGTGGTTGTGTGTGGTGGCGCTGTTCTGCCTATTTGTGCTGCGATGCAACAGTGGTTTGCCCTTTTTACTGAAACTGATTTGTAGCTCTTCACCGGTGGTAAAGAGATTGGCGTTTCTGAATGAGTTTCCCAGTAGTTCATTGATGAGTGTGATGCCTTCAGGCAGTGCAAAATTTTTGGTGATGTCGCGGGTTTTATAACGGTAGACAAAACAGAGCTGAGGCTGATTTTTGATGCTGACCTGCCGGACCACGATGCGTACTAACCCCTCTTCTGCACCGGAAGGTTTACTCAATACGAGTTTGCTCAGACTGCTCTGGGCAATACTCTCTTCGAGTGCATCTAAGAACTGTTGCTCTTGTTGTGGAGTATTGGGCATTGTCAGGCGGGTCGTTAGTTGATGAGTTCACACCAAAGATCATGTTCGCCCGATTCCATCACCTTGGCGCGGACGATATCGCCCTGCTTCAGATCAGTTACCCCTTCAAGATAGGCGCGGCCGTCGATTTCGGGGGCATCCGCTTTGGTGCGGCCGATGGCCCCTTCGTCATCCGCTTCGTCAATAAGTATCTCTACTTCGCGGCCAATCTTCTGTTGCAGTTTTGCAGCGCTGATCTCGGCCTGTAGCTCCATAAAGCGGCCGAGGCGTTCCTGTTGTAGCTCTGGCGATACATGGTCGGCAAGGGCATTGGCGCTGGCCCCTTCGACGGGTGAGTAGGCAAAGGCGCCGACGCGATCGAGCTGCGCCTCGTCGATGAATTCGAGCAGCTGTTCAAAATCATCCTCGGTCTCGCCGGGGAAGCCGACGATGAAGGTGCTGCGCAGGGTGATGTCGGGACAGATCTCGCGCCATTTTTTGATGCGTGTCATCGTCCCTTCGATATTGCCGGGGCGTTTCATCGCCTTGAGGATCTTCGGGCTGGCGTGCTGTAGCGGCACGTCGAGGTAGGGCAGGATCTTGCCTTCGGCCATCAGCGGGATGATCTCATCGACATGGGGGTAGGGGTAGACGTAGTGCATCCGTACCCATATGCCCATCTCTCCTAGCGCCTGGGCCAGTTCGGTCATACGTGTCTTCACCGGGCGACCACTCCAGAAGCCGGTGCGGTACTTCACATCAATACCGTAGGCGCTGGTGTCCTGCGAGATCACCAGCAGCTCTTTGACGCCGGCCTTGACCAGATTTTCCGCCTCTTGCAACACATCGCCGATCGGGCGACTCACCAGATCACCCCGCATGGAGGGGATGATGCAGAAGGTGCAGCGGTGGTTGCACCCTTCGGAAATTTTCAGGTAGGCGTAGTGGTTGGGCGTCAGTTTTATCCCCTGTGGTGGGATCAGGCTGATGTAGGGGTCATGTTGCGGCGGCAGATGTTTGCGCACCGCCAGCATCACCTCATCCTTGGCGTGTGGGCCAGTGACGGCCAGCACCTGCGGATGGTTCTCCAATACCACATTGCCCTTGGCACCGAGGCAACCGGTGACAATCACCTTGCCATTCTCCGCCAGCGCCTCACCGATGGCGTCGAGCGATTCGGTGACGGCATCATCGATAAATCCACAGGTATTGATCACCACCAGGTCAGCATCGTTGTAAGTGGAGGAGATCTCATACCCCTCGGCACGCAGCTGGGTGATGATCTGTTCGGAGTCAACAAGCGCCTTGGGGCAGCCGAGGCTGACAAAACCAACCTTGGGGATGGAGTTCTTCATGGTAATAGCCTGGAATCTGAGAAGGGGGGGATTTTACGCTAAAACGGACTGTTCAGCAGCGCCAAGTTTCTGTGCCCCCCCTTTCCTGTCCGACAAATATTTGCAGGGCATAGGGGGTTGTGGCCCAATAGCGCTATTCTGCGGCACCGCTGCTGACCCTTGAGGCTATTTGATATGTGTTGTGAAACACTTTCGCCCTAACTCCATTGTTCAACTGATTCTGGTTGGCTTCACCCTGGCAGTTTTGCCACTAGTGGTGGCGCTACTTTACGCCGTGGTATCGGTTGATCGACTGGCGGAGCAGAGTGAGCGGGTGGTGACCCATGCGGTAAAGGCGATACAGGGGAGTCGTGCTTTGATTGAGCAGATTACCCAGATGGAGCGTAATGTGCGTCAATATCAGGTATTGATGGATGATGGACTGCTGCAGGCGTATGAAGATAATCGTCAGCAGTATGTGGTGACGTTAAAGTGGCTGGACGAGTTACCACTGCCCGACCCGTTAAGCCATCTGCTGGAGCAGCTGATGGTGGAGGAGGCGGAGTTTTACGCCCATATGCACGCGGAACAGCAGGTTAAGGTATCGCAATACTTTGCACAAAACCTGTTTATGTCGCTCTCCATCAAGGCTCAAAATGTGCTGGAACAGAGCCAGGCGCTGATTGATGCGGAAGTGGAGGGTAATCGTGACTCGGCACAGCAGACACAACACACCCTTTTAATACAGGCGTCGGCACTGGTACCGCTGGCACTGCTGTTATTGATCTTTTTTGTTGTGATTATTACCCGACCATTGCAACGGTTGGATGAGGCAATCCGCCGCCTTGGGGCGGGCGATTTTACCCAGCCGGTGGCGCTGAGCGGGCCACGTGATTTACAGCAGCTGGGGGAGCGGCTGGACTGGATGCGCGGACGTTTGCTGGAAGTAGACGAGGAGAAGTTGCGTTTTTTGCGTCACCTCTCCCATGAGCTGAAAACCCCGTTGACCACCTTGCGTGAAGGGTCTGAGTTGCTGCGTGAGGAGATACCAGGGGCATTGACGGCGCAGCAGCGTGAGATTGTAGAGCTGCTGTGTCTAAATGGTGTGCAGCTGCAGCGGTTGATAGAGGATCTGTTGAAATTTAACAGTATCAGTCAGCGCGGCAGTTTAATCCTCAATCTTGAGGTTGTGCAGCTGCACGAATTGGTGACGGCCCTGGTGGAGGAGTCCCGGGTTGTTGTGATGGCACGACATATTCGTTTTGAGTTGGCGCTCGAGCAGGTGGGCCTGACGGGGGATTGTGACAAATTGAGGGGGGTGGTGGATAACCTGCTCTCCAACGCCATTAAGTTCTCGCCGCCCGGAGGGACCATTCACGTGGTGCTAACAGCCCAGGCTAAACAGTTACAGCTGGATGTGATTGATCAGGGGTCGGGCATTGCAGAGGCACAGCGGAGCAGAATTTTTGAACCGTTCTATCAGGGGAGTGCCCCTTACACGGGGCATGTGAAGGGGAGTGGGCTGGGTCTCTCCATAGCCCGTGAATATGTGCAGGCACACGGTGGTACCATTGCGGCCATTCAGGATGATGTGGGGGCGCACATGCGAGTCACCCTACCTTTACAGCAGGAGTTGACGTGAGTATGTCAGGTCGGTTTTTGCGCCTATGGGCAGTGATGGCTTTGGCACTGCTGGCCGGGTGTGCCAATATGAACTTACACCCTTCCTCCCAGCGTACCCTGTTGGAAGAGTATAAACAGGTGTCTGGTTGGACTGCGGCACAGACCGAGCTGGCGGTGGGGGAACGTGAGCGGCTGTATGCGGCATCTCCTGCCGGTATCAACCGTATGCGGTTAGCGCTGGCCCTGGGTTTTGGCAAAGGCAAGGCGGTGGATGTTAAACGTGCATTGCGGCTGTTTGATGGGATTACTAAAAACCCCAATGACCATACGCCAGAGCAGCTACTGTTTGCTGAGATGTTGGCGGGGGTGTTGAAAGATCAGGGGCAGGCAGAGGTCCAGATTGGTAGCGCGGAGGCTAAATTGAGCACAGCTGAGGCTAAACTGAGCACAGCTGAGACCAAAGTGAGCACCGTTAGCAAGCAGTTGGAAAACGAGCGTAATCGTGCGGATGCCCTGGCAAAAAAGCTAGAGGCGCTTATGTCTATTGAGAAGAGTTTGCAAAAGCGGTGACCGACCGGGGGGAGATCTGTACCGAGTTCTCGCGCCCTTAGCCATGATGATAACGAGACACAATAATGAACCCTCCTAAGGTAATGTTGGTTGATGACGATCCTGGTCTGCTGCGGTTGCTCTCTATGCGACTGGATGCAGCGGGTTACAAAGCGGTCTGCGCCTCCAGTGCCGAAGAGGCGCTGGCGCAGCTGCCGGTGTCGCGGCCACAGGTGGTAGTGACTGATCTGCGAATGGGTGGTATGGACGGGCTTGCGCTGTTTGGGGCTATTCAGGCACGCCATCCAGCCCTGCCGGTGATCATGTTGACCGCCCATGGCACCATTCCCGATGCGGTAGCTGCCACAAACCGTGGAGTTTTTGGATTTCTGACCAAACCCTTTAATAGTAAAGAGTTGCTGGCGCTGGTGGCGCAGGCGGTGGCGCTGAGTGGTGCGCCCGATGTCGCTGCGCGGGGAGGGCAGGGCGAGTGGCGGCAGGAGATCGTGACACGCAGCCCTGTTATGGAAGAGCTGTTGAGCCAGGCACGTCTGGTGGCAGTCAGTGATGCCAGCGTTTTTATTTATGGTGATAGTGGTACTGGTAAAGAGTTGCTGGCGCGTGCGATCCATAACGCCAGCCCACGCAGCAAAGCGCCCTTTATTGCGATTAATTGCAGCGCCATTCCCGAGCCGTTGCTGGAGTCAGAGCTGTTTGGTCACCGTAAAGGGGCGTTCACCGGTGCCATGCAGGATCACAAAGGGCTGTTTCAGGCGGCCCACGGCGGCACACTGTTTCTGGATGAAGTGGGCGATATGCCCCCTGCATTTCAGTCGAAGCTACTGCGTGTATTGCAGGAGCGCCAAGTGCGCCCGGTGGGTTCGGTTGAGTCAATTGCCGTTGATGTACGGGTGATCTCAGCCACCCATCGCAATTTGGAAGAGGCGGTTAAAGAGGAGGAGTTCCGCGAGGATCTCTATTACCGCCTGAATGTGGTGGCACTGGAGATGCCCACATTGGCTCAACACCGCGAAGACATTCCCCTCCTGGCCAGCCATTTCCTCGATAAGCTCCAGCGTGGTGGCAAAAAAACAGTCAAAGGTTTTGCGCCTGATGCGATGGAGCTACTGCTTGCGGCCCCTTGGCCCGGCAATGTACGCCAGCTCTATAACGTAGTGGAGCAGACATTGGTATTGGCCACCAGCTCGATTATTCCGGCTCAATTGGTACAGCGTGGTTTAAAAAGTCAGGTGCTTGAGATTGTCCCCTTTGCTGAGGCGCGGCAGCAGTTTGAGCGTGACTATCTGACCCAGATATTGCGGATCACCAATGGCAATGTGACTCAGGCAGCGCGGTTGGCCCATCGCAATCGTACAGAGTTTTATAAATTGTTGAACAGGCACCATCTGGCACCCGCACTATTCAAACAGTGATTGATGTCTCCATATGGAGACATGATTTTTTGTTGCCGGGACAGTGGCTTACCCGATATGGCTCTTTTATGTTGTTGCCAATTGGCGACATATTGAGCCAGGTTGAGGCTGTTTTTTGCGGTGGTTGCGGGTCGTTTTTTTCTAACACATTGAAAACAATTGTGGATTCATTGTTGGCTCGGAAATTGCTTTACCGGTTTCGTGTGATAATCGGTGTGCTGTTTCCAATCCGATAAGGAACCTATCTCACAATGCAGATCCAACAGTAGGGGACTGAACTCAATGGTGTTGACGACTTTTTTATTGGCAATCTGGTTTACTGGCGCGTGTCTGGTGGTTCATATCTTTTGTAGTACAGTCCGCGAGTTTGTCTCGGCATCTGAAACGGGGTTTTTGCCTCTGAGTTACACCACACACAGCCGTGGGTTGAATTGAGATGGTCGATACACACACCTGTTTGACTGATAATTCATACCTAACCAGAGGGTTGTTGCATGCATAATCTATCTGTTATGAGCACTGCCCAGAATGGTCCAACGCAGAACATTAACACCCCTTTTTTACAGAACTTTGAGATTGTCAGTGCCAATACGCCGATGTTGATCGATGAGGCGTATAAGCTGCGTTATCAGGTCTATTGTGAAGAGAAAGGTTACGAGGATGCGGCGGCCTATCCAGATGGGCGTGAGTATGATGAGTATGACCGGCGCTCAGTGCACAGTCTGATCTGCCACCGCGACAGCGGAATCTACGTCGGTGTAGTGCGGTTGATATTGCCGGAGTGTGGCGGGGCGTATGCCTCCTTACCCATGGAGCGCCACTGTCAGTTGGATCTGGCAAAAACGCACCCACAGCTGGCCGCTGCACCGCGTAGCCAAGTTGGCGAAATCTCCCGTTTTTCTGTCTCCAAAGTGTTCCGCCGCCGCCTTGTTGAAGAGGGGCTGATTTATGGCGTGAGTGGAGATGGGCGCGAGGTCCATCCAAATTTTGACCGCCGTCTGTTACCACACATTACACTTGGGTTGATTGCAGCCTTTATCCGTATGTGCGCGACCCATGGAATCTACTACTGCTATGCCGTGATGGAGTCAACGCTGCTCCGTTTTCTTGGCCGTTTTGGTATTCAGTTTTCCACCTTGGGAGAGACCGTGGATTATCATGGTTTGCGTGTGCCCGCAGTGATCACCGCCGGTAATCTGGAGAATATCAGACGCACCCGGGCGGATCTGTGGCAGCTGATTGGTGGTGATGCACTGTCGTCGTTTAACTCCGCCCACCTAACCAGTCGCACGCACCGCCCCAAGTTTATCTGAGGAGATATCGGGTGATGGTAGCGCGCTAGTTGCTGGGATGTGAGAGGTTTTTGTGCTGAGAATCTGGTTGTTGGTGCTGATCTTAACGGGACTCTATTATGGGAGTCATCTGTACGGCAACAGCGTCTTTTTGATACTTAAGGAGGCACCTCCTTCTGCACAGTATGGTGTGAATCGTTGACCTGATGTTTTTATAGCGCCCAGTTTGGGCGCAGGCTGCTCTGTGCAGTGGGCAGGGTCAACCGTTGGGCGATGGTGGCGGCGTCAAACTGTGCCAGGTAAGGTATCTGCCCCAGTAATGGTGCATCAATGCGCTGTTCCAGCGTGGCAATATTCTCTTCTATGCGTTCCATATGTGGATCGATCTGGTTGGCAACCCAGCCTGCAAGTGGCAGCTTTGCTGCACGGATAGACTCAACCGTCAGTAGTGTGTGGCTGATGCAGCCTAGCTGCATCCCGACCACCAGGATGACAGGTAGCTGCAGCCTTTGGGCGAGATCGGCAATGGTCTGAAAATCGTTGAGTGGTACCTGCCAGCCGCCAGCCCCCTCCACAATCACACAATCACTCGCTGCTGCAATGGTCTGGTAGTGTTGATAGATCGTTTCAATGTCGACACGAACACCCTCAGCCGCTGCCGCAATGTGGGGCGCAATGGCGGGCGCAAAGGCGTATGGGTTGATCACCTTGTAAGGAAGTTTATTGCCGGCCTGTTGTTGCAGCTGCACCGCATCTGCGTTACGTAAACCTTCACTTGAACCTTCACAACCGGCGGCGAGCGGTTTCATTGCCCCTACCCGATAACCCTGCTGTTGTAGTTTTGCAATCAGGCCGAGGGCGATGATTGTCTTGCCCACGTCGGTATCGGTGCCGGTGATGAAGTAGCTGTTGGTCATATTGCTGTTACATCTCTTTCGGGAACATGAAGATGAATCTTATCTCATTCCCCAGGGCCAGTTGACGGTTTGCTATAAGGGGTTGTAATAAAAAAGCAAACTCGTATCTTTGGCTTTGCCAAAAAACATAAACAGAGTTTGCTGAATGCCCCGATTATTGTTCAGCGGCGAGCATTGAAAGGCAGCGTGGATATTCCGGTATGTCGCTTGCACCCTTCATCTGGATCACGACACCCTGGCGACCTTCAGAAAACGCTTTGGCACCCCCTGTTTGCTTATGACCGCAGCAACCTCTGTGTCGCCAAAGGCCTGATCGAATATAGAGTTATGGTGTCTTCGAATTTCGCTTATTTTTTTGGTTTGGATATGAAGGTCGCTATCGATGAACATTCAACCTTTCGAGAATCGAGTTCCCAGGATGTGGCGACGGTATCGTAAACCATTCCTGTAACAACCTTGGTGGCCAAATCGACATTCGCTTCTATCCGTAGTGTGCCTTCCGAAAAATATCGAACGCTTGAGTTTGCAGGAGTGACCTCTTCTTTGGGGATCACCTCGGTAAGTAGCACTGACTGCGTTTTGGAGTCATAAGTGCCCGAAGCTTGATCAAGTGTTGCCGTATCCGATAGTGTTGCCGTACCCGATAGCGAATTGAGAGCAAGCCGACCAACGAATGATTCCCGCTCCCCCACTTCGTATGGCGGTGTACAGAACAGATCGGCTGTCTCTGTGCAGGCGCCCCCGCAGCTGCTAAATGTCATTTTGATGGGCGACCCAACTATCTTGGACTGACCAACGATTTCGACGTCAACCTCTAGATCGATAGGCGTCGAAGGGCTGGGTGTAGTGGGCGAAGGGCTGGGTCTATCTTTGCACGGTTCAATAGGTTTTGTGAGCGTGGCGGCATAAGCCATCGCGTTGGCTTCATTGAAGAAAAATAATTCGGTGAGTACAAAATCAGCATTTTCAGTGACGCGCGCTTTTACATATTTCGACGAGCTGTCACAAATGGTGTCACGCCAAGTACCATCATTGGCATGCACTCCGTCTACTACGCTATACGGTATAGCCTCATGATTTGCTATGATGTTTAGGAGCCCCGTGACCGTCACTGTATTATTATCGCCATATTCCATTTTGGTCACCCGAGCTAACGCGGTTTGATTGGGGTTGCCACTTTCATCTGGTGTGCCGAACCAAACAAGGTACAACGTTCTCCCGCTCAACCACTCCACGCTAAATTTACTGGGAATACCACCCTTAATACCAAAGGTTGACTCGGTAAAATGCTTGATGGCGCTATCGGCATCGACAAGCGCTGTGTTTTTGGAGCCCGAATTAGCGACAAGGTTGGTGACCGCCGTGTCGAATGTGGTGCCAGCGAAATTCAAGTCACTCATACCTGTAGCGGCGGTGTGCGCCGCATCCCCAATCTTAATACCATTGCTAGGATCGCCGTCGGAATCAAGTGTCTGTAACAGACGCGCGATGTTGACGACGGCAGTATTGTGAATATCGTCTGTGCCCGCTACGTCCAAGGGGGTCACTCTGGACTTGGCGGTGACAGGCGGAAAGGTAATACCGCCGATAGAGAAGGTGACGCTATCGCCAGATTCATAGCGATATTCACCACTGGCATTGGTGGTTCCAGAGCGGGTAGTGGTACCGCTCGCGTTCTTGGAGACATAGTGTAACCCCGCCACGGCGCTATCGGTGAAGATACCGGTTTGGGTATTGGTGGTTGGCGTTGGACTAACGCTTGGTGTTGGATCGTTCCCACCACCACAACCCGTCAGTGCCAAAACTACGAGGGTGGCTAAAAATTTTTTGTTGTAGTGCATCTGTTTTTTCTCTACATGGGTCTCTGGAGCGGCCCGTTGCTTGGTATAGGTCCGTATCACAATACTACCCCCTCAAAATCTACTTGGGCATCCCGCAGATGGGGTAATTAAGTGAGGTAAACCCCCGGCTCTGCCGGGGGACTCACAAAGGTTTGACCTATGCGGCGGTCGTGATTTTTTAGCACGCCGATGTAATGAAGTTTTGAGTCACCTTTCAAGGGGGGGTTCTCATAATAAACACAAACTATTTGGGGGAGCGGTGCTCTTCTTTTTCATTCTGACGGTAGCTGAAAGCATGAAGACATCTCAGCTCTTGAGCGCCTTTGAGGCGCTGGATCAAGCCCCCGGCTCTGTCGGGGGTATTTGACTTTGTGAATATGCACGTTGATTTTGAAAATATCCGTGGCCATACTCCTATAAAAAAATGCTTTGGAAATCATCAGGGGGGGATTTAACGGTGACTCTTGGAGAAAAAATGGCGACAGCCAATGATCTGGTGCTGGCACTCTATCGCGCATCGAGCGAACTGCCTGTGGAGGAGTTTCAGCAGGCGGCGTTGGAGTTGATCAAACCCCTGCTCGCCTTTGATTCTGGATGGTGGGGGAGTGGTTGTTTGGTAGGCGATGTTGCTGGTTACGATCTATCTGTCAATGCCGTTCAGTTGCATGATGTCTCGCCTGAGTTTCTCACTGGATATGAGGAGGTAAAAGATCAGGATATTGCCCCCCCTACGGTGCTGGCTCAAGGAGGCGGCATTTATCGCTTTCACATGCCCACCGTGTATAGTGACAAAAAAAAGTCTCTCGAAGCTCGTCATTTTCTGAAAAATCACAATATCGGAAACATGCTATTGAGCGCCGATTTCAATCCGGACAATGGCTTTACGAATTTTGTTACCCTGTTTCGGGCAAATGCTGACAAAGATTACAGCGAGAGAGACCAACATCTAATGCGGATGCTGTTGCCGCATCTGATAGAATCGCTGTCGATCAATCGCCTGATTCATCTGAAACATCTCAATGGCAGCCAACGCCGTTTCCAGCTTGCCATCGCCGATAAGCGGGGCATGCTCTACCATGCCGAGAGTGGATTTATGGGGCTGCTACGCGAGGAGTTTCGAAGCTCGGCAACAGACCGTTTGCCTACTGATCTGATAGCCAGCTTGGGTGGCTCGGGTCGCTACGCCGGAAGAACGCTAGTGATCCAGTGTCGCCAGAGCGCCGGACTGCTCTTTCTAAAGGCACGAGCGCGCTTGCCTGTCGATGCGCTGTCAAAGCGGGAAACGGATATCGCCCACCTAATGGCGCAAGGGAAAGATTATCGACAAATCAGTCAGGTCTTGAAAATCTCGCCAGAGACCGTTCGATCCCATTTCAAAAATATCTACAAAAAATTGAATATCAGTAACAAGGCGCAGTTGATTGTGATGCTGGGTGGGGTATGAGAGGGAACTAAAAAAACTGAAGGAAGAAACTGCTTCCTTCGGCTAGGTGCAGCGCTACATCGATGTGATGTTTCTCTTTGATGTGATCAAAAAATGGCTGATCAAACGAGAGCCCGAACTCAACGGCCGATTTGGGTGAGGGGGATGTGTATTTCACCATCGTGGTGCTGGGGGGCGGGGGCTGCGCCCCAGGCGTGGCCGTAGACCACCTCATAGGTGGCGGGCAACAGGCCATCGCTGTTTTTGAATTTGTCGTAGGCACACAGCATCTGTTGCAACTTCTGTTTGCCGGTGAGCGCATGGCTGCGCCCGGCGCTGACGTTGTGCGCCCCCATCGCCTTCAGGTCGCGCATCACTGCCATGCCATCTTTGTAGGTCAGGGTCAGGCGTTCGGTATCCATCACCGGGTCGGAAAATTTTGCCCGCATCATGGCATCGCCGATGTCGTGCATGTCGATAAAACTGTTGACGTGAATGGCATCATCCACCGTGCGCCACGCCTGGCGTAGCTCCTTCAGGGTGTCAGGGCCAAAGGTGGTAAAGAGCAACAGGCCGTCGGGTTTGAGTACCCGCTGGAACTCAGTAAAGGTCTGGTCAAGATCACTGCACCACTGAATGGCGAAGTTGGAGATGATCATGTCGACGCTGTTGTCGGCCAGTGGCAGATGGTCCGCATCACCACAGATGAAACGCTGTTTGCCAAACCACTTGTCGAGCATGCCTAACCGTTGTCGCGCCAGTTTGAGCATGGCGGGGGCAAGGTCGAGCGCAATAACCTCGCAGTTTTTATAGCGGCGGGTGAGTTGCAGGGTGAGCTGGCCGGTGCCAGCGCCGACGTCGAGGATGCGTTGCGGTTGTAGCTTGATCAGGTCAAGTCGTTCTAGCAGACGCTGGGCGATGGTCTGTTGCAGCAGCGCCACATCATCGTAACCCGGCGCGGCGCGATCAAAGGATTCGCGCACCAGACGTTTGTTGAGTTGGTAAGGGGTGTTGTCCATTATCTCTGCTCTATAAAAGGCAACAGCAGTTGCAGAAACTCATCGGTGTGCGAGAGAAACGGGATGTGGCCCACGCCGGGCATAATCTCGATGCGGGCCTTGGGCAGGAGAAGCTGAATGGACTCCGCACACTGCACCGGCACCAGCATGTCGCGTTCACCCAGGATGAACTGTATCGGCCGTTGCAGCTGTTGCAGCTGTGGCCGCAGGTTGGCGGTTTTCAGAATCTCCAATCCCAGTCGCAACGCTTCACCTTGCGGCAATGGCCGCTCTTCAACGATGCTGCGTACTCGCCGCAACAGCGCTTTTTCATCGTTGCTATCACGCACTTGCAGACTGAGAAAACGTTTCAATGTCTGTTCAGTATGGTTGACCAAGCTCTTAGTAAAGGCGGCCAGGCTGTTGCCAGGTGTGGCGTGCGGCCAGTCATCTGTTTTGATGAACTGCGGTTGCGCGGCCACCATCACCACCTTGTTGATCTGTTGTGGCCAGTGCAGTGCGGCGTTGAGCGCTGCCATGCCACCGAGCGACCAGCCGATCCAGCTGGCATGGGCGGGGGCAACATCCATCAGCATCTGTGAAAGACGGTCGAGATCAAACCCACCGGCAGGCAGGGCGCTGTGGCCGTGGCCGGGCAGATCGATGACGGTGAGGCGATAACGATCTTGCAGTGCCTCGATCAGCGGCTGCCAGATGCCGCCGTGCAGACCCCAGCCGTGGATCAGTACCAAGTCTGGTCCTTGGCCAAAGGCTTCGCTGTGAAGAGAGCTCATCGGATCTGTTCCAGGGCGTTCAGTAGCTGCACCACGTCGGCTTCGCTGTGGTCGGCGCTGAAGGTGATACGTAAACGTGCTGTGCCGTCGGGCACGGTGGGCGGACGGATGGCGGTGATCAGGATGCCCTGTTGTTTTAAGGCTGCACTCATTGCCATTGCTTTACCGTTGTCACCGATCAGCAGCGGCTGGATCGGCGTTTGTGACTCCATCAATTGCAGACCAAGTTGTTTTGCACCGTTGCGGAATTGTTGAATCAGACTCTGTAATTTCTCACGCCGCCACCCTTCGCTTTGCAGCAGCCGCAGGCTGACACGGCTCGCCTCGGCCACGGCGGGGGGCAGAGCGGTGGTGTAGATGTAGGGGCGCGCCTTTTGAATCATGAATTCGATCAGCGCTTCGCTGCCCGCCACAAAGGCACCAAAGGTGCCAAACGCCTTGCCCAACGTGCCGATGAGGATCGGCACCGCGTCGATGTTCAAACCAAACTGCTCGACGCAACCGCCGCCCGTTTTACCCAGCACACCAAAGCCGTGGGCGTCGTCCACCATCAGCCATGACTGGTGTTGCTGTGTGATTTTGCACAGTTCGGGCAGGGCGGCGATGTCGCCATCCATACTGAATACGCCGTCGGTGGCCACCAGCTTTTCGCCACGCTCATGGGCGTTCAGTTTTTGCTTCAACGACTCAGCATCGTTGTGGCCATAACGTTGCAGCCGTGCCTGTGACAGCCGTGCACCGTCGAGCAGCGAGGCGTGGTTGAGTCGATCTTCAAAGACAAAATCACCACGGCCGCAGAGCGCCGCGATGACGCCGAGGTTGGCCATGTAGCCGGTGGAGAAGAGCAGGGCGCGGGGCCGTTGTGTAAATGCCGCCAGCTCCTCCTCAAGGGCGTGATGAGCGGAGGTGTGGCCGTTGACCAGATGGGATGCGCCGCTGCCGACACCCCAGCGTGCCGCGCCCTCCTGCATCGCCTTGATCACCTCGGGGTGGTTGGCAAGGCCGAGGTAGTCGTTGCTACAGAAGGAGAGCAGCTCACGGCCGTCGATCTGCACACGAACGCCGGTGGCGCTGGCGCTGATACGGCGCTGGCGGTAGAGGTTTGCCTCGTGCAGGCGGGTGAGTTCGGTGCGAAGGTCTAGCATGAACCTATCTTCGAAGCACGATAACTTCCCTCTTTGAAAAAGGGGGATTGAGGGGGATTTTGAGTGATTGCTGTGTGCATTAAATCTCCCCCAGCCCCTCTTTAACAAAGAGGGGGGCTATCGGGGAATTTCGGTGAGATGGGGATGATTCCGACAAGTTGCCGCTCAGGCCGATGTTGCAGTAACTTCACGCCGCTGCTGGGTATCACCCCGCACCTCCAGCTTCAAATCGCGGATCATCTTCAGGTCGTCCTGCACGCTGCGGCCCTTGGTGGTGAGGTAGTCGCCGATCATCACGCCTGAGGCACCGGCCATGAAGATCATCGCCTGCATGTCGCCGAGGAACTGGCGGCCACCGGCGATGCGGATCTCGGCCTTGGGCATGAGGTAACGGTAGGTGGCGATGGAACGCAGGATGTCGTAAGGTTTCATCGGTTCGACGTTGGCCATGGGGGTGCCGGCAACGGGGTTGAGGAAGTTCATCGGCACCGATTCAACGCCGAGGTTACGCAGTGTCTCGGCAAGCTCAATGCGCTGGTCAAGCGACTCACCCATGCCAAGGATGCCACCGGCGCAGACCCGCAGACCGGCGTCGCGGGCGTGTTTGATGGTGTCGATGTTCTCTTGGTAGGTGTGGGTGGTGCAGACTTTGTCAAAAAAGCTCTCGGCAGACTCAAGGTTGTGGTGGTAGTTCTCCAGCCCCATCCCTTTCAGCATCACGGCGGTCTCTTTGTCGAGCGCACCGAGGCTGGCGCAACGGCCGATATCGGACTCGCCATCCATCGCGGTGAAGTACTCTTGCAGCTTGGCCTTCTCTTTTTCAGAGCGCACGCCCCACCCCTTGGAGACGATGCCAAAGTCGGCCGCGCCCCATTCGCGGGCCTGGCGCGCCTGTGCTAACAGTTGTTCCTTGGGGATGTAGTCGTAGGCTGGCGCGGCCGTTTTGCTGTGGCCCGACTGCGAACAGAAGGAGCAGTTTTCGGAGCAGTTGCCGGAACGGACATTGGAGATGGCGCAGACCTCGATCTCGTTGCCACGGAAGGTTTTGCGGATGCGGTCGGCACCGGCCATCAGCCACGGGGTGTAGTCGTCATCCAGGCCGATCAGCCAGCGCCCTTCGGCGGCTGTCACTGTGCCGCCGTTGAGGGCGCGCTGGGTAAGTTCGTCGATGCGGGTGAAGATGGTACTGTCCATGGGGTTGTTTCCTTCTATTCGTGAATAGATTCTGGGGTATATTCAGCGATATTCGCTATTAATTCGTTGGCGCTGATCTTAACGGCTGCGCCACCACTGTCAACCCAAATATTGCCCATGGTTAACAACTGGCTAAAAATTACCCACAATTGGCTCCTGCCGGATACCTGCATCCTCTGTGACCGAATGGGGGTGGCGGGGCACGACCTCTGTGACGGCTGTGCCGCAGAGCTGCCTTATATCGGGATTGCCTGTGAGCGCTGTGCCATTCCCTTGCCCGCGCCGGGGGTGTGTGGTCAGTGCCAGCAATCGCCGCCTAGCTTTGATGCGGCGCGGGCGCTCTTTTACTATCGTGAACCGCTGGACCAGCTGATCAAAGGGTTAAAGTTTGGTGGCAAGCTCCATAACGCCCGCCTGCTGGGACAGCTGATGGCTGAGCGTTGGCAGGGCAGTGCCGCCATGCAATTTGATGCCATTGTGCCGGTGCCGCTGCACCCTGCGCGGTTGCGGCAGCGCGGTTTTAATCAGGCGCTGGAGCTGGCGCGACCACTGGCCAAGGCGTTAGAGCTACCGCTGTTGCCACAGCTCAGCCAGCGGTTGCGGGATACCACACCGCAACTGGGGCAGAGTGCCAAAGCGCGTCGCCGTAACCTTAACGGGGCGTTTGCCGTGACTATGCCTGATCCTGCCAGTATCCGGCGGGTGATCGTGGTGGATGATGTGATGACGACGGGCAGCACTGCCGAACTGTTGGCCAAGGCGCTGAAACAGGCGGGGGTGGAGTGGGTGGAGCTATGGCTCTGCGCCCGGGCCGATCTGCCCGGGCGTTCTGATTAACCATATTTATTCAAACGATATTGACTCTTACCTTCTGCGGCCCAGCCGTCGCAGTGGCCAGCACAGCAGCAGCCCCAGCAGTAGCAGGGGCGAGAGCGCTCCGGCTTTGTAACCGCTGAGCTTCTCCTCGTCGGTGAGCAGGAAGTAGAGCCCACTGGGGTCCACCACCACGCCGTTGACGACGCCGTCGGCATCAAACTCCTCCCCATCCTTCAGGGTGAGGTTGACCTTTTTATCGATAATCTCAACCCGGGTTGTCATATCGGTGAGGGTATCGTCGCTGGGGTTGTATTTATACCAGCGGCCAGTAGCGTCGGGTGCCGTGGGCAGGTAGAACGAGATGGTGACCTGTGCCGGACTGGTGTCGGTGGATACCAGGTCTTCAATACGGAAGTTGATGAGGCCGTAGGGCATTCGCCCGTTGGCGGCGTGTCTGGCAGGCAGGGCGCTAAAGGGGATGGCGGTAAGCTGGCTGAACCGCGCGCCGCTGGAGAGCTGGATACCGATGATGCTGTTATCGCCGGCATTGCGTAGCTTGATGATGGCGGGTTCGATGGTCTCAGGGTCAACTGTGCCATTGCCATCAACATCAAAGCCCAGCCCGGCGTCGTAGCGGTCATCCACGCCGTTTTTGTCACTGTCGTGGCTGCCTTCGGTGGAGACGTTGATCTCCACAGGGTCTGACCATAAAGACCAATAGGTCCCGTCGCGGTGGCGGGTGCGGATCCAGTAGCGGCCACCGGGCAGCAGAATGCCGTCGGCAATGGTGAGTTTACGGACCTTGATCTCATCGGCGGCGGAGGTGATGCCACGCAGGTTGCGGCGCAGGATACGACCACTGTCAGAGAAGGTGATAAATGAGTTGATCTCCCAGTCACTCTCCGTCAGGTAATCTTTCTGGCTATTTGCGGGGTTTTCGATAATCTCTTGCTTGTCTCTATCATTATTACCGGTATCACCGAACGGTTCGGTATCAAAGCTGCGGGTGGTGAGTGGCAGCGGCGAGGCGATCGGCTTGATCACCGGTTTTAACGGTGACTTGGAGATGATGGAGACCGGTGTGATTCCCTGATTGTTTGGGCTGGTGCCGTAGTAATCCTCTACACCATCGTTAAACGTATCGTCGTCGGAGTCGGGCTTGTTGATCCCCGTGCCCAGCTGGAACTCCTTCAGGTTGCTCAGGCCGTCACCATCCTTGTCCTCATGGGCATCGTTGACCAGCGGCTTTGTGGCAGCGGCTATTTCGGCGATGTCAGGAATGCCGTCGTTGTCATCATCATCGTCGGAGTTATTGCCGATGCCATCGCCGTCGGTATCCAGCCACTCCCTGGGGTCAAACGGGAAGGTGTCATCGACGTCTTTTACCCCATCGTTATCATCATTGTCGTCACAGGCGTCGCCCAGATTGTCGCCATTGGTGAAGTTCTGGTCGTTATTGAGCTGGTCGGGGTTGAAGATGTCAGGGCAGTTATCAAAGGCGGTGTAAATGCCGTCCGGGCGTTTATTGCTGATTGCCGGGTTGGTAATGGCCGGGTCGATTTCATCCGGATTGTCAGCATCGCTGTAGCCGACAATAAAGGCAGCGCCGGCATCAAAGTCGTTATCGTCACTGCCATTGGCCCCGATCAGCAGCTGTTTGCCGCTGTTGATGGCAACACTGCTGCCAAAGGAGTCGTAGCTGCGGCTGCTACTGCTGGTGAGTGGGGTCTGCTGCACCCAGCTGTTGCCGGATGTCTGAGTAAACAGATAGACGGCACCGCTGTCGACCTGTTTACTGTCGCGCAGTTTCGCACCGGCGACGATGGTGGCGCTGCGTTTGCCATCACCATCCACCGTAAAGGTGAGTGCCACACTGCCAGCCAGGCCGTCGAGCAACATGCCATCCCGCGCCTTGAAGTGGCTGCTCTCCTGGAGCCAGCGGCTATCATCGTTAAAGTTGCCCGTTGAGCTGTAGTTGAAGGCGTAGACGGCACCGGCGTTGGCACCATTATCACCGCGCCCCGGCGCACCCACGGCAAGGGTGCCAAAGTAGGTGGGGATGGTGGCGACCGTCTGTATAAGGGTGCCAAAGGCGATGCTGCTGCCAAACCGGTCACCTTTGAGGCCGTTGCTGGCGACCAGCTTCCGTTTTTCACTCCAGCTGCCACCGCCATCGTGCCGGAACAGGTAGACCGCCCCCGTGGCGTAGTTAATGCTGTCTGCCAGGGGGGCACCGGCCATCACCAGATCCCCCGATACCGCTACGCTGGTGCCAAAACCGTCACCACTTTTGCTGTCAAAGGCGGTGAGTTTGCTCTGCTGCTGCCAGTCGCTGCCATCAAAATTAAACAGGTAGAGGGCACCGGTATTGGCAACACTACTGTTTTTATGGGCACCTGGCGCACCCACTACCACACGGCTGCTGCTGTTAATGGCAACACTGCTGCCAAAGGCGTGGTTGGTGGCGACATCACTGGCGGTCAGTTTTTTGATCTCTTCCCAGTTACCGGTGGTGATATTGCGCTGGAAAAGGTAGACGGCCCCGGCGTTGGTACTGCTGTTATTGGTGGCACCTGGTGCACCTACCACGGCGATATCGTTAAAGAGGGCAACGCTGCTGCCAAATCGGGCGACGTTGGTGGCATCGCTGGCAAACAGTTTGGCTTTCTGTAGCCATTTGCCCGTGCCGGTGTCGCGTTCAAAGACGTAGACGGCACCGGTGCTGACACCGTTTTTCTTGCCATTAACAGCGCCGATGATGGCGTAGTTGTCGGAGATGACGCTGCTGCTGCCAAAGCGGTCGTTGAGGGTGCCATCTTTGGTGATCAGCTTGCTGTAACTGGCGGTGAGTTTGCCAGGGTTATCGTTTTTGTCATTGATGGCGGTACCGGCGCGGTACTCGTCAAGATTGCTGTAGGTATCACCATCCAGGTCTAGCAGTTTGTCACTGGCATCAAGTGGGTTCAGGCCGAGGGCGACTTCGATACGATCAGGAATGCCGTCGTCATCGGCGTCGGGGTCGATGTTGTCGCCCATGCCGTCGATATCTTTGTCGAGCCGTTCGTTCGGATCGTCGGGGAAGATGTCCGGCCCGTTGTCCACCCCATCACCATCCCTGTCGGGATCGCAGATGTCGCCAAAACCATCGTTGTCCAGATCCTCCTGATTGGGGTTGCTGTTGTCAGGGCAGTTATCAAAAGCATTGGCGATGTTGTCGCCGTCGCTGTCGACATTGATGGTGCTGAGGTTGACGCTGTAGGCGGCGCCAGCCCCGTCGCCGTTATCATTAACGCCGGGGGCACCCACCAGCAGGGTGGGGGTGGTATTGATCAGGCTGTAGGCGACGCTGCTGGCGTAATAGTCTCCGGACTGCTGGTCGTGGCTCTGCATCTTGCCATTAAACAGCCAATTGCCACTGACCAGACGGTAGATGTAGAGGCCGCCGGTATTACTTTTGCCACGGCTGTTAGCCCAGGGGGTGCCGACCATGAGGGTTTGGTTGTCGATCATCAGCGTGCTGTAGCCAAAAAAGAGCTGGGCGGCAGCGTCTGAGGCGGGGGCGGTAAGTATTGGCTGCGGCGTCCAGACTCCACTACCAAGTTTAAATACATAGGCCGCGCCGGAGTTGGCCCCGGTGCCGCTGACACCAATGGCCCCCACCACCAGAGTGTCTGGAGGGTTCACTGTGTCGCCACTGAGCGCGACACTGCTACCAAAGTAGTGGCCAGCGCCGGTATCGTCATCCTGAAAACTGGCGGTCTGGCTCCAGCTTGCACCGCTGCCTTCAAATACGTAAACCTTGCCGCTGTTGGCACCCCTGTTGCTGACGCCGCTGGCGCCGACGACGGCCCTGCCACCCTCCAGGGCGATGCTGCTGCCAAAGAAGTGCTGGGTGGCGGTATCGTTGCCTTTAAGTGTGGCTTTGTACTCCCACAGGTTGGTGGTGTTGTTACGCACATATATGTAGGCCGCACCGGCAAAATTGCCGCTGCTGCTGGTGCCGGGGGCGCTGATCAGCGCGGTATTGCCGGAGACAACGATGCTGTTGCCAAACCCCTGATTGTTATTGCTGCTGGTGCCACTGTCGGCGGCGGTCAGGGTCTGGTGGATGCCCCAGCTGCCACTGTTAAAGGTGTAGAGGAAGACTACGCCGGCGCTATTGGTGCCATCGGCACTCAGAAAGAGGTCATTGCCGCTGTTGGCCAGCGCCACGGCCTTGCCCAGGCGGGTATGGGCGCTGGTGGTGGGGATGAATTTTGCGCCCTGTTGCCAGGAGCTACCACTGTCAGCGGTGGTAAACAGGAGTGCACCGCCACGGTGGCTGGCAAGTTGGTTGTTATTGCTGATGAGATAGCCGTTGGGCGCGCCCGTAATGGCGGTGCTACCCAGCAGGGCAACGGCAGCGCCGAGGCTGTCACCCTGAATACCCAGACTGTTGATGAGTTTATATTGGCGTGGCTGGCGTGTATTGGGGGTGTCGGCGGTAACCTTGGGTGATGAACCGGCACGGTACTCCACCAGATTGCTGAAGCCGTCACTGTCGGCACCGGCTGCAGAGTCGGCAACCTGGGGGTTCAGGGCGTAGCTGATCTCAATACTGTCGGGGATGCCATCGTTATCGTCGTCGGGGTCGCGGTTATCACCGATGGTATCGTCATCGTTATCGGCCCATTCGCTGGGATTGGTGGGGAATTTGTCGCCCTTTGGGTCGATGGTGGCCGTGGTGTTGTTATTGTCGCCTACACCGTCGCCATCGCTATCTTTCCACTGTTTGGCATTTTTGGGAAAGGCGTCCACGATGTCTTTGTAGCCGTCGTTGTCATCATCGTCATCGCAGGCGTCACCCATGCCATCGCCATCGGTATCGAGCTGGTCGAAGTTTTTGATCCACTTGCAGTTGTCGACATTGTCTTTTTTCAGATCGCTATCATCATCATCATCCTCATCATCGGGGATGCTATCGTTGTCGTTGTCGATATCGGCGTTGTCACCATTGCCGTCGCCATCACGGTCAGACCACTCTTTTTTGTCGAGTGGGAAGGCGTCGCTGATGTCGGGGTAGCCGTCATTGTCATCATCGTCATCACAGACGTTGCCCATGCCATCGCCGTCAGTATTAAGCTGATCTTTGTTGGCGATCAACGGGCAGTTGTCGTTTTTACCGGTTTTGGGGTCATTAAAGTCGAGCACGCCATCGTTGTCGTCATCGGGGTCGGCGTTGTCGCCGATGCCATCTTTGTCGTTGTCGGCCCACTCGGCGGCGTTGTGGGGGAAGAGGTCTACGGTATCTTTATAACCGTCGTTGTCGTCATCTTCGTCGCAGGCGTCGCCGCCGGTATCGGGGTTGTTGAGAATCCAGGTGTCACCGTCCCAATTTTTTTGGTCGGGATTTTTGACAAAAGGGCAGTTATCGATGCTGTCATCAATGCCATCAACATCGTCGTCAACGGCGTGGACGATACCGGGGAGGGCTACACTGGCGAGACAGAGCAGGGCTGATAATATGTTGTTTTTATTTAAGAAACGGTAATTCATGGCGGACACTTCATACACCCCATCGACAGTATGGGTTCGATTCTACCATTGATGAGGGGCTGCGGCGGAGGGGTTGGCGGCCCCTTTTGTTGCTGGCCGCCGATGGCCTTAGTTGACCACATGCAGGCCATGACGCCTGTTTTGTGGACGGGTGGGGCTGTGTTGATTTGGCGGATGGTGGGGTAGTTGTGCCATCTGCTTGGTCAGCAGTGCGGCGCTGCTATCGAGTGCATTGAGTACCAGATTGCCAGCCCGGTAGTGGAAGTAGTGCAGTTTGCAGGCCATGGGTTCATGCAGCCCCTGGCGCGCCCGGTGGTTAAAGTCTGTCCAGGCGAGCACCGGCAGGTCGTTGAGGCTGGTATCGACACAGACCCAGGAGTCGTTGTCGATGATCATGTCGATGTGAGGCAGTCCGCTGAGGGTGATGCGGATGGGGTTGGGCAGTCGTCGTAGCGCCAGCCGTAGCTGGTTGTAGTGGCGGGGGCCAACACTGCTGTTGGTGGTGGAATATCGGGGCATCTCTCGCAGTCGCCACATCATGATTGCTTCTCCGTTACTGCTCTTACGTTAGTAGAGCGGCAGGGGCTGTCGTACCCTTTAATTTGAATGGTAATTTGCGCAGTAATTGAGGCGGGTATTTCAGGGCAGGCAGAGGGTGAAGCGGCCCCCGCCGTTGGGGCCGTGGTTGCTGAGGGTGGTGTGGCCGTGGCGCTGGTTGGCCTGGTGCAGGTGGGCGATGACGCTGGCAAAGTAGATGCCCAGCCCGGTGCCTCCCCCCTGAAAGTCGATGGGTCGTTGCGGCTGGGGGGCGCTGGTTAACATCGCTGCCGGGTAGCCTGGGCCGTCATCGTCGATGTTGATGATGAGGCTCTGATTCTGGAGTGTGGCGCTGAGGTGGATCTGCTGCCGGGCAAAGGTGAAGGCGTTGTTGATGATGGTATTGATAGCACCGAGTAGCAGGGCGCGGTCGCAGAACCAGACCAGCTCACCGTCGCAGTCGATGGTTAACCGGATATTGCGTGCTGCCAGGGTGGTGTGGTTCTCCAGCTGTATCTGTTCCAGCAACTCATAAATGGAGGTGTCGTTGATGCTGGCAGTGTACTGGCCATGGTGGATGCGGTAGAGGGCGAGCATCTGAATGAATTGGTTGTTAAGCCGCTGCCCTTCGTGGCGCAGCTGTGTGAGTGGCGTCTGTTCTGTGGTGCTGCCCGGCGGTTGGTCCAGCTCGTCAATGGTATTGAAGATGATGGCGAGGGAGTTTTTCATGTCGTGGATGGCACTGGCGAGCAGCGTGGTGATGTCGAGGGTGGGGTTGAGGTTGTTCATGGTATTGCCATTAACGGTTGGCAATCTCCCAGTAGAGTTTGTTAAGCACTTGATAGCGATCATGAAGTTTGGGTTCGCTGTAGGCCAGATCGAGACAGTTGCGGGTCTTTTGCAGCCGGTCGGCGTTGTTGCCGCTCTTTTTCAGCAGGGTGAGATAGGCCTGGGCGGTATTGATGTTCAGTGCCGGGTTGTTGGGGGCGTCGCCTAGTGCTTTTTCAAAAAAGCCGATGGACTCTTCGACCTGGCCGCTGTTGAGCAGTTTGACCCCCTGATTGTTGGTGGCCACCATCTCTTTGCGGAGCTGGGTGAGCAGTAGGGTGGCGGTCTGCTCCTGGCCGGACTCTTTATATATGTGGCTGATCTGTTGCAGTACCTGATCATCGTCATGGTTGTTGTTGACCAGCTGCTGCACCACCTGGCCGGCCTCATCGACCTTGCCGTGGGCCAGGCAGGCGGAGGTGAGTTCGATGGCAAGGTCGCTGGAGCTGATGGCCGGCAGTTCACTGAAGAGGGTTAATGCCTCCTGGGCGGCGTCGGCGGCGCGCTTTTTATCACCGCTGTCGCGATAGATCTTCTCTTTCGTCAGCGCGGCGGTGAGTGCGGCCTCAGTATCACCTTTGAATTCGCGTTTGATCATGTCGATAAAACGGAATGCCTCTTTGCTGTTGTTGTTTTTGACCAGGACTTTGGCCAGACTGGCGTAGTCGCTGGCCTGGCGCAGGACCGAGTTTTTGCCAACACGGACCACTTTCTTGCGCGCCTCTTCGGCGCTGTGGTAGTCGTTGTTACGTTCGGACGCCTCTGCCAGGGCGCGTTGGCGCTGCACCGATTTGGGAGACCACTCCACCGCCTGTTGCAGTACCTTTTGCGAGGCGCGATGGTCGTCGAGCTGTAAATGGGTGCGGGAGAGCCAGTCATAGGCGGCGACATATGATCCATTGTGGGCGATGATCTGTTTGAAGATTGTTTGCGCCGCTTCGTACTCGTTGTTGTAAAAGTGGATCTTGCCCAGCGCCATGTTGGCCCAGGGGATGTCACGGTCGGCCAGTACCTGCTGGCAGAGTTCACGCACGGCGTCGAACTGTTGCAGCTCAATGAGTTGTTCACATTTCAGTTTTAACAGCTCAAAGCGGTAGCGGGGGTGGTGGATGAGCTGCTGGTCGCACTGCTCTATCGCCTTGGCGTGGTCCTTGTTTTCCAGCGCCTTGGATAGCGCCTGAAACTTCTCCTTCTTTTCCAGCAGCTTTTGCAGCCGCGCCTGTAATACCGTGGCGGTAACGGGTTTGGAGAGGTACTCGTCAGGCTGGTACTCCAAGGCCCCCATGACCATAAAAGCAGTGCTCTCGGCGGTGATCATGATAAATACTGTGGAGTAGGTGATGTAGCCACGGTGTTTGACCTCTTCAAGCACCTGCTGGCCATCTTTGCCATCGCCTAGATTGTAGTCGCAGAGGATGATGTCAAACCGGTTGTGGCCGATCAGTTCAATCGCCTCCTCACCGGTGGCGGTAGAGCTGATATCCTCGGCACCGTAACCGCTGAGCATTTTGCGTAACATTGAACGCATCTCGCCGTAGTCGTCGATGAGAAGGATCTTCTTTCCAGCAAGGGACCACATGGCCATAGTGCGTCATTAATATCCGTGGTGGGTGATGAGCAGGTTAACGTTCATAGTGTGGAAATGATTAATGGGATCAATGGGAGGGAGCGGGTATCCATACAGACTATAGGTTTCTATGCTTTCTTCTTTGTGGGGCATCGGGTAGCCTGTTTCCACTGTTGTGGGTGTTAGGGGTTGCGACTTAACCAATATAAACCAAAGGATGGCGGATATGGCTGGACTGGACTTCATCAATGTACTCTTCAATCTGCTCTTCAGTTTTTGGGGCGGGCTGACCATTGTATTGATTGTGATTCTGAAAACGTCGGTCAAGTTTGTACCCCAGAATCGCGCCTATATCATTGAACGTTTTGGTAAATACCAGGGAACCCTGGTGGGCGGGCTGAACTTTGTCATCCCGTTTATCGACCGTATCGCTTACGAGCGAACCCTGAAGGAGCAGTCGATTGATGTGCCGAGCCAGAGCGCCATCACCAAAGATAACATCGGCTTGACGGTAGACGGCGTGCTCTACCTCAAGGTGATCGAACCGAGCAAGGCCAGCTACGGCGTTGAGGATTACACCTACGCAGTCACCCAGCTGGCGCAGACCACCATGCGTTCCGAGATCGGCAAACTTGATCTGGATCGTACCTTTGAAGAGCGCGACACACTCAACGTGGCTATCGTCAACTCCATCAACATGGCGGCCGAGCCTTGGGGTGTGCAGGTGATGCGTTATGAGATCAAGGACATCACCCCACCACGCAGTGTGCTGGAGGCGATGGGGCGACAGATGAAGGCGGAGCGTGATAAACGCGCCTCGATCCTTGAGTCAGAGGGGGAGCGACAGGCGGCCATCAACGTCGCCGAGGGACAGAAACAGTCGCAGGTGCTGGCGGCCGAGGCGCAGCGTGCCCAGCAGATACTGAATGCCGAAGGGGAGGCCAAGGCGATTGAGCTGGTGGCCTTGGCCAAGGCCGCGGCCATTCGCACCATCGGCGAGAGCGCCGTGACACCGGCGGGGCAGAAGGCGATCCAGCTTGATCTGGCCACCCTCGCCATCGATGCCAAAAGGATGATCGCCAAGGAGTCCACCATTGTGCTGATGGATGAGAAGTCGAGCGGCGCGAGTAACACAGTGGCGGAGGCGGTGGCGATTGTGGCGGCCATGAACAACAGCGACGCCTTTAAACCGGGTAGGTGAGCCATGATCGACTATTTTGATGCCAATCAACAGACCTTCTGGTTTGCCGTGGGGTTTGCACTGCTGGTGATCGAGGCGCTGGCCTTTGGCTTTACATCTGGGGTGGTGCTGTTTGCCGGCATTGGTGCGTTGGCGACTGGGTTGTTGTTCTGGGCGGGGCTGTTGCCAGCGAGCTGGGCCGCCGGTATCGGTAGTTTTGGCCTCTGTTCCGCCCTTTCAGCCTTGCTGCTGTGGAAGCCCCTGTTGAGATTGCAGAGCCAGAAAGGACTCACTGGGCACGATCTGAGCAGCGATTTTATCGGCCATGAGTTCCGTCTGGGCCAGACCATCACCCATGCTGCTCCAGGCAAGACCCAATATTCGGGCATCGAGTGGCGGGTCGAGATCGATGATAGTGCGGCGGTGGAGCAGATTGAGGTCGGCACCAAGGTGGCTGTGGCGTCGATTGATGTGGGGGTATTCCGGGTACGGCCCGCAGGGGGTGCTGGCAGCGAATAAAGATTCTCTCAATTGGTCCTTGCTAGTGCCAGGATGAAGCAGGAGAATAGCCGTCGGTTACCTACCCCCCCATTACATTAATAGGAAGAAGCTGTGAAAAGAGTTGAGACTTTTGTGGAAGAGGTGCTCTTTGCCAGCCGTTGGCTGCTAGTGCCTTTTTATCTTGGCCTGGCCGCCTGCATCGCCTTGCTGCTGGTGAAGTTTGGTAAGGAGTTTCTGCACTTTGTGGATATTGTCTTTACCGGCACTAGCAACGATGTGGTAATTGGCTTACTGACGTTGATTGATGTGGTGCTACTGGCCAATCTGCTGATTATCATCATCTTTGCCGGCTATGAAAACTTTGTCTCCAAGATCGATACCGGTGGCCACGAAGATCGCCCGGACTGGATGGGCCACGTCAGTTTTGCTGATCTGAAGATGAAGCTGATGGGCTCCATCGTCGCCATCTCCGGTATCGAGCTACTTAAGGCATTTGTGAATGTGGAGGCCTTTACAGATCAGCAGATGGCCTGGAAGGTCGGTATTCACCTGACCTTTGTTATCTCTGGTCTGCTGTTTGCGATTGGTGATTGGTTGACCCACAAAAAACATTAAGCGCTATTGGTAGTGACGGTATAAAAAGCTACACCTTCGACAGTGTGGCTTTTTTTATGGGTGTGTGGTTTTCAGAATGGCCGCCAATGGCATCATGGTGATCTCTGCACGAAACAGGATCGCACCAGAGCGCAGCAGACCATAACAGTGGTGAAGATATTGATGGGGTCCCTTTTCTGGGGTGAGCGCGGTGGGTTCGTCAACCAGCAGGTGCAGGACATCATTGCTGAGAAGGCTACGTGCCAGACGGCGATCGATGGAGATATTGTGTGAGGTGTAGACCATCGGCTCCCGTTCGAAATCGTGATGGTTATGGCGGGCGCGTTCGAGTAGGGCACAGGAGATAAGCCCCGCAGGATAGATCTCTGGAAAGTTAACCCGTTCCTCAATCTCGTCGAAATAGGCCGATTGGTCTGCCAGGGAGCCAGAGAGAAAATTCTTTGCGTTGCCGGTACTCATAAACTTACGTTTGTAGAAGAAGTGGGTACCTGCCACATAGCTGCGATCTGGCTGATGGGTCAGGTCGGGTAGCTGTGGGAGAGGGGCGTCGTTTAAAAAAAGCGCCGATTGCGACTCTTTTTTGAAACCAAACATCACCAGCCCAGATGGCCCCTTGATCGCGACCCGATTGCTCAGAGTGCAGTTCTCACCGGTTTTAAACTGTGAGTTTTTGACCTCCACATGAACGGTCTCCCCTGGCTTAACCACGCTGGCGAAGGTGAACTGGTAGTTGCTGAAATGGAGATTGTTATTCTCAATCAACGACGTTTCACCGTGCTGGTTACGGTAAAGCCGTATCTGGTCTTCAATCAGGCACTCCAGTTGAAAGCCAAGCGCGATGGGACCCCCAAAGGGGTTGCCATGAATCCGTGCCCATTTGCAGCGGTCATGAAACAGGTTGAAATCGTCACTGGAGTTACGCGCCGCATCAATGTGGACCTGCTGGAATGTCAGCGGCTCTGTGGTATTGGGTTGGGACATGATGAGCGGGCCTCCAGGAGTAGGTAGGAACTGCCTTTATGTCATCTTATCGTCAACTCGGGTGTAAAAGCGTAATGCTGGCCATGCTGGCCATGCTGGAATGGGAACCGCATTCGCCCTTTCCAGGCAGCATACATTTTTTAATCGCTGTCGAGGTCGCGCTCAGGATCCCATCCCGACTGCTTGGCACGGATAATAGCTTCGCCCTGAATGCGGTCGAAGCGTTGACGCAGCTCTGGCGGGAGATTGTTGACCAAAAAACCGTATTTTTCCCATTCCGCCTCGGTCTGTTCCCAGAGCGCCTGAATGCCCTGTATTACCCAGCCCTCACAGGTCTCAGTTTCAGCAATCAGGCCAAAGACCCATGCATCGCGGATAATTTTCCCGGAGTCGGTCATGCCGCCTTTCTGATCATTCAGGATGCCGACATACTTTTTTTCGTCCCGACCGTTGGCCATGCTTTATACCGCTTAATGAAATGAGGGCGGCTAGTATAGGCTAACAAAATAGACGCGTCAGCCAGTTTGTTCGTAAGTAGGGTGTTGGTTTTGATGGTGAGAAGCACGCTGTTGTGGTGTGGACTCTCTACTGCGTGGATGGAAAAAATGAGCTCTTAACCTAAGAAGTCACAGCCCATCACTGGGGTGGTTGATGTGTGTCACTACTGACAGGACTGGTTGTTTCATTACGGTTAATTAAAGTGCAATATTCGGATGTCGGTATTGTTTACACAGACATGTTGGTTAGGGTTGGATTTTCATGTAACTCATTGATTATTATTTTTTTTTAAAAGTGGTCTGATTTTTGCTTAATGACTAGCCGCTGAATGTTAATATTTTGCAATTGTGTGAAATATTGTTGCCTTTTTTCTCAAGGAGTTAATTATGCGCTATTTACTTCCAGCTGTGATTTTGATGTCCGCCTCTGTGCCAGCATTGGCACTGCCCAATCCGCTTCCTGAGCCTGAATCTTTGGCCCTTTTTGCCATAGGCGCTGCCGCCTTGTTGTTTGCCCGTCGTCGCAAGTAACCGTTTTTCATATGGCCGCCTTAGGTGGGTGGCCATATGGCACAACTACCTTACCAGCATCAAATGAACGTGCCTCCTGGCGCGGTGGGATTGTTGTGATTTTAATAGCCGTATGTTTGCCAGCATCAGTGCTTTGATTGCCTACATGCAAATGGAATGGATAAAATTTAGGAGTGTTATCAAATGTCACAGCCAATAGTTACGATTAGTGTTGTTTACCCCGGCCCTGCGCTTGAGCCAAGCCTGTTTGATATAACCTTTTATCCCAACACGATCAATAGCATGATGTATGACGGCTGGTGCCTCGATCCTGCCATTAATATAGATACCCCAGGCACATACTCGGCAACACTCTACTCCAGTACCGAACTGGCTATTCTGCGTGCGGGCATGCCAACGTTGGGCAATACCAATGGCTTTCTCGACAATCTGGACTCTGTTAACTGGCTGCTAAATTATTACGACGGCACCAACATTGGCATCTCGTATCAAGAGGTGCAGGCGACTATCTGGAAGTTGTTGGGTGAGGATTGGACACAGTACTCCGTATTCCTGGGTGCCGTTGATACTGTTGATATTGATAATCTTTATTCGCTAGCGCTGGCCAACGATGGTTTTGTTCCCGATGTTAATCAAAAAATAGGTGTCATTCTCGACCCGGTAGATGCCAATGGCGTTCACTTGCAGCCCTTGGTGGTGGAGATGCTGGCCGCCAAAATTGGTGATCGTGTCTGGCATGATCTGAATGCAGACGGTATTCAAAATGCGGGTGAGACAGGCATTTCGGGTGCGTTAGTCAGGTTGGTGCGTGACCTCAATGACGATGGCGATTTTGACGATCTGAACGAAGTTCTGGCGTCCACTGTAACGGATGCCAATGGTAACTACTCGTTTATGGGATTGACCCCAGGCCTTGATTATCAAGTCCAGTTTTTTACCCCGACAGGTTATAGCAACACCAGTCCGCGGCAAGTGGATGGCAGTACCACATCGGACAATAACAGTGATGGTTTGACCTCGAACGTGCTTGTGCTAACCGCAGGCGAGTATAACCAATCTATAGACTCCGGTTTCTACAACAAGGGGTCTGTTGGCAATTACGTCTGGAATGATGTTAACAACGATGGTATTCAAAATGATGGTGGTAACGTTGGTATTGGCGGCGTCACGCTGACGTTGACAGGCACAACAGGCAGTGGTCAATCGGTGGCACTGACAACTGTAACGGCAGCAGATGGTAGCTATCTGTTTGCGGATTTAATTCCAGGTACCTATCAGATCACCGTTGCCCCCAGCAACTTTGATGCTGGCGGAGCGCTGGAAGGTTATGTTGCCAGCCCTGCATTGCAGGGTGGCAACCCAGAATTGGATAGTAACGTCTCCCCCAGTGGCTCGACTCCTGCACTGCTTACTTCGGGTAGCAGTGACCTCAGTATCGATTTTGGCTATAACAAATCGGCAGCGCCAAGTGCCCGCATCGGCGACAGCGTCTGGGTTGATGCCAACGGCAACGGCCTGCAAGAGAGCAACGAAGTGGGCAAGGCCGGCGTCACCGTCGAACTCTACACCTGCGTCAACGGCCTCCCCGGTACCCTGGTGGGCAGCACCACCACCGCCGACGGCACGGGCAGCGCCCCGATCGGCAGCTACAGCTTCAGCAACCTCATGCCGGGCGACTACATCGTCCGCTTCATCGCCAGCGACGGCTCCCTGCTCAGCAGCGCCAACATCGGCAGCGACG
>JANOSY010000091.1:0-110236 GCA_031416075.1 Tenderia sp. (SeqCode) | reverse complement strand
GAAATCAAGACAAAGAAGATGCTCATTACGATCAGCTCAAGTTAGGTATGTGAGTCAGCGCCTTCAGGCGCTTCATGTTTTTGCCCCTTTGAGGGGCTAATAAAGATAAACCCCCGGCTTTGCCGGGGGTAACTTAATTCTAGGAGTCGATCATGGTTGAGAGTATCGGTACGTGGTGGATGTGGACGGGGTTCTTCGTCCTGGTGGTGGTGATGATCCTGGTGGATCTGTTTATGCTCGGTGGCCGCACGGCGCACAAAGTCTCGGTGAAGGAGGCGGCGGGTTGGTCGGTCATCTGGGTCTCCATCTCGCTGCTCTTCTGCGGCGCGTTGTGGTGGTATCTCGACGGCACCCTGGGGCGCGACCTGGCCAACGAGAAGGCGCTCGAATTCCTCGCCGGTTATGTGGTGGAAAAATCGCTGGCGGTGGATAACGTCTTTGTCTGGCTGATGCTCTTCAGCTACTTCGCGATTCCGCCCGAGTACCAGCGCCGCGTATTGCTCTACGGCGTGCTGGGGGCGATCATTATGCGTACAGTGATGATCTTGATCGGTGCCTGGCTCATAGCCCAGTTTCACTGGATTCTCTATATCTTTGGCCTTTTCCTGCTCATCACCGGCGCCAAGATGCTCTGGTTCGCCGATGCCAAACCCGACCTGGAGGCAAACCCGGTACTGAAGTGGATGCGTGGCCATCTGCGTATCACCAAAGAGCTGGTGGATGAACGTTTCTTCACGATTCAGAACGGCCTGCGCTACGCCACACCGCTCTTCCTGGTGTTGATTCTGGTGGAGATCACCGACCTGATCTTCGCCGTGGACAGCATCCCGGCGGTCTTCGCCATCACCACCGATCCGTTTATCGTGCTCACCTCCAACATCTTTGCCATCCTCGGCCTGCGGGCCATGTACTTCCTGCTGGCCGATGTGGCGGACCGCTTCTCGCTGCTCAAGTATGGCCTAGCGGTGGTGCTGATCTTTATCGGCGTGAAGATGCTGCTGATGGATATCTACAAGATCCCCGTCGGCTTCGCCCTGGCAGTGGTGGCGGCCATCATCGGTTTGTCCGTGGTATTAAGCCTGCTGCGTGAACGTAAACTGCGCGCTGCCGGAAAGTAATCCCGGTAGGCGTGATACGAGGGGGCCAGAGATGGCCCCCTTTTTTGTTGTTGCAGTGGCAATGAAAGGCGTCGTTGCAATGACGAACAGGAGAAACCCTGCCACTATCGCACCAAGATCCCAATGGATGAGTCGGGCAGGGGCACCGTTTTGATAAGTACAAACGTCGAAATTGAATACAGCAGAACAGAAACATGAAAACAGCCAAAGTCACTATCGCCCTAATCAACCCCAAAACCGTCACCAACGTCGGTGCAGTGATGCGCGCCGCCGGCTGTTACCGCGTCGATGCCGTCATCTACAGCGGCGCCCGTTACGACCGCGCCGCAAAAATGCAGACCGATACCAAGGACCGGCGCCAGACAATACCGCTCACGGGCGTAGATGATCTGTTTGCCAATATCTCCGCCAATACCAAGGTGGTCTGTGTAGAACTGGCAGAGGGGGCAATACCACTGCCCGAATATCAGCATCCGGAAAATGCCCTGTACGTGTTTGGTCCGGAAGACGGCACCATCAACCAGGCGATTATCGACCGCGCCGATGCTGTGGTTTATGTGCCGACGGTGGGGTGCATGAATCTCGCCGCAACTGTAAATGTGGTGCTTTATGATCGGCTGGCGAAATCAGGTTTAAAAATAGCCAGTGATGACCTGATTCGTCAGAGCCGCGATACCAATAACACGGTGAAGGTGAGGTAGCGCATCATGATTCCTTTGATTCATTTTAGGGGATCATGCTTCACTCTGCTAAGCTTCTCCTCATTGTATGAGTCCCCATGCTGGAGTATAGGGGCGAAAAAAGCTGGCAATTCGCCACGGCCCACTCAAAAGAAAAAACCAGATGCTTGATTCTGCCCAATACTTCAAAATATTTATCGGCCTGCTGGCGATCGTCAATCCATTTGGGGCGATACCACTGTTTATCAGCATGACCGTTGATGAGAGCAGCCAACAGCGCCGCAAGACGATCAATATGGTGGCCATTGGTGTAACAGTCATCCTGCTAGTGGCGCTATTTTTTGGTGAACATCTATTGTCTTTTTTTGGCATCACCATCGACTCATTCCGTGTCGGCGGTGGCATATTGGTATTGTTGATGGCCATCGCCATGCTGCACGCAAAAACCAGCCCCATCAAACAGACCGATACAGAGGCCAACGAGTCGATAGAAAAAGAGTCTGTTGCCATCGTGCCGCTGGCGATGCCGCTGTTGGCAGGTCCGGGTGCGATTAGTACGGTTATCTTGACGGCACACAAGGCAAATGGTGTGGCGCATTACCTGATTGTGGCACTGTGCGTTGTGATGTTGAGTCTGGTGGTATGGGGTGTATTGCGGTTGTCCCCCTGGATAGAGGGGCGTATTGGTGCCACCGGGATCAATATTTTTACCCGTATTATGGGGCTGATACTGACGGCGATTGCGATTGAGTTTATAGCCAGTGGTCTGAAGGGGCTGTTTCCGGTGCTGGCCGGGGCATGATGCTGATTGTTCTAACTGTATAATAGTTATCGTAAAATTTTTGTTATCTGCTGATGATGGGCCATGCTGCCAGTGGCCTTGTGCCACTCTTTTACCGACCACGCCATTTTTGAGTCCCCATCTCTTGCCCCTTTTTTGTTAAGAATAGTCCTGTTCTGTGCTCGACTGTGATTAATGTCTTGATGCATTGTGTCCGATTTTATTGCAATGAATGTTTTATGGGATTTGTCTATGGGGTGTGTGAGGGCTGCGGGCACGTTGGTGCAGAGGCTCCTTTTGGCTATGGCTCTGCTTGTTGGTGGAGGGGTTGGTTTTTCGGGCGTGGCTGTTGCCGGATGGAGCCAGCTGACCTCCGGCAGCGTGAATAATTTAAAGTCTCTCCATTTTGTGAATGCTAACGTTGGTTATGCGGTGGGTGAGAGCGGCACAATCCTTAAGACGATTAACGGCGGGACAAACTGGATCAGCCAATCGATAGGGGGGGTGGCGCTGAACAGCGTCTCTGTTGCCCCAGCGGGCAGTAGTTATGAAAAGTTTCTGGCATATACCGAAAATGACCCCGCCAATATTGTGACAATCAACCGTTATTCAACGGTTACAAACGGCACACATCCTAATAATACTAATACTATTGTTTACCGTGATTATGGGGCGGGCTATTTTGATGATGCTGTTGGGTACACACATCTCTTTGAGTTTGTGCATGGCTCCAATACAAAAAGCTATAACGTTCCATGGGCGGTATCGAATGGCGTTAGTGGATTTTTCAGCGTTAACTCGGGTTACATGCTGGCGACTGATGGCACGGACAATGGACCTAATGCGGGTAAGCTGAGTTCGGTCTGGCTCTATAATAATAGTGCGGGGACAAATACCTCGGCGGCGATTGCCACAACCTATACGGATCAGACCCTGTACGGGAAAGCGGTAGTGACCTCTACCACAGTGACGGTGACGCTCTATTCAGATGCGGCCAGAACAGCGCAGATTCTGACACTTAGCCGCCCCTCCAGTAACTTATCATTCCGATATATTTACGGTTATCAGAAGCGCGATGCCGATATCGAGAGCTCTACCTATTCTGTCAGTAATATGGATATTCAGGATCAGACGGCCTACATCGCCCGCAATGGTGGTTCTGTGATGCGGACCACAAGTGGTGGTGCAGCATGGGGCGCGGATACAGCGGCGGCGGTTAATTTGAATGGCGTCTATTTTGTGACCCCGCAAGTTGGCTGGAGTGTTGGCGTAAATGAGACCATTCTTAAAACCACGGATGGTGGCGGGGTATGGACAACCCAGCGATCGGGAACGGCGACACTGAATGGCCTCTTTTTTATTGACGCAAACAGTGGCTATGCCGTGGGTGATGGCGGGCTGATATTGAAAACAGTGGATGGCGGCAGCTCGTGGACCCCGCAGACGGTGGGCGGGAGCAATCTTTTGTCGGTTCACTTTCCCACCTCCGCGGTGGGATATGCAGTGGGGCAGAGCGGGGTGATTTTAAAAACAATCAATGGTGGCAGCAGTTGGGTGCCGCAGCAGTATGGAGGATCAAACTGGACATCGGTGCAGCTGACGTCGGTCAACTTTAATGATGCAAATAGAGGTTGGGCGGTGGGTGCGGGTGGGGCAATCATTAATACCACCGATGGTGGGACGATCTGGTCGCCGCAGGCCTCGCCCGTGGCGGGGATATCATTCACGGGGGTGCAGTTTGTGAGCGCCACTACCGGCTACATTGTGGGTTCAGGGGGGGGGATCTTAAAAACTACCGATGGTGGAGGAGGGCTGACGTTTCCGATTGTGAAGCAGGCGTGGATCGCTGGAGGGGCGACGCCGTTGGTCTCACCGGTGTTGGCCGGCAAGGGGTCAACGGTTATTTTTCTTATCTATGTTAAAAATCCGACACCCTCTTTGGTTGCCGATCTCCGTATGAGTGATCTGCTGGATGAGACGGCATTTGAGTATGTGGCCAACAGTTTGGTGCGGACAAGTGCGGCCTCTCCCCCGACCGATACTGATACGGATCTTGTGATATTTAATGCAAGCGCAGCAGGCACGGGCACAGCAATGAGTGATGTGGTGGATGGTGACGTGATCTCGGCTCAGGATACCGGTGGTATTGCTGGCGTGGATAAAATTACTATTGGTGCTGTTGTGGGGCAGGCAAATGCCGCACTGGCCGTTCGGTGGCAGTCAACATTTGCTTTTCGCTTTAACGTTAAAATCAAGTAAATCGATGACTTATGGTCAGATAAAATGAGAGTGGTCTGTTTTTAGCGCGGCCAAAACATTGTTTGGCCGTAATTTGCTAAAATACAACTCATCGCCCCCCTGCGGCCCCCATAACTCAATTCGGAATTTTAAACTAATGAGTGATGTTAAGGAGTATATGATCCGTGTCGGTCAACAGGCCCGTGCCGCTGCACGGTCATTGAGTCGTGTTGAAACCAAACATAAAAACAGTGCGCTGGAGGCAATTGCGTCTGCTATTGAGGCGGATGAAGCGGCGTTGTTGGTGGCAAATGGGTTGGATATGGCCGCGGGACGTAAGAGTGGTCTGGATGCAGCACTGCTTGATCGTTTGGAGTTGACTGCAACAGGTATCGCAGCAATGGCGACAGGGATTCGCCAGATTGTTGCTTTGCCCGATCCTGTTGGCAGTATCAGTGATATGAGTTATCGCCCTTCTGGCATTCAGGTGGGCAAGATGCGGGTGCCGTTAGGCGTGGTAGGAATTATTTATGAGTCGCGCCCTAATGTGACCGCAGATGCGGCAGCGTTGTGTCTGAAGTCGGGCAATGCCGCCATTTTGCGCGGTGGTTCAGAGGCGATTCACTCTAATCGTGCCATTGCCAACTGTATTCGTGCTGGATTGGAAAAAGTGGGTTTGCCGTCAGCAGCAGTGCAGGTGGTGGATACAACGGATCGTGATGCAGTGGGCATGATGATCACGATGCCAGAGTATGTGGATGTCATCATTCCACGTGGCGGCAAACGGTTGATTGAACGGATTAGTGCCGAAGCAAAAGTGCCGGTGATCAAACACCTGGATGGCATCTGTCACGTATATATAGATGATGAGGCTGATATCGAGAAGGCGTTGCAGATCGCCTTTAACGCCAAGACCCATCGGTATGGGGTGTGTAATGCGATGGAGACACTGCTGGTGGCTGAAGGTGTTGCCGAGCAGGTTTTGCCTGAACTCTGCGGCATGTATCGGGAAAAGGGTGTGGAGTTGCGTGGTTGTGCCACAACTCAGCGACTGGTCGACGGTCTTTTGCCAGCGGTAGATGAGGATTGGGCAACGGAGTATCTGGCACCGGTACTATCGATTCGGGTTGTGAAGGATATAGATGAGGCGATGGACCACATTGCTCAATATGGCTCCCACCACACCGAGGCGATTGTGACTGAAAATTACAGCAAGGCGCGGCGCTTTTTACGTGAGGTGGACTCATCGTCAGTGGTGGTGAATGCGTCGACCCGTTTTGCCGATGGTTTTGAGTATGGTCTTGGTGCGGAGATCGGTATCAGCACCGATAAATTTCACGTCCGTGGCCCGGTCGGTCTTGAAGGGCTGACATCGCAGAAATATGTTGTATTTGGCGATGGTCATATCCGTCAGTGATCGGAATCTTCGGGGGTACGTTTGATCCTGTTCACTACGGCCACCTACGGACGTTGTTGGAAGTGTGTGAATTATTACCCCTGAGTGAGGTGCGGTTAATCCCCTGTCATATCCCCGCACATCGTGGTGTGCCGGGGGCGACCCCCCAACAGCGTTTAGCCATGTTGCAGTTAGCGCTGCAAGATATCCCCCGTTTTGTTGTTGATCAACGTGAGCTGGATCGAGGTGGGCGTTCCTACACGGTCGATACGTTGACATCGTTGCGTGATGAGCTAGGGTCTGCCCCTCTCTGTTTGATATTGGGAATGGATGCTTTTATTAAGCTCGATACTTGGCATGAGTGGTCACGTTTGATTGAGCTGGCCCATATTGTGGTGATGCAGCGCCCAGGGTGCATCACGCCCAGCGGTGCAGTGGCAGAGCTGGTAGCGAGATATCGGGTTAATGATAAGAGAGACTTAATGCGAGCAGCAGCAGGAGGGATCTGGTTTCAACAGGTAACACAGTTGGAGATTACTGCCACCGCGATACGGGAACAGGTGGCACAGGAAAGAGAAATCCGTTTTCTTCTGCCAGAGACAGTGCGGGAATATATTAAGGCTAACAACCTTTACTATTGATGAGCGGGCACTGCCAATAATGGCCCGATGAACAGCAGCGCTACACCAAGCTTTGTGGTTTGCATAGATGTACGGGTGACCCCAAAAATTTACTGAGAGAGACGAATGAAAGCAATAGAAGATGTGAAAAACCTAGTGGTGGCTGCACTTGATGATCTCAAGGCGATTGATTTGGTGGTGGTTGATGTCAGGGGCAAAACCACTGTGGCAGATTATATGGTCATTGCCAGTGGTACATCGAATCGCCATGTTAGCGCGTTGGCTAACAATGTGGTGGTGGAATCCAAAAAGGCGGGTTTCATGCCACTAGGTGTAGAGGGCAGTGATTCTGGTGAATGGGTATTGGTTGATATGGGCGATGTGATTGTCCATGTGATGCAGCAGCCAACCCGTGATTTTTATCAGTTGGAGAAATTGTGGGAAACCCAGTCTGTTGAGCTGGTTGCCAGCCATAACGGGTAATGCGCATCTATCTTATAGCCGTTGGGCAGAAGATGCCTGATTGGGTTAAAAAAGGGTATGAAGAGTATGCCAAGCGGTTGCCGCACGGTTGCTCTTTACACTTGATTGAGATTGCCCCCGGCCACCGCAGTAAAAGCAGCGACCTGAATCGGGCGATAGAAGATGAAAGTCGCAAGGTTCTGGCCGCTATCCCCCCAAACTGTCGTATTGTCGCCCTGGATGAGCGTGGTAAACAGTGGACAACACTGCAGCTTGCCACGCAACTTGAAGAGTGGATGCAGGACGGCGCTGATATTGCACTGCTGGTGGGTGGGCCGGATGGTCTGTCGCTGGAGTGTAAACAGCGTGCTGAGCAGCACTGGTCACTCTCTAACCTTACCTTGCCACACCCGCTAGTTCGGATATTTCTCGCGGAACAGATTTATCGTGCTTGGAGTGTGACGCAAGGGCACCCATACCATCGCGAATAGTTTTTTTGTGATTGTGTTTTTAGCGTTGTACGAAGTTTTGCCCACTATTTAAATCCAGAGTTTTTGAATGTGCTCTGTTTTTATGCTGTTTGGCAGGCCACTTTAAGTGGTGTTAAACGTTATTTTTTTGTATTCAATTTTTGTGGCAAATGTAAAATCACATCAAAATAAGTATGTTTTACTAATTGCATGCGTACCTTTTTCTTAAAAAATATTAAAAATTGAAGTAATTTTGATAATATAAACACCTGATTGATGATTTTAGTTTAAACTTTTTTAGTACTAGTCTAATATTTCAGTAAGCGCGGTCGATGATGTTGGGGAAGTTATGAGTGCTAAGGCTATTTTGCCCAAGAGCGCCATCTAGAGAATGAGTCAACACTGGACGAAATTGAGTAACCAATATGGAGAGTAATTTGATGGTAAAAAAGACAATCAAGAAAAAAGCAGTTGCCAAGACCAAAGTTAAATCGGGTCGCGGTCGCAAACCAGCGGTACCTGTTGCTAAGCTTCTGAGCGAAGCGGCAATTAACGCAGGTCATGCAAAGGCATTGGCGGCGGCAGCTAAGATTGCAAAAAATGAGGATCGTGCTGCTGCTGTTGTAGCAAAAGCGGCGGCTCAGAAAGCAACTGCGGATGCCCATTTGAAGGCGGCCGCTGTGACAGCCAAGACCAAAAAGAGCGCGGCTGCTAAAAATGCCGTTGTGAAGGCGCGTGCTGCAAAAGCGGCGGCGGCTGCCTCTCTTAAAGTTGCCAAGGCTGGTTTGGCTGCTGCTAAGGCTGAGATTAAGGCTGCCGTCGCAGATGTAAACTCAGCGAAAAAGAGAGAAACGCTGAAGCAGAAGGCTGTTGCTGCCTATACTGCAAAGTGGGAAAAGGCTTATGACAACAAAACTAAAACAAAGCGTGTTGTTCGTCGTAAAAAGCCCCTCGTAAAAGCTGAAGCCTGATTTTAGTTTTTATGTTGTTAAGAAGCCCGCAATATGCGGGCTTTTTTATTTGTATGACCATTGTGGTGTCGCGGATTGCCCTTTGTGGATTACCCTAGTATCTTGCCAGCTATGAAAAAATCGCTGATATGTTTGGGATCCGCATCGCCACGCCGGAGTGAATTGCTGCATCAGATCGCTGTGGCACATGTGATTCGAAGCGCCAATATCGATGAAAGTTCCCGGTTGAACGAGTTGCCGGAGCATTATGTATTGCGTATGGCCCTGGAAAAAGGGCGGGCGGTGTTGGCGCGGGCCGATTTGAGCGCCCCGGTGTTGCCGGTTTTGGCGGCTGATACAGTGGTGGTATTAGATGAAAAGATGATGGGCAAACCGTGTGATCAGGCTGATGGTCTGGCGATGTTGCGCTCTTTGAGTGGTAGGCGTCATAAGGTGATGACGGCGGTTGCCCTGTTGGCACCAGGGTATGAGACGAGCTGTTTGAGTATCAGTCATGTGGAGTTTTGCGCCATGAGTGAGGCTGATATGCTGGCCTATTGGCGTACGGGTGAGTCGGTTGATAAGGCGGGCGGTTACGGGATTCAGGGTTATGCAGCCACCTTCATAAAAAATATTGAAGGGAGTTTTTCCGGGGTGATGGGTCTGCCGCTGTTTGAAACGGGGCAGCTGCTGCGTGAAGTTGGAATAAATGTTTGTGAGGCCTGTTGGCCCGGATGATAAGTCATATGTCGATTGAGATATTAATGAATGTAACGCCGCAAGAGACACGTGTGGCGGTGGTGGAAAATGGTGTGTTGCAAGAGGTGATTGTCGAGCGTGAGCGTCGTCGTGGCCTGGTGGGAAATATTTATAAGGGAAAAGTGTCGCGAGTTCTGCCGGGAATGCAGGCGGCGTTTATTGATATTGGACTGGAGCGCGCGGCATTTTTGCACGCCTCTGATGTGGCGCAGCTGCCGGATGGTGACGAGTCGGGTTCTGAATCAAGTAAAAATGACAATATCACCCAACTGCTGCGTGAGGGGCAGGAGGTGTTGGTGCAGGTGATTAAAGATCCGCTGGGTACCAAGGGTGCGCGGTTGACTACTCACATTACTATTCCGTCACGGTTTTTGGTGTTTACGCCAAATGTTTTTCACGTCGGGGTTTCGCTCAAGATTGATGAAGAGACTGAGCGTCAGCGGTTGAAGGATATTTTGGCCACAGTGATCGATGGCAGTGCCGGCGGTTATATTGCACGCACGGTGGCGGAGGGGGCGAGCATTGAGTCGATTCGTGCTGATACTGATTTTTTGCGTAAACTTTGGGATTCGGTGCGTGAACGGGCGGCGACTGCCAAGGCGGGGGAGATTGTTCATGAGGATCTGCCGCTGGTATTGCGCACGTTACGCGATGTGGTGGATGGCGAGGTTGAGAAGATCCGTATTGATTCACGCAGTACAACACGTCGTGTGGTCGATTTTGCGGAGCGTTTTATGCCGGAGGTGGCGGGTAAGGTTGAGCATTATCCCGGCGAGCGTCCGATTTTTGATCTGTACGCGGTGGAAGATGAGATTCAAAAGGCGCTGGAGCGTAAGGTGCTGCTCAAATCCGGTGGTTATCTGATTATTGATCAGACGGAGGCGTTGACGACCGTTGATGTGAATACGGGTGCCTTTGTGGGGCACCGCAATCTTGAGGAGACAATCTTCAAAACAAACCTTGAGGCAACCCAGACCATTGCCCGACAGTTGCGGTTGCGTAATCTGGGCGGCATGATCATCATCGACTTTATTGATATGTTGGAGGAGGAGCACAAACGTCAGGTATTGCGTTCGCTGGCAAAAAACCTGGAGCGTGATCGTGCCAAGAGCCATATCAGTGAGGTCTCGGCGCTGGGGTTGGTAGAGATAACACGTAAGCGTACTCGTGAAAGCCTGGAGCGGGTTCTGTGTGAGGCGTGCCCGACGTGCAGTGGGCGTGGCATGCTCAAAACGGCGGAGACGGTCTGTTACGAAATCTTCCGTGAGATTCTGCGCGATGCCCGTCAGTACGATGCCAAGCAGTATCTGGTGCTGGCTTCACAAGCGGTGGTCGATATGTTGCTGGATGAGGAGTCCACCAGTGTTGCCGAGCTGGAGGAGTTTATTGGCAAACCGGTTAAATTTCAGGTGGAGTCACTTTACACTCAGGAGCAGTTTGATGTTGTGATGGTCTAGGCGTGATTCGATATCACGGATAGTGCTGCATCGACTCTGTCTGATTGTATGAAATATACCCTTAAGGTCTTGGCGACGTTGTCACGGCACACCTGGTGGTGGAGTGCCGGGATGGTTGTTCTATTCGCCATCGCCATTTCAGCGGCGCGCCTTTTCCTGCCTCAGCTTGAAGATCATCGGCAAGCACTGGAGGCAGAGGCGAGCATCGTGATTGGTCAGCCGGTCACGATTGAACGCATAAAGGTTGGCTGGCACGGTTGGGGGCCGCGTCTGGAGCTGCATGGGGTAAAACTATTTGATTCCAGTGGCAACAATGAACTGCTCAGCTTCGCAACGGCTTATATCGATATCGCGCTGCCTAACTCTATATATGAGCGGCAACTGGAGCTTGGTGATCTGACCCTGGTCGGGGTGGCGTTAAATGTTGTGCGGCGCAGTGATGGTGAATATGCCATTGAAGGGGTTAACTTTGCGCAGCAGCCCCTCGATAACCAGAACAGCGGAGGCATGAAGTGGTTATTACGTCAGCCAAGACTGGCACTAAAAGATAGTCAGATCCGTTGGCGTGACGAAAATAGTGGTGCCCATCTGGCGTTTAGCCAGACCAATCTGCGTATTTATAATAGAGGTGACCGCCATCTTCTGGAGGGGAGTCTAGTGCTGCCCGAGACCATGGGAGGGGCGGTGACAGTGCGGATTGACGCCCTCGGCGATATTGATCGTCTGGAAGAGTTGCAGGTCGATTTTTATTTTAAAGGGGCGCAGTTGCGTCTGGCGCAGTGGTTAGTGGATCGTCCGGCCCTGGGCACCTCGGTGGTGAATGGTAGTGCTGACCTTGAGTTGTGGGGGCGTTGGCAGACGCAACAACTGCGTGAGCTACGGGGTAATCTGGGGCTGCACGACTTTTATCTGGCGCATGATTTGGAGAAAGAGGGTGATGCGCTTGTTAAGCAGATGCCCGCCTTGGCGGGGAGCTTTGTGTGGCAGGGGGACAGTACGGCGTGGCAGCTGGAGGTGGAGCACTTGCAGCTGGGTAGCGGCCAGCCGTTGGCCCGCCTGCACGTAGCCCAGTGGTTGAAAGAGGGTCAAAAGACGGTAGAGATTGCCAGCAGCTTTGCCAGGATAGAGACGCTGACCGAACTGGCGTTTAACAGCACTCTGCTCTCGGCAGAGTGGCAGCAGCGGCTGGCACAGTTACAGCCGCGTGGCGATCTGCGCGACGCCTATCTTAAACTGCAGCTTAAGCCCGATGGGCCGCCGCGCTATTTTATGCGGGCACGGGCTGAAAATCTGGGCGTTAAACCGTGGAAAAAAGTGCCAGGGTTTGAGGGAGTCGATCTTAACTTCAATGTCGACCAGCAGAGTGGTCTGATCAATCTGAATAGCGTGGCCGCGAGCATCGATACCCAAGGTCTGTTTCGTGAGCGGTTATCCGTAGATACGCTAGGCGGGCAGCTGGCCTGGCAACAGGGTGGTGATGGTTGGCAGATACAGCTGCGGCAACTCAATATCGGCAACCAGGATCTGGCGGCAGAGCTGCAAGGCAGTATTGAGTTGCCTGCTGGCGACACCTCTCCGCAGGTGGATCTGCAGGCCCGGATCATTCGTGGCAATGGTGCCATGACTTCACGCTATCTGCCTGTGGGTATCATGAACGAGAAGACCGTGGCGTGGCTTGACCGTGGCATTGTCGCGGGCCGGGTGAGTGAGGGGGCTATGGTATTGCGTGGGCCGCTCTGGCAATTTCCGTTTGTGGATGGCTCAGGCCGTTTTGATGTCAGCTTCAAGGTTGCTGATGCCATTGTTGATTATGCCGAGGGGTGGCCGCGTATTGAGCGGGCGGTGGCAGACGTTCAGTTTGCCGGCAACTCCATGACGGTGAATGGGCGCAGTGGCAATCTGTTTGACACCAACATTAAAAGTGTCACGGTTGCGATCGCTGATTTTGCGGCCCATCCTGCACATTTAACATTGACCGGCGAGAGCCGTGGGGCAACGGCGGACCTACTCCGGTTTTTGCAACAGAGTCCGCTGCATAGCCACTTTGGGCCACTGATAGACGGTAACGAGGCCAGTGGTAATAGCACGCTGGGGTTGAACCTTGATGTGCCATTGGCAGGTGATGAACCGATTACCACCCGTGGCTGGGTTGATTTTAGTAATAGCGCCATGAACCTGAAACAGTACGGTGTTGATCTGGCGGCAGTGAATGGCAAGTTGGCCTTTACCGACCACACAGTGAGTGCCGAGCGGCTGACCGCTGAGGTATTGGGGCAGCCTGCCATAGTGGCAATCAGCACGGCAAAGTCCCCCAAAAACAGCGGTGACTTTATTATTGAGGCACAGGGCGAGAGTCGTCTCTCGGCACTATCAACACGGATAGAGCTGCCCATCTTCCCTTTTCTGAATGGTGAGAGTGAGTGGCAGGCACGGCTCGATCTACCTCGTGATAACACAGCGCCGACGCTGCAGATACGTTCGTCACTACAAGGCATGACGGTAGGAGTGCCCGCACCCATAGGCAAACCGTCAGCAGAGCCACGTCCATTGGTGCTGCTGGCCGAGTTTGACAGCAAAAAAACCGTCTGGAAGCTGGATTACGGCAATACACAGCTCTCAGGCCTGTTTGAGCAGCGCCACGATGATAAGGGTTCATACCTGCAGCGTGCTGAACTGCGGTTGGGACAGCGGGCAACATTACCGACAACAGCGGGCTTTCGGGTGGCCGGTAATCTGGCCCATTTTGACTATAAGGCGTGGCAGCCAATCCTGTTCCCCGATACAGCGGGTGATACGGACGGCAACAGGGCGGCGAGCGCCAGGAAAGATACCCAGACCACGGCAGTGACCGAGATCGATGTCGGTTTTGACCGTGCCACGGTTTTTGGTCAGCCGCTGCACAAAGTACAGCTGCAGGGACAACACACCACCAACGCCTGGCGGTTCCAGGTCGAAAGCCGGGAGCTGGTGGGCAAGATACTCCTGCCCGATGATTGGCGATACCCGTTGGAGATGACGCTGGCACGCCTGTACATCACCGTTGCGGACGAAGATAAAAGCAAAAAAACAGCGCCGCGTTCGGTGACCAAACCCGTTGACCCGCGTAAATTGCCCCCCCTGCAAATCAATAGTGCGGATACCCGGTTTGGCAATGCGGCACTGGGTACGATGGCGTTGCTGACAACACGCCGCGACAGCGGCATGAACATTGAGTCGCTGAACCTTGCCTCAGCAACCGCCAGCGCCAAACTGCAGGGGCGCTGGCTGCAGAGCGGCGATGGAAAACAGACCTCCCATCTGGGCGGGACCATCGACATCCATAATCTGGGTGAACTGCTGGCGGGGTTTGGCTATGTAGAAACCGTCAAAAAGGGTGCCGGCAGCAGCGTTGTGGATCTTAACTGGAGTGGTGCTATTGTCGACCCCACGGTTGCCCGGCTTGAAGGATCGGTCAAGTTTGATATTGAGGATGGTCAACTGCTGGAGGTGGAGCCGGGGGCCGGGCGGCTGTTTGGCCTACTCAGTGTGCAGGCGTTACCACGGCGGCTGACACTCGACTTCTCCGACCTGTTTGGTAAAGGGTTGGCATTTGATTATATGCGTGGTCACTTTAATTTTAAAAATGGCAATGCTGTGACCAATGATTTTGAACTCGACGGACCCAGCGCCAAAGTTGAGCTACAGGGGCGTGTTGGGCTGGTGGCGCGTGATTATGATCAGCAGCTCCATGTGATGCCACACATCACATCAGGTTTGCCATTGGCCGGTGCGGTGATTGGTGGTGTGGTGGTGGGCGCGGCAGTCCTGCTGGTGGAGAAATTGTTGAAATCTAAAATTGATCAGGCCACCGGAATTCGCTACCGCGTGACGGGCAGTTGGGATGCGCCTGTCATGGTGCCACAGGAGTAGTCCGCTGCCATTAACCCCATATTTGATGGTACTCTTAGCGCCATGAAATCTGTCACTCTCGTTCTCCCCCTTATACTGATATCGGGATGGTTTTTGTCACCCCTTCATGCCGCCGAACAGCGGATCATGGTGGTGGGTGCCGAGTTCTGGACCATGCCCCGCCATGCCGACCAGTTGCTGACACAAACGCCGCTGAAAATAGCCGCGCAGCAGCTCTGGGTTGAGCCGGATGCCTACTTGGTTCTGCACTACCCTGATACTGAATCGGGGGAGGTGTGGGGGTTGGAGCTGCAGGCCTGGCTGGTATCGCTGGGCATATCCTCTGACCGGGTTGAACTGCGTGGCGGATATGAGCGTGATGATGGCGTGGCCGTCATCGTGGTTGCGTCAGCCGTGGCGGAGAGCGAAGTAGTGCTGGACGATGAACAAACAGTTGAACAAAACAGCAGCGTAGGGGGGGCCGTTGAGGTGATACCCGACGCTGTTCAGGATGAAGTGGAGTTGCAATGAGCCGTAACCGTATTGCCGCAATTCAGATGGCCAGTGGGCCAAACGTCAACGCCAACCTGCTGGAAGCGGCGCGGTTGATATCGCAGGCCGCCAAGGCTGGTGCCGGATTGGTGGTGCTGCCGGAAAACTTTGCCATCATGGGGCTGCGGGAGCAGGATAAGGTCGCTATTGGTGAGACGATGGGGGACGGGCCAATACAGACGTTTCTCTCCCGGCAGGCGGTTAAACATAAAGTCTGGCTGGCGGGTGGCACCATCCCGTTGATATCCGAGGATGAAAACAAGATCCGGGCGGCCTGCCTGCTCTACGACAGCAAAGGCAAACAGGTGGCGCGTTATGACAAGATGCACCTCTTTGATGTATCGCTGGAAGAGGGGAGCGAGCGTTACACCGAATCCGATACCATCGAGGCAGGAGGCGAAGTGGTGGTGGTTGACTCGCCCTTTGGCCGGATCGGCCTGGGCATCTGCTACGACCTCCGTTTTCCCGAGCAGTTTCGGGCCATGCTCGACAAAGGGATGGAGCTGCTGCTGCTCCCCTCCGCTTTTACCGCCAGAACCGGCAAAGCCCACTGGGAGATCCTGGTTCGCGCCCGCGCCATTGAAAACCTCTGTTACGTGGTGGCGGCAGATCAGGGCGGCTATCATCTCAATGGCCGTGAGACCCATGGTGACAGCATGATTGTGGACCCCTGGGGCCAGGTGATGGACCGTCTGCCCCGTGGCTCCGGCGTGGTCATCGCCGACATCGACCGTGACAAACTTACCCGCATTCGCCACAACCTGCCCGCCATCAGCCACCGCCGCCTGCGCTGTGGTTGCCATGATTAAATTAAGGAGTGTTAGCCCATGAGCCATAACCTCGATATTGCCCGCGATCTGATTTTGGTACCGGCGGGGATCGATGAGACCCAGTTACAGCAGGTACTGAGTACCGTCATGGGACACGCAGTGGACAGTGCAGACCTCTATTTTGAAAATAGCCGGTTTGAGTCGTGGTCGCTGGAAGATGGCATTGTCAAAGATGGAACCTACAGCATCGAACGGGGTGTGGGGGTGCGTGCCATCAGCGGCGAAAAGACCGGCTTTGCCTACTCTGATGAGATCTACCTGCCAGCACTGAATGAAGCGGCACTGAGTGCACGGGCCATCGCCCAGAGCGGTTCACGGGGCAGCGTGCAGGGGTGGGTGCAGAACCCGGCGCGGGAGCGACTTTATACCCCCGATCAACCCTTTGACACCCTGCGTGAAGAGGAGAAGGTGGCATTGATGGAGGCGATTGACGCCGAGGCGCGCCGCCAGGACCCACGGGTAAAACAGGTGATGGTGAGTCTGGCAGGCTCCCACAAAGTGATGCTGGTGGCCGCCAGTGATGGCACCTTTGCCGCCGACGTCCGGCCACTGGTGCGGCTCAGCGTCTCCGTCGTGGTGGAAGATGGCGACCGGCGCGAGCAGGGTTCCGCCGGTGGTGGTGGCCGCAGTGGTTATACCTTCTTCAGCGACGCCGACCGTGGCTTGGGCTATGCCCGTGAAGCGGTGCGCCAGGCGCTGGTCAATCTAGATGCCCGCCCCGCCCCCGCCGGCACCATGCAGGTAGTGCTGGGGGCTGGCTGGCCCGGCATTCTGCTGCACGAAGCGATTGGCCATGGCCTTGAAGGTGACTTTAACCGCAAAGGCACCTCCGCCTTCAGCGGTCGTGTAGGGCAAAAAGTCGCCTCCGAACTCTGTACCGTCGTGGATGATGGCACCCTGCCGGGGCGACGCGGCTCCCTCAATGTGGATGATGAAGGGACACCGAGCCAGTGCACCACCCTGATCGAAAACGGCATACTCAAGGGCTACATGCAGGACAAGATGAACGCCCGGCTGATGGGGGTAAAGGCCACCGGCAACGGTCGCCGTGAATCCTACGCCCATCTGCCCATGCCACGTATGACCAATACCTACATGCTGCCGGGACAACAGACCCCGGAAGAGATTATCGCCTCGGTAGAGCGCGGCCTCTATGCGGTGAACTTTGGTGGTGGACAGGTGGATATCACCTCCGGCAAATTTGTCTTCTCCGCCAGCGAGGCCTACATGATCGAAAACGGCAAAGTGACCTATCCGGTCAAGGGGGCCACCCTGATCGGCAATGGTCCTGATGTCTTAACCCGTGTCAGCATGGTGGGTAACGACCTGCGTTTGGATGAAGGGGTGGGTACCTGCGGTAAAGAGGGGCAGAGTGTGCCGGTGGGTGTGGGCCAGCCAACATTACGCATTGATGGACTGACGGTGGGGGGTACAACCGCGTAACGAATTGATATATTAAAGTAGTGCTCACGTGAATAGTGGTAAGGGCTCAACAGGGAGGGGTGACAAGTGCCGATTGATAAAGCATGGCGCAACGAATTTTCTGACAGGCATGACAACGAGTTTGCGCTGGATCACTACGGGGCATACGACAAAAGCGGTCGGGTCTACTGCATAGCCCGGCCCTGTTACCATACAGACTCTCTCTTCCCCATCAAAACCTTTGCCGATATACAGGCGGTTGAGCGCTTTATCGATGAATTGGTATTCATGAGCTACACCTACAAAAAGGGGTGGTGGAATGTGCTGTATGACAACGACTTTCTCCCCTTTCGCAAATTGGGCTGGGGCACCTTCGACGGCAAACCCTTTGCCGCGGCGGAGGCCCGGCAGATGGTCATCGACCTGCTCGGCCGTGGTCAGCTGGCCGCCATCCCGCTACAAAGCTGGATACCCCCACATAACCGTAACCACCATCTGCCCCCCCGGCCGCCGGTGGAGTATGAGCCACTGAGGGCCTCGGACCAGCGGTGCAACATGGGTATCGAACCTTATGACCCCTTCAAGCCCAAACCCCTCAGTGACGTAGAGGCCCGCCAGCAGCGCTACCAGAGCCGCAAAACCCTGGCCGCCGGTGCTGGCAACAGCCCCGCCCAGCAGGCCGCAGCGGCGCGGCTGCTCGATAACAACGACAACATCATCCGTGCCGAAGCTGCTGCCTATGTCTATCCGCTGGATGAGTTCAACCGTGGCCACACCACCACACTCCCCAAGCCCCCCGTCGGCTTAAAGATAGTCAACCCGGCGCAAGTGCCGGGGCTGGAGGATGCGGTCTTTACCGACAAAAAAACCGGTTTTGGCGCAGCGCTCTTTAAATCAGAGATTAACGGCGAAACCCTGCTCACCTATCGGGGCACCAACAATGCGGTCACTGGGTGGGCGGACTGGAAAACCAATGCTGCTCAGGGAGGCGGGTTGGAGACGGCTCAATACAGTCAGGCGATGAGGTTGGCCCAAGCAGCTCAACGAAGTTCCATTGGAGATTTTGTAATAGCGGGCCACTCCCTAGGAGGTGGTCTAGCCTCGGCGGGCACGGCGGTCACCGGCATTCAGGCGTACACCTTCAACTCCGCTGGTCTGCATCCCAATACGGCAGGCCGTGCCGGAGGTATGGCTAATGAACAGGTGGGGCGGTTGATCCAGACCCGCGCCGTGGATGGCGAGGTACTGACCGGTGCCCAGCGCCACGGTAATACCGCTCTGACCGGCATCACCACCGGGGTCGGCGCACTGATGGGCGGGCCGGTGGGGGCGGCGCTGGGGTTGCTGGCGGGGCGGGCGCTGCCCGACGTGCCCCAGGCGGTGGGGCAGATGGCACCGCTGCCCAGCGTCCGGGGTGGCAACCCCGTGACCCGCCACGGCATGGACCAGGTGCTGGAGGGCATCGAGGCGCAAAAACAGCAAGACATCCAGACCCTCTCTGGGTAGCAAGGAGAACAGCTATGCCCCCCTTTAAACGACTATTAACACTCACCAGTACCCTGCTTTTTGGTCTGCTGGCGGCGTGTGGAGCGACAGGAAAAACGATGAAACTGACCGACTTTTTTACCGACGACGTAGTGGCGCTGGTCCAGGCCATTGAACAGGGCGACGAAACCAAGGCCCGCCAGCTGATTGCCCAAGGGGCCACCCTTAACCTGCATGGCAATGCAGGTATTACCCCGCTCTTCTGGCTGATTACCCAAAAAGACAAACCGGCCATGCGGTTGGCGCTTAAGCTTGGGGCTGATCCCAATCTGGCCGATCCTGATGGGGATACGCCGGTAGGGTTGGTGGCGGGTTGGGATGATGGTGAGTTTCTGTTGATCCTGCTGGAAGGGGGGGGGGATGCCAATTCCCTAGATAGTAATGGTGATCCCGCGCTGTTTAGTGCCATAGGGGGGGAGAGCTTTGAACAGATGAAAATGCTGATCCGTTTTGGGGCGGATATCAATCTAAAAAACAGGATGAATAAAAATAGCGTTTTGGATGCGGCGTATCTGAACAAATATGAGATTGTGCACTACCTGATTGAACAGGGGGCGGATTATGAGGCCCGTGACTCAGTTAAGACCAATGTCGCCTGGGAGGTCTATTTCAAATTGTCAAAAAATCTGCTCAGCCCCCAATACCCCGCCTACGGCTGGGCGCTCAAGGTTAAGCAGCAACTGGTGGATCGTGGTGTGGTGTTCCCACCCCTGTCGCCCGATGAGGTCCGGGAGAAAGAGCGGCGTGGCGAAAAACCGTGATGAGTCGCCTGCCGGGCCAGCCGCCGCGATGATCCGCGTAAAAAAGCTCACAGCACTTACCGGCACCCCGCTTTTTGGGCTGCTGGCGGAGTGGTGATGAGGTTAAAGATGGGTGTTGTAGGCCGCTGGTGATGCTGTCTGGGGGGTGTGCGTGTTACTCTTACTCCGCGCCGGGTTCCAGCAGTTCGCGCAGATAACGGTACAGCAGCCGCGCTGACTTGGGGGGCTGGTTTTTGTCCTGCTCTTTTTTGATGTTGAGCAGTAGTTGGCGTAGTCGTTGCCGCTCTGCGTTGGGGTGGTCGGCGAGAAACGTTTCGATGGCGCTCTCGCCATTGGCGATGATGTTGTCGCGCCAGATTTCAACGTTGTGGAACTGCTGGGTTGACGCCTGTTTGCCGCTGATCAGCAGGTCGTAGGCCTGTTGAATGGGGTCTGCGTCGATCTCGCGCATCAGGCGGCCGATGTACTGCATCTGTCGCCGTAGGCCGCTGTTGCTGTTGATGGTGCGGGCCAGTTTGATCGCCTCGGCCAGTTTTTCCGGCAGGGGGATATGGCTTAGCTCTTTATTGGAGAGTCTGACCAGCTGGGTGCCAAGCGATTGTAGGGCAGTCATCTCCCGTTTGAGCTGGGATTTGCTTTTGCCCTGGGGTTCGTCGTATTCAAATTGATCGTCATTTTGCATGGTCGCTACGGTAACCGATGCGGGCGAAAAAATATAGTTATGGAAACATAAAGGAACGGTACTTTATGGCGCAGATGCCAGTGATCAAAAACTCTATCTATAGTCGTGAACAGCTCGAAAATGTGGTGGCTGATATCCTTGCCGAGGCCCGTGTGCAGGGGGCCTCGGCGGCGGAGGCGGCGGTGAGCATTGAGTCGGGGCTGTCGGTGACGGCGCGGCTGGGCGAAGTGGAGACGGTGGAGCATAACCACGATAAGGGGCTGGGGGTGACGGTCTATGTCGGTCAGGTGAAAGGTTCTGCCAGCACCTCTGATTTTGCCGATGCCGCGATCAAAGATACCGTTGCTGCCGCCTGTCGCATTGCCCGTTATACCGCGGCGGATGAGTATGCGGGACTGGCCGATGCGGCGCTGATGGCGCAGGATATCCCTGATCTTGATCTGACCCACCCCTGGGATATTACGGCGGAGCAGGCGATTGAGCTGGCGCTGGTATGTGAGGCGGCGGCGCGGGGCTTTGATAAACGTATCAGCAACTCTGAAGGGGCGAGTGTCAGCAGCCACCAGAGTTTCCGGGTCTATGGCAATAGCCACGGTTTTGTAGGGGCCTATGGCGGTACCCGTCACGGCTTGAGCTGTTCGGTGCTGGCAGGGCAGGATGAGGGGATGCAGCGTGACTACTGGTATACCTCGTCACGCCATGCGGATGCGCTGGAGTCGCCGGAGGCGGTGGGGCGTAAGGCGGCGGAGCGTACGGTCAGGCGTCTTGGCGCACGGCGGGTTAAAACCTGCAATGTGCCGGTGCTCTTTTCGGCGGAGATTGCCAGCGGTCTGATTGGCAGTTTTCTGAGCGCTATTCGTGGCGGTGCCCAGTATCGCCGTTCATCCTTCCTGCTGGATGCCTTGGGTGAGCAGGTCTTTCCCGACTTTATGCAGATTGATGAGCGGCCACAGCTACTGCGTGGGAATAGCAGCGCCCCCTTTGATCGTGAAGGGGTGGCGACACAGGATCGTGCCTTTATTATTGATGGCCGACTGCAGAGTTACGTGCTGGATAGCTACTCGGCGCGTCGCCTGGGTCGCCAGACCACAGGCAATGCCGGGGGGGTGCACAACCTGTTTGTCAGCAGTGGTGGCTCTGATCTTCAGGGGCTCTGCCGTGAGATGGGTACCGGTCTGCTGGTGACTGAAATGATGGGGCAGGGGGCCAATATGGTCACGGGTGACTACTCCCGTGGCGCAGCCGGGTTTTGGATCGAAAACGGGGTGATTCAGTACCCGGTTGAGGAACTGACGGTGGCGGGCAACATGAAACAGATGTTTAAGGATATCGTTGCCATTGGTAATGATGTGGACAGCCGTGGCAATATCCACACCGGCTCCATCCTGATCAGTAACATGACAGTTGCGGGAGAGTAAAGGTGGTTTGTATGGGTGTGGGGAGTGTACATGTCAGGAACTGATATGAGTGAGGTGCTGGTACGTATCCGTGGTCTGAGTTTTCAGCGTGGCAGCCGGATGATTTTTGACGGCCTGGATCTCGATATTCGCCGTGGCCAGGTGACCGCCATCATGGGGCCGAGTGGTACGGGTAAAACCACACTGCTGAAGTTGATCGGTGGCCAGCTGCGACCCCTGGCCGGTACTATCGAGGTGGACGGCGAGAATGTGGCACAGCTCTCACGTACCAAACTGTTTCAGCTCCGCAAGCGTATGGGCATGTTGTTTCAGAGCGGTGCGTTGCTTACCGATCTTAACGTGTTTGACAATGTCGCCTTTCCCGTCCGTGAACATACCCAGCTGCCAGAAGAGCTGATCCGTGATCTGGTGTTGATGAAGCTGGAGGCGGTGGGGCTGCGTGGTGCCCGTGGCTTGATGCCCGCTGAGCTCTCCGGCGGCATGGCGCGGCGTGTGGCGCTGGCGCGGGCCATCGCCCTTGATCCGATGATGATTATGTATGACGAACCCTTTACCGGTCAGGACCCGATCTCCATGGGAGTCTTGGTGGAGTTGATCCACAAGATCAATAAGGCGCTGGGGTTGAGCAGCATTGTGGTCTCCCACGATGTGGCCGAGACCGCCGCGATTGCAGACTATATATATGTCATCTCCAACGGCAAGGTGGTGGGCCACGGCTCACCGGAGGAGCTTGATCGTTCCGGCTCAGAGTGGGTGCAGCAGTTTATGAAGGGGCTGCCCGACGGCCCGGTGCCGTTTCACTTTCCGGCCCGCGACTATGCCGAAGATCTGCTCTCAGGAGAGAAGCATTGATGAACTGGTTACAGCAGCTGGGGCGCTCTGGTCTCAACTTTTTTGAGCGCCTTGGGCGTGGTCATATCTTTCTTTTTTATGTGCTGGCCGGGTCGCCAGGCATGTTTATTCGCTTTCGTCTGCTGTTGCAGCAGCTCTTTAGCATCGGTGTATTGTCGCTGCTGATTGTGGCGGTGGCCGGGCTGTTTGTCGGCATGGTGCTGGGGTTGCAGGGGTACAATACGCTGGTCGACTTTGGGTCGGAGGAGTCACTAGGGGTGATGGTGGCGCTGTCGCTGGTGCAGGAGCTGGGACCGGTGTTGACGGCGATCCTGTTTGCCGCCCGTGCCGGGACCTCGCTGACGGCGGAGATTGGTCTGATGAAGGCGACCGAGCAGCTTTCAGGTATGGAGATGATGGCGGTTGATCCGTTGCAGCGGGTGATTGCACCGCGCTTCTGGGCTGGCTTTATCTCAGTGCCACTGCTCGCGGCGATCTTTAGTGCCGTGGGTGTTTTTGGCGGTTACTTTGTCGGTGTGGGTCTGCTGGGTGTGGACGAGGGGGCCTTCTGGTCACAGATCCAGAGCCGCATAGATTTTTATGATGACGTGCTTAATGGCATGATTAAAAGTGTGGTGTTTGGTTTTGCAGCGTCGTGGATTGCGTTATATGAGGGGTACGATGCCGTACCTACCTCCGAAGGGGTGAGCCGGGCCACTACCCGTACCGTGGTGCATACATCGCTGGTGGTGCTGGGGCTGGATGTGATTATGACGGCGTTGATGTTTAACTGATATTGGCTGTTGCCAGTGGGCGGCAGGGATTAATTTGAAAGGTATAAACCATGTTTCATAACAGAACGTTAGAGATCTCCGTCGGTATTTTTGTGGCGCTGGGGCTGGCCGCGATCTTTATCCTGGCGATCAAGGTCAGTAACCTCAGCAGTTTTTCCGATGCAGCGGGTTATCCGCTGGAGGCACGGTTTGACAATATTGGTGGACTGAAGGTGCAGGCCCCCGTCACCATGGCGGGGGTCCGGGTGGGGCGTGTTGAGCAGATCGGTTTTGACAGCACTACTTATGAAGCGGTGGTGATGTTAAAAATCAATAATGAATACAATAAACTGCCGCTTGATAGCAGTGCCAGCATATTCACTTCCGGCCTGTTGGGTGAGCAGTATATTGCCCTGGATGCTGGCGGGGATCCCGAGTATCTCAAGGCCAATGACCATCTCACCATGACCCAGTCGGCGCTGGTGCTGGAGCAGCTGATCGGTCAGTTCCTCTTTAAAACTGCCGCAGAAGGCAGTGATAAGACAGAGGGTGGGAAGTGAAAAAACGATTAGCGGCGTTGTTGTTGCTGGCTCCGTTGACGGTGCTGGCAGAGAGCCTGACGCTGGATCAGGCGATTGAACGTGCCTTGAATGCCGATCCCCGTATCGAAGAGCGAGAGCATCTGGTTGAGGCAGCCCGTGGCCTGTTGCAGGAGGTCAAAGGCAACGGTGACTGGTTTGTCGATGCCAATGCCTTTGTCGGGTTGGCCCCTCAGGTATCAGGCAATATATTTGATGGAGGCACCTGCACCGCCACGAAGTGTGATCTGCGTGATGATCGTTACGATATTGATGGCTTGACCGGTTGGTTTAATGTGCAGATGGGGTTGATCAAACCGCTCTACACCTTTGGCAAGCTGGAGAACTACTCCGCAGCGGCTAAGGCCAATATCGACATCAAGGGTGGCGATGTGCGCTTACAGCGGGACGCCACCGTGATGGATGTTAAAAAGGCTTACTACGGTTACCTGGCCGCACGAGATGCACGCCTGCTGCTGACCGATGTGGATAAACGGGTCCAGAGCGCCGTAGAGTTGGTCAGCAGCTGGCTGGAGGATGGCGGTGATGCCAAACAGTCAGACCTGTTTGCCCTGCAGGCGGGCCAGGCGCTGCTGGGTAAATACCGGGCGCAGACGGCGGCGCTGGAAAAAATTGCCCTCGATGGTTTGAAGGTGGTCACGGGTGTGGGGTTGGACGGTGAGATCGAGGTGGTTGATCAGCGACTGGAGCCGGTGGCACTGCCGCCCTTGTCCCTGGCTGAGCTAAAGCAGCAGGCGTTGAGCGACCGACCTGAGATGCAGCAGCTGGAGGCGGGGTTAAAGGCGCGCCGTTCGCTGCTGGAGGCGAACAAGGCGGGCAACCGCCCTAACCTGTACACCGGTCTGGTGGGTATTGTCTCCTACGCGCCGGGGCGTGACCGAATTGAAAACCCCTTCATCAGCGATCCCTTTAATGATGCCGGTATTACACCAGTGGTAGGCATGAAGTGGGATTGGAAAGGGGGGGTACAGCGTGGCAAAACCGCTGCCGCTCAGGCAGAGTTGAACGCCTTGATATCAAAGTCGGCGCTGGCCCGGATGGGGATCCCCTATCAGGTGGCAGAGCAGTACTATCAGGTTCAAGGGTACCACGAATCGGTGGTGAGTCTGGCTGAGGCGAGCCGTTCGTCACGGCGTTGGATGATTGCCAGTTATACCGATTTTGAGGCGGGGTTGGAGAAGGCTGATAAGGTGATGACGGCGTTCCAAGCCTATGTGGTGGCCAGTTCAGACTACATTCAGACAACCTTTGAGTACAATATGCACGTGGCTCAGCTTGAGTCAGTAATTGGAGTAAGGAAATGAGACGGCTGATGGCAGTGATGGTACTGGGGACAACGCTCCTGATTGCAGGGTCGGCGATGGCTGCCGCTCAGGCACCACAGGCGCTGGTGGAAGAGACCTCGAAACTGATGCTTGGCAAGCTCAAGGAGGAGGCGGCGGTCATTAAGGCTGAGCCGGGGCGAATCTATGAGCTGGTCAACCAGATTGTGCTGCCCCATTTTGATTTTGAGTACATGTCGCAGATGGTGCTGGCAAAGTACTGGCAGCGTGCCACACCGGCACAAAAGAAGGCCTTTGTAGAAGAGTTCCGGACCTTATTGGTGCGTACCTATGCTACTTCATTAAATCAGTATACTGATCAGAAGCTTACCTTTAAGCCGTTCCGTCCGGAGGCGCGTCCTGAGCTGGCCACCGTTCACTCGGAAGTGGCGCAGCCAGGGGGAGTTCCCATCCCTATCGATTATCGCCTGCGTCAGGAAGGTGAGCAGTGGAAGGTCTTTGACGTGGTGATCGATGGTGTGAGTCTGGTAACCAACTACCGCTCCAGCTTCGCTAAGGAGATTCGCGTTAGTGGGCTGGACGGGCTGGTTAAAACCCTGGCTGATCGCAACAAACAGGTCAGCAAGTGAGTGCAGCCCGGCTGGAGCGGCGTGAGGATGGCGGTTGTGCCCTCTTTGGCGCACTAACCTTCGATACCGTGCCACAGCTGTATCAGCAAGGGCAACAGCTCTGTGCTGGCGGTGCGGCGGTGGCCCTCGATCTGGCCGGGGTTGAGCGTAGCGATAGCGCCGGTCTTGCCCTGCTGGTGGGCTGGACGCGGTTGGCGCGGCAGCAGAAAGGGTCCATCACCTTCCATAATGTGCCAGCACAGCTGTTGGGGCTGGCCAGGGTAGGGGGGGTGGGTCAGTTATTGGCTTTTCCCTCTTTGTTAGAGAGCGCCTCGCCAGAGCAGGTCTTATCACTCCGGAATCCCCGATAGCGCCGTATGGGGCGTGTTTTTGTCAGTGATCTTCGTCTTCTTGGCGAGGGGTGGTCGCCCCTAAATTCTACGTCAGACTTAAAAAGTCCCGTCATAAGCGGTATCCTATGCCGTTCCGGAACAGCCGTTGGCTCTCCCCACGATTGATCAAGCAGGTTATGTATGATGCAAGCAGAGCAGATTAAGCAGATGATTGAGACCGGTTTGCCCGGCAGTCAGGCGCAGGTTTTTGGCGATGATGGTCAACATTTTGAGGCCATTGTGGTATCCCCGGCCTTTGTTGGCAAAGGCATGTTGGAGCAGCACCGTCTGGTATACGGGGCGTTGGGGGATAATATGCGCTCGGCAATTCATGCCCTGTCGATGAAGACCTATACCCCTGAGTCATGGGCGAACAAGAACGGTTAAGCAGCTGTTTTTTTTGGTTTTTTCTCTCTTTCTCAGTGGCGTTGCACGCGCCCTAAAAGCGGTCTATTGAATGGATAAGTTGATTATTAATGGTGGTAGTGCCCTGAATGGGGAGATACGCATCTCTGGCGCTAAAAATGCAGCGTTGCCGATTTTGGCATCGACGCTGCTGGCAAGCGCCCCGGTGACCATACGTAATGTGCCGCACCTGCACGACATCACCACTACCATTGAACTGATGGGGCGGATGGGGGTGACGGTGACGGTGGACGAGAAATTGAATCTCGAGATTGATCCTACCACCATCGATCAGTTTGTGGCCCCCTATGAGCTGGTGCGAACCATGCGCGCCTCGATTCTGGTGCTGGGACCGCTGTTGGCCCGTTATGGTCAGGCCGATGTGTCGTTGCCGGGCGGTTGTGCTATCGGTTCGCGCCCAGTCAACCTCCATATCCAGGGGTTGCGGGCCATGGGTGCAGATATTGAGGTAGAGGGTGGTTTTATCCGTGCCCGCGCCAAGCGCCTCAAAGGCGCCCACTTTTTTATGGATATTGTGACCGTGACCGGTACCGAGAATCTGTTGATGGCGGCCGCCCTGGCAGAGGGGACCACGGTGCTGGAGAACGCAGCACGTGAACCGGAGGTGGTAGATCTGGCCGAATGCCTCATTAGCATGGGGGCTAAAATCAGTGGTCACGGCACGGATACCATCACCATTGAAGGGGTAGATAGCCTGTCAGGTACCGATTACGCCATTATGCCGGACCGTATTGAGACAGGGACCTATCTGATTGCCGCAGCCATTACCGGTGGCAAAATCAAGCTGAAAGATACCAATCCCAAGCTGCTGGACGCGGTGTTGAGCAAACTGCGTGAGGCGGGTGGCAAAATCAGTTGTGGTGAAGATTGGATCGAGCTGGATATGGAAGGACGGCGGCCCCGTGCTGTGGATATTCATACGGCCCCTTACCCCGCCTTCCCGACCGATATGCAGGCGCAATTTGCAGCGCTGAACAGTATTGCCACCGGCACCGGGGCGATCACTGAAACCATCTTTGAAAACCGCTACATGCATGTGCAGGAGCTGGTGCGGATGGGGGCCAATATCCGGGTTGAAGGCAATGTTGCGATTGTGACAGGGGTGGAGCAGCTGATCGGTGCGCCAGTGATGGCCACCGATCTGCGGGCCTCGGCCTGTCTGGTGCTGGCCGCGCTGGCCGCCAAAGGGGATACGTTGGTGGATCGTATCTACCACATCGATCGTGGTTATGAGTGTATCGAAGAGAAACTGCAGCAGCTGGGTGCCCGCATCCGCCGTGTGCCGGGCTGAGGAGTGAAGGACGTGAGCAAGGTTTTAACCATCGCTGTTTCCAAAGGGCGTATCTTTAAGGATGCACTACCGCTGTTGGCTGAGGCTGGCATTGTACCGATTGATGATCCGGAGACCAGCCGTAAGCTGATTCTGGATACCAGTCGCAAGGATGTGAAGCTGGTATTGATCCGCGCCTCTGACGTCCCCACCTATGTTGATTATGGTGCGGCTGATATTGGCATTGCCGGTAAGGATGTATTAATGGAGTACGAGGGCGATGGTCTGTATGAACTGCTCGACCTCAAAATTGCCTGCTGTAAACTGATGGTGGCGGGTGTGACGGATGTGCCGACCGAGTCATCGCGGCTGCGGATTGCCACTAAGTATGTCAATTCGGCGCGGCGCTATTTTGCCTCTCAAGGTAAACAGGCGGAGATCATTAAGCTGTATGGATCCATGGAGCTGGCACCGCTGGTGGGGCTGTCCGACTGGATCGTTGATCTGGTGGATACGGGTAATACCCTGCGTGCAAACGGCTTGGCACCGTTGCAACATATCGCCGATATCAGTTCACGTTTGATCGTGAACAAAGCCTCTATGAAGATGAAACATGCGGCAGTAAAACCGTTGATCGACTGCATGGCCAAGGCTGTGGCAGAACGAAGTTAAGGTGGCTGTAGAGTGAGCGGAGTAATGATATGAGTGATCTGGCAATCAAACGGTTAAATGCCGGGGATGACGATTTCTGGCCCCAGCTTGATGCGCTGCTGGCGTGGGATAGCGCCTCTGATGAGCGAGTGGCCACGGTTGTGCGTGACATCATCGCCAACGTTCGCCATCGTGGTGATGAGGCGCTGGTTGAATATACCAACCGTTTTGATCGCATGGACGTTGGCAGCATGGCCGATCTGGAGATATCTCAGGCGCGTATGAAAGAGGCGCTTGACCGTATTCCGGCGGAGCAGCGCAAGGCGCTGGAGTTTTCGCTGCAGCGGCTCTTTGCCTATCACGAACACCAACGCGCCGAGTCCTGGTCCTATACCGAACCCGATGGCACCATGCTGGGGCAGAAGGTGACGGCTCTGGATCGGGTGGGGCTCTACGTGCCTGGAGGCAAGGCGGCATACCCCTCGTCTGTATTGATGAATGCAGTACCGGCCAAAGTGGCCGGTGTCTCAGAAATTATTATGGTTGTGCCCACCCCGGATGGTGAGATCAACGATTTGGTGCTGGCTGCCGCAGCGCTGGTAGGGGTGGATCGTGCCTTCGCCATCGGCGGTGCCCAGGCGGTAGCGGCGTTGGCCTATGGCACCGCGACTGTTCCACGGGTCGACAAGATCGTCGGGCCCGGGAACATCTACGTGGCCGCCGCCAAGGGTATGGTGTTTGGCGCGGTAGGCATCGACATGATTGCCGGACCTTCAGAAATTCTGGTGGTCTGTGATGGCGAGACCAATCCGGATTGGGTGGCGATGGATCTCTTCTCACAGGCGGAACACGACGAGGATGCGCAGTCGATACTGGTCTCCCCCAGCGCCGCCTTCCTTGATCAGGTTCAGGCCAGTATTGACCGCCTGCTGCCGGGCATGGAACGTGCTGATATTATTCGTAGCTCACTCAGTGGGCGTGGCGGCATGATTTTGGTGGCTGATATGGACGAGGCCGCCAAGGTGATCAACCACGTGGCCCCGGAACATTTGGAACTTTCTGTCGAAGATCCAGACGAGCTACTGGAGGGCATTCGCCATGCAGGGGCTATTTTTATGGGTCGTTATACCGCTGAAGCGTTGGGTGACTATTGTGCTGGCCCCAACCATGTCCTGCCCACGTCGCGCACAGCGCGCTTTTCATCGCCGCTGGGTGTCTACGACTTTCAAAAGCGCTCCAGTCTGATCATGTGTTCGGCAGAGGGGGCCTCTTTTCTGGGTAAAACAGCCTCTGTGCTGGCACGGGGTGAAGGTTTGACTGCCCATGCCCGTTCGGCGGAGTACCGGATAAAAAGTTAGCATATGCTAATATGCTATGGGTGTAGTGCCTTACCTAAGTAATCATTGTAAAATCGGGAAAATCGCCATGCCAGTGATATCTATAGTGGATAGAAAAGACCAGAAGATCATTCATCTGATCCGGCCTGAAGTACAGGCGTTGAAGCAGTATCACGTCCCGCCCTCCCGTGGTCTTATTAAACTGGATGCGATGGAGAACCCCTACAGCTGGCCGGCATATTTGCGTGGCGAGTGGTTGGAGGAGATGCAAAACGTTACGCTCAACCGCTATCCTGATCCGGAGTCGACTGAGCTGAAGGCCCGCCTACGCCAGACTTTTGGTATCCCAGCGGGCATGGATCTGTTGCTGGGCAACGGTTCGGATGAGCTGATTCAAATCATCAACCTCTCTTTGCGAGGGCGTGACAGCAAGGTGATGGTGCCGGAGCCATCCTTCTCCATGTACCGTATGATTGCCGCCTATGTGGGGCTACCTTATGTTGGTGTGCCACTTAACCCTGATTTTTCCCTTGATCTGCCTGCGATGCTGGCCGCCATTGAGCAACACCAGCCCTCAGTGATCTACCTTGCCAGCCCAAACAACCCAACGGGCAACCTTTTTGCTGATGGGGATATCGAGCAGATCCTGCGTGCCAGCCGTGGTCTGGTGGTGGTGGATGAGGCGTACACGGCCTTCTCTGGCAGCAGTTTTATGAATCGTCTCGGTGAGTTCAGTAATCTGCTGGTGATGCGGACATTGTCAAAAATGGGTCTGGCCGGGTTGCGTCTCGGCTATCTGGTGGGGCCAACCAACTGGTTGTGCGAGTTTGATAAGTTGCGTCTGCCCTACAATATCAATACCTTAACCCAGGCGACGGCGGAATTTGTGCTGCGCTTTGAGGATGAGTTTGAAGAGCAGATTGGGCAGATTAATCGTGATCGTGCCTGGCTGGCTGAGAGTATTCGCCGTCTGAAGGGGACAGAAGTGTTCCCCAGCGATGCCAATTTTGTACTGTTCCGGGTTGGCAGAGGTCAGGCAGACCGTATCCATATTGCCTTGCAGAAGAAGGGGGTGCTAATCAAAAACATGAATGGCGTCCACGAACTGTTGCAGGACTGTTTGCGGGTAACGGTTGGCAAGCCCAGTGAAAATGTAGCCTTCCTCTCGGCGCTGACTTCAGCACTGTAGTTGTATTGGGCATCGTAAGTTGGTGATGGAGAGATTAAATGGTTGAGCGTAAAGCCACCGTAAAACGTGACACCCTTGAGACCCAGATAGAGGTCAGTATCAATCTTGATGGCAGCGGTACGGGCTGTTTTGAGACGGGCGTCCCTTTTCTTGACCATATGTTGGATCAAATTGCCCGTCATGGGGTGATTGATATCGATGTTAAAGCCAAAGGTGATCTGCAGATTGATGCCCACCATACAGTGGAGGATATCGGCATTGCCCTAGGGCAGGCGATGAGTCAGGCGTTGGCCGATAAAAAAGGGATTCGTCGTTATGGCCACGCCTATGTGCCACTGGACGAGGCGTTGTCACGTGTGGTGATGGATTTTTCTGGCCGTCCTGGGCTGGAGTATCACGTTGACTATCCCCGTGCCCGCATTGGGGATTTTGATGTAGATCTGCTGCGCGAGTTTTTCCAGGGTTTTGTGAATCACGCTCATGTATCGCTCCATATTGATTCGTTGCGTGGCCGCAACGCCCACCATGTAGCTGAGACCATCTTTAAGGCCTTTGGCCGCGCCTTGCGTATTGCGCTGGAGCTTGACCCGCGTATGCAGGGGGTTATCCCTTCGACCAAGGGTGCGCTCTAATTACGGCTGAGGTCGATCTGGGTTACGGAATTTTTTGATGAAAACAGTGGCAGTGATTGATTATGGTATGGGCAACCTGCACTCGGTTGCCAAGGCGCTGGAGCATGTTGCCATCGACACCCGTGTGGTGGTGAGTAGCGACCCCGAGGTTATTTTGGCCGCTGACCGGGTGGTATTGCCGGGCGTGGGTGCCATTCGTGACTGCATGGCTGAGTTGCAACGTCTGGGAATGCCGGAGGTGGTGCAAGAGGTCTCCCGGAAGAAACCCCTGTTGGCGGTCTGTGTGGGTATGCAGGCGCTGCTTGAACATAGCGCTGAGAATGGCGGGGTGGACTGTATGGGTTTGCTGCCCGGTCGGCTCGATTTTTTTGGTGATGCGTTCATCCGCACTCCGCCGACTGACCATTTAAAGGTGCCGCACATGGGGTGGAACCAGGTTCACCAAACTGATCCGACGCACCCGTTGTGGCATGAGATCAAGCAGGATAGTGCGTTCTATTTTGTGCACAGCTATTTTTTACCTGACGGCTTGGCGACGGGTGTGTGCGCCGCGACCACTGAATATGGACAGCGGTTCTGCTCGGCGGTGAGCCGTGGCAATGTGTTTGCGACACAGTTTCATCCAGAGAAGAGTGCTGAGGCGGGGCTGCGTCTTTACCGCAACTTTCTGATGTGGGATGGTAATTAAGTTTATTTCGATAAAACTCTGCAAGGAAACCGACAATGTTGTTGATACCCGCAATTGACCTTAAGGGTGGCAAGTGCGTTCGTTTACGTCAGGGCCGTATGGAGGATGATACGGTCTTTTCCGATGACCCCGTGGCGGTCGCTGGCCGCTGGGTTGAGGCGGGTGCAAAGCGCCTGCATCTGGTGGATCTGGACGGCGCTTTTGCCGGCAAGCCGGTGAATGCCGCCGTGATTCGCGAGATTGCGGCGGCCTTTCCTGATCTGCCGATTCAGGTCGGCGGCGGTATTCGTGACGAAGAGACGATCGAGGCCTACCTTGCTGCAGGGGTGCAGTTTGTCATCATCGGCACCAAGGCGGTGAATGCCCCTCATTTTGTGGGTGATGTCTGCACTGAATTCCCTGGCCACATTATTGTTGGTCTCGATGCCAAAGATGGCAAGGTGGCGATTGATGGCTGGTCCAAACTCTCCCATCACGATGTGATTGATATGGCGCAGCATTTTGAACGTGATGGTGTCGAGGCGATTATTTACACCGACATCAGCCGTGACGGCATGATGCAGGGGGTTAATGTCGAGGCGACACTTCGGCTGGCCCAGGCCATCAGCATTCCGGTGATTGCCTCGGGTGGTGTGACCAATCTCGATGATCTGCATGCGCTGAAGGCGGTGCAGAGCGAAGGCATTATGGGGGCGATACTGGGGCGCGCCCTTTATGAAGGGACCATTGATCTGGCCGAAGCCAACGCCTTGGTGGGCGACGCCTGATGCCACTCTCCAAACGAATTATCCCCTGTCTTGATGTGGATGCCGGACGTGTTGTTAAAGGGGTGCAGTTTGTTGGAATCCGTGATGCAGGCGATCCGGTTGAGATTGCCCGCCGTTACAATCAAGCCGGGGCGGATGAGCTGGTCTTTCTTGATATCACCGCCTCGCATCAGGAGCGCGAGACAATGGTCCACGTAGTGGAGCAGGTCGCCTCAGAGGTCTTTATCCCGTTGACTGTGGGGGGGGGCATTCGCGAGAAGGCCGATATTCGCCGCATGCTAAATGCGGGGGCCGATAAGGTCGGGATTAATACGGCCGCCGTTTTTCGCCCTGAGTTTGTGCAAGAGGCGGCTGACGCCTTTGGTTCCCAATGCATTGTTGTTGCCATGGATGCCAAGCAGGTATCCCCCGGGCGTTGGGAGATTTTTACCCACGGCGGTCGCAAGGCGACGGGTATCGATGCGGTAGAGTGGGCCTGCAAAATGGTCAGTTACGGTGCTGGAGAGCTGTTGCTGACCAGCATGGATCGTGACGGTACCAAAGATGGTTTTGACTTGGCGCTGGTCCGTACGGTGAGTGACGCCGTGGCCGTGCCAGTCATCGCCTCCGGGGGAGTGGGGAATCTTCAACATCTGGTAGATGGCGTGGTTGAGGGCAGGGCTGACGCAGTGCTGGCGGCGAGTATCTTCCACTTTGGTGAATACACGGTGGCTCAGGCCAAGCAGTACATGGCACAGCATAATATTGAGGTGCGTCTGTAATGGCGGTGGCCTGGCTCGATGAGATTAAATGGACGGGTGATGGCTTGGTGCCTGTGATTGCCCAAGAGACGGGCACAGGGAAGGTGCTGATGTTCGCTTGGATGAACCGAGACTCATTGACTGAGACAGTTGCGAGTGGCAAGGCGGTCTATTGGTCGCGCTCCCGGCAAAAACTCTGGCGCAAAGGGGAAGAGTCTGGCCATGAGCAGATTGTGAAAGAGATCTATCTGGATTGTGATGAGGATGTAATCCTTCTGGAGATTGAGCAGCTGGGTGGCATCGCCTGCCATACTGGGCGACGCAGCTGTTTTTACCGCCGTTTTGTGCAAGGGCAGTGGCAGGAGGCGGAGAGTGTCGTAATGGATCCCGCCGTGATATACACCCACCGTGGCAAGGAGTAGAGTAGTGGCCCGGAATGATGTTTTGGTTCAATTGGCGGAGGTGCTTGAGGCGCGCAAGGGTGCTGCTGCAGACTCCTCCTATGTTGCATCGCTGTATGCCAAAGGGTTGGACACCATTCTTAAAAAGGTGGGTGAAGAGGCGACGGAGACGGTGATTGCCGCCAAAGGCGACGATAAAACACAGTTAGTTTACGAGGTGGCAGACCTCTGGTTTCACACATTGGTTCTGTTGGCCCATCAGGGGCTCGGCCCCGATGATGTGCTGGATGAATTGGCGCGCCGTTTTGGTCTTTCGGGTCTGGAAGAGAAAGCGGCGCGGAGCGATATTAAGTAAGCAGGGTTAATTTGGAGAGCGATTATGGGCATGGGCGGAATAAGTGTTTGGCAGTTGCTGATTGTATTGGTACTTGTATTGCTGCTGTTTGGCGGCAAAAAATTACGCAGCCTTGGCGGTGACCTGGGGAGTGCAATTAAGGGGTTTCGCAGTTCGATTCGTGATGGTGAGACCGAGGCCAGCGCTGAAAGAAGCGCGACAGAGCAGTCTAAGGGACAGTTATACGAGGATAAAGATGGTGCCCGTGTGATTGACAGTGAATCAACCAGTAGTAAGAGCGAACAGAAAGTTTAGTGATTTTACGGAGCAGCCATGTTTGATATCGGCTTCTGGGAGTTGGTGCTGGTTGGTATTGTAGCCCTGCTTGTGGTGGGGCCCAAAGATCTGCCGGGGCTGGTCCAGAGTGCAGGACGTGGCATTGGTAAGGCGAAAGGCTTTCTGAATGCCATGAAGTCAGATCTCAATTATGAGATTGATAAGGCTAACGAGCTGAAGCGATTAATGGAGAAAGAGTCCGAGATCGCAGAGCTTCATCGGGTTTTAAAAAATAACGTTGCCCAGACGCTGGAACAGAGCTCTTTGGCTGACGTGAGCAAGGTTGAGCAGGCGGATGGAATCACCACAGGAACGCACCCCGATCAAAGGCCGGAAAAGCCGTTCGTTGATCAGCCAAAGGTTGAATAGTCGAGCCAACAAGACCCCGCTGCATGAGCAGGGGCTGGTGGGGCATCTGGTTGAGCTGCGTAATCGGCTGATCAAGATGCTTGTATCAGTGCTGATCATTTTTCTGCCACTGGCATTCTATTCCAATGACCTCTACAACCTGCTGGCTGAGCCGTTAATGGCTAACATGCCGGCAGGCACCAACATGATTGCCACATCGGTGACGTCTCCATTTCTTGCGCCACTCAGGTTTGCCATGGTACTGGCTGCATTTTTGGGAATGCCCATCATTTTGTACCACTTTTGGGGGTTTATAGCGCCGGGGCTTTATAAACATGAGCGGCGCATGATTTTCCCTCTGTTGTTTGGCAGTGTGCTGCTGTTTTACAGCGGTGTATTGTTTGCCTATTTTGTCTTCTTCCCGATGGTCTTTGGGTTCTTTGTCAAAATTGCACCGCAGGGTGTGGCGGTGATGACTGATATCAGCAGTTATCTCGATTTTGTGTTGTCGATGTTTTTCGCCTTTGGAGTGGCATTTCAGGTCCCCATTGTCACGATTGTATTGGTGTGGGTAGGTGTTGTGACGCCGGAGGTCTTGGCACAAAAGCGCCGCTATATCATTGTCGGGGCCTTTGTGGTGGCCATGCTGTTGACCCCTCCGGATGTCTTTTCGCAAACCTTTCTAGCGCTGCCTATCTGTGTTCTGTTTGAGGTTGGTCTGTTGCTGTCGCGTTTTGTGGTCAGGCAGCAGCAGGCACGTGAGGCTGAGGAGGCGATGGCGTCGGATCAGACAGAGCGGTAGCTTGATTACTGCTCGGTTTGTGGTTGTGGACGTTCGCCAATGACGGCTTCAATGCTGTTTGTGCGCCCCTCGCGTAAAACCTTTAGCTGAAGTTTTGTGCCCGGCGCATTGCTGGTAACAATATTCATCAGGGCGTGGTTTCCATTAATGGCATTGCTATTCACCTCCGTAATCACATCGCCGGGACGTAATCCAGCGTTATCACCCGGACCACCAACCTGCACGCCTGCGACCAAGGCCCCGCTAACGTTGGCGATACCAAAGGATTCTGCCAGCGCCGGATTGAGATCTTGCACTTCAACGCCTAACCAGCCGCGCAGGGCGCGGCCATATTCGATAATCTCCTTCATGACACCTTTGGCGAGGCTGACGGGGATTGCAAAGCCAATTCCTTGTGAACCGCCTGTGCGCGAAAAGATAGCGGTGTTAATGCCGACCAGCTGGCCGTATGCGTTAATCAGCGCGCCGCCGGAATTGCCAGGATTAATGGCAGCATCTGTCTGAATGAAGTTTTCGAAGGTGCTGAGCCCCAGCCGCGAACGACCGGTGGCGCTCACAATGCCGCTGGTGACTGTTTGGCCTACGCCAAACGGATTGCCGATGGCCAGAACCACATCGCCCACCTGAAGTTTTTCTGATTGACCAAAAATAATGCTGGGGATCTCTGCCAGCTCGATTTTGAGTACGGCAAGATCGCTCTCAGGATCTGTTCCAACAACAGTGGCGGCGGCGCTGCGCCCATCATGAAGCGCCACTTCAATTTCATCAGCTCCCTGGATAACATGATTATTGGTCAGGATGTACCCCTGTGCGTTGACGATAACGCCAGATCCGAGGCTATTCTCCTGGTGCTGGGGTTGCTGCGGAATTTGATCGCCAAAGAAGCGCTGTAGAAGCGGGTCATCGATGGCGAATGGTGGCCTCTGGTCCTGAACTACTTTCCGTGTGTAGATGTTTACCACTGCTGGCGCGGCCTTTTCGACGGCAGGAGCATAGCTTATGGCAGAGCTTTCGTTGCTGATGGGGGTGGGGGTGTCCGCTTCCAAAAAGGCTACTACAGGACGTCCGTCAAAAAAATCGGGTCGGAATAGCAAAATCAGTACAAAAGCAAAGGCAAGGCCAGCGGTGATTGCTTCAGCAGCAAAAGAGAAAAGTTTGCGTAAACGCATTGTTTCGGTACTCTCTGTGATGAACTTTATTGAGATATTGATATTAACGTAACTGTAGGATGTCTGCATGGTGCGATTGGATAAGCTGGTTAGCTATTGTGATGAGCTGTTGGCAGTGGCAAAGTTTCATGATTATGCCCCCAATGGTTTGCAAGTGGAGGGGTGTGCTGAGATTACAAGGCTGGTAACGGGAGTAACAGCTTGTCAGGCGTTAATTGATGCAGCGATTAACGTAAATGCAGATGCAATTTTGGTGCACCACGGGTTTTTTTGGAAAGGTGAGAATCCCGTTGTGACTGGATTGAAGCGGCGGCGTTTGGGCGCGTTGATAGAAAATAACATCAGTTTAATTGCATATCACTTACCCTTGGACGCACATGCGACCTTGGGCAATAATGCAGAGTTGGCGCGGATATTGGGCTTGGTGGTGGAGGGACGATTTGGGCGTGATGAGGAGGATGGTCTGGCAATGTATGGCAGATTGTTGAAGCCGTTATCTGCGCAGGGTTTTAAAGCGCATTTGTGTCGTGTCCTTGGCCGTGATCCGCTGCATATTGGTGCGGGCAGTGATGAGATCAACCGCGTAGGGTGGTGTACTGGCGCTGCACAAGGGTACATTGAAGCGGCAAGTCGGCTGGGGGTGCAGGCGTTTATAAGTGGAGAAGTGTCGGAGCATACCACTCACTTTGCGCGTGAGAGTGGGATCCATTACTTTGCTGCGGGGCATCATGCAACGGAACGTTATGGCATTCAGGCCCTGGGAGGGCAGTTGGCGCATCAATTTGGTTTGGAGCATATATTTATCGATGTGGATAACCCTGTTTAGAAAAAGAAGGTAGGAATATCCAGCATCGCAGCAGCAAAATTAATGGAATGTTCTGATATCTTTTATTTGTTGAGTATTGGGCGTTGACATTCGACTTAAAACTGGTCTAGGATGCGGAATTGCTTAACAATAACGACCAGTTAAACCCGATCAATGGTTGGGGCTAATAAATAGAAAGGCTAGGTCGAGTAGCAGGAAAGCGGGGAAAACCCCCGGAAAAACAAAAACCCCGTATTAAAACAGGGTGGCAGTATTAGGGCGGGATGCAGGGCTATTGTGGTTTGGTCTTAGTGTATCCGGTTCATTAAAATTGGGGTTCATCTGTACCAGTAAATCAAAGCATGAATGGCGTGCGCTCTCTGTACGTTGGCGCATTCTAAATTTTCAGCTCTGGGGTATGGTTCTTAATATTTACAATGATACCTTTTGGGATCTATTAAACAGATCGAGGATTGAGATGTTTGTGAGTGATAACGTTAACTCTAAGCAGGGTGGGTCTGGTATGAAGCGATCACGCCTCGGTCGCGGCTTGATATCATTGAGCGCCGCGTTGTTAGGGCTGAGCGGGCTGTTTTTTGTGGCCAGCGCGTCTGCTGAAGTGCCTAATGCGGTGCCTCCTGTAGGCACTCATAATGGCAAGCATGTGCCGCAGCCCATTGAGTTTCCACACGATGTTCATGCGGATGTAAATGGCATTAATTGCATGTATTGTCACACATATGCACGGCGTAGTAAGGTTGCCGGGATACCGCCTACCAGTAAATGTATGGGGTGTCATTCGGTGATAGCGACAGATAAGCCCCGTATCAAGCAGTTGACTGAGTATTGGGAGAAAAATGAACCACCACAGTGGAATAAGGTTCATGACGTACCTGATTATGTTCATTTTACGCATGAAAAACATTTGCAGCGGTTTGTCTTTAAAAATGAAGGCATGAAAGTTGAGAATGTTTCTGAAGTGTGTGCCTTCTGTCATGGAGATGTAAAGAAAATGACAGTGGCGCAAAAAGTCAAACCATTGAACATGGGGTTCTGCGTGCGTTGTCACGAGGCTAATGGCGGCCCTTCCGATTGCTGGAAGTGTCATAAGTAACTGGGTGGGTCTAGGATCTTCGGGTCTGGCCAGCACGATTAACTAAAGAACGGATGAATTGTTATGAGTGGTAACGATATCAACCGCAGGGACTTCCTGAAGTACATGGGTCTGGGTGGTGTAAGTGCGGCAGCTCTAAGTGGTTGCGACATGCCAACTACCGTTACTCTAGAGGAAGGAAAAGAGACCGTTGTCTCCTACCTTGCGCCTGAAGAGTATGTGATTCCTGGAATTGGGGTGTGGTATGCCTCAACCTGTCAACAGTGTCCATCTGCGTGCGGTGTACATGGGCGTGTACGTGAAGGACGCCTGCTTAAAGTGGAAGGGAACCCAGACTCACCAATAAATGGTGTGGGTCTGTGTCAGATGGGGCAGGCGAGTGTGCAAACACACTATAACCCTGATCGTATTACCCAGCCTATGGTGCGCCAGGGAGGCGATCTTGTTCCCGTTAGTTGGGATGAAGTCTGGAAGTTGATGCAGGAAAAAGCATCCAATGTTGCTCCGGGTCGAAGTGCGTGGTTTACGGGTACCGTGAGTGGCCATCAATCTGTGTTGCTTGCTGAGCTTAAAACAGCGTGGGGTGGTGATCACTTTACCTACGAGGCCATTAATAATGCTGTGGGTGAGGCGGTGAACAAAGAGGTGTTAGGGGATGCAATGCCAAGTTACCACATTGCAAAAGCTAAGGCCGTTTTGTCGTTTGGTGCGGACTTTCTGGGAACTTGGTTATCGCCAGTGCACTTTTCTCAAGAGTACGCTGAATTCCGCAGTGGCGATCGTGGTGTCTTGATACAAGTTGAACCAAAAATGTCAATGACAGGTATGAACGCAGATCTGTGGGTTGCTGCGCGTCCTGGTACGGAAGGTGTCTTGGCTCTTGGTATAGCAAACGTATTACTCACCAAGCATCAGCTGGATGGTGCATCTTTGAGTGCTGCCCAGCGTGATGTGATTGCACAGTATAGTGCTGAAAAAGTAACGGAGATTACAGGCGTAGCGGGTGAGACAGTCTCTCGTATTGCTGCTTATCTAAAAGAGCGCTCGCCAAGTGTTGTTCTTTCGGGTGCATCAGCACATGGCCATGTTAATGGCTATCAAAATGCAATGGCAATCATGATGCTTAATGTATTGTTGGGCAACATTGGGAAAACGATTGAGGCATCCAATTCGGTAATGTTCGATGAGTTACGTGCCCGCACGGGTAGTAGTCGGGCATTGCTTGACTTCACAAAGGCCGTCGGTGATGGGCAATATGATGTCGTTTTTTTCCAAGGTGCAAATCCTGTTTACAGTGCCCCGAACCATTTGGCGTTAAGCGAAAAATTGTCTAAAGTTCCGTTCAAAGTAGTGTTCTCCATGTTTATGGATGAAACCACAATGGTGGCGGATGTGGTGTTGCCGCTGTCTTCATCTTATGAGGAATGGGCTACTCACGTGGCCCCATATCAACCAAAGGGTGGGGCGATTAGCATGTCTCAGCCTGTAATGAAGCAGCTATACCCTGAAACACGGGCTTTTGGTGATCTTCTGTTGGGAATGTTGAAGCATCGAGGGGTTGAAGGGTATGCTGACTTTGATGATTATTACGCATATTTGCGTGGTGTTTTAAAGTCGCTGCCAGCCTCATTAAAAGATGGAAAGAGTGATGATGTTTTTTGGGCGGACACCTTGCAGCGCGGCTTTATTAAGGCCTCAGCGAGTGGCGCGGCGTTGACGGCTGTTGTGGGTGATATAACTCAGGTTAGTCAGAAACCGGTGGCAGATTATCCAATGCATCTGGTTCCTTCTATTCATCAAAACATGTGGGATGGACGTAACGCTAACTTACCGTGGTTGCAGGAGGCTCCCGACCAAGTCAGTAAGGTTTTCTGGGATTCCTGGGCAGAGCTTCATCCTAAAACAGCTGATAAGCTGGGTGTGAAAGAGGGTGATTTTATTCGTGTTGAATCGGCTCAGGGCGCGGTTGAAGTGCAGGTTTATATCTTTAAAGGTGTTCACCCGGACGTTGTAGCTATCCCAATGGGACAGGGGCACGAAGCATACGGTCGTTACGCCAAAGGTGTGGGCGTGAACGTGTTGAAGATGCTTAGTCCGGCGATTGAAGAGAAGAGTGGCGAGATTGCAGCGTATGCAACCCAGGTTCGTATTAGCAAGACGGGTAAACATGCAAAGCTTGCACGTCTTGGTGGTAGTGAATATCAGATGGGGCGCAAGCTTGTTGCTACCGTAGCTGCCGATGTTTTCAGAAGGACAGAAGGAGGCTCTGATGTCGCTTAAGAATGTTCTTGAGAATTGGTCGAATTATCGCAAAGGTGCGGAAGAGGGTGGCCATCACACATATGAACATATGTGGGGTATGGCTATCGATCTGAATAAATGCACTGGTTGTAATGCGTGTTCTGTTGCCTGTTATGCAGAAAATAATCTGGCCACAGTTGGTAAAGATCGCATGATGAAACACCAGGGCATGCACTGGTTGCGGATGGAGCGCTACTGGGATGAGCCCGACTTGGGTGGGGATGACAGTGAGTTTCAGGTGCGTGGAGGCAGCGTTTTGCCAATGATGTGCCAGCAGTGTAATTCAGCAACCTGTGAACCGGTCTGCCCAGTCGCGGCTACCTACCATACACCGGATGGTTTGAATGCACAGGTGTATAACCGCTGTATCGGATCGCGCTACTGTTCAAACAACTGTCCATATCGTCTCCGTTATTTCAATTTTTACTCTTATTACGAAGAGTCATGGCCCGCTCCTCTGCATATGCAGTTGAATCCGGACCTGAGTGTTCGTGATAAGGGGGTGATGGAGAAGTGTACTTTCTGTGTGCAGCGTATCCGTACAGCTAAGGACACGGCTCAGCGTGAGGAGCGTGTGGTGAAAGACGGCGATGTGATTACGGCGTGTGCTCAGACATGCCCGACTCAGGCGATTATCTTTGGTGATCTCTTGGATAAAACCTCTAAGGTTAGCAAGGTCTGGGAGTCACAACAGGTAGTGCTGGGGAAGGCGAAGCAGAGCAAAGAAAACAAAGAGCTGCGCGGTTATCGGGTGCTGGAGGGGTTGAATACAGATCCTAAGGTGTTGTATTTGGATCGAGTGCGTGAAGCCTAATCCGTCCGTAATGGCCATACAAATATAAAGTGGTGTGACCTATGCAAACAAAAGATATTGATGAAAATATAGCTTGGGCAAAAATTAATGCGGATGTGCTGCGAAGCATGGAAAATCCGCGGATGGGGTACTGGATAGCGGTTGTGTGCTGTCTGGCCATGATCAGTTGTGCGGTGGTGGCGGAGATCTATCAGTACCAGGTCGGCTTGGGGGTAGGTAATCTTACCTGGTCGCAGATGTGGGGGCCTTTTATAGCCACCTTCGTCTTCTGGATCGGCATGAGTCACTCGGGCACGTTATTGTCGGCGATTCTCCATATCATTCATGCAGACTGGCGTAAGCCGATCTATCGCTTCGCCGAAGCGATGACAACATTCTCGTTGATGACGGCGGGCCTCTTCCCCATCATCCACCTGGGGCGTGTCTGGAATATGTACTGGGTGCTGCCCTATGTCAGTGACCGTGGCATTTGGCCGAACTTCCGTTCACCGCTGTCATGGGATGCGTTTGCGATTACGACCTATCTCACATCGTCAGCGCTATTCCTGTTCATCGGTATGATTCCTGACCTGGCGATCTGTCGTGACAATGCGCGTGGTTGGCGTCAGAAGCTCTACACTGTACTGTCCTTGGGATGGCAGGGTGACGATCGTCAATGGCGTAACTTCCGCCGTATCTACCTGTTGATGGCCTGCTTCCTGATTCCGCTGGCGGTATCGGTGCACTCCATCGTATCGGCTGACTTCGCCATGTCCATCATGCCGGGCTGGCACGTAACAACCTTCCCTCCTTACTTCGTAGCTGGGGCGTTGTATTCAGGTTGTGCTGCGATCATTACCCTGTTCATCATTCTGCGGTATTTCTTCCGCTTTGAAGAGTATATGACCATTCCGATTTTGGAGAAGGTGTGTAAGCTGACTTTCGCCATTGCCATGGTCTGGACCTACCTGAATCTGGTTGAGTTTGCTGCCACATGGTATGGCCACGACATGGTCGCCAAGGAGTTGCTCTACTGGAAGTTCACCGGTACCTATGCGCCGTTCTTCTGGATGATGCTCTTCCTGGGTTCTGTGATGCCGTTTGCCCTAGCCTTTGAGAAGCTGCGCCAGCACTTGCCAACCATGTTTGTGGTGTCTCTGTTCCTCAATCTGGGCATGTGGCTGGAGCGCTGGATGATCGTGGGTCCGACGCTGTCACATAATTATGAGCCGTTTGCCTGGTCCGTCGTTTGGCCGGGTATGGTGCAGTGGGCAATCGTGTTTGGCAGTTTTGGCTGGTTCGGCCTGCTGTTCCTGGTGTTTGTTAAGGTGTTTCCATCGGTCTCTATGTATGAAGTTAAAGAGATGGTGTTTCATCGCCGTACAGCACATCGTCCAGACTTGGCGGTCTCACTGCATCGTCGTGCTGAAGACCCTCAGCCAGGCAGTACGCCAAGTACAGAGGGAGTTTGATCATGAAGCGTTATTACGTCATGGGTTTGTTTAGCAACTTTGAGGAGGCGTTTGCCACCATCGCTGAGATCCGTAACCATGCGGTTCCAGGGGTTTCGGTTGATGATGTGACCTTGAAGTCTCCAATAGAGCATCCTGAAATTGAAGAGGTTTTAGGAGACAGAGGCTCGCCAATACCGAAGTTCACTTTGTTTGGTGCGATTTTTGGAATGTGTTTTGGTTTTCTGTTCCTGGCTTCAGCTCAGGCAAGTTTCCTGGTTCAGCCGCAGGGCGGTAAACCTGTTATACCCTTGCCATCTAATATAGTGCTGACCTACGAACTACTAATCCTCTTCGGAGTGCTGTCAACCGTCGTCGGCTTTTTCATTAGTGCGCGTTTGTTCACCAGACGTCATCCGCTTTACTCCGAGAAGGTCAGTCTTGACCAGATTGGGGTGTTGTTGGAGCTGGATGAAAAAAATATCAATCCGATCAAGGAACTGTTCAAAAAGCATAAAGTGCTGGAAATTCGTGAAGAGGTGTCGCAATGAGGTTTAAGAGTGTAATTGCGGGCGCACTGATGGTGCCAACTGCGGCGTTGGCTTGGCCATGGTCAACCGATATGATGAACCAGCCGAGCATCAAGCCTCAAGAGGGGGTGATGATCCCCTTTCCTGAGCGCTCTATTCCAACTACAGGGATTCCAACCAAGGTTGCTAGTAGAGATGAAGCAAAGGAGATGGTAAATCCGGTAGCTGTGTCGCCTGAGTCGCTTAAAAAAGGGCAAGGGTTGTTTGTAATATATTGTGCGGCTTGTCATGGTTTGACAGGTGCGGCTGACTCACCTGTGAGTAGCAAGATCGGTGCGATTAGTCTGACAGATAGCTATGTCCAAGAAAACTTAAGTGAAGGTTGGCTCTGGGGAACTATTACGTTTGGTAGCTATGTTATGCCGGCATACGGTGTGCCGCAGGGTAAACGTGGCTCTAATGACCTCAGTGTTGAAGAACGCTGGCACGTTGTTAATTACATTAAAAATGGTCTAGTGAAAGACCATGCGGCGGCTGCCAGTTCTGTTGTGGCCAAGTAATGAGTAAAAATTCAATAAATTACGAGGGGTAGCATGGAAAACTTTGGCTTCTGGTCGGTTGTGATGACCAACTTCATATTAGTGCTATATCTGGCGTTGGGTGGTGTGACCCTGTCAGCTGTGTTACATCTGTGTAACGGTCAATGGCGTTTCCAGGTTCGTTATCTGGCCTGTTCGCTGGCGGTGTTATTTCCAATAGCGTTTGTATTGTTGTTGATAATACTGGCGTCTGGTGAGGCTGCGTTTCCATGGCTGACTCATGCACATGATGCTGAGCATCATCTGCCTGGTTGGCACAATTATACATTCCTGGTTGCGAGGGAGGTGGTAGGTTTCTTGGTTGTTGCAGGCCTCTACCTGCTGTTTATTAAGCTTCAACATCAAGCCGCAATTGATAGTTCATATGTGGCGCAACGTCGATTCCGGAATATTGCCCTGCTGATTCCATTTTTCTATTTTGCTTATGGCTCGATGGTGGCGTGGGACTTCGAAATGACTCAAGGGTTGAACCCTGGTTGGCATAGTGCCAGTTATGGTGCGTACCATTTCCAAAGTAATTTTCATATGTTCTTGGCCTTCTTCACTATTTTCCTGTTCTTCTTGAATCGCTCAGGCAAATTGGTAGCGGGTGGTGTTCAGAGTTATATCTTCAATTTTATGGCTCAGTTTATGCTGGCGATGACTATTCTCTGGACTTACCTCTATTTCACTCAGTATCTGATCATGTGGTACGGACGTCTGCCTGAGGAGATGATTCGTTATGACAATATGATGGATTATATGAGTGGTCTGTGGTGGCTCTTCCTGGTGCTTAAGTTTGTCATTCCGTTCTGTACGCTGGCATTTACACCTAACCGCCATAACCCGGTTGTAATTGTAATGGTGGCCTTTAGCATCTTGATAGGCTCGTGGTTGGAACGTTATACGTGGATCTCAGGTTCTACTGATCCTCAGTACTACCATACGCCGATGAGTTCATTGTGGGATATTGGTGTGACTATTGCCGTTGTAGCGGTCTCTTGGGTGGCCGTGAAGTGGAGTTTGACTCGTTATGGTTTGATCCGTAGCTGAAATTAAGCTTTTCTATAGAATGTAAAAAGCGGGGTGTGCCCCGCTTTTTTTTGCCAAAATTTTGGTCCATTAGTGTTAGAGAACCTCTGAATAACCCCGTTCGCCCTGAGCCTGTCGAAGGGCTGGCAACATAACCTATTGATTGTTAACTGTCCTCTATTCATGGTTCGACAAGCTCACCACGAACGGAGGATTTATTCAGAGGTTCCTTAGCTGGTTCGGCCCATTGCTGCGGTGATAGTGGTTAATAGGCCGATGATCAGGTTGGTTCCGATAACGGTTCTGATGGTGGCTAATGCCTGCCCGGCTTCTGGGTAGTTTTCTTTATCCACCAGACGTTTAAATTGGGCGTAAGGATGTAGATATAGATAGATAAAAAGGGTGATCATTAGTAAGCCGTTGAACCCCATAACCTTTATGTGCCAACCACTGCCACTAATCCCACCAAAAAGCAGCAGCGTCATGCCGTAGCCTGTTCCTGCAAGTACTATTATGCTGCCCCATACCCATGGAAAGAACTGTTTGAAACAGCCGTGCCAGAGTGTGATTCGTTGTGGTGGTGGCAGTAGTTGTGCGGCGCATGGACGAAGCACCATGTAGGCGAAAAACATTCCGCCGATCCAGATCATGGCGGCGAGCAGGTGAAGTGTGATTGCGATGGACATTGTTACCTCTATGGTGGGATGACTGTGTCTCTGGTATGGCGGTCGAGCCAGCCTAACACGCGTTTGCTGAGTGTGTTGGCTTCCCTCTCGAAGTTGTGATTGGCACTGTCGATGATGACCTGTCGATATGCGATGTATCCTTGCACGTTGTTGGTGGTCATCGATAGTCCTGCTTTTTTGTAGGGTTCTTGTTCGTTGTTGTTGGCAGCGTTAAGGCTGGACTGCTTGGCTGCTTGAGAGCGTTGCCCGGCAGTATTGATAACGCTGCTGAGGTCGCGACTGCCATAGATGTCAAGGATGGGCAGTTTTATCTTTTCAAGGTGTAGTGGTAGGTAGTTTTCATTGTGCTCTGATGGAATGACACTCAGGCCAATGCCGATAAAACCGCGGATCTCCGGGGGGCTGTTGTCACTGGCAAGATAGGCGGCCGCGGCCATGCCACCACTGCCGTGACCGATGACCACGATATTACTGATGCCGGTTGATTGTAGGTGCTTGACGGCTTTTTGAATTCGGCTGTTGATGAGTTGTTGATAGGGGATGTAGCCATCAATGTTGTTGAGTTGAGGCAGCTGGACTGAGAGGGTGGCCCAGCCGTAAAGCGGTAATGATTTGCGCAGTGGTTTGATGACATTGGGCCAGTCTGGGTGGCCGTTGGCGTCATGAAGGATCACGGTTCCTCCCTTGGGGTGGCCGTTTAGATTGGGTGTATATATAGCCAAAAATTTATCTTGCTCTGTATCCAGCCAGAGCGCCTCACCGGGGTTGAGTCTGCTTGCCAGTGCTTCTGCCAGGTTAAGTTCATTTTGTGCTTGTATGGGTGATAAATCTTCAGCAGCTAGCAGTGTTGGGGTAATGAGTAATAACCACCAAGCTAAATGGAGAAAAGAATATAACTTATTGTTTTTTATATTTATTATGAGCACCGTTTACGATGGGTCCAAATTGCAGGGGCAATTGTTGAGTCGCTGAGAGTGAAAGTTTTGCTCTATTCGGGTAGAGTTAGCGGCTGTTTGCTCTGCGTGCTTTACCTGAGATCCGCAGAAGTCATTGATTAATCTAAAACAATGTAGAGGTTTGCCATGTTAGATTTCAAAATCGCCCCTTCGATTTTGTCCGCCGATTTTGCCCGTTTGGGTGAGGAAGTGGTGAATGTATTAAATGCCGGTACGGACATCGTGCATTTTGATGTTATGGATAACCACTATGTACCGAATTTGACGATTGGCCCTCTGGTTTGTGAAGCGTTACGCAAACATGGCGTAACGGCACCGATCGATGTACATCTAATGGTGAAGCCGGTTGACCGGATCATTCCTGACTTTGCCAAGGCGGGTGCCACCTATATTACCTTCCACCCCGAAGCCTCTGAGCATATCGATCGCACCTTGCAGTTGATTAAGGGTGAAGGGTGTAAAGCGGGTCTGGTTTTCAATCCGGCCACCTCGCTGGATGTATTGAAATATGTGATTGATAAGGTCGATATGGTGCTATTGATGTCGGTTAACCCCGGTTTTGGTGGCCAGAGCTTTATCCCTGCCACGCTCGATAAGCTGCGTGAGGCACGCAAGATCATCGATGCCTCTGGTCGTGATATCCGCCTTGAGATTGATGGTGGCGTTAAGGTGGAGAACATTCGTGCGATTGCTGAAGCAGGTGCAGATACCTTTGTTGCTGGGTCAGCGATTTTTGGCGCGAGCAAGAGCAGCGATGCTAACGGCTACGATACAGTGGTTGCTGCGATGCGTGCCGAACTTGCTAAAGCGAAATAACGGCTGATGAGCTTGAACAAAGTACCAAGGCTGGTTTTGATCGATCTTGATGGCACGATGGTTGATAGTGTGCCTGATCTGGCTTATTGCACTGACGAGATGATGAAGGCGTTAGGTCGTCCGGCATGGGGTGAGGCCAAGGTGCGCATGTGGGTTGGCAATGGTGTTGAGCGTCTGGTAATGCGGGCGCTTACCAATGAGTTGTGGGTCGACCCCGATCCTGCCGAGTTTGAAAAGGCGTTACCGATCTATATGGAACTCTACGCCAACAATACCAGTGGCCGCAGCTGTCTGTATGAGGGTGTGGTTGAGGGGCTTGAGTACCTTAAGGCTAGTGGCATCAAGATCGGTTGTGTTACCAATAAGGCGGCGGCGTTTACAGTGCCGTTGTTGAAGGATATGGCCATTTATGACCGGTTTGATCTGGTGGTGAGTGGTGATACCACTGCCAAGAAGAAGCCGGATCCGATGCCGTTACTCTACGCGGCTGAACAGCTCGGTGTGGCTGCGGCTGATTGCTTGATGGTCGGCGACTCCATGCATGATGTGCAGGCGGCCCGCAATGCGGGGTTCCAGGTGGTTTGTGTGCCTTATGGTTATAATCATGGCCAGGATATCCTTGAGGCAAAGCCGGATGATCTGGTTGAGTCACTGGCCGATCTGAAAGGGCTGTTTGAGAAAATTGCATGAATAACGGGATAACAGTTACCCAACAAGTACATATTGTCATGAACCACTCTGGCAGACGATGGTGATGCACCGCGTATGGCGTTTGGATTTATGGATAAATGTAATTGAAAGGTGATGATCATGACTCATGAACAGTTCGATGCCCTGGCTGCGGAGGGTTATAACCGCATACCGCTGATGCGTGAAGTGATGGCGGATCTGGATACTCCTCTAAGTATTTACCTGAAACTGGCCAGTGAACCCTACTCCTATCTCTTTGAGTCTGTTGAGGGCGGTGAAAAGTGGGGCCGTTATTCAATCATCGGCCTGCCGTGCCGCACGGTGCTTAAGGTGCGTGGCTATGAGATGAGTGTCGAACACGAAGGCAAAGTGTTGGGCAAAACCACGGTGGATGATCCGCTGGCCGCCATTGAAGCCTTTCGCGCCCAGTTCAAAGTACCTGCCGTTCCAGGTTTGCCGCGCTTTACTGGCGGTCTGGTGGGTTACTTTGGTTACGATACTGTCCGTTATATCGAGCCGTGTTTGAAGGATAAGGTGAATGAAGACCCCCTTGATGTGCCGGATATCCTGTTGTTGGTCTCGGATGAGGTGGTGGTCTTTGATAATCTGCGTGGCCGATTATACGTGGTTGTGCATGTTGATCCTGCCCTGGAGGGGGCGTACGAGCAGGGGCAAAAACGTCTCGATGGGATTGTGGGGCAGCTACGCCATCAGGCGTTGCCAGCCGCCGCCAAGAAGCGTGAACCCCGCCGTGTGGTTGAAAACGACTTCAGATCCGGCTTTGGCAAGCGGGCGTTTGAGTCAGCAGTGAATCGAGTTAAGCAGTACATCGTTGAGGGTGACTGTATGCAGGTGGTATTGTCGCAACGCCTGAGCATTCCATATACAGCGGAGCCGCTGGATCTTTACCGCGCCCTGCGGAGTCTCAATCCATCACCTTATATGTTTTATCTCAATCTGGATGGGTTCCAGGTGGTGGGCTCCTCACCGGAGATATTGACACGGCTGGAGGATGGTGAGGTGACAGTGCGTCCAATTGCGGGCACCCGGCCACGGGGGGCGACACCGGAGCAGGATCTGGCACTGGAGCAAGAGTTACTGGCCGACCCCAAAGAGCTGGCGGAGCATCTGATGCTCATCGATCTGGGACGCAACGATGTGGGTCGTGTTGCCGAGATTGGTTCTGTCAAAATTACGGAAAAGATGGCGGTTGAGCGCTATTCACACGTCATGCACATCGTCTCCAACGTTACCGGCAAGTTAAAGCCAGGACTCAATGCGATGGATGTACTGCGCGCCACATTTCCGGCGGGTACGCTCTCTGGCGCGCCAAAAATTCGTGCCATGGAGATTATTGACGAACTGGAACCGGTGAAACGGGGTGTCTATGGTGGTGCCGTGGGTTACATTGGTTGGAACGGCAATATGGATACCGCCATCGCCATTCGCACGGCCGTTATCAAAGACGGCAAGCTGCATATCCAGGCCGGTGCCGGTGTGGTGTCTGACTCAGTGGCTAAGAACGAATGGGATGAGACCATGAACAAGGGGCGGGCTATCTTTCGCGCCGTCGCCATGGCTGAAGCAGGCCTGGAGTAAGGGGCTGCTCTGATATAAAACGGTTGTAGCTGGGTACGAGCACCTTGTTGAAGAGGTCGGCCAGTGTTCAAAAAAGCGGCTATGCCCACAGGGTATAGCCGCTTTTTTTATGGCTACGGCGCTGTATGGTTTGGCTGAGCCATCACATTCAAGTATTGCCAGATTGGCTTGTTGCAGGGCTGCTGATTCCTCCGTCTTCTCTTTGGCCACCATTTTATTTTAAGAGTGGCGCGCATTTTGCTTTCCAGGTAAATATGCCCGCGTTGATTGGCCGCCGGGTGATGCACATATTGTTTGGGATCAGGGACTACGTTTCATGTTGACCATGACAAATTTACTAGCGAAATTTCTCAGCGGGGCTATTGCCCTGTTGTTGCTGGTCGGTTGTGCTGGTCAGGTGGTGGCACCACAGGCTGTTGTTGAGGTGCAGAGTGAAGTGGTTGAACCTGCAAAGCCAGTGGAAGTAGATTTTTGTGATCCAGAGCAGGGTGCGCCCTTTTCCTACCGTAAAAAGGTAGCGGTGCTGGCGACGGAACTATTGCAGCCGCAAGATGCTGGCGATCTGCCGGGATTAACGGCCCGCTGGTCTGAGCTGTTGCAGCAGCGTCTGAATGAGAGTGGGCGGCTCTTGGTGGTGAATGCCAGTGACCAGCATCTTCACAGCGGTCCACTCCAGCAAGAGTGGATTGTTGCGCTGGCCAACCGGTTGGATGTGCAGTTTGTGGTGGCGGTGCGTTTTCATAACCTGCATACCAGTCGCAACCAGTTTGGTGTTGGCAGGTACACCATTCCATCGTTACGGATGCGACGCCAGGTTGATGCTGAACTAATGATATTTGATGGCCTTTATGGCACCCAGATAGCGTCTCTCTTTTATGCCACACAGGCCGAGGGGAGCGAGTCAGAGGTGATCAATTTGGCACGCAGCCCGTTATTGCGTGGGGCGTTTATCACTACGCCGCTGGGTGAAGCATTAAATTCTGTATTGAATGCCGAGGTTGAGCAGGGTTTGAAAAAACTTGCCTGTCTGCCCTTGATGGCCCGTGTCACTAAGGTAGTGGGTGATAGTTTATATATCAGCACCAGTGGTGCCGCACTGATTCGCCCCGGTGATACTTTGCAACTGTTTCGTCTGAGTGACCAAATTGAGAGCCGCCTGGGGGCGGTTGAGGTCATAAAGGTTTTTCCGGAATCCGCAGTGGCCGTTTATAAGGGTGAAGGCGGAGCACCTAAATATAGCGCGGGTCTGCGTGTCCGGGCCTGGTAATGGGGCGGTATTAGTTCTGTGAAATTTGAATCTATTAATATGGCAAATAAGATGTGGAGGCCTCATGCATTTTAGTTCGGTGGCGCACGGTTGGTATCGTAAGTGTGGCTCGATGGCGGTTTTGGTGGCATTTATTCTGGCAATGCTGCTGGCATTGCCACTACGGGCGGATGTATTGGTCAGCCCGCAACGTGTTTATCTGGATGATGACAAACGGTCGGCCACAGTCATTTTACGTAACCCTAGTTCTGGTCCACGCACCTATCGTTTGGAGTGGCTTGAGCAGCGCATGTCAGAGGATGGTGTTTACAGTGAATACAAAGAGGGAGAAGAGCAGAAACATGCGTCTGCCAGTCCTTACCTGCGTCTCTCACCGCGCCAAATCACGGTGCTGCCCAATTCTAACCAGAGTGTACGTGTTGAATTTAAACCAGGAAAGGGGATGAAGCCAGGGGAGTATCGCTCACATATGATATTCCGTGTCGTCGAGGAGCTTTCGGAGCCCATGAGTGTTCAGAAGATTATGGGTGAAGGTGATAATAAGGGGATGACGCTGATGGTGAGCATGCAGATGTCCGTGGCGATTCCAGTGGTGGTGAGACATCAGGTGGCTGAGACTCCACAGGTAAAGATCGCGAGTGTCGATGTTGTGCCAGCAACAGAGCTAGGGCAGCCGCTTCAGCTTGCAGTGCTTATGGAGAGCAGTGGTCTGGCGGGCTGCGTTGGGCGGGTGAGTGTTGATATGCAGCGTAATGCCGGGGCTGCTGTAGAGCGTATCGGGACGGCTGATAACATCAGTATTTTTGCGGAAGTTGGTAAGCGCCGGTTAGTCGTGAACTTGCGTGACAGTAGTATCCCGGCGGGGGCGTGGGTGCGTGTGGCCTACGAAGGTGTGGATGAGTACGCCGGCATACTCTGGGATGAGAAGGTCTTCCAGATACGTTAACTATCGGTGGTTTTATCTTTATTGGGGGGGGCGGAAGCGGTTTAAAACATTTGTGAGGTGGTCATAACATTTTTTACAATTTTTTAAAGATTCAGAACAGTGAGGCGATATCATTCTCGGAAACGGTGAATTTATAAATAATAAATAATAAATAATAAATAATAAATAATAAATAATAAATAATAAATAATAAATAATAAATAATAAATAATAAATATCCGTTACATACAACAATTAAGAATGAATGATGGAGCAACACCATGAGCATGAATTTTTCTTTCCGCAAGACATCTATCGCAGCTTCAGTGGCCATGTTGAGCATGGCCATGAGTGGGGCGGTGTCAGCAGAATCATTTCCGGTCACTGCCACTGTGCAGACTACTGTTGCCATTACTAATATTGTCGGCATGAATCTGGGTACCTTGTACGCCAACACAGCATCAGGGGTCGCGGGTGAGACTTATGGGGCATTGGTTTTGAGTCCAGCCGGTACGGTTGGGGCCCATGTTCCGGGCAGCGCAGCTGATAAACCATTGATCGCCCTGGGTGGGCATGTGCCTGCTTCGGCTACTATTGCGGTCAGTTCGACCACTCCTGTCACGCTGACACTACCGGGTGCAGAGGTGAGTACCGTGGCGTTAGGTGCCGCTACCTTTGGCACAAATATCGGTGCGCTTACGGGCAGCAACCTGGTATTGGTTTCGGCTGCTGATCCATCTGTGGCCAAGTTCCAGTTGGCCCAGTTTACGGTGGGGACTGTTACCGGAGGCACAGCAAATAGCCTGTGCACTAATGTTGTTGATGCGCTATATGCCTGTCAGATTACCCCTGCTTTTGGTTCCACTGCGTTGAATTTTAAAATCGGCGCGACCATTCTTACCGATATTTCTAGTGGTAATACCGCTTATCAGCCAACCACTTATTCAGGAAGTTTCACTGTGACCGCCAATTATTAATAGATAATAGAAGTGGTTTGAAAGAGATGCACAGGGGCCTTGGGGCCCCTGTTTTGTTTGTTATAAACAGTATTGCCTGATGATACGGATGTTAAATAAAAGCACAGAGGAGCAGGGCGTGATTAGTGGGTGGATGCCGAGTTGGTTGTGCAAAGTGACGGCGTTGCTGCTGCTGTCTGTTTCTGTCAGCGTCTCTGCAGCACCGGCCGTGACGGCGAATGTGCCGTTAAATTTTGGTCTGTTAGCGGTTAAGACAAATGGCGTTGTCTCTACTCTAACGATCTCCTCAGCAGGTGCTGTGAGCAATACGGGTGAAATTATCCCGATGGGAGGTGCTGTCCGTGGCCAGTACCGGTTGTCTGGATTCCCGCCGGGTGTATTGCTGGAGCTGCAATGGGATAATGCGACCTTGAGTGCTGGCGGCGGTGGTCTGCCGGAGCATCTTCAGGTGACCAACTACGTCAATCCAACGTTGGCGGCGGATGCCTTTGGCGAGGCGGTGGTGCCGGTGGGGGCGACGCTTAAGACCAGTGCCAGTGGCATTATGTATGTGGATGCCCCCTACAGTGGAACAACCCAGGTGCGTGTGCGTTACTGGTCGGAGCCGGATGGTGGTTATTTGATCCACTATGGCGTGGTGACACTGGTTGCGCAACTGCAGTCTGTCTTCAGCGTTACAGAGGCACAGCCGCTCTCTTTTGGTTTGATTGCGGCATTTTCCAACCCTGGTGTGGTCGCCAGCATGACGTTAGGGGTGAACGGCGCGCTTAGTGTGGCGAACTCGGGGGGGGCGCGTATTTTGCCTCTGGGTGGGGCGCAGATTGGTTTGATTCGAGTCACCGGCGCGGCACCCAATAATGTGGTGACGATTACCCCTCAGGCAACAGATATATTTCTTACCCATGTGGCAGAGGGGTTAAGTGCGGCGCGTTTTGTGGTGAAAAGTTTTGTCACCTCCCCCAATTCTCCGGGTGCCAGAACCGATGCTATGGGTGAGCTGCAAATTAAAGTTGGCGCTACGCTGGAGACAGAACTCACCAATAAGGCGTATTTGAATGGTGCCTATAGCGGCACCTACTCTTTAACGGTGACCTACTGAGATAAACCCGCACTTTCAGGTGGTCAGCGCGTTGTAAAATGTTATCTCTTTATGCCCTCACATAATGGCGGCTGATGCCCCATTTATCCCGTCACCTAATTGCTCTCTTGCAGGGCTGTGGCTTCTATAAATACACAAGTTTTAAGTGGGTCGAGTTAGCCGATGCTGAAGATCAGCCCCTGCTATTACGTTTGCGAATTTAGCTGGACTGGTGGTAGTAGCAGAGTGACTGCAGGTCGGGGTTACTGGTTTTGATTTGCCCACTATTGCCGTAGCAGAGGGAGGCGATCTGTTCCAGCGGCGATAGCTTGTTTGCTGTAGGGACATAGTCCATCGCCATGGTCACTGTTTCGATTGAGCGTAGGTCGGTATTCATTGTTGGTGGTGATAGAAGTGATACAGCTACAGCAGGTGGAGCTGCCGTTACTGGTATTGACGGTGATTTGTTCTGAGTTGCGGAGGCAACGTGGGTGGCTGGTGGTGCTGATGTGATCAAGGTGGTTACAGGTGCTGGTAGCGCCATTGTTGCCGGGGTCGATGTCTCTAAGGCCAACATGGGGATTGCGGACTCTTTAGTTGTTGTTGGAATGAAGCTGCGCTGAGCATAGCTATATTGAGCGGGCTGTTGCTGCTCGGGGTCTTTGTGCATGGTCTCTTTGCCGATAAAAAAGCCGATTATGCTGCCTGCCAGTGTCCCGATTGGATGAGCTGTCAGGGCACCGCCGAGGATAGTGCCGGTCAGCGAGCCTACCCGTTGGGGGTCAGATAAAAAAGAGCGAACCCCACCCGCGGACTCCTCTGCTGCCTGTGTTACGGGTGTGGCTGCGGTCAGGCACAATGTGGCAATGGCGAGCAGGGGGAAGCTGTTGTTTACTTTTGACTGGCTAGGTTTCATGACTGGAGATCTCTGGAATGATTATATTTGTCACCGACGTTCACTGAATCCATTGTTAGCCGGAGATGTGCTGTCCCATATGTTCTTGTCAGGGATCAGGCGTGCTAGGGGTTAATTCGGCGGTTGTGAGGATAACTTTAGGGGGGGGCGTAAATAACTTTTCTGTATCCAAAGCACATTGTGCCCCAAGCGTCCCTTGGGGCAGATACTTTATGATGGCGAGCTCGTCATGTCAGGGGCGGATTACTCAAATGGTTGAGCTAAGCCGTAGCGTCTGGTGGGGCAGCGATGAGTTAAGGCGTTGCTGTATTTCTGTGTGGGGCCACCAGACAGTTCTGGCCACGCGTACCCAGTTGGTTACAGCGTGCCTTTGCTTCGTTTGCATCCATGTTGCCGCGGGCAAATACACGGTAAAACACCCCCTTGGGGCCTAGGTCGGCGCGTTCGATTTGCATCTCCAGCCCCTGTAGCAGGTTGTTGTAACGCTGACGTAGCTCTGTTGATGCTGCCGCTGCTGAGGCTTGGCTGTTAAATGCACCCAGCTGTAGCACGTAGGAGGTGGCCAGAGTGGTTATGGGCGCTGTAGGGGCTGCCTTAGCAGGGTTGTTGAGTGTGGGGGCTGGTGTTGTTTGCTGGGTGGTGGGTACAAATACACGGTTTTTTTGCGTGGGAAACAGCGTTGCCTGGGCGGCTTTTGGCGCTGATAGAACAAGTTCGATGCCCGTTTGGCTGGGGGTTTCCTGGCTTAGTTTGACGTGGGCGGGTGGAGAGGTCAGACGGTCGCGGGCCTCTTCAGCGAGTGTGACGGTATAGGCACCCAGGGGGACTTGTTCGAAGAGGAAAAAACCATCGCGGCCACTAATCTTGAAGGCAGCCACCTCGTTATTGACATCACGCAGCTCTACCAACATGCCGGGCTGGGGGCGGAGCGTATTGTCGCGCCGCTGGTAGAGTGTGCCGTCGATCTCGCCACTGGCAATGACGGGAAAATCGACCACTGCCCAACGGGCCGGGCGTGGTTGTACCGAGTTGCCGGCGTGGTTGGAGATCAGCGATATGTTGGGTAGCGTGCCTTGATCGAGACGAATGTCGGTGGCCTTGCCAGGGCGTAGCGCAGTCAGGTAGGCGGTGCCGTGTTTATCGGTTGTTGCGTGGCTGAATGCTTGAGAGGCGTAGACATCAACATGGGGGATCGGTGTGTCACCTGGGTTGAATTTGTTGTTGTTGTCATTATCGACAAAGACACGCGCGGCCACGCCGCCGTTATTGGCCATGGATTGGCCGCTAACCAAGACGCCCAAACGGTCAGGTTTGGGGGACAGTGATGTGCTGGCGTAAATAAATCCGGTGTAGTTGCTATTGGAATCATAGTTGAGTCGTGGTGAGAGGGTGAGGTATTTGAGTTGCCAGTTCAGCCCTGAGGTATAGAGTGTGAGGTCAGTGAGCGGGGTGTAGTCCAGCCCAAAATACATGCCCATGTCCTGAGAAATGCGCAGGTCTGCTTTGAGTTGGTATTGCAGGGGTTCATTTTTGGGTTGGAGCTGATAGAGGATGTTGCCGCGTATATCAAAGGGGTTAAGTCTGCTGTTGAGGTAGAGGTTGCCGATGAACTCTGCGGGTTGATCTGGGGTGTTCGGGTTATTGAAATTTTGATAGTTAAGGGTGTTGCCGATGCGGTGAGTATTGATATTTGTGCTTAGGTCGGCGGAATAGATCGTGGTCGAGCCGAGGGTGAGCTGGTTGTGGGCAGCGGCAAAACGGCTGGAGAGTTTTCTGCTGGCCCTGGTTAACACAACAGCGCTGCGGCTTGTGATCTGGAGATCAGTGGTATTGTCTTTGGCGAGGACAGAGTTGGCGTACTGGGTGTGTTGAAACTGGGTATTAAATCCCCACAGACGCATGGTGACTGGCGTGTGAACTGCCCCGTCCCAAATGGTACCCCCCAGGGGGTCGCGTGTGGCGTCGAGGATTAGATAAAGGTCGCGCCAACCGGTGCGAAATCCGGCGCTGTAGTAGTTTAGCCGTTCATCGTTTTCGACAGTGCTATTCCAACCGCTACGAACGGATAGATTGCCAGAGAGGCCATAATCCATTCGTGCGGTGTAACGCCCTGTGCCTCGATCAGGCAGATTGTTAATTGGATTTAATCCGGTTTCGTAAAGTGATTTTCCCTTTTGCGAGGCGGTGAGTTGATAACTGAGGTTACCTTCGCGGATGGTGTCCACTCCGGCGTAGCGAGTGACGATTTCCGTGCGTCGTTCACCGGCAAGGCCATAGAAAATTAGCTCAAAGGTATTGGCGCCACTGTAAAGATCCAGGTCGCGAAAGTCATAACGACCTTCAGGGCCGATGATCTGGTAATCAACACGTATGCCGTTATGCAGTAATTCTACTTCCCAGCCGGGCAGGATGTCGCCGCTGATGTTTGTTTTGGTGCCGTCGAGATTGTAGAGGTATGCATCCTGGAAAGTGGAGCCTCTGATCAGCACGCCGCGCTCTATATCGGTTTGGGGGGCACCCGAGAGTACCGATGGCGAAATATCGCCGAACTCTATTCGGCTGATGCCGGTTGGTGTGTCAGGCCGGTCGCGTGACAGGGTCAGGCGGGCCTGGCTCACAGGCTTTGTGTCGTTACCATTCAGGTAGATGGCGGAATTCATGTAAGCAAGTTCGCCACGTATCAGCATCGAGTGGTTTAGGCTGGCATCGGGCGAGCTATTGGTGTCGGCATTGCGGCGAATGTTGTATGCCAATGCCAGATCGGTGGTGTGAGGGCCAATTAGTTGGTAGGGCAGCCCTATTTCAGGGAGTGATGCTGCTGTCATAATGAAGCGTGTGCCGGCCAGCTTGCGACGTTCTGCGCGATGCTGGATGGGGAGCGGCTCCCGCGCCTCAACCTCAACGGCCATTTTGGTAAGCTCCGGTATAAGGGTTGCCGGAAACCAACGGGAAAACGCCTCGAGTGGGACATATATGGCATCTTCATGAACCATGGCGTCGCCGGGTGTTAAGGCAGTTGTTTTGCCTTCAATGGTGACTGTGCCAGCGTTGATGTTGAGTTCAAAATGGCGCTCCCTGTTTAGAAACCATCCCTTTGCGGTGCCGTTAGCGGCATCAACAGCGATAGGGAACTCCAGGGCAGCGGCGGCCTCGGCCAGTGAAACCACTATGGTGTTGTTAACAGTATAGGCGGTGACGGATTGGGCTAAACGCTCACGTTCCAGGGTGAAGTCGAGCAGGAGTAGGTCATACTCGCTGAATGGCTCGGCATAAACGTTGACGGCGCTAAACGATAGAACAAGTGCCAGTAGACTGGCGGCGACGCGGCTGATGAAAGGGCTGGGACGGTGACGCAATTCCAAAAGTATTCTTCCGTCTCTTGTAATGGTACCGGTGGCTTGGTGAGTGGACGTCAATGAAGAGTCATCATCATCTGAATGTCGCGGGCGAGTGTAGCATAGCTTTTTTTAGTGGGGTAGTTGTGGTGCGGGGGAGCAAATGGCCCCCAAATGGGGCGGGCGATCATAGTGGCTTTGGAGTGGCGGTTTTATTTTTCATGGTAGAATGTGCCGCTAAATTTAGTTGGCCAGGGGTGAATAAACAATGTTGCTGATGATTGATAACTATGACTCCTTCACCTACAACCTAGTGCAGTATTTTGGTGAGTTGGGTGCCGATGTGCAGGTCCATCGTAATGACCAGATCACCATCGAAGAGATAGAGCGGTTGGCCCCCGCACATCTGGTGATCTCCCCCGGGCCATGCACGCCCAACGAGGCGGGTATTTCAGTTGCCGCCATTAACTACTTTGCCGGTAAGCTGCCCATCCTGGGGGTTTGCCTTGGCCATCAGGCGATTGGCCAAGCCTTTGGCGGCAAGGTGGTGCACGCCAAACAGATCATGCATGGTAAGACATCGCCAGTAAGACACAATAACATCGGTGTTTTTAACGGGTTGGATAACCCGTTTGAGGCGACCCGTTACCACTCGCTGGTGATTGAGCGGGAGACATTGCCTGAGTGTCTGGAGATTACCGCCTGGACAGAGATGGCTGATGGTGGTGTTGATGAAATCATGGGGGTGCGCCACAGAACACTCGCCCTAGAAGGGGTGCAGTTCCATCCTGAATCGATCTTGACCCAGCATGGCCACCAATTGTTGCGTAACTTTCTGGAACAGGACAGGCAGCCCGCATGATACATCGCTCATTGTGGTTGGCCATTGGCCTGTCGTTATGTGTGGTCACGACTCAAGTAGTCGCGACCGATGTGGACGATGACGAAAAGCAGCACGTTGATAGCTCGGCAGTGGTCAAGGTGTGGTGCAAGAAAAAATCGGCCTACTATTTTAAAGAGCGAAATATCACCCCGTATAATTGGACGGCCTCCTGGTGGGATGAGGGGCGTAGCATTGTTGTACAAGGTGAATGGCGTGTTGAGGATACAACGGCGCAGGTCAGTTGCCGCGCCGAGCGTGGTAGCACCCTGAAACATGCAGTGATGACCATAGAGCTTGAGGCAAGGCCCTGAGATTGAACACGCCCCCGCCGCTGTTGTAGGTTCTAAAAAAATATAAAACACCAAAAGGGATACGTTATGGATATGCAAGCCGCCATCTACGCCGTTACCGAGGGGCACGACCTGAGTGCCACGGAGATGGCTGAGGTGATGGGTTTAATCATGAGTGGCGCAGCCACCCCGGCGCAGATGGGGGGCTTTCTGATCGGACTGCGAATGAAGGGCGAGACGGTGGATGAGATTGCCGCCGCCGTTGGGGTGATGCGGGCGTTGGCAACACCGGTACAGATAGGGGGTGGTTGTCAGCACCTGGTGGATACCTGTGGTACGGGTGGGGATGGTTCTGCAACCTTTAATATCTCTACCGCCAGCGCCTTTGTGGTGGCGGCGGCCGGCGGTCAGGTGGCCAAACATGGCAACCGCTCTATCTCAAGCAAGTCTGGCAGTGCCGATGTGCTGGAGGCGGCGGGGGTCTGCCTTGAGCTAACCGCCGCGCAGGTGGCGCAGTGTGTTGAGCAGATCGGGGTTGGTTTTATGTTCGCGCCTAAACATCACGGTGCCATGAAATATACCGCGAGCGTGCGGCGTGAAATGGGGGTGCGGACCCTTTTTAATGTGCTGGGGCCACTGACCAATCCAGCCGCTGCTCCGAATCAGGTGCTGGGTGTATTCAGCGAACGCTGGCTAATGCCGTTGGCCGAGGTGCTGGCGCGGCTTGGCAGCCGTCACGTATTGGTGGTGCACTCTGACGACGGCATGGATGAGATCAGTATCGGTGCAGCGACTCAGGTGGCTGAGTTGAAGGGGGGGGAGGTGATACGCCATACCCTCACGCCCGAACAGTTTGGTATGAGTCGCGCCAGCATCACTACCCTGGCGGTAGACGGGGCGGCGAGTAGTCTGGCGATGATCAAAGCAGTGTTTGCCAACCAGGCGGGGCCAGCGCGTGACATCGTTGTCCTGAATGCCGGTGCCGCGATCTACGTAGCGGGGCTTGCCGAGACCCTGGCCGCTGGTGTTCAACGTGCCGTTGAGGTCATTGCATCAGGGGCGGCCCGTGCCAAACTTGATGCGTTGGTGGCGCTGAGTCAGCAACTCTCTGGAAAACAGATAACATGAGCCAGTCCGATATCCTGAAAAAGATCCTGCAACGCAAGGTGGAGGAGGTAGTAGAGCGCAGCAGCAGCCTGCCCCTGCGTGAGCTGATGTTACTGGCACAGGCCGCTTCACCGCCCCGTGGTTTTGTTGCGGCCATTGAAAAAAAACTGGCTGACGGCAGCGCGGCGGTGATTGCTGAGATTAAAAAGGCGTCACCCAGCAAGGGGTTGCTGCGGGAAAATTTTCGTCCCGCCGAGATTGCTGTTTCTTATGAAAAAGGGGGTGCGGCTTGCCTCTCAGTACTGACCGACGCCGATTTTTTTCAGGGCCATGAAGAGCATCTCAAACAGGCCCGTGGTGCGTGTGGGCTGCCGGTGATCCGCAAGGATTTTATTATTGATCCTTATCAGGTTTATGAGGCCCGTGTGATGGGGGCCGACGCCATCCTGCTGATTGTTGCGGCACTGGGCGATACCATGCTGCTGGAGTTGAGCCAGCTGGCGACCCACTTAGGGATGGATGTGCTGGTGGAGGTGCACGATGGTCATGAACTGGCACGGGCGCTCAAGCTGCCCATGAAATTGATCGGCATCAATAACCGTGATCTGCGAACCTTTGAGACCCGCCTGACCACCACTACTGAGCTGCTGCAGCAGATCCCCCGTGACCGGATTGTGGTAACAGAGAGTGGCATTCATACCCCGGCGGATGTGGAGTTTATGCGGAGTCATAACATCAATGCCTTCCTGGTGGGGGAGGCCTTTATGCGCGCCCCTGAGCCGGGTGAAGCGCTAAAAATCCTCTTTTTTTGATGGCGATTTAAAGGCCGCTCTACCGGGTGCCGATAGCCCGGTACATGTGTCTGGACACGGCTATCAATCAGGTAACTATATTCATGAGTCATAAAACAATGTTTAAAAGTGTGGTGCCACTGCTGGTACTGTTTTCTGCGCAGGCGGCAGCACTGCCCTTTCAGTCGATTGATCCCCGCTCGCTCTCCATGGGTGGCACCGGGACGGCGGCGGGCAGCAGCGGCAATGCCGCCTTTATGAATCCGGCGTTGCTGGCGGCCACGCAGCAGGATGATGACTTCAGTCTTGAACTTCCCATTATCGGCGGGCGGTTTATGGATGAGCACAACCTGGTGGATGAGATTGATAGCTATCAAAATAACAATCTGGAGTCGAACCTGACCGCCGCCATCAATGCTTTTAGTGCGATGCCCACCGATGGCAATGCCGCCGCAGTGGCGGTGGAGGCCGGGGCGCTTTGGACGCAGCTGAACAAACTTGCCAACAAGTCGGCGCAAGGGGAGTTTAGTGCTGGCTTTGTGGTGGGGATTCCCAGTAAAAAGCTAGGGGTCTCACTCTCCACCAACGCACGGGTAGTGGGGGGGGGCATGCTGGAGGTGACAGCCGCCGATAATACACTGGTGAATGGAATCATTGCTGATGGCAATAACTCTGCCATTGCGCTGGCCACCAACTCGGACATCATGGACCAGGCTGCAGGCCAGGACGTGGTAAAAAAGCTCACCTCAAATCTGCAGGCGCGTGGCGCGGTTGTTGCGGAAGTGGGGTTGACACTGGCGCGGGAGTTTACGGTGGTCGGCCAGGGTTTTGCGGTGGGGATAACCCCCAAATACCAATCGGTGAGTACGTTTGACTACAAGATGGGGGTCAATACCGCCTCGATCGACGCCGAGCAGGGCAAAAAAGAGTACAACGACTTTAATTTGGATATCGGTATTGCTAAGGATTACGCCAACGGCTGGAAGGTTGGCATGGTGGTCAAAAACCTGATCTCAAATGAGTATGATACCGCGCCATATGTGACCCCCGGCCTGACCACTCCGGCGGTCGCTACCCTGAAAATTGCGCCGCAGGCGCGGGTAGGGGTGGCGCACTTTGCCGAGTGGACAACCGTCTCTGTGGACGTGGATCTGAACAAGAGTGAATCGTTTGGTTTTGATGCGGAGACACAGTACATCGGTTTGGGGGCGGAGTTGAATGTCTTTAAGTCGGTCCAGTTGCGCCTGGGGTATCGTCATAACATGAGTGACTCCAGCACCAGTATGCCGACGGTTGGCTTGGGACTCTCACCGTTTGGCGTGCATATTGATATTGCGGCGGCGGCTAATGAGTCCGAGACTGCGGCAGCTGTGCAGCTGGGTTTTCGCTTCTAGTAATGGCTTGATGGTGTAAACAGACCCCGCTTGATGCGGGGTTTTTTCGTTATGCGGTTCTGGTCGGGCAACGCTTTCGGGTACACTGCACAACACACTATCAATAGTAGATTCAGGGATCTGGGCATGGGGTGGATGGGGCATAAACGGGTGTTGGCGCTGGGGTTGCTGTTGTGCTCGGTGGAGGCGCAGGCGGTGCCGTTTATCTCATTTGATGTCCGTGCCAACGCCATGGGCGGGGCGGGGGTGGCGGCGATGCCCAGTGCCAGCGCGGTGTTCACCAACCCCGCGTTGGTGCCAGGGAGTCAGCCACAACGGGAGATGGAGGCGGCGGCGGTATTGCGGTTTTCTGACCCCCAGAATCTGCAGGATGAGGTTGATAACTACCAGAGTGACGAGATCGAGTCGCTGTTTGAGGCGGCGCTGATCGCCTTTAAAGCTGACTCAGCCACATCCACCCCGCGTACTAATCTGGCAACAGCGACACAGAACATGGTGACCCAGTTGAACCGTTTCGCTTCTCGCTCCATTGAGCGGGAGGTGAGTTTGGGGCTGGCGGTGAGCCTGCCAGATAGACCGATGACCCTGGTGGTGCAGCAGCAGACGGTGGGCGGTGCCCGCCTGGTGAACGTGGCACAAGAGCGGGCACGGTTTGTGGCGTTGATAGATGATGGGTTGAACAAAACGGAAAAAGGGCCGGACGATGAGGTGTTTAATATCGTCATTAGTGGCCCTGGACGTAATATGCTGAGCCGGATGCACTCCCGTGGCGCGATGATTCGCGAGGTCGGTCTGGCGATGGTGCGCGAGGTGGAGTGGCGTGGGCAGACACTGGAGGTGGGCATTACCCCCAAGTATGTGGATGTGACCACCTTTGACTCACTGCAGTCGCTAGTCAACGCCTCATATGACGGCCAGAGTGGACAGCAGCACTACCCCAGCTATAACGTCGATCTGGGGGTGATCGCAAAGCGTGATGGGGGCTGGCGGGGTGGTCTGGCGGTTAAAAACCTGATCTCTCACCGCTACCCAACAGCGTTGGCAGGCGGGGCTATCAGGATTCAGCCGCAGGCGCGCATGGGCGTCACCCATAGTAGCGAATGGTTTGCAACGGCACTGGATCTTGATCTTAACGAGGCCAAGGCCGTGGGGCTGGGGGCAAACAGTCAATACCTGAGCGTGGGCGGGGAGCTGTCACTGACCAAAAATGTGCGTCTGCGTGGTGGTTACCGCCACAATATCAGCAATACTAAAACCAGCATGATGACGATCGGCAGCGGCTTTGGGCTGTTTGGCGCGGTGGCAGATGTTGGAATGTCAATCAATCAGGATGGGTTGGACTTTTCGGGCCGGATTGGCCTGCAGTTTTAAGGCTTGATAGGCTCCTGGCGGGCACCGTTGACCACAATGGTCTTGCCCTTGGCGGTAATCAGCCCTTGAGCCTCCATGCTTTTGAGTACCCGCCCTACCATCTCCCGTGAGCAACCCACAATACGCCCCAGCTCCTGGCGGGTGATGCGGATCTGCATGCCATTGGGGTGGGTCATGGCGTCCGGTTCTCTGGTCAGGTCCAGCAGTGTACGGGCAATCCGGCCGCTGACATCCATAAAGGCGAGACGGGTAACCATGCTGGATGTGCGTCGCAGCCGCAGTGCCATCTGCGAGGCCAGTTTGAAGATCAGCTCCGGCTCGGCGGTGGCTACTTGGCGAAAACGGTCGTAACTGATCTCCGCCACCTCACACTCCTCACGGGCACGAATCCAGGCACTGCGCTCCGGGCCATGGCTGAACAGTCCCATCTCACCAAAAAAGGCACCACTATTTAGATACGCCAGCACAATTTCATGGCCACTGTCATCCTCGGCAATGACACTGACCGACCCCTTGGTGATGTAATAGAGCGAGTTTGGTGTGTCGCCACCGTGGATAATAATGCTCTTTTTGGGGTAGTTGCGGCGGTGGCAGTGTGACAAAAATTTATCAATAACAGGGTTTGGTTCAATTTTTATCTTGATCAGCGGCGTCATGTCTCTTCCCGTGGGTCTATGAGCGGTACGGATATCTATCGGCCAATATCGATCAAGCTTTGAGTTATCATTGGTTTTTTAATAGAGCCGCAAAAAGGAATAGCAGATGAAGGCGCGTGTGAAGTGGGTAGATGAGGCGATGTTTGTTGGCGAGTCTGGCAGTGGCCATGCTGTGGTCATGGATGGTCCGGCCGATGGTGGTGGCCGTAATCTGGGCTGCCGTCCCATGGAGATGTTGCTGTTAGGAACGGGCGGATGCAGTGCTTATGATGTGGTTCACATCCTGCGTAAGGGGCGTCACCCGGTGAGCGATTGTGTCTGTGAGCTGGAGGCGGAGCGTGCCGATGGCGTGCCTGCAGTGTTCACCAAAATCCATATGCACTTCATTGTGACGGGGCGTGGTTTGAAGGAGAGTGTGGTGCAGCGGGCGGTGGAGCTGTCGGCGGAAAAGTACTGTTCTGCCTCGATCATGCTGGGTAAAAGTGTTGAGATCAGCCACGGCTTTGAGGTGCGTGAGGCGGAGTCTGACGCATGATCAGACCTAAACCGACCTCAGGCATGCGCCATGTTGCCCTGTTTGTGAGCGATCTGGAGGGGTGTGAGACATTTTATGTTGAGCTACTGGGGATGAAGGTAGAGTGGCGTCCCGATGGTGACAACCTCTATCTCACCTCCGGCAACGACAACCTGGCGCTGCATCGTGCCCCCGCAGGTTTTGACACTCGTGGTGATCAGCGGCTTGACCATATCGGCTTCATTATTGATGAAGAGGCCGAAGTTGATCTCTGGTTTGACTTTCTGCGTGGCCACGATGTGCCCATGAAGACCGCGCCACGGAGCCACCGTGATGGTGCCCGCAGCTTCTACTGTCTGGACCCGGCCGCCAATACCGTGCAGATGATCTATCACCCCCCGATTGTCTATAAGGGTTCCATGTGAGAAGCGGATGGGGGATAATTCCGCGCCTGTATTTATACGAGCAAGGAGGGGCGTCAATTGTCCATCAAACAGATTGAAAAGTTGAAACTGCACGGCTTCAATAATCTTACCAAGACACTCAGTTTCAATATCTACGATATCTGTTACGCGGTCACCCCAAAACAGCACGAGGAGTATATTGAGTATATCGATGAGGTCTATAACGCCGAACGGTTAACCGAAATCTTGACCAAGGTGACCGATATTATTGGTGCCAACATCCTCAACATTGCCCATCAGGACTATGATCCCCAGGGGGCCAGTGTCACCATCTTAATCTCTGAAGAGCCGGTGGCTGCAGACTCGATCTCTAACGCAGAGACCCCCGGCCCGCTGCCTGAATCGGTTGTGGCGCATCTGGATAAGAGCCACATCACCGTGCACACCTACCCGGAGAGCCACCCGGAAGGGGGGGTCAGCACCTTCCGTGTTGACATCGATGTCTCCACCTGTGGTCGTATTTCGCCACTGAAGGCGCTTAACTACCTGATCCACAGCTTTGATTCCGATATTGTCATCATGGACTACCGGGTGCGTGGTTTTACCCGCGACGTGACGGGCAAAAAACACTTTATTGACCACGACATCACCTCAATCCAGAACTACATATCCTCAGATACCAAGGATAAGTATCAGACACTTGATGTAAATGTTTATCAGGAAAATATCTTTCACACCAAGATGTTAGTGAAAGAGTACGACCTTGATAACTACCTTTTTGATCTGCATCCGGATGAGCTGGACGAAGAGACGGTGGCGGTCATTGATCAGATGTTGCAACGCGAGATGGCGGAGATATTTTATGGCCGAAATCTGCGGCGCGGCCTGTAGCCGCAACGCAGTATTAAAAGCCGCTGTTAACAGCGGCTTTTTTTATTATGGGGTTAGAGGCATGGTGGATGGGGGGCTAAAGCCGCTGCGCCAGTGTTGTCATCACCTTTGAGGTAAGCCCCATCAGCCGTTTGACCGGTGCCGGCAGCGCGGCACCACCATGTTCCAATGCCACCGTGGCGTGGTGTGCCTCATCCTCCCGCATCTGCGCCACAATGGCGCGGCTTTTGCGGTCCTGCGCGGGAAGTTGCTGTAGATGGCTGTCAAGATGGCGGACCACCTGATGTTCAGTCTCGGCAACAAACCCCAGGCTCCACTTATCGCCAGCAATCCCGGCAATCGCGCCAATGCCAAAGGAGCCGACATACCAGAGCGGACTGAGAATACTGACCCCCTCACCCAGCTCCGTCACCCGCTTTTCACACCAGGCCAGATGGTCGTTCTCCTCCAGCGCGGCACGTTCCATCTTCTCCCGCACCTCGGGCAGCCTGGCGGTCAGCGCCTGACCGGCATACAGCCCCTGTGCCGACACTTCGCCCGCGTGGTTGACCCGCATCAGCCCGGCGGCCAGCGCGCGCTCCGCTGCTGACAGGGCTGGCTCCTCAAGCCCGGTGCTCGGGTCGCCCCGTTCACTTAGCCTTGGCTTGCCAAAAATGGTACGGACGGCAGTATCAAAATTGCCGATCAGTTGATCTACGGTGGTATAGCGGCGCTGTTTCATCCGGGTAACGATACCCGATGGCGGTGGGGGCTACAAGGGCATCTCCAGTTGGCGTCGCAGTAATGTAACGGGGTGTAGTGTTTCAAGGCCCTGGCCCGACTGGCGCAACCCGGCGGCAATGTGCAGGGCACAGCCGATGTTGGTTGTCACCAGTATGCTGGGGAGACTGGCTTCAATCCCGTCAAGTTTGTCCTGGCGCAGTGCGTCCGCCATCGCTGGCTGCTCAACCATATAGCTGCCCGCCGCACCGCAGCAGCGCTCGTTACCGGGCAGCGCCACGATCTCGGCGGCTGGAATGCGTTTTAACAGGTGATAAAGAGGGGCGGCTTCCTTGAGCACGTTGCGTAAACTGCACGGCTCATGCACGGCAATACGTCCGTTGAAGGGGGCAATCTTTACACCGGCAGGCCATTGAATCTGATCAAGAAAGGTATTGATATCGCAGCTGTTTATCTTTGTGCCCACCAGCCGCTCATACTCCTGCAGATGGCTGCCGCAGCCCGTGGCGCAGCTGATGACAGCCACAATATCCAGTGCGCCAAAAGTGGCCAGATTCTGCTCAGCCAGACGCAGGGCTTGTGCCGTATCGCCACTGTGCTGGTGCAGTGCGCCGCAGCAGGCTTGGCTGTTGGGCACGTAAACCCCATAGCCACACAGGTTCAGTACAGCGATGGCTGACTCCAGGGTAGCCTGATCGAACATGTCGCTAAAACAGCCGATAAATAGCCCAACATCGCCCTGATGGACACCTTCGGCCGGATAGTAGTGGTGCCAACCGTGTGGCCGATTGATGCGGGGGGCAAGCTGTTCAAGGCGCTCCAGCCCCAGCGCCCGCGTCACGCCAAAACCACGCCCCAGTGCCCGCAGGCCGCTCTTGTCCGCCAGCCATAACAGCGCCGACTGGCGGCGCTGAGCACCCTTGCTGGCGGCGAGGGCCGCAAAGTTAATGCGTTGTGGTAGGCGGGGGTGGGATTGGGCGATTGTATTGCGTGCACCATCCATAATCTCGCCAAACTGAACCCCGGACGGGCACTTGGACTCGCAGGCACGACAGAGCAGACAGCTATCCAGATGGCCACGGAGCGCCTCATCGGCCTCCAACTGGTTGTTGGCCAGTGCCAGAATCAGTGAGATACGGCCACGTGGTGACTCGGCCTCATTCTGGGTCTTATAATAAGTGGGGCAGTGCGGCAGGCATAGACCACACATGACACAGCGATCAGCCTCATCCTTAATTTTAGAATCAATGTTCAATACAGATCCGATGGTTGCACATAGTGGGTATGATTTGGCTATTATAGCCCCTTTCGCACCTCCCCTATGAGTGCGGCAACGGATACACCCATAGGGTGTCATGGAGCGTCTATGTCCTACTTTAAACATCACCTCTTTTTTTGCACCAACCAGCGTGAAGATGGCTCCGCCTGTTGCCAGAACCATAACGCCCAGGCGATGCGCGAACACGCCAAACAGCGCATCAAAGCAATGGGGCTAAATGGCCAAGGGGGGGTGCGGATTAATGGCGCAGGCTGTCTTGACCGTTGTAGTGAAGGGCCAGTAGTGGTAGTTTACCCGGACGAAACTTGGTACACCTATGTGGACCAGGAGGACGTTGATGAAATTATCGACGAACATATGGTCAATGGCCGGCCAGTGGCGCGCTTAAAGATTTAGCCGTCCGATTATCTTATTTTGGGACTTGTCTGATACGCGGCGCTCGTGTAAGATTCGCCGTCTTTCTGGAAGTGATCCAAAGATTTGGGGTTTACCTGATGAAAACGTTTAGTGCAAAACCTGCCACCGTCAAGCGCGACTGGTTTATTGTTGACGCCGATGGCAAAACTCTTGGCCGTTTGGCCAGTGAAATTGCGAGCCGCTTGCGCGGTAAGCACAAAGCCGAATATACACCACATGTTGATACGGGCGACTACATCGTAGTGGTCAACGTTGAAAAGATTGCAGTAACAGGCAACAAGCGTACCGACAAAATGTATTATCATCACACTGGTTATGTTGGTAACTTGAAGTCCATTAGCTTTGAAAAGCTGGTTGTCAAAAAACCTGAACAGATTCTTCAGCTGGCTGTTAAAGGCATGTTGCCAAAGAATCCTCTGGGCCGTGCAATGCTGCGTAAGCTCAAGCTTTATGCCGGTGCCGAGCACAATCACACTGCCCAGCAGCCAAAGCCGCTGGAAATTTAAAAAATAGAGCAACAGGAATCTGAAGCATGGCAGAGATGAATCAACTCAGCACCGGCCGCCGCAAAACCGCATCGGCACGTGTGTTTGTTAAGCCAGGTACTGGCAATATCACCGTTAACGCGCTCAGTATTGAAAAATACTTTGCCCGTGAAACAGCGCGCATGATCGTGCGCCAGCCGTTGGAAGCCGCCGAGCTGTCTGACAAGCTTGACGTTTTTGTGACTGTTGTCGGTGGTGGCGCAAGTGGTCAGGCGGGTGCTATCCGCCACGGTCTGGCACGCGCCCTGGTGGTTCGGGATGAAGAGCTTCGCTCTGTTATGCGCCGTTCAGGCTACCTGACTCGTGACGCTCGTGAAGTTGAGCGTAAGAAGATCGGTCTGCACAAAGCACGTAAACGTCCACAGTTCTCCAAGCGTTAATCACCGGCTTGGATCGGTTAAAGTGCCGGGGCATATTCAATATGCGTCGGCATTTTTACCTTGTGTGTTCTCTGCGGATGTGGTGTAGCAAATCATCGGCAGGTAGTGTGTTGTTATTGGGGGATCGTCCAATGGTAGGACTACGGACTCTGACTCCGTCAATCTAGGTTCGAATCCTAGTTCCCCAGCCAAATTTTAAAAAAGCCCCGCTATTCAATAGAGTAGCGGGGCTTTTTGTTTGTCTGGGCGGGTGAAAAAAAGTGTAAATAGCCCCTAAAGTATCTGTAATTTCAGCCGACAGTTGACCAAGCTACATTTGTAGTGTAGTTTTTTCATCGCTTGTGGCGCTTGTGCCACATATTTTGGGAGGATATTTGTAATGCAGAAAAAAATTGTAGCTTTGGCGGTAGCGGGAATATTGGCCGCTCCTATGGCGGCACAGGCTGGCGTTGAAGTATACGGTAAGGCCCGTCTGTCAGCAGGTCTCATCAGCAATGATGATCCAAACCCAGCTAAGGAAGACAGCAAGCTGAGCATCACCAGTCATGCCTCACGTCTGGGATTTAAAGGGTCTGAAGATCTGGGTGGTGGCATGAAGGCCATGTGGCAGATTGAGCGCAGTGTTGACTATACCGATGGAAGCAGCACTTTGGGCGTGCGTAACACCTTTGTTGGTTTGGGTGGTAACTTTGGTACTGTAGTACTGGGAACGCACGATACCCCGTACAAAATGGCTACCGGTAGCCTGGACCCATTTGTCGATACCCACGGTGACTACAACTCTGTGATTGATTCTAATCAAGATGCCCGTTCTAAAAACGTCTTGGCCTATCTTTCACCAGACATGAGTGGTTTTTCAGTGGCGGCGGCGATTGTGACCGATTACGTGGATGATAATCTAGCCGATACCATCACAACATCAGCAACGGTTGCCCGTAAACAGGGGGCTATCAGTTTGGCAGGTATGTACAAGCAAGGGCCGTTGGATGCCAGCCTTGCCTATCAGCAGATGAATGAAGGCTCTGCTGTGATGGCAGGTTCCAAATTTGATGACACAACCGCAGTTAAGCTGGGTCTTGGTTACGCGCTGAATGCGGCAACTAAAGTAGGTTTTGTGTATGAAAATGTTGACATGGGTGGCAATAGCAATGACCAGTCCAATGTCTATGTTAGCGGTAGCCATGGCCTGGGTAACGGCATGACTGCAAATCTGGCCATTGGTCAGAAAGGCGATGTGGGCAATAGTTCTGACACTGGCGCCATGTTCTTTGCGGTAGGTGTTAATAAAGCACTGTCTGACAAGACTGAGGTTTATGGCATTTATAGCAAGATCGATAGTGACAATTCCGACTCTTACGACTTGGTCAGCGGTGTCGGTGCGGCTGGTGTAAATGGCGGTGCGGCCTCAGCTGTAGCTGTAGGTATCAACATGAAGTTTTCTTCTATGTAATAGCGGTAGAAGCTTGATGAATAAAAACGGGTGCCTTTGGGTGCCCGTTTTTTTTGTAGTGAATAAATAGCGCTGTTGTTTGACAGTATCGTTAAGGGCATGTTAGAAAACCGTAATACGTGGAGAAGTGCGTTGATGATAATTAATCGCCGACAGATGGCGGTCCTGGCGGGAGGGCTGCTGGTTTTGATCACTGCTGGCACCCAGGCCGGGGTTTTCAACAGCAAACATAATTTGGGTGCTACCGGTTTAAATGCTGCGAGTACCTTTGATGGTACTCGTGAGGTTTGTGTTTTTTGCCATACCCCCCATGGTGGTGATGGTGCGGCAGATGCGCCGTTGTGGAATCGTAATATCGATCCCCGTGGTTTTGCTACCTATGACCAGATGGGGACAACAACGCTTGATGCGGGGGTGGAGCCGGTGGGGTCTGTGTCGTTGGCTTGTTTGTCGTGCCATGACGGTACTCAGGCGATGGATTCGGTGTTGAATGAGCCGGGTTCGGGGCGTGATGTGCCTGGGTTTTCCCGTGGATTGTGGAGCGGTCAGGCGGCAGCGGTGGGCGGGCGTATCGGTTCACCAACAGTGGTGACTAATTTAGGTAAGGATCTGACCAATGACCACCCTGTTGGAATCCAGTATGCGGGCGGTGGGTATGCACTCTCAAACCCTGCGGGCCCTGGTTACGATAAAGACTTCCATCCAGCCTCATCGGAGATTTCAGGGGTGAGTCGTAACTGGTGGGTAAATACAGCGGGCGGTACGGCCAGTTTTGAGCGTACAGACATGAAGTTGTATGCCCGCACGGCGACAGTGGGTGGTTTTGTGGGTGAGCCTCAACCTTATGTGGAGTGCGCCTCTTGCCACGATCCCCATGTGGACTATAACCCAACCTTTTTGCGTATTGACCCTGCCGGTAGTCAGGTCTGTCTGACCTGTCATAACAAGTGATTGGGCGATATGTGGTGAGTCGTTGGCTGGTTGGGGTTGTTGTTCTGTGCCTGTGGGGAAGGGTAGTTAATGCTGAGCCGTCAGCGGCCATCTTTGCTAAAGTGGCAGATGAGTCGATTACCCAGGTGGAATATGAGACGGCGGTGAGTGTGGCCTTGCGGCAGCGGTTCTATCATGGGCGTGTTGATGATGCCGGACTCTCTGAGCTGCGACATCAGGTCGCCGGAGAGTTGATTGACAGGGTATTGTTGCGGCATGAGGCGTTGCGCCAGGGTGTGAAAGTGGAGCCATCAGCGGTTGATAAGCAGGTTGAGCATGAACTTGGCCGTTATCGTCAGCAGTCGGTGACGGAGCAGCAGGCGCGACATCTGGAGCAGATGTTGCGTGGTGTGGTGGCTGAGCGGTTGCTGCTGCAGGTGCTGGAGAAGCGGGTGCGGGCAGTTGAGGGGCCTTCAGAGCGGGATGCGCGTGGTTATTATGCTCAGCATCTGGATAAGTTTACGACACCTGCACGTGTGCATTTGGCATTGATTTTATTAAAGGTTTCGCCTTCGGCTTCCACTGAGAGCTGGAAGGCTGCGGAGCAGGAGGCGTTGCGTTTGCGGCAGAAATTGGCTGCGGGTGCCGATTTTGCGGAGTTGGCGCTGGTCCATTCCAGCGACGCGTCGGCGGAACAGGGCGGTGATCTGGGATTTGTACATCGGGGGATGTTGGCGCTGGAGGCGCAGGCGGTGGTGGATATGCTGAAGGTTGGTGAGGTCTCCGCGCCCGTTGGCTTGTTGCAGGGGTTTGCGCTATTTAAGTTGCTGGAGCGTCAGCCAGAGGTTGTCAATCCGTTTGAGCGCGTGAGTGCACGTGCCATTGGATTGTTGCAAAGGGAGTTGTCTGATGATGCCTGGAGGGAGGTGTTGCAGACAGTGCGCGCTAATGCGCGGCTTGAAATCTACGATAAAGCTATAACAACAAAAAAGATTTGGGTGGATGCTGAGGCAACAAAACGATAATTGGGCATTGGGGAGTGTCTGGGCGGCGTGTATGAACAGTCGTCATAAGTCGGCTCGGTTTGCTATTGCCGCCTGTTTGGTCGTGGCCGGGGCAGGCGTGGCTGCGCCCGTGGTCGGTCCGGTTGATCTGTCGGGTGCGATTGGGTACAGCTATCGCTCACTAAGTGAGAGCGGGGGACGTGAAGATAGTAGCCATCAGCTGTTGGCAAATTTGAATGCAAATAACTATTTTTGGGAGCCGTGGTTGGCGACCAGTCGTCTCTCCCTAAGTTTTGCGAGTGATGCCTCAAAGAGTGATGGGGATGTTTCGGCAGCAACTGCTGATGCACAGCTGGTGACAGGGGATTGGACGCTGTCCATTATTCCGGATAGCAAAACCCCTTTCAGCCTGCAATATCAGCGCTCGGATAGTCGCATTGATCGTGCGGGCACGGGGGAGGTCCCTATTACCTTTGTTGGGCAGGACTACTCATCCAGTTATTTGGGTTTGCGCCAATCTTATATTACCGGCAATGGTGGCCGGTACCAGGCACGTATTGATCTGCGAAGCTGGGACTCCCAGCCGGGCGGTGGTTATGACGATACGCTGATTGGTGCTGAGGCCGATTTGCGAATGCCAAAAAACCATTTTATTGCCCGTGCCAGTTATCAGACCAACGAACACTCACTGGTTGAGCGGACTAACAAAAATACGATCCTTGAGTTAAATGATTACTACTACCCGGTGCGGGGCTTGCGGGTGGATAGTCGGGCCAGTCTCTATGATACCGATCGCTCTTTTCTGGATCCCAGCAGCAGCGATACACGACTGACCACAACCAGTATTGCCCAGGCGTCGAGTTTTCTCTTTTGGCGGCCAGAGGCGTCGCCGCTGTCGGTGAGTGGCGGGTTGCGGGTATTGACCATGGATGGTGCTCAAGGGGGTGTGGCGGCTAATGATCAGATGCAGACAGCTATGAACGCCGGTGCCTTCTATTTTTATAACAACAACCTTCGTTTTGATGCCAGCTTAACCTCAACCTTCAGGAAGACGGCGGATCTGCAGCAGGGGTTTCATCGCCAGCACGTTGCCACCATGTATCAGACCGACTGGTATGAGATAAAAGGGTTTATGTATCAGGCGTATGCAAGCGCGGGGCTTGATCGTGTAGCGGAGCCTGATGACAGCTATGGTGATATTCAGTCCATGGCGGGCCATAATTTGAGCAGCACTTGGTGGCTGGGAGAGTTGACGTCTCCCACGTCAGTGCGGTTCAGTGTTAATGAGGCGTTACGATATCAGGACAGTGGGGCCATCAACGCCAAGGACGCGGGACGATATTTTGATAATTCTGCGACTATCTCATTTAATCAGCGGGTGTGGGGTGGGGACACGCTTGCCCTGCTGACGCTCTCCGATTCGAGGGAGTTGGGGGGTACGGAGGTGCAGCAGATGATGCATGTCCAGTTGAGTCGTGGTCAGGATTTGGGGCGGCGCAGCTCGATTACCGGGGATTTGACGTTGCAATATGTCGGTAGTGAGTTTGATAATGGGCTGGGGGGCGTGAGTGAGACCGATACAACAACATCAACAGCGCGGGTTTTTTTCTCCCACTCCCAGCTTCTGGGGGTGCCACGATTGGGATTTGTCTCTGATTACATGGTCTCCAGAATATCAACGGAAGGGGCTATTGACAGACAAGACTGGGATAATCGAGTGACTTACAGCATAGGTAAGCTCGATACCAGCATGAGTTATCGATTGACTCAGACTGACATGCGCAACTATGATCTGGTATACTTCAGAGTTATGCGCCGTTTTTAAACGGACATGCTCATAATAATATAATGTTTCAAATTTCATTTAATACTAGTCGAGGAGAGCGTTCACTATGTCTAGCAAGATCAAGCATAGTAAGTGGAAGTATGTTCTGCTTGGGGCGGCAGCGTGGGTATCCGCGTTCCTGTTGCCACAGGCGGCACATGCAGAGTATGCAGATGTGGTTATCAACAACTATGCTGATGCGGCCGGAATTCGACCGGTAGTGTTCCCGCACTGGTTTCATCGTATACGTTTTAGATGCAAGGTTTGTCATGCTGATCTTGGTTTTGAGTTTAAAGCCGGCGGTAACAAGATCACGATGGCAAAAATTATTGATGGTAAGTTCTGCGGTGCTTGCCACAATGGTGAAATTGCTTGGTCGGTTGAAAACTGCGCTATGTGTCACTCAGGAATTCCGGGGACTCCCACTCACTTCCACGGCAGTACGGTTCAGCGTTTGATTGCGCCAGCCTACAAGCCCGTAGAACAGAAGAAATAAGGGAGGGAATCAATGATGAAATTGCGTAGCAAAAGTATGTTGTTGTCCTTTGCGTTGACATTGGCTGTTGCTGGCCCTGCTTGTTCGCAGGGGTATGTGGAGATTCACTCTGGTGGTGTGGCAGCAAAGTCTTTGAGTTATGCACCTGACTACACACCTGTGGATGAGGTTGCTCCGTCTGAGCAGCAGGTGCTGCATGTGGCACAGGTGGCTGGCGTGAACACTTTTAACCGTAACTTAAAAGTGGATAAGATGAAAAACGCGCCACCCCCAGAAGATGGTATTCATGACACCGAAAACGAAGGAACGTTTGTGCTCCAGGCGCCGATTGAAGCGTACAAAGGTTTGCCAGTGACGGAGTTTGGTAACTATGTTGACTGGGTAAAGGCTATTGATGAGAAAACGCTTGCTCCACGTTGGGATCGGGTTGATTCAAGTGAAGAGCCTTTTGTCATGGATCTAGATATTGTGCGTGAAGTGAAGGCTTCAGTGCCTGATGTGGTTTTCCCGCATCGTCAGCATACTGAGTGGTTGGCGTGCCAAAACTGTCATCCAGCGATCTTCATTCCACAGAAAGGGGCAAATCAGATCAATATGTCTGCCATTCTGCTGGGCCAAAAGTGTGGTGTATGTCACGGTAAAGTATCCTTCCCGATCACTACCAAGTCATGTAAGAAGTGCCACTCTAAGCCAAAGCCTGCTAATTGGCAGCCTCCATTGAGTGATGCAACTCTCAAGAATCCTTGGAGATAACCGTTAAGTTTCTTGAAGTGATGAGATGGCCGCCTCCGGGCGGCCTTCTTTATACTAGAGATTGAAAAAGCTCCGGGCTGTTGAGTAGCAATGGTCTGGTGAGGTTAACAGACGCGGTAGGGAGAGTTGATAATGGAATCAGGAAATAAACTATTGTCTTTGGCGGTTGTGGCGGTGCTGGCTGGGTGTGGTTCTACCCCGGAAAAGCAGGCAGACAGTGTGTCAGGAGTTGAGTCTGGTAAAAGTATGTCAGCGGTAGCGGTTGAGCAGCCTGTAAAGGAAGCGACTGTGGTGGCACCGGCACCGATTAAGGCGGTGGAGGCGGCTCCAATGGAAAGTAAAGTTGAGGCACTTCCCGCGCAGGTTGTGGCTTCTGCTCCGGCCCGAGAGAACGCGCCAGCGCTAGTGGCTGCCCCAGTCCCTGTCAATAAAACAGCGCATAAAATTCCCACTGATCCAAATACGTTTCTGGTAATGGCTGAGCGTAAATCTCGCGCTCACCCTGAGTTTGGTCATGGCCAGGATGTTGGTTTTATGGTGAATGGTGTTGAAGGTAAAGAGCTGGCGGTGATTCGTGGCGAAAAGTATAAATTTATTGTTGATACTGGGGTTCAGCACGACTTTTATCTGACAACATCCTCCTCTGGTTGGGGAGTGGGTACCTATACAGAGGGTGTTGAGGGGCAGTTTATTTATCGCGGTGATGTCAGCTTTGTACCTGGAGCCAATACCCCTGATAACCTCTATTATCAGTGTCGTAACCATAAATATATGGGTGGCGAGATCCACGTCCTGAATAAGGGTGATGATTTGACCAAGGTGAAGGCAGCGGCAGCGGCTCAAGGTGGTAGTGCCAGGAGTGCTGTTGCGGCGGTGGTGGTCACGGAAAGTGCTGTTAAGCAGAAGCTGGGTTACGCACAGATGGTTGCCGGTTCTGCCAGTGCAAAACGTATAGAAGAGAGTGGTAACGCAGACGCAATTGTTATGCTTAATGATGCCCGCAAGCAGATTGGCGCAGTTGGCTCGACGCTCGCCGGGGGCAAGCTGGACGAGGCGATGGCCCAGGTGGATGAAAGTTTGCGGTTGATGACGGCAGCCTCCCGTGCGATTACGACTGAGAGTGATATGGCTGCAGTGGACCACAAAGCGAAGCATAATGAGTTGATCAATACGCTGCATACTTACGATAGCTCGTATAAGCGTAATATCGAACACGCTGCCAAGGTAAAGCGGCCGCTGAAAAGTAAGCTGGATGAGGCCGAGTACGCTCGTTTGGTGAAGGAAGGGCAGGCTATGGGCAGCAAGGGTGACTATCCGTCAGCCAATAAGCTGCTTGAAAAGGCCCAAACGATGATTACTGCAGCGCTGACTGATATGTTGCATGCCCAGACAGTTGTTTATGACACCAGTTTTGAGACGCCTAAGGAAGAGTATGAGTATGAGCTGGCGCGTGAAGAGAACTATGAAGAGTTAGTGCCGCTGGCTATTGAACAGAGGCAGCCAGGTGAGAATACTCTGAAGATGATTGATGAGATGGTTAAAAAAGCGGCTCAGATCAAGGCGGAGGGCCAAGCAATCGCAGCCAAGGGTGATTACAAAATGGCAATTTTGGCGATTCAGGCGGCCACCTCTAATTTGCAGAGGGCACTTCGTCTTGCCGGGGTTAATTAATCCCGTGTCCTAATGGCATGGTCTGTTTTCTTTGTGTATAGTCTTACGCAGCCACCCTATTTACAGGGGTGGCTGGTTTTTTAACTTTTCAAGATATAGTGACTTATGTTTGGTGTGAAACGATTTAAGGGATTGGTTGCAGTAGTGGCAAGTGTATTGCTGCTCTCCGGTATTGGCTATGCGCAGGAAAAGAAGAGTGGTGAGTTTTGGAATGCAGGTGAACATTACCAGCTTGATGGTAAGGCAGTCGCCGTTGATGCTGACGGAATTCATGATCCATCAAATGATGCGGTGAAGGTATTGCAGGAGCCAGTTGATGCAATGCAGGGATTTCCCCGTGATAACTCTGGCGTGATTGATTGGGTTAAAGTGCTTGATGATGGGCTGATTGATCCGCGGAAGGGGCTTAATGGTGAAGATCAGATGCATACGGTCGACTTTGACGTGATTTTTAAGAATACCGGCTCGATGCCGTTTGTTCGTTATCCTCATCGTCAGCATACTGAGTGGCTGACCTGCAAAAATTGTCATCCAAGAATATTCCTGCCGCAAAAAGGTGGTAATCCCGTTACGATGTCCGGCATTATGCAGGGTAACTATTGTGGAGTCTGTCACGGTAAAGTGGCGTTTCCCCCAACCAAGAATTGTGGCCGATGCCATTCAGTTGCACGCGATACCGTTGGTTTAAGGTAGCGCTCTTTTCTGGCGCATTGCTGCTGGCTGGCTGCGCTGGACCGCAACGTGTTGCCGCGCCTGTTGTTGTTGATCGCTCCGCTGCTGAGCTGGTGGAGCTGTTTGAAGAGACAGAGCCAAGTAGTAAAGTTCTCCCCTCCACCGTCCCGGATGAGCAGCAGTTTGTGCCCTTTGCCGAAGATTTCTCAGAATTACCGGATCGTGCTTTCTCCCCTTTAGCAACCCTGAATGCATCCGTGGAGGTTTATCACTGGGATGTGATTACCGGCGGAGATGTGGGTAATGCCATGACGGGTGTGGTTGATTTTCGCTTGAAGCGCCCCGTGGCGGTTGCCGTGCAGGGTGATTATATCTACATTGTTGATGCTGGCTTGGAGGCGGTTTTACGTTACGACCAGCGGGATGGACGTCTTAGTTCTGTTTTGGATCTGAGGGCGGCGGTGAGTGGTGAGGTGGTCGATATTTATGTTGCCGCGGACCAGGGCTTTTATATTACTGATACAGATGGTGGTCGTGTATTGCGCTATGACCGGGATGGCCGTTTGAAACAGGTATTCAGTAACCATTTTAATTTAACCAAACCAGTTGCAGTGAATGTGCTGGAGAGTGGTGATTTGGTGGTGGCAGATGGGTATTTTGACCACATTTTGCAGTTCAGCAGCGACGGTGAGTTGCTGGCGACATACGGCGGGCGTGGCGAGGGGGCGGCGCAGTTTATCAATATGACAAGCATGTCTATTGGCCCAGATGGTTTCTACGCTGGTGCGCGTGTTGGGCGTCGTGTTCAAGTACTGTCGCTTAAAGGGGATTACAACTACTCCTTTGAGGAGGGACGGGTGATTTTCCCAGCGGCAATTGTGGTCGATCGTAATAACCGTGGCTATGTTGCTGACCTGATGGATAATGAGATTAAGGTTTTTGATCGTGGCCGGATGGTGGGTGTTATTGGCGGCTCTGGGGCAGGAACGGGACGGTTTATGCGTATCACTGATATGTGGTTGGATGAGCGCTTTTTGTATGTTGTGGATAGTCTGAATGGACGTATCCAGGTGGCACGGTTGGTGCCGGAAGGATTTCCCGGGGCTGCGACTGCCCGTTAATGAAAGTGGCCCTCCATTTTTCCACGATTCTATTGGTGTGGCTGTTTGTGCTGCAAGGCTGCGCGCAGATCCCTGCCCAGTTTCGTTATGACTCGACTGAAAGTGGTGCTCCGAAGGTTGTGTGGCCTGCGCCTCCGGAGGTTGCCCGTTATGGTTATGTCGGGCAGTTGACGGGTGAGGAGAATTTTTACCGTCCAGGTGCAAAGACCGCCAATGCTGGACTCAGGTTTTTGCGTTGGGTGGTGGGGTTGACGGGGCACTCTCCTGATCCGGTGGTTTTACAGCGTCCCCAGGCGGTGACAGGTTCGGCGGATGGCCGAGTGTATGTCAGCGATGTGAGTCGTCAGGCTGTATTTATGTTTGATACGGTTAAGGGGCGTCTGGAGGTGTGGGAGTGGGCTGGTGAGGGGGTGCGTTTTGTGCTTCCTATTGGTGTTGTGCCGGGCGTGGCGGGTGAACTGCTGGTGGCAGATGCGGCGCTGAAGTTTGTGGCGCGCCTGGGGTCAGATGGTCGTCCGCTTGGGCGGATAGGCGAGGGACTGCTTAAACACCCTGCAGGTGTGGCGCGGGACCCTGTGCGTGGGCGTATCTACGTTGCTGACCGTGGTGAGAATCTTGTTCGGGTTTTTGATGACTCGGGTGTGTTGGTTGGTACGCTGGGTGAGTTTGGTGAGGCTCCAGGGCAATTTAATGCACCTACTTATCTGGATTGGCGTGGCGATAGGCTCTATGTGACGGATACCCTTAACTCCCGTATTCAGATTTTTTCACCTGAAGGTGAGATGGTCTCAACGTTTGGGCGCAGGGGGCTCTATCTGGGGGAGTTGCCACGTCCAAAAGGGGTGACGGTTGATTCACATGGCAATATTTATGTTGTGGAATCGTATTATGATTATTTGTTAGTATTTAATCGCAATGGTGAGTTATTGTTACCTATTGGCGGGGCCGGGTATGAGTTAGGGCAGTTCTTTTTGCCGGCGGGTGTTTGGGCGGACAGTAATGATCGTATTTATGTCGCGGATACCTTTAATGGCCGTGTAGTGATTTTTCAATATCTTGGAGATGGGGATGGGGTTGATCGGGTGGAGAACGGCAGCGTTGCTGTGCGGAGCGCTACTATCCAATAGTCTCCTGGTCAATAGCGTATCTGCCGAAATTATTTCGGATATCCGCAATACCAAACACAACTTTTCCGCGATGGTGGTGCCAGCGTTGCCCACTGATAATAGCCGGAGTGTGCAGGCGACTAACGAGTCGCAGATCTGCGCTTTTTGCCATACGCCTCATAAGGCGACTCAGCAGGGGATGGCGCCGCTCTGGAACCGTAAGCTGAGTGGCCAGACGTACGCACCTTATAACTCGACCTCTATTGATGCCCTGGATATTGGTCAGCCCAATACCAAATCAAAGCTATGTCTCTCCTGTCATGATGGTACGTTGGCGATTGGTGCGGTAAACGTATTGAATCGCCAGGAAAATCCTACTATTAATATGGTAGGTACGCGCACTGACGGCACGATGCCTACTGGCGTGGGGGATCGTACTGGATTTACCCGGCGTATAGGCACAGATTTGACCAATGATCATCCGATCTCATTTACCTATGACAGCGCTCAGGCGCTGCGTGACGGTGAATTACGCGACCCTACGGTGGAGACCTTTCTGGGAGAACGTCATGCGGGAGGGAGTCGCCCTACCATTCCGCTGGATAACAACCAGATGGAGTGTGTCTCTTGTCACGATCCTCATGTCCGCAGCAGCAATGGTGAGAATATTAAGTTTTTACGGGTAAACCGCTTTCAGCAGACCCAGCCGGTTGAGGGTAGCTTTGATCAGGCTAACGATATTATCTGCCTGGCGTGCCATGAGAAGTCGGGGTGGGCCAATTCGGCACATGCCAATCCAGCGGTAGCAAATGAGCGTTATACCGACGCTGCGGCACAGCTGCGTGAGTTCCCCAAGAACTTCCAGGTGTGGCAGGCGGCCTGTTTGAACTGCCATGATCCACATACGGTTCAGGGCGCACGGCGTCTGTTGCGCGAGGGGACTGATGATGATGGTCAGTTGAGTACGACCGGCTTGCGTGTTAAGCAGGGTGGTAAGGCGGCCATTGAGGAGACCTGTTACGCCTGCCATTCAGCGGATGGTGGTGTTTTGCAGGGGCAGAGTAATCGTCCGGGTTTTGAGGTGCCTGATATCAAAACTGACTTTACTACGATGCGCATACATATGCCGATGGCCAGCAATGACCAGCCGGCTCAGGAGGAGCGCCACTCGATTGGTACGGCGACGGGTGTGGCCCAGAATGGTAAAGACTTTATGGAGTCACCGCAGCGTTTGGGGAAAGGCGACCTTTCAAACCGTCACGCTGAGTGTACGGATTGCCATAACCCGCATCGTGTGATCAAAAATCGTAGTTTTAATGATGATCCTACAATTCCGGCAACAGAAGGTACACATAACCATACCGCGTCGCAGATCGCCGCCACCCCTGAGGGGATACATACCAATCTTGCTTCGGGGGTGTTGCGTGGTGCCTGGGGGGTGGAGCCAAAAGGATGGACTTCAACGGAATTTACCAGTGAGCCGACTATTTTTGATGTGAAAAAGGGGGATAACTCTCCCGGTGCGAGCACGTCAGTGAACTCATCTTATGTGACCCGTGAGTATCAAATTTGTATGAAGTGCCACTCCAACTACGGATATGACTCACCGCCGCCGTTGGGGACCAACCATTCGGGGGGGACGCCTGCCGGTACCAATAGCCTATTTAATTACACCAATCAGGGGATGGAGTATCAATCTCCCGACGACCATATGGGTGAAGGGACGTCAGGCTCGCCGACGGGTGTTTATGATGACAAGGTAAACACCTGTAACAAGATCAATACCGGCACACATCAGAACCCGATTATTGATCCCGGTTACAGGGACCCCTTTGGTAATTGTGTGGACTATGTCACGGATAACCACCGGGCCTGGCACCCGGTGATGAAAGAGACCGGTCGTACCGCTGATCCGGCACCGGGTGGTGGTGGTATCCGTCAGGCCAGTGCCAATGACTGGCTGACGCCCTTTAATGCAGCCGTGGGTGTGCAGACCATGTACTGCACCGATTGCCACGGTTCTGATACGGAGCCGGGTACAGCGGTGCCTCGTGGTGGTGAGCAGGGGAATGTGTGGGGACCACACGGCTCTAATAACGACTTTTTGTTGAAGGGGTCGTGGAGTGATGAGACCGGGCAGAACACCCCGGAAGGTCTCTGCTTTAAGTGCCATAATTACAACTATTACGGTAAAAAGTTTCCGTCCGGGCCGATTCCTCTGGGGCAGACCTCAAAGAGTGGTTTCAGTCGTAGCAGTGGCGGGGGAAGCTGTCTCGCAGTGCCGGACTATAACCTTCATACTGGGCATGCACAGGATAGCCAGGTATTGAATTTCCGTTGCAACTATTGCCATATTGCGATTCCACATGGGTGGAAAAACAAAAATTTCCTTGCCAATCTGAATGACATTGGTAAAGAGGTGGGACTACCCACGGGCGGCAATCAGGTTCGTAACAGGACAACCGCGCGTTATTACAGGGGGCCGTATTACAACGGTTCGGTGCTCAAGGTGGTGCGTTTCCGCCAGAGTGGCGAGTGGACCCATACCAGTTGTGGCTCTGCCGGTGCCCCCGGCAATGGCTGGGTGGGAGGTAATAATAATGACGGCAACATCCCTTGGATGACACGTCAGGGGGCGGGCGGAGAGGCATGTAACCTGTTGCCATGATGGGGCGGTTACATCGTTGCGGGCGGATGCTGGCATCAACCCGCCTGACGTTGCTGGGGATGGTGTTGCTGGCCGTTGGTGCGGGTCTGAGTTATGGCAACCCCGTGACGACCTCTGTCTGGGTGCTGGTTGCACCACTCGGCCTGCTGTCACTTAATCTGTTTGCGGCCATTCTTGTTCAGCCACGTATCAATCGTCGTGGCGGTCTATTGATGTTTCATATTGGATTGCTCTCCATTGTGGTGTTGGCAGCGCTGGGTCGTTTGACCTATTACGAAGCCCATATTGAGTTGTTGAGTGGGGAGTCCTTCGATCCTGCCAATGTGATTGAGCCACGCCAGGGACCATGGCATATGGGTGAACTGGATGCGGTGGAGTTTGTCCAAGGGCCGTACACGGTGGAGTATGGTTCGGCATTAAAACGTGGCCCGACCCGTAGCCATGTGGCCATCCCGGATGGCAGTGGTGGTTGGCTTGAGGAGGTGGTGGGGGACGATACTCCTCTGGTGCTGAAGGGGTACCGTTTTTACACCAGTTTTAATAAAGGGTTTGCGCCGATATTGAGCTGGACCCCTACAGGGGGTGTGCCCGTGACGGGCTCCGTGCATATGCCTGCCTATCCACTCTTTGAATATAAACAGGATAATAGCTGGACGCCACCCGGTGGCAACGAAATCAAATTTTGGCTGCGGCTTGATACAGGCTATACGGAAGAGAGTGCCTGGGTGTTGGACGGTCGACAGGCCAGCGGGGTTTTGATTGTGAATAGTGGTGAGCAGCGGTTAGAGCTTCGCCCCGGCGATGAAGTGGCGCTGGCAGGTGGGCGGTTGCGTTACGAAGCGCTGAATAGCTGGCTTGGTTACAAGATTTTTTATGACCCGACCCTGAAGTGGCTCTTTTTTGCTGCGATTTTGGGTGTGGTCGGTTTGGCGCGGCACTACTGGAGCAAATTTGATACGTTGTCATCAGTAGCGTCGCTGGACAGTGCCTCCCCAGCGACAGAAAAGGTGGTCAACAGATGATGAGTGAAGCAACAGAGTTGCCCTGGCTTTGGGCCGGACTAAGTGCCTACGCAGTGGCAACCATACTGGCGTTTCGTGGCGTGGTTGTCTTGGCAAAAACCAGTGCCATTAGCCCACCAGTACGCAGTAACGAGCGGTTGCTGCTGCTGCTACTGATCTCAGGTGTGCTGCTGTTGGCGGTGGCACTGGGGGTACGTTGGGAACGGTTGGGCCACGGTCCTTTTATCAACCTGTATGAACTGCTGGCCAGCCAGCTCTTTAGTTTGGGGCTGATCTTCGCGCTGGTCTACTGGCGGGTGCCTGCACTGCGTACCAGCGCGGTGGTGGTGATGCCGCTGATCTGGCTGTTGGGGTCGTGGGTGTTAATGCTGGAGCCAAGTGACAGCCACTTCCCCCCCACCTATAACAACAACTGGCTCTGGGCCCATGTCGGTTTTGGCAAAGTGTTTCTCTCCTTCTGCCTGGTGGCGGCAGGGTTGGCCGGGATCATACTTTTACGAGGCGTGCCGGGGCTAGGACGCTGGTTTGCCCACATGAGTGATGCAGCGCTGGACCAGATGGCGTGGCGCTTTATGATGTTGGCGCTGGTCTTTGACAGCTTGATGCTGATTGCCGGTGCCGTCTGGGCACAAGATGCCTGGGGTCGTTACTGGCAGTGGGATGCGCTGGAGACCTCGGCCTTTATGACGTGGCTCTCCATCGGTGCCGGTATTCATGCCCGGCTGAGTTATAAAATTCCGGTACGAGTAGGGGCATTGGTTATCCTGGCGATCTTTGGCCTGGCCTTTGTCACCTATTTTGGCACACCCTATTTCAGCGAAGCAGCCCATAAAGGGGTGGTGTAGCCATGAGCAGTGCAGTGGATACAGGCATGGATAGGGTCGGCACGATCACCACATTACTGTTACTGGCCCTGATGGTGGCTATGGTGGCCGGTTTTGCCAATCGCCCACAATTTACCTATCAGCGTCCAGTGGTTGAAAAGATGGCCGATGCCACCAGTGATCCCAAAGGCCACGCCCGGCAGTATCGTGAAAAGGAGCTGGACGAACGTTTTCAGCAAGCGGTTGCCATGTTGCATGCCAAGCAGTACGACTTTGCCATCAAGGCACTGCATCGGGTGATTGAGCTGGCCCCGAAAATGCCCGAGGCCTACGTCAATATGGGTTTTGCCTTGATTGGCAAAGAGAACTATAAAGCCTCCGCCGATTTTTTTAACAGCGCCATTGAACTCAAACCCTATCAGGCCAACGCCTATTGGGGGTTGGCCATATCACTCGAACAGCTGGGTGACCTGGAGGGGGCGCTAGGTGCCATGCGTGCCTTTATACATCTGTCGCCCCCCAACGATCCGTTTATACGCAAGGCCCGTTCTGCGTTGTGGGAGTGGGAGTCCACCCTCAAGCGCGGTCCGCTGTCTGACAATGAACAGGAGTGGATCGATCGCAATAGCAAGGCATGGGTAGAGCGTAATGGTCCGGAGGCTGACAGTCCAACCCCGCCTGATCAGCAGATTCCGTTACGACATTGATGTGGTCTTCTGCATGGCATTGAATAGTGTATGGTTGTTGTAGAGTAGCGCAGATGGTTTGGAGTGTTATGCTGATAGTTACTTTCGTATTTCAACGTAACGCCAGCTTTTACCGCGCAGCGGTTGTGTTCAATAAGACAGTGGAGAAATCTAGAGTATCGCCTCAACCATTGCCCTGATTTTTTTTGCTTTTTCAAAATGATCTAGCTTTTTTTCCACAATCCACCAGGTTGCTGCCTCGATGAGGAGTTCGGGGTCATCGTTTTTATTTGCGAAAAACGCATAAAATGACAAGCCAACATCCTCGCCTTTACTCCCAATCTTTTTATCACAGACCTCGATGATCTTTCTTTTTAATGTTTCTCTCATGTCATTAATAATCCTCAACAATATATCTATGTGCACTTGTTTAATGAGGGTGTGTAAAACCCCCTGGAAATGAAAAATGCTTCATTTTTCGAGGTGGCAAAACCATCTCCAAGCCACTGGTTATTTGACTGGCCGCATCTTTATCCAGCAATCCTCGATTTTCAAGATAAATCCTCGTCGATTTCAGGTTTTCCCTCGAATGCATCCATCTGTGTGTCAAACGGCAGGTATAAACCCTATTGCTACATAATCAAATAATACTCCTCGGCCTTTGGCTGTATGCGGCAACGCACTTTAGGGGCTGTTACTATAGCGGGCTGATGCGGCGCTGCGTCGCTTTCAATCACCATTAACCATGGAAGAATTAACAATGAAAAAGTTACTTTGTGCTTTAACGCTGCTGTTTGTGGGTTCTGCTGCCCACGCCGCGCTGGTGACCAAAGAGATTGATTACACCACGGGTGATGCGACGACGCTTAAGGGTTATGTTGTTTACGATGATAGTTTTAAGGGTAAACGCCCGGCGGTGCTGGTGGTGCATGAGTGGTGGGGCCACAATGCCTACGCCCGCAAACGGGCCGATATGTTGGCGGGGCTGGGGTATGTGGCGCTGGCGGTGGATATGTATGGTAATGGTAAACAGGCGCACCATCCGGAGGAGGCACAGACCTTTTCCAGTGAGATCGCTAACAATATGAACCTGGGTAAGGCCCGCTTTATGGCGGCGCTGGAGCTGGTCAAGAAAGAGCCTCTGACCGATGATACCCGCATCGGTGCGATGGGTTACTGCTTTGGTGGTGCGGTGGTATTGCAGATGGCGCGTGAGGGGGTGGACCTTGAAGGCGTGGTGAGTTTTCATGGCAGCCTGGGTACCCGTAGCCCTGCACAGAAAGGGGGTGTAAAGGCGAATGTTCTGGTGGCCCACGGTGGTGCTGATCCGTTTGTGACGACGGAGCAAGTAGGGGATTTTGTGAAGGAGATGGAAGTCGCTGATGCTCGTTATAAATTTATTATTTACAGCGGTGCACAGCACAGCTTCACTAATCCTGAGGCAGATGCGTTTGGTGCCAAGTTCAAGCTGCCGTTGAAATACAATAAACAGGCCGACCACGAGTCGTGGGGTGATATGCAGCGATTTTTTAAAGGGGTCTTTGGTGGTTAATTTGGAACAGGCACCTTACCAGCGCCTCGGGGGTGAGGCCGCTGTGCGTAGGTTGGTGGTACGGTTTTATGAGTTGATGGCCACCGTGCCGGAGGCGCAGGTGATTCGTGCGATGCACCCGGCGGATCTCTCTGGCTCCAGTGACAAGCTGTTTAAGTTTCTTTCTGGCTGGCTCGGTGGCCCGCCGCTCTATGTGCAGGAGTATGGCCACCCCTTTTTGCGCGCCCGCCATCTTCCGTTTGTGATCGGCGAGGCGGAGCGGGATGCCTGGATGTTCTGCATGACGGCGGCGCTGGATGAGATGCGGCTGGAGGATGCGTTGCTGACACAGCACCTGTTACAGTCGTTGCGTGGTGTGGCGGACCATATGCGTAACCAGTGATCCTATATATGGGCTGTTGGGATCAGGTGTTGAGGTAGGTTTGCTTCCAGGACTCATACTCGTCGACCAAGGCGCTGATATGCTCGGCATCAAATTCACGCAACCCGCTTAATAGAATGTTTTTGGTGCAGTGGCCGACGGTTGTGCCATCGGAGATCAGGTTGAACTCCAGTGTGGCGTGGCCCCGCTTGCCGTCGACGTCGAGGTGGCTGCCGCGTAGTTCCAGTGTGGGTGCGCTGATGTCCAGACGGTCGATGTTGATGCTCATGCTCTCGTAGATGACCATGGGCCGTTCAGGATTGATCATGACGCCATTTTTTTCCATGAGGGGGATCAGAATGTGTGGAAAGGTCTGGCCGGAGAAGGCAACGTAGCTGCGGGTCAGGTCATTGATTAGCGTAGGGTTGTGGCTGGTATCACCACTGCGCTCGATGGTGAGACACTGTTTGCTGGCGGTATCACTGATGATGATGTGGCCACTGCTGGTATCGGTAAGGGTGACGGCCTCGTCGGTGACCATGCCGGAAAAGGTGAAACACATCTGCTGGCTCAGGCCGTAGTGTTCGAGGGCGACGGCAAACAGTAGGTCGCCGGGCACGCAAAAACGTTTGGCATCAATGTTGTGAATGGGGTTAAAGTCACCGGCGATATTTTTGGCAAAGTCACTGGCCTGTTGGCGGCTGAAGCTGACGGTGCTGTTTGTGCGCTGGTAAAAGTGGTGAAGCTGCATGGTGAATAGATCCTGTCTTCATAGAACGGTGTGCGTTTGATAGGGACAGCATCCTTTGCACAGTTATTGCTCAGCCCCCTTTTACGTTGATGCAGCGTAGAGGGGGCTGAGATCGAGGTTAGTGGTGATGGCCACCTTCACCGTGCACGTGGTTGTGTGCAATCTCTTCCGGGGTGGCGTCACGCAGGTCGATGATATCAATATCAAAGGTCAGGGTTTTGCCCGCCAGGGGGTGGTTGGTATCAACATCGAGACTCTTCAATCCCACTTTAAGCACCACCACTTCACGCGGCCCTTCGGAGGTGTTGAGCTGTACCACCATGCCAGGCTTGAACTGGACTTTTTTACTGCCGGTTTTTACAACATGTTTAATGGAGACGCGCTGTTGTGCATCAGCCAAGCGCTGGCCATAGGCCTGCTCAGGGGTGAGGGTGATGGTGAAGTTATCACCTTTCTGTTTCCCGTCCAGGGCATCTTCCAGCCCCTTGATGATGGTGGTATGGCCGTGCAGGTAGACTATGGGATTGCTTTCCCGCGAATCTTCAATCTGTCCCTGGTTTGTTTCGCTTAAACGGTAGTGAAAGGTGACAACCTTGTTTGCTTCAATCAACATGTTTTCTCTCTTAAAAAGCGCTAACTATATAGTGAGTATTAATTGGGGTTGATGCATTTGTAGATACCAAAGGTGCGTTTGCCTTCTTTGATATCACTGATGGGGGCAATAGTATCACCACCCATCTCGGCGGCGGTATTGCGGGCAAGATCGGCCAGCTCGCGGGCCATCTTGTTGTGGTCCCGTTCGATGAAAAACTTGTTCATGACGGAGGCGGTGGTGGTGCCAAGCTCTTTGCAGCTGGCGGCATCCTGCTTGCTTTGCACCAGGCGTACTGCTTGGCCAGCGGTGGTTACCTTAACCCAGCTACAGGCGCTCAAGCTTAGGGCAACGAAGGCGGTAATCAGTAGTTTTTTCATTTGGGGTTCTCTAAAAGTTAAAAGAGTTAGTGGATAGTGGCAGCCTACCACATCAGATCGTCAGGTACTTTATAGGCGGCGTAAGGGTCATCCTCGGGGGGGATGTTATCAGCGGTTTTGCCGCAATAGATCACCTGGCTGGCATCGCGCTCTCTGATTTTGTCCGCAACGATAGGTGGAACCAGCTCGTAACGGTCGTTCAGCTTGGCGATGGCCAGTCGGCCATGGCTGAGCTCTTTGTGGATATTGGCATTGAGGTAGAGTCGTTTGACCACCTTGCCATCGGTAAAGTGGTAGCTGATGTCGCCGTCACTATCGGTCACCCGGTTGCTCTCAATCAGCTGTTTGATCTGGGCCCCTACCGCCCGGCGCTCGGACTCCTCTTTGCGCTGCTGGTTGAGTTGACGGTCGCGCTCCAGTTTTTCTGCCTGTGTCTGCTGAGCCAGCTGCTTGGTCTCGCCAGCCTGGGGCGCGGGTTTATTCTTGCCCTTCTGCTGCTTCTGGCTCTGGTACTGGCTCTGCTTGGTTTGACGGGCCTGCTTGTCATTAACCAAACCGCTCTTTTTTAGTTGATCAAAGAGTGAATTACTCATAGGTATCTGTCCGTGGGGGCTAAAACAACGCCCTAGAGTAAGGGTTTGGCCGCATGCTGGCAATAAAAAGCCCGCGCCAACAGCCGTTGGGCGGGCCGGATTGGTTAGAAGCTGTAGCCAACCTTGATGGTGCCGCGGAAGTTGTCAGCCCCTTTCTGGCCGGCAAAGTTATCCCCCTGGGTTGCCTGATAGCGGGCTTCTGCACCGAGAAACAGGTTGTCCATCGCCTTGTAGTGCAGGCTGACACCAAGCTGGAGGGCGAGCATGCTTTCGCTCTGGTTAGCGGTTTCGGCCTTGACGTAACCAATGCCGGGGCCAAAACCCACACCAAATCCTGACGCCGATTCAATCACATAGTGTGGATTAATCTCAAAACTGTTGATCTTTAAGCCACTGTCGCTGTAACGGGTATAGCTGATCTGCTGGCGAATTTTGTTGCTGGGTGGTTGCAACAGCGGGCAGTTGAGCGAGAGTTCGATGCCACTGACGGTATCGTTGTTGGCACCATTAATGTCTGGGTCTAGATTGCCAACCACAAGCGAGAGCGTCGGCTCCGCCACGTAGTTAGCATCCATGCCCGCCATGAAGTTCCATTGGCCTTGGGCAAAGGCACTGCCAGAGCTGAGCAACAGGGTGGACAGGAGTGTGATCGAGAGCTGTTTTTTCATGGCGGATCCTTGGTTTTATCTATACCGGACTGGCCATGTTAGCGAGTTCTGATGGTAAAGCAATGCCTCCCCCGATGGATTATTACGGTATTTCCAATAGTGGTTAAAAACGAAGGTTGAGCTGCTCCTCGTTGAGCAGATCGTAGACAGGTGAGCTATTGACGTTACGGGCCAGGGGGTTGAGGGTGTGTGGCTCGCTCTGTTGCAGTGCTAACAGGTGGGTGATCTGCCAGTTATGGAGGCTGAGGTAGTCGGCAATCATGCTGCGGTGACATTGGCATGGATTGCGTTCGGCACACATAACGGCAACAGATTGACTGCGTGCCAAGGCGGTGAGTCTGTTGATGCCTTCAACAAACAGTCGGTTACTCATGTGGTCAGCGTAGCCACGAAAGCTGCTGTGAGTGAGGGCGCAGTGGCGTGAACCGGGCTTTTCGCTACGTCGTCCACCAAGCTCATGGCCCAGCCAGCCGTAGGCAATCTTCTCCTCTTCGCAGGCGAGACTGAGGCTGTTGCGGTTATAGGCAGGGTAGCGCTGTGATTGAGGCATGCTGCGAACATCAATGAGCTGGCCAACTCCATGGTTATGCAAGATGGCAAAAAATTCGGCCAGTGTGCGGTTGCTGTGACCGATAGTGAATAGCTTGGTGGCTGTTGTCACGTCTAGTTATCCTGAAGCCGTTGTGGCTTCTCTAAGTATTTCGGTAAGTGGGTAGTTTATTCTAGTTTGATCTCTTGGAAATCTTCAATGATGGTGTGTGGCCGGTGACACACAAGGTCATTTTTAGTCAAAATACTGTCTATTAGCGTCGTTTGTTTGACGGGGTGGACAATTTTTTGGCGCATTATGGGCAAAAAAATAGGGCAACCTTGCGGATGCCCTATCAAAGAAGGGTAGGAAGAGATGACTACAGTACCTGCATGGCAGGTACTGATGAATACTATGCAGGCAACGTGCCAACTTTTATTGAGTCAGGTGATGATGGGTAATGTGGGGCCGGTTGGTGGTTGATTGGGCCTGCTTCAACCCTTTGTGATGGTTCAACAGCTCGCTGACAGGGACCAGTCTGAGTCCTAATGTTTTGAGCTGTGGTAGTTGCTGTTCCAGCAGTCCCAGAGTGGTGTCGTAAGGGTGGCCAATGGCAATGGCGCTGCCTGTTTTTTTGGCATGCGCCACTAGACGCTGAAACTGCTGGGCGATGGCGGCCGGGCTGGGGTCGTTATCGAGAAAGATGTCACGCTGACGAGAGGGAATGTGGTTTTTTTGTGCCAGTTGTAAGGCAACCGTTTTGGGAGTTGTGCGGCTATCGATAAAGTAGAGCTGGTTATTTTCATGGAGTATATCCATTAGCCACTGCATCTGGTTTGGTTGGCGTGTGAGCAGGCTACCCATATGGTTATTTACCCCTCTGGCATAGGGGATGGCCCCGATAGCTGTTTTGAGGGTCTGTTTAAACTCCGGTTCTTCCATCGCCAGCCGTAGGCCGCCATCACCAAGTTTTTTGCCGCTCTCTGACTCCATGGGGATGTGAATCATCACCTCTTTGCTCAAGTGATGAGCTGCTGTGGCCAGGGACTGGCTGTAGGGGGTGTGGGGGATGAAGGAGTAGGTGATATTTCCCGGTAGCTGGAGTGCGCGCAGGCCATGCTGCTGTCGATCGCCCATATCATCAATAATGATGCTGATGGGGATGAGTGGCGGTGGTTCAGCTGTTTGTGCCTGAGCGGTATAACAGCAGAAGAGCAGTACAGCGCACCCACTCAGCCCCTGTAGCGGAGAGTGGGTGCGGTTGTGTTGTGCCAATGCCCGGATAGCCAATGACGGCTATTTTTTTAGAATTTGCAGCCCTTTCAGCAGGTTGAGTGCCTCGTACAGCTGGTAGTCTTTGCTTGCCAGCGGCTCGTTATCTTTGCTGGCCTCTTTACTGGTCTTGCTGTCATTGGTCTTGCTGTCATTTTTCGTTCCAGCTTTGCCGTTTTCTAAATGACCGGAGAGGTCGGCCTCTTTGACCGGCTCAAACTCGGAGGGGTCAAGCGTGGTCAGTTTGGCATTTTCAAGCTTGATATCCGGCTCAATGCCTTCGGCCTGAATGGAGCGGCCTGATGGGGTGAAGTAGCGGGCGGTGGTCAGCTTGATGGCGGCACCGTTGTGCATTGGCAGGATGGTCTGTACAGACCCTTTGCCAAATGTTTTGCCACCCATAATGATGGCGCGTTTATGGTCTTGCAGTGCACCCGCAACGATTTCGGACGCGGAGGCTGAGCCGCCATTGACCAGCACAATCAGTGGGGCACCCTTAAGTATATCTGTGGGTGTTGCCTTGAACTTCATCTGCGAATCTTCGATGCGCCCTTCGGTGTAGACGATCAAACCCTCTTCAAGGAATGCATCAGAGACAGCAACGGCGGCATTAAGCACGCCCCCGGGGTTGTTACGCAGGTCAAGGATCAGCCCTTTAAGTTCGCCTTTGTTCTCTTTTTTCAGTTTGCTGATGGACTGGATCATGTTTTCGCCAGTGCTGGACTGAAACTGGGTGATGCGCACATAGCCAAAGCCCGGCTCAAGCTCGCGCTCCTTGATGCTGTTGACCTTGATCACTGCGCGGGTAATAGTGAGCTTGATGGGCCTGTCGCCCCCTTCGCGGACCACGGTTAATGTGATATCGGTGCCGGGTTTGCCACGCATCAGTTTGACAGCGTCGTTAAGGGCAAGTCCTTTTACAGGTGTCTCGTCAATGCGGATAATCAGGTCGCCGGCCTGAATGCCAGCCCGTTGTGCGGGGGTGTCATCGATGGGGGAGATGACTTTTACAAAGCCGTCCTCAGTGCCTACTTCTATGCCCAGGCCACCAAATTCGCCGGTAGTGCCCACTTGTAGCTCTTTATAGGCCTCGGTGTCGAGGTAGGCGGAGTGTGGGTCAAGGCCGGAGAGCATGCCTTTGATAGCGTGCTCCAGTAGTGCTGAGTCTTCTGTGGATTCAACATAATCAGATTTGATTTTGCCAAAAACTTCGCTGAAGGTGCGTAGTTCGTCGAGAGGCAAGGGGGTGCCACCGCTGGCCTGTTTGTCAGCCTGAACGCTGTGGTTAATGGTTAGGGATACCCCTAAGACGACGCCCAGACTGATAAAAAGCAGGTTACGCAAGGAAAAAAGTTTCATCTACCGCTCCGTGTAAAATCGGTGTTTGCTTATGGTGAACGAGCATACTAACTATTAACGACGGCTTACAAGCAAAAGATAAGCTGTTGTGCCGCTTAACGTAGCCATTTTTCTGGGTCTACGGGTTTGCCTTTATGGCGGATCTCAAAATAAAGGTCCGTGTCATCACTGTTTTCTGTGGTCCCCAGTGTGGCGATTGTCTCATTGTTGGTTACAGCGTCGCCGGTTTTTTTCTGAAGGCTACGGTTTTGGCCGTAGAGGCTCATGAGTCCATTACCGTGGTCAATGATCAATAACAGGCCGTAACCACGCATCCAGTCGGCAAAAACCACTTTGCCTGAGGCAATTGCGCGAACCTCCTGCCCCTCGTTGCCTTTGATGACAACGCCTTGCCAAGTCATTTGCCCCTGGTTGCGTGACTCTCCAAAGCTATTCTTTATCTTCCCTTGGGTGGGCCACTGTAACCCGCCCTTGAGCTTGCCAGGATCGGGCACGGTTTTTTCGGGCTGGGTGGGTTTGTTGTTTTTCTCCCGCTCTTTTGCCTCCCGTGCCTCTTTGGCCTCTTGTGCGCGGCGTTTGGTCTCCAGATCACGCAGGAGTTTTGTCAGAGCCTGTTCATCGGCCAGCATGGTGGAGAGGTTTTTTTCGTTGCCCTGTATGCGGGTGTCCAGTTTGGCGAGTAGGGTCTTTTGCTCCGATTGGCGTGCCGACAGTGTATTTTGCCCCTGCTGCATCTGCCGTTTCAGGGTGGCGAGGCGGTCGCTGCTCTGCTGTAATTTTTCATTGGTCTCTTGCAGCTCCTCAAGGCTGGTTCTTGTTGCCTCGATGGTGCGTAGTTGGGCGCGACTAAAGTAGCCGTAATATGCCAGGGTACGGCCTGCCTCGGCGGGGTTGCTCTGGTTCAGCAGCAGCTTAAGTGTCTGTTGCTGGCTGGGGGTGTAGCTGGCGCGCAGCTGTTGGCTTAGGGTGCGTTTTTCCCGTTCCAGCTTTTGGATCAGCTCGAGTGCTTCTGCCTTTAGCGCTTGTTGGGTTTGGCGTTGCTGTTTGAGCTGCTCTTCGGCCTCCCGCAGGCGGCGGTTAGCGGCTGCAATCTCTTTTTCAAGCTGTTTGAGTTGCTGCTGTTGTTTTGTCAGCTGCTGCTTGTCGGTGCCGATCCCTTGTCGCAGTTCATTGATGTAACCACGTAGCTGTTGCAGCCGTTGTTGTTCATCGGCAACGGCTGGGTTGATGGTTGCAGCCGTGCCGAGGACTGTGGCGATAATCGCGACGAGGCCTATAGGTTGTTTCACAATGGGGGGTTGCTCGGGCGGAGGGGGTCGGGTCATCCGCCGTTTTTGTTGAATTTAGCGCAGACGCATCAGGGGGTGGCCGCTCATGTTGCTCGGCTTGTCCAGCCCCATCAGGTAGAGCATGGTGGGGGCGACGTCGGCCAAGCTGCCACGATTGTCGTCGGGTATTGCCGGACGGCCAATGTAGATGAGTGGCACGGGATTGTTGGTATGTGCTGTGTGTGCTTGGCCGCTTTCCGGATCGGACATCTGCTCTGCATTGCCGTGGTCGGCTGTGATCAAGGCCTCGCCGCCAGCCTCGATAATGGCCTTGACCACTCGCCCGAGATTGGCGTCAATCGCCTCGATGGCGGTAACGGCAGCGTCAAATATGCCCGTGTGCCCCACCATGTCGGGGTTGGCGAAGTTGCAGATAATGGCATCGTATTTGCCACTTTTGATGGCGGCGATCAATTTGTCAGTCACTTCGGCTGCACTCATTTCTGGTTGCAGGTCGTAGGTCGCAACATCGGGGGAGGAGATCAGCATACGGTCTTCTCCGGGGAAAGGGGTCTCTTCGCCACCATTAAAGAAGAAGGTGACATGGGCATATTTCTCGGTTTCGGCGATACGTAACTGGTGCAGTCCCAGATTGGCAATATACTCACCAAAGCTGTTGCTGATCTGTTCGGGGGGGAAGGCGACAGGAATACAGAACTCTTTATGGTACTCCGTCAGGCTGACAAAGCTGCCCAGTTTGGGGCGGGCCGTGCGTGTGAAACCGTCAAAGTTCTCTTCGATGAAGGGGCGTGTGATCTGGCGGGCACGGTCAGAGCGGTAGTTCATGAACAGCACCACATCGCCATCTTCGATAGTGACCGGTGTCTGGCCAGCGGGAACGATGGCGGTGGCTTTGACAAACTCATCGGTCTCGCCACGTTCATAAGCCATCGATAGCGCCTCTTGGGCGCTGTTGGCAGTGTGGAGCCCTATGCCTTGGGTAATCAGCTCGTAGGCCGCCTGAATGCGAGGCCAGCGGTGGTCGCGATCCATCGCAAAGTAGCGACCGATGATTGATGCGATACGTCCGCAGCCGAGTGTTTTGAACTCATCTTCCATGGCCTGGATAGAGTTGGCAGCGCTTTTTGGGGCGGTATCACGACCATCGGTGAAGGCGTGCAGGTAGATTTTTTTAGCACCACGTTCGGCGGCAAGTTTGATCATCGCCTGAATGTGCTCTTCATGGCTGTGGACGCCGCCAGGAGAGAGTAGGCCAATAATATGGACGGCCCTGTTGGTACTGATCGCCAGGTCAACCACATCGGTGAGCGTTTTATTGGTGAAGAATGAGCCAGTTTTGATGGCGCGGCTGATACGGGTGAACTCCTGATAGACAACCCGGCCGGCCCCCAGGTTAAGGTGGCCCACCTCTGAATTACCCATCTGCAGGGCGGGGAGCCCCACTTCCGCGCCGGAACAGTGCAGTAGGGTGTGTGGGTAATCGTTCCAGAGTCGATCCCAGTTAGGTGTGTTGGCGTGAAAGATGGCGTTTGATTCGGGGTTTTCCGAATAGCCCCAGCCGTCCAGGATTATCAGAGTCATCGGTTTAGCTGTGTGCGACATATGTCAACTTTACCTGTGGATGCAGTGGGAGTTCTCAACGGTGCGGCGCGAATGCTGCTGCCGGGTATCTCTGTCGATTGGGCAGGGATAGCGGGATAGGAATTCGCGGTTGTATGAATTACAATTGCCCGTATTATCAGGAGGATATTGTATAACGTTTCATCTCGGATTAACAACAGCGTGGATTGTGCAGGGATTTATTTCAGTGAGGACATGGATGTGAGTGTGAGTAATGTATCGGGGGCAAATCAAATGGCGGCATCACGAACGGACCTGATTAGCAGGGATGAAGACATTAATCTGGCGGCGCGTTCGCTGAAGGCGATGTCTCATCCATTGCGTCTAAAAATACTCTGCACCTTGGGGGAGCAGGAGGTTGGGGTTCAAGACATTGTTGATAATGTTGGAACGTCACAGAGCAATATTTCCCAGCACCTGGCGATACTCAGGGATAAGGGGATTCTGTCGACGCGAAAAGATGCAAATCGTGTATATTACCGCATCGCTGATCAGCGCATTTTACGGCTGATCTGCATGATGCGTGAGCTCTTTTGTAGTGAATCATAGCGTCTTTATATAGGGCGTATTTCAGACGGATTTAATTTGAAAGGTGGACTCGGTTCCATGGCGCAGTATTTAGAGTTTGTAGGTAATCACCCTTTTTTGTTCGCGGCGTTTGTTTTGGTCATACTGTTGATGATCATGAATGAGTCGCGGCGAAAGCTTCTGGGTTTTAAAGAGATCGGCAATAACGAAGCGGTGCGCCTCATGAATAGTGAGGATGCGCTGATGCTTGATGTGCGTGAGCATAATGAGTTTAAGGACGGGCATGTGATTAACGCCGTCCATATTCCGCTGGGGGTATTGGAGAGCCGCCTTAAAGAGCTGGAGACTCATAAAGAGAAGCCCGTTATTGTGTACTGCCGTACTGGCCAACGCGCTGCCAAGGCTGGCGCGGTGTTGCGGCGGCAAGGGTTTAAGTCGATCTACAAGCTCAATGGCGGTATGTTGGCCTGGAGTGATGCAGGTCTGCCGGTCAAACGCTGAACTAAATTTCCATATTACAACTAACACTTAAATTTTAGGGAACCTATCATGGCCGAAGAGACACAGACACAGACCGCAGGACAGTTTGCGATTCAGAAAATTTACGTCAAAGATGTCTCTTTTGAGACACCAAACTCGCCAACTATCTTCACCGAGACCAAGTGGGAGCCTGAGGTTAACGTGCAGCTCAACAGCCGTGCGGCACCGATGGTTGATGATATGCATGAGGTTGTACTGTCCGTGACGATTACCACCAAGCAGGGTGATAAGGTTGCCTATCTGATTGAGGTGCAGCAGGCGGGTATTTTCCGCGCAGAAGGGTTTGATCAGCCACAACTGAACCACCTGCTGGGCAGCTACTGCCCAGGCATTCTTTTCCCGTATGTGCGTGAGGCGATTTCAGATATGGTGGCCCGTGGTGGTTTTCCGCAACTGCTTTTGGCCCCTGTTAATTTTGATGCGCTGTACAATCAGCACATAGAACAGCAGCTGGCGGCGTCCAAAGAAGCTGCCCACCATTAATTTAGTGGTGTAAGTCATGGCTGCTGCCATACAGACCACAACGGCAGTGATTGGCGCGGGGGCATGGGGTACTGCGCTGGCCGCCCTGCTGGCGGCCAATGGTCAGCCAACGCGCCTCTGGGGGCGCAGTGTTGAGCAGATGGCGCAGATGGCGTTGACGGCCAGTACTCCCCGTTATCTGCCTGGCATCACCTTGCCCCCCTCTTTGACTATTAGTAGTGACCTGGCCTCCGTCCTCGATGGGGCAGGGGATCTGCTGCTGGTAGTGCCTAGCCACGCCTTCCGTCAAACCCTGGAGCTGATCGCGCCGCAGATGCAGGCGGGGATGCGGCTGTTGTGGGCCAGCAAGGGGTTTGAGCCGGGTACCGGGCGACTGCTGCATCAGATTGTGGCAGACCATTTTGGCGATGCCTTTCCTGTGGCCGTGATCTCTGGCCCCACCTTTGCACTGGAGGTGGCTAAAGGCATGCCCACGGCGATTACGGTGGCGGCCAATGATCCATTGCTAGCGGCTGATGTGGCGCAGCGCCTGAAAAATGACCACTTTCGCGCCTATACCTCCAGCGACATGGTGGGGGTAGAGGTGGGTGGGGCGGTGAAAAATATCCTGGCGATTGCTGCGGGTATTGCTGATGGACTTGGTTTTGGCGCTAATGCACGTGCCGCCCTAATTACCCGTGGTTTGAATGAGGTGATGCGCCTGGGTGAGGCGCTGGGAGGCCAGCGTGAAACGTTGATGGGGTTGGCGGGGCTAGGTGATCTGGTACTGACCTGTACCGATGATCAGTCACGCAATCGCCGTTTTGGTCTGGCGTTAGGGCGGGGGGGTGACATGGTGGCTGCCCGTGCCTCTATTGATCAGGTGGTGGAGGGGATTGAGGCCGCCAAGGAGGCGCGTCGTCTGGCCCACGCACTGAACATCGATATGCCTATTACGGAGCAGGTGTATCAGGTGCTCTATCACAATTTGTCACCCCGTGTGGCGGTCACGCAGCTGCTCACCCGTGAACAGAAGTCCGAAGGTATCTAACGACCTATGAAGGCGATGATTCTTGCGGCCGGGCGAGGGGAGCGTATGCGGCCGCTGACGGACCATACCCCAAAACCGCTGTTGCAGGCGGCGGGGCGGGCATTGATCGAATACCATATTGACCATCTGGTGGCGGCAGGCATTACGGAGCTGGTGATTAATCACGCCTATCTGGGTGGTCAGATTGAAGCCGCGCTGGGCGACGGTAATCGTTATGGTGCCACTATCCGTTATTCCCCTGAAGCCAGCGCGCTGGAGACGGCGGGAGGAATTTACAATGCACTGCCATTGCTGGGTGACAAGCCCTTTGTGGTGGTGAATGGCGATATCTGGAGCGACTACTGTTTTAAAACGTTGCCGGATTTGGCAGGGGCGCTGGCACATCTGGTTCTGGTGAATAATCCACCGCAGCACCCTCAGGGTGACTTTGTTTTGATCGGGGAGCGGGTATGCGCTGACGGGGCTGAGAAACTTACGTTCAGTGGTATCAGTGTCCTGTCACCGGTACTGTTTGTTGGTTGCTCCCCAGGGGCTTTCCCATTGGCCCCGCTGTTACGCCAGGCGATGGCGCAGGGTCGGGTCAGTGGTGAGCACTACTCAGGCCGTTGGTTTGATATTGGTACACCAGCGCGGCTGGCCCAGTTGGATCTGTTGTTGCGGCACGAAGGTGTGAGGGGATAAAAGAAGCGCGCCCTCCAGGCGCGCTAATGTTGTATTTGAATGGTTTGACGTTAGGGCTTTGAATTCAGAATTGTGTAGAGTTTGTCTTTTAGTTTGAGGCGCTCTTTTTTTAGTACCTCAACATAGATGTCTGCCACCGGGCGGCTCTTCACCTCCAGTCCGTATATTTTCTTATCAGTTTCATCATAACGGGAAAGCAGCTGTGCAAACTCTGGGTTGCTGCTTTTCAGCTGGGTGATGGTGCCAGACATCTGTGGGAAATCATCAATAAAATTGTGGCGTACTCCGAACATGTTAGCCGTCCTCCGTTGTTGGTTTAGGCAAGTTTTTCGCGGTGTCCGCCCGAGGCCAATAGGATGAGCTGCAGGCATCGACGAGCGGCGCGAAATTTCAGGTTGTCACGGTTCTGAGGTTTGAGTCAACTGTGGGTTGGCTTTAGGTTTTTATGTGTGGGCTTTCTAACTCATTGAAAAATATAGAGGTGATATTTTTCTATTTGAGCAGGGTGATTTGAAGTGGTTGTATTTTCGAAAGAATTTTAGGGTTAATAAATTTTTAATCTTTTATTCAAGCGCGGGGGTGGGATTTTTATTCGGTATCCAGGCTTAGTGCCTGTTTGACGGTGCTGATGCGTGCCCGGCGCAACTGTTCTGCCAGCTGTTGCCCCTTAAATCCGGCATCGGCCAGGGCAGCGGCATTGACACTTAACGCCGCAGTACGGGCACGCCGGAACCGCTCAGCCTGTGGGTAGTCGCGGGTTTCAAAGCCAGTGCGGCCACGGGCGTCGGCAAGGCAGGTGAGCAGGAACTCTTCAAAGCGGTCGGGCCGGCGGTAGGCGTCCAGGGCTTGGAGTGTATCGATGAGCGTGGTGGCACGCAGCTCACTGGCGCGGTGGCAGTGGGTATGAAACTTTGCCGCCAGCAGTGCCAGCTCGCGGTAGTCGTTGGGGGTTTTCAGGCGGTCACAGAGTTGGCGGATGAGTGGTAGTGAGCGCGCCTCATGGCCGATATGGCGTGGCCATTCGTGTTCTGGTGTTGTACCTTTGCCAAGGTCGTGGAGCAGGGCGGCAAACCGTACCCGTGGTTCAGGGCTAATCAGGGTCGCCTGTTCCAGCACCATCATGGTGTGGATGCCGGTGTCGATCTCGGGGTGGTGGATGGCAGTTTGCGGCACGCCAAAAAGCCGGTCGATCTCTGGGAATAGTCGGTTGAGCGCGCCGCACTCACGCAGTGTCTCGAAAAAGGCGTTGGGGCGCTGTTCGCCCAGGGCGCGCTGGGTCTCCTGCCAGACCCGTTCTGGTACCAGGGCATCGACTTCGCCGCTGCTGACCATGCGCTGCATCAGCACCAAGGTCTCCGGGGCGATGGTAAATCCGAGCGGTGCAAATCGAGCGTAAAAACGGGCCAGCCGCAGGATACGTACGGGATCCTCTTCAAAGGCGCTGGAGACATGGCGCAATACTCTATTGTCCAGATCCCTCCGGCCGTGAAAGGGGTCGATTAGCGAGCCGTCATCGTCCATGGCGATGGCGTTAATGGTCAGGTCGCGGCGGCAGAGATCCTCCTCCAGCGTGACATCAGGGCTGGTGTGAAAGGTGAAGCCGGTGTAGCCGGGGGCGGTTTTCCGTTCGGTACGGGCGAGGGCGTACTCTTCGTGGCTCTTGGGGTGGAGAAAGACGGGGAAATCTTTCCCCACCGGGCGGTAGCCAAGCGCGATCATGGCCTGGGGGGTGGAGCCCACCACCACCCAGTCGTGATCCTCAACAGGTAACCCCAGCAGTGTGTCGCGGACGGCACCGCCAACCTGATAGACCTTCATGGTCGAATTACTGATCTTCGTCACGGGCCGCCTGTTGCCGGATGGTATCAAATCGCCCGTTGAGACTCTGATCACCGATATATTTGCTGACAATCGGTTCAATACTGTGTGGCTGAATCCCTAAGTGAGCAGGAAACGCTGTGTTGCAGGTGGCCGGTGTCTGCAGGCTGAGGTAGTTGTCGTGGCTGAAGGGTTTGAACGGCAGTATCCCCGTCACCCGTGAGACCAGGGCTGACATGCCACTGCCAAGGGCGATGATCGGGCGGTTAAAGCCGCTGATGCGGTTGGTATATTGGGCCAGTTGCAGCAGGGTATATGCTTCGGGTCCGCAGAGATCGTAACGTTGGCCATAACATTTTGGATCGTCCAGGGATTTGATCATCGCTGTTGTCACATCGCTGACATAGACGGGTGCCATACGGCTGTTGGCGCAGACCAGCGGCAGCAGTGGCAGGTAACGCAGCATCAGGGCAAATTTGTTAAAAAACTGATCATCTGTGCCAAACATGACGGAGGGACGGAAGCTGGTGACATTCAAATCAGCAGCGTGGGCCAGATCTTCCCCCGTACCCTTGCTCCGCAGGTAGGCGCTGGAGCCTTGGCTGGCGTCGGCGTTAAGTGCGCTCATGTGTAACAGGCGGGATACTCCTGAGGCTTTGCACGCCTCAACCACCTTTTTCACCAGCTCCACATGGGTGCGCTGGAAGTCATTACGTTTGAATTCGTTAAGAATCCCCACCAGATTGATGACCGCATGGCAGCCAACAAATAGCGCTCTGAGCGTCTCATCGTCATGAATGTCGGCATCCACAACGTCCACGGTTGGCAGCACGCTTAGGGAGCGGCGGCGTTCACGATTGCGTGATGGCACCACCACAAAGTAGCCCGCTTTGCTCAGCTGAGAGATGAGTTGATGGCCAACAAAGCCAGTGCCACCCAGCACACAGATAGTCTTTGGTGTCATGCTTGATTCCCATAGTAATTCTATTAAAGAGGCAGGATTGTCCCGTTACCGCGAGAGGCGGTCAAGTGCCCATGTGCAGATCAAGAGCGGCTATACTGGCCAAAACAACCGTGACAAGGAGTTTGTATGGCCTTTTTAACACAAAACCCTGCTACTGGTAGAGTGATTCAGGAGTATCCGGTGTGGGATACGAATGAGTTGGAGGCAGCTTTGGCCGATGTTGCCCGCGCCACGCCATTATGGGCTGACACCCCTCTGTCAGTGCGCTGTGCGCTGTTGCAGTCCATGGGCGATGAGATTACGCGCCGTCGTGATGCGCTGGCGGCGTTGATCACCCAGGAGATGGGTAAGCTGATCAAAGAGTCCCGTGCCGAGGTGGAAAAGTCGGCCCACGTCTGTCACTACTATGCTGATAATGCCGCCCGCTTTCTGGCGGATGAGATGGTCGATAGTGATGCGAGTAAAAGCTTTGTTGCCCATCAGCCGCTTGGCACCATTCTCGCCGTTATGCCCTGGAACTTCCCCCTCTGGCAGGTATTCCGCTTTCTTGCCCCGGCGCTGGCAGCAGGCAATACCGGTGTGCTCAAACACGCCTCCAACGTACCGCAGTGCGCGTTGGTGATTGAAGACGTCGTGCGTAGTGCCGGCCTGCCTGAGGGGGTGTTTCGTACTCTGATGATCTCATCAAGCCAAGTGGCCGGTGTGATTGCTGATCCCCGGATTCATGCCGTTACCCTGACGGGGTCAGAGTCTGCCGGACGCCAGGTCGCCGCCACTGCTGGCGCCCATCTGAAAAAAACAGTGCTGGAGCTGGGCGGTTCCGACCCCTTCATCGTGCTCGAAGATGCCGACCTCGACTGGGCCGTGCAGCAAGGCGTCGCTTCCCGTTACCTCAACGCCGGGCAGAGCTGCATCGCCGCCAAACGTTTTATCGTGGTCGAGACCGTCGCCGATGAGTTTGTCGCCCGTTTTAAAACAGCAGTACAGAAACTACGTGCCGGGGATCCCATGGATGAAACCACCACACTCGCCCCCATGGCGCGAGAAGAGCTGCGTGACGAACTGCATCAACAGGTGCAGCGCTCTATTGATGCTGGTGCGATTGCGGTTGCGGGGTGCGCACCAGTCGAAGGTGTCGGTGCCTACTATCAACCCTCCATACTCGATCACGTCAAACCTGGCATGGCCGCCTGGAGCGAAGAGCTATTCGGCCCCGTCGCCATCATCATCCGCGCTCGTGATGAGAGTGACGCCATCGCTATTGCCAATGGTTCAGATTTTGGTTTGGGCGGCAGTGTCTGGACGCAGGACTCAGTCCGTGGTGAACGCATCGCTCGCCAAGTGCAATCCGGTGCGGTGTTTGTCAACGGCATGGTCAAGAGTGATACACGTCTACCCTTTGGCGGTGTTAAAAATTCCGGCTATGGCCGCGAACTCAGCTACCACGGCATGATGGAGTTTGTGAACCAGAAGACGGTTTGGGTGAGGTAGGCAGACTACCTTCTTCTCCACTTTGTTTAACTGTTTCGATGATGTTGTTTTATAAAAGCTCGATAATGGCAGTTAGTTTTAAAGTGTTGTTGTGGATTGTAAAAATGGCAAAACCACCCACTAAAATATCATCAATGATTTGCGCGTCGGCAAAAACCCAGTAATCTCCTTTGTCACTAGCTAAAATAATAGGGGCACCATTTTCTATTTCAGGGGTGTTTTTTAGGCTGTTTATTAAAATGGGAGTCCATTGGTCATAAGCAGGAATGTTTGATGGCATTTGCAGCTTTTGGTGAACCACCTCTTGAAAAGAGCTTATCGGCAGACTTGGAAACATGGCAGGTACGTTGAAGGCGGTTTGCCCCTCGACAGAGAATGTTATTTCATTGGTTACGGTTGTTGGGTTGATGGTCTGACTCAACGGTGCTCCACGAGAACCTAGATTTCCTGATGTGAATATGCGGACAAGATTAATTCCTTGAGGGTTGGCTAGCGAGATGAATTTTGACGGATCCTTTTGATTGAGTGTTTCAGAAAAGCGTTTAAGGGAGTCGTCAATCGAAATGGATTTTTGTTGGGTTGGGGTTGTGTTGTTATGTTTTTCAACGTCCAATGTACTGCTGATTTTATTGTTGTTGGTAGATTCCGCATTGCAGCCAACCACGGCAACCAGGAATAAAATAGTGAGAAATGGTTTAAGGTTCATATGAGCTTCCACATAGTCATAATGTCGATTAATTTGTTCGCATATTTTGGATCGGTAGCGTAACCTGCCTTTTGCAGGCCTTCGGCCCATTTTTTAGCATCTTTTGTTTCAAATAAAGATTTGTATCGTTTGTTTTTAGTTAAAAACTCAGTTCTGCCTTGGATGGATTGTGAAAAGTTGTTGTAAGCTTTGAATGAGTCAACAATTTGTGTTTTTTTGCCGTTTACATATTCATGGGTATAGATTGAAACCGAGCCCGCAGGACCAATGCCCTTTATGCCGAACAGATTATAACTGTATTTTTTGGTCGTTATGTCGGTAGGTACTGATTTTCCATAGCCAGTTTCCAATATTGCTTGTGCGGTTGTGATGGCTGCTGGAACATTAGAGATAGCTTCTTCTTTTTTTGCCTCGGTGAAAACGGCTTTAACAAAGTCTCTTTGAGACAGCTTCTTTAAATCTCCATTTGAATCGACGGTGTTGTTATTGATGGAAGAGGCGTGAATAACGGAGCCTGCCAAAATCCCATATTCTATTTGATTAAATTTTTGGAATACGGTTGTTAGAATGGTGGTTGATTTATTTGTGGCTCCGTGATTTATTGCGGGAATGTTTGTATGTTTTGTGTGGCCGATTTTGCTTGATATTTCGATGAGTCTATTTAACTTTAAAATTGATTTTCCACTAACATCAATTCGCCCGTCTGGTGATGCCATGCCTACGGATCTGCGTTGAAATTGTCGGATTGCGGTTTTTGTGTATTGACCAACTATTCCATCTTCTTTGAGTAAAGGGATAGGGGTTAGGATGTTTTGGCTGATGATGATGTTTAATGCTTGCTGGATTTGACGCACGTCTGGGGTATTATTTTTTGAGTTTTCACCTACAGATGCAGTAATTATGACTTTTTTCATGGGTTCTTATTCCATTAGGCTGGGGATGGTCCAAGGCTTTAGGTTTGTAGTGAAGCTGTTCTTAAGGCAGCACGGAAGTGAAATTAAGATGATTGAGGGTTCTCGCATACGATTGTATCCGTGTTTGTTCTTGTTGAGGCTGGACTCCGAATCAAAATCACGGCCAGATTAGCTTCCCCTGATTGTTAATGCAATACTTTGTTGGAGGGGTGTTTTTGGTGCTAGGCGAGGATGGGTGGGCGTGTTATGAAAAATGAGGACTCTGTTTTTGCAGTATGATCAATTTTTTACATATGGTTTTTTCCGTCAGGTGCGAAAAAATGTTAGTTCCAGGCGGTTTGATGGGGTTTTTGCGGCGACTAAAGTAGTGCCGCACGTTTCTTGTGCCCACGCGGAATGTACTGAATGAACGCGAATATAACAATCGATACACCATGTGATTGATGACGCTCCGTTACACGGTGTCATCCTGAAATAATGGGGTAGGCACAATAAACGTGCCCAGAGTCTGCCCCGCGAGGCGCTTTGCGCACCCTACATTTGAATTTCACCTCTTCTGAATCTAAATATGAAAATCATTAAAGCCAACAACCTTGCCTGTCCGCTGGACGGTACCCCTCTGCTCGGTGACAAATCACTCCGCTGCGACTACGGCCACAGCTTCGACATGGCGCGGCAGGGGTATCTGCATCTGTTGCCGGTGCAGAACAAGAGGTCGAAAGAGCCGGGTGATAGCAGGGAGATGGTGGAGGCGCGGTCGCGTTTTCTTGAGGCGGGTTTTTATCTGCCGATCTCCGACCAGTTGAATTCAATTGCGTTGCAGCATCTGCCGCTGGCGGACGATCTCTGTGTGGTGGATGCGGGATGTGGCGAGGGGTATTACCTCGACCGTTTCTGCGCGGCGTTGATGGTGCGTGAATGCGGCGCGGCAACGCTGATCGGTCTCGATATCTCGAAACCTGCGGTTGTGGCGGCGGCGCGACGTAATAAGTTGATCACTTGGCTGGTTGCCTCCAATAGTAATCCGCCACTGTTGCCGCAGTCGGTGGATATGATCTTCTGCATGTTTGGTTTTCCTGATTACGCGGCCTTTAAAAAGATTCTTAAACCGGGTGGCAAGGTGGTGTTGGTGGAGGCGGCTGAGGACCATCTGCTGGAGCTGCGGCAGGTGATATATCCCGAGGTGCGCAAGGCTCCACCGCCGGCGTTGGATCGGGCTGAGCAGGCGGGTTTTGCTCTGATCGATTCGCAGCCATTCTCTTATCAAACGGCTGCGCTGAATCGTGAACAGATTGCCGATCTGCTGGTGATGACGCCCCACCTCTTCCGTGCGACACGTGAGGGGAAGGCGGCGGCGGCTGAGTTGGATAGCCTGGTACTGACCGTTGATCTACAGCTGCGGGTATTGGGCATGGTGGATATGTAGCGGTAGTTAAAGGCTTGGGCGACGGGCCGCTATACCTGTTTACAGCCAATGGGTGGCGCGGGAGTGGGTGTGTGCTTAAAGATTCGAAGGCAGGGCGTGAGGTTGAGCACTATCTGGAGGTGATGGTGGCGCGCCACGCGTCAGATCTCTTTTTCAGTGTCGGGGCACCGGTCAATATCCGTATTGAGGGGGTGACGGAGCCGTTTGATGAGCCGCCGTTGACAACGACAGGGCTGACACGGCTGGTGACGGCGTTACTCTCTATTGAGCAGCTGGCTGAGTATGAGGCGATTATGGAGATGAACCTGGGGCTGGGGATGGGGCCGATGGGGCGTTTTCGTATTAACATCTATCGTCAGCGGGGTGAGCCTGCGATGGTGATCCGCCATATCAGGACCGATATTCCAACGATTGAGGCGCTGAATCTGCCGCCGGTATTGAATGATCTGGTGATGGAGCAGAGGGGTTTGATTCTGGTGGCGGGGGCGACCGGTTCGGGCAAAAGCACCACGCTGGCAGCCATGATCAACCGCCGTAACGAATCGCAGACCGGGCATATCATCACAATCGAAGATCCGATGGAGTTTAGCCATGAACATAAACGTTCGATTGTAGACCAGCGTGAGGTGGGGCTGGATACGTTGAGTTATAGCAATGCCTTGAAAAATGCGATGCGTGAGGCCCCCGATCTGATTTTGATTGGTGAGATTCGTGATGTGGATGCGATGCGCCATGCGCTGGTGTTTTCTGAAACGGGCCATCTCTGCCTCTCCACCGTTCATGCTAACAACTCTAATCAGACGCTTGACCGGGTGGTCAATTTTTTTGAGAGTGGGGCGCGGCGACAGCTGCTCATTGATATCTCGTCAAACCTTAAGGCGATCATCTGCCAGCGGTTGGTGAAGGGGGTGGATGGAAAACGTCTGCCGGTGGTGGAGGTGTTGCTGAATACACTCTATATATCTGATCTGATTGCCAAGGGTGAGTTTGACGGGGTGAAGGCGGCGATGGAGCGCAGTGAGATGGTGGGCATGTGTACGTTTGATCAATGTCTGTTCCGTTACTATCAGCAGGGGCGTATATCGGAATATGAAGCCCTAATCAATGCCGACTCCCGCAACAATTTGCAGGTGAAGATCAATTTGAGTAAAGGGATTGTGGATACCAGCCATCTGCAGCTGGATGAGGATGAGGAGGGTGAGCGTGAACGTAAGGGGCGACGTCGGCGCTAGTGTACTGTAACAAATAGTGTGATCATATATAATAGCGCTACTCCTTCCTTATTTTCTGGTGCGCTGACTATGCCTGTCCCCGTTGCTATCTCACTCACAGAAGAAGAACGCCAAGAATTTCATCGCTGTTGTC
>JANOSY010000090.1:0-72287 GCA_031416075.1 Tenderia sp. (SeqCode) | reverse complement strand
CCGTTGAAATTCCTGGTCTTCCCGGCAAATCGTCTCGCTATTGATATCGCACTCTTCCCCTTGAATCAGGCTGACCGTAGCGCTCGGTCAAACCTAGTGAGTCCCCCGGCTAAGCCGGGGGATTACCTTATTTATTTAATTGGTCGCAGATGACTCAGATCACCATCAAACGCTAGTCGCGTAATTTATAACCTGACTTCAACATTATCAAGGTTGCACACGCCAACGCCAACCATGCGGCCAACACTATCAAGAGACTAATCACCGGGCTGACATCAGCCACCCCAAAAAATCCGTATCGAAAGCCATCGATCATATAGAAAAAAGGGTTGAAGCGTGACAGCTGCTGCCAAAACTCAGGCAGTGAATGAATAGAATAGAAGACACCGCTCAGAAACGAAAGTGGTACGACAATGAAGTTTTGAATACCGGCAATATGATCATATTTTTCCGCCCAGACGCCGGTGATAATACCGGCGCTGCCCAACACTGCGCTACCCGCCAGACCAAACAGCAGCATCCAGCCAAAACTATACAGCGGTAAATCAATGAAGAAAATCGCTACTAAATAGATGCCCAACCCCACCGCTAGGCCGCGGATGATGGAGGCCAGCATAAATGCTAGGTAAAACTCCAGATAGGAGAGTGGTGTGAGCAGCACGAAGATGATGTTGCCGGTCATTTTTGACTGTATCAGGCTTGAGGAGCTGTTGGAAAATGCGTTTTGCAGGATCGACATCATGATCAAACCCGGAATCAGAAAGGCGGTGTATGTCACATTGTCGTAGACGTTGATGTGCTCATCCAGCACGTGGGAGAAGACCAGCAGATAGAGCAACGCCGTGACAACAGGGGCCATAACCGTCTGCAACATCACTTTACTGAAACGTAACAGCTCTTTGTAAAACAGGGTGTACATGCCGAGCCAGTTCACTGGTTTACCGCCCGGGTGAGCTCAATAAACACATCTTCGAGATCGGCATCTTCGGTTTTAATATCGCTGATCTCCGCACCCGCCGATACCAGGGTATTAATCAGTGCCATGATCGAGTCACTGCCACGCTGCAAGGTAAATTCGATTCGATTCTGTTCATGTATTTTAAGCATCGGCTGTAACGCAACCGGAATCTGCGGCAGTGATTTTGCCAGCGTGATCACCACTTTGCAGGTTTTGCCCACACCACGCTCCAGCAGCGCTTCTTTTGTATCAAGGGCCACGACGGCACCATCATTAATAATGGCGATACGTTCACAGAGGTTTTCCGCCTCTTCGAGATAATGAGTGGTGAGCACGATGGTATGTCCCTCGCGGTGCAGCCCCTGTACAAACTGCCAGAGCGAGTTACGCAATTCGACATCAACACCTGCAGTTGGCTCGTCCAGGATGACAACGGGGGGTTTGTGTACCAACGCCTGGGCAATCAATACCCGGCGTTTCATGCCACCGGAAAGTGCCTGCATGTTGACGTCTGCCTTATCGGTCAGTTTGAGTCCCTCCAGCAGCTCATCTATCCAGGGGTTGATCTCCTTTCCTTTGCCAAAGTAGCCAGCCTGAATCTGCAGCAATTCGCGCACGTTAAAAAAGGGGTCGTAGACCAGCTCCTGTGGCACCACTCCCAGTGAATAACGCGACTGTCGGTAGGCCTTGACCACATCGTGCCCCATCACGGCCACGTTGCCACTGTTTTTACGGGTTAACCCGGCGATGATGTTGATCAGCGTTGATTTACCAGCACCATTAGGACCCAGCAGGCCAAAAAACTCGCCCTGCTGAATGGTCAGCGACATGCCCCTGAGGGCGTGCACCTTACCGTAATGTTTATGTACGTTATCGATCTGAATAGCGGGAATCATTGGCAACGCCTGATAATCTCCTGTACTAACTGCGGACCTCTATATATTAACCCACTATAGACCTGTACCAGTTTGGCACCGGCATCCAGTTTGGCCTGGGCATCGTCGGCAGAGACAATGCCACCTGCCGCAATGATCGGTATTTTATCGCCTAGCTGTTGATAAAGCGCCTTCACAACGGCGGTGGAACGCTGAGTCAGTGGCGCGCCACTCAAACCACCCTGCTCATTGCCGTGGCGTCTATTCTCCACCCCCTGACGTGAGAGCGTGGTATTGGTGGCGATCACACCGTCAATCTCATATACCAGCAACGTCTCCGCCAAGGCGGCCAATGTCTCTTCGTCCATGTCCGGGGCAATCTTTAATACCAGCGGTACATTGCGCTGATGCTGCTGTTGCAACTGCTGTTGCCGCTCTTTTAAGGGACCCAACAGCGCTGCCAACTGATCCTTGGATTGTAGATCACGCAGATTGGCGGTATTCGGGGAGGAGATGTTAACCGTTACATAGCTGGCAAACGGGAAGACCTTATCCAGCCCGATCAGGTAATCATCTACTGCACGTTCAATCGGCGTATCAAAATTTTTGCCGATGTTGATACCGATAATGCCCTTGTAATCGCTGCTGTTCACCTGATCGATCAGATGATCCACCCCCAGGTTATTAAACCCCATACGGTTGATGATCGCCTGCGCCTCAGGAATTCGAAACAGGCGCGGCTTGGGATTCCCCGGCTGGGGACGCGGCGTGACGGTACCCACCTCGACAAAACCAAAACCGAGGGCACCCAACGCATCGATAAAGTCACCGTTTTTATCCAACCCGGCGGCCAGGCCCACCACTGATGGAAAATGGAGACCCATCACTTCAACACCCTTCCCTGTGGCGCTGGCTGTCTCTTTTAACAGCCCTATTTTATGGGCCTTTTTAAGTGCGCAGAGGGTCAAATGGTGGGCACTCTCCGCATCAAGGCAGAAGACTAAAGGTCTGATCAGTGGGTAAAGACCGTACATATATAAAGGTTCTTTTTATGTTTTTTTATAATAGGGCAGACCTAACGCACCATTAGGTCTGCCAGACGTATTAAAGGGCCGGGATAACGTTCCGCGCCCGCAGTGCGTCGATCACCTGGGCCACACTTACTTCAATCGGCTGCGCGGCAGTATTAACAACAATCTCAGCGTTCAGTGGCTCTTCATACGGTGAAGAGATACCGGTGAAGTGTGGAATCTCACCCGCACGTGCCTTTTTATACAGCCCCTTCACATCACGCTCTTCACATACCGACAGGTCACACTGGCAATAGATCTCAATAAAGTCACCCTCAGCCATCAGTGCGCGCACAGTGTCGCGGTCAGAGCGGAACGGCGAGATAAACGCTGTCAGCGCCAGCACACCGCCATCAACAAACAGTTTGGCCACTTCACCAATACGGCGGATATTTTCGGTGCGATCCTGGTCGGAAAACCCCAGATCTTTGCACAAACCGTGGCGTACATTGTCACCATCCAGTACAAATGTACGGTGGCCTAGCTGGTAAAGCGTCTCTTCAACGGCATTGGCCAGGGTCGATTTGCCGGCACCTGAAAGGCCCGTGAACCAGAGAATGGCGCTGCGATGGCCATTGAGTTTTTGACGCTCCTGGCGTCCCACTACCCCTGCGTGCCAATGGATATTTGTTGCCACCGTCGTCATAACTGTTCCCTTCCATTAAGTACTGCTGATTTATTTAGAATGCCATTTTACACCAAGGGCGTAGGGTATGGCCAAGTGGCAAAACAGACACCAGACAATCGCCGGAACCACTAGACCCGAACCACAAAACTAGCGTCGAGGTTTATCTTCCGGTGGCGGCGCCAAAGAGGTCAATCCCAGGTGCAGCGCCGCTTTTACCAACAGATGGGCCGATATCGGCGCGGTGATAAACAGAAACAGTGTTACCAGCACCTCATGCAGGCTTATGCCCTCACTGCGCGTGCTAAAAAAGAGCGCTGAGGCAATTAACAGACAACCAACACCCAGGGTACTCGCCTTGGTAGGGCCATGCAGGCGGGTATAAAAATCACGCAACCGTGCCAACCCTAAAGAACCCACAAAGGTAAACAGCGCCCCAGCCAGGATCAGAAATGACAATAGATATTCCAACATAAATCCGCCCCTATTCGATGATGTCGCCGCGCAACAGATATTTACACAGTGCCACCGTCCCCACAAACCCCATCATGGCGATCAGCAATGCCGCCTCAAAGTAGAGCGCACTACCCAGATGAATCCCCAACAACACCAATAGGGCGATGGCGTTTATATAGAGCGTGTCCAGTGCCAGAATGCGGTCCGGCGCACTGGGGCCACGCAACAGACGCCACGCACTTAGCACCACGGCAGCGCCCACCAATACAAAAGCAATGGAGAGTGCCACTGTCAGCATGATTCAAACACCTCTTTCAAGGGCTGCTCATAACGTCGTTTAATTTCGGCGATCACAGCATCACCATCCGCCGCGTCCAGGGCATGTACCAGCAGAAAACGCCGATCCTCACTCAACTGTGCCGACACCGTGCCCGGTGTGAGGCAGATAGTATTAGCCAGCAGGCCTATGGCAAGATCGCTTTTCAGCACCAACGGCACCGCCAGGAAAGCCGGACGCAACGATTGTGGTCGCCCCACAATCAGCCACGCCACCGCTAGATTGGCCACCACAATATCCCACAGCACCACGGCAATAAAACGCAGCAGAAGCAGTGGTCTGTTGATACTCACCCGCTCCGGCCAGAAGCGCACGGTAAACATCGGAATCGCCCAACCCAGAATCAGGCCCAACACAACATGACCTGGGGCAAAGGTATTGTTGAGCAACAGCCAGATACCCACCAACACCAGTGTCAGGAGTGGATGAGGCAGTAGACTATGTCTCATAAATGCTCCCCCAAAACAGCATAAATATAGAGATCAGGCCGCAATAGCTGTTCCGCGATGGCGGAAACATACACATGTATTGGCCCGGCAAACAGAGTCATGGCAATCCCCAGCATCAACAAACCAACCACTGGAACCAATACGGGCACCACGGCTGGAGCAACAGGTGGGGCCGCCCCTTCCAGCCGCAGGGTGCGGAAAAAGAGCAGGCTACCACCCCGCGCCATGGCGATCATCCCCATCAAACCGCCCAACAACACTATCGCCATCACCCAGACAACTGCAGCATGATCCATTGAGGCACGCAACAGTAGAAACTTCCCAATAAAACCGGAGAGTGGCGGTAAACCAATGGCCAACAGCACTACTACAAAAAACAGCCCACCCAATAGTGGGGCATGGGCAATCGCCGGGGTCGGCTTAAAACGGTCGCCCATCTCACCACGCCGGTTAGCAATCAGATCCGTCAACAAAAACAGCGCCGCAGCGGCAAAGGTCGAATGTGGCAAGTAATACAGGGCTGCCGCAATACCCTCCGGATTGTTCAGGCCAAACGCCGTCAACAACGACCCCACCGAAGCAACAACCAGATAGGCCGCCTGCTGCCGTAAACCGGTGGCTGCCAATACCCCCAACATCCCCACTAACAGTGTCATCAAGGCCAAGGGCAGCAGCCACGGCTCTATCAGATTTGCGGCGGGGCCGGCATCAGCGCCAAAAATGAGACTATAGACCCGGATAATGCTATAGACCCCCACCTTGGTCATGATGGCAAACAGGGCTGCCACCGGGGCACTGGTATGGGCGTAGGCGGCAGGCAGCCAGAGATAGAGCGGCAACAATGCCGCCTTCAGGGCAAACACCGCAAACAGCAGCAGACCGGCGGTCTTTGCCAGCCCCAGATCCTGCTCCGGCGTAACCGCCACCTTCAGTGCCAGATCGGCCATATTGAGTGTGCCAAACACACCGTAGAGTGTGCCCACCGCAATCAGAAACAGCGCCGAACCTGCCAGATTGAGCACCACATAATGCAGCCCCGCCCGCACCCGCGCACGCCCCCCCCCATGCAAAATCAGACCGTAGGAGGCCAGCAGCAGCACTTCAAAAAAGACAAACAGGTTAAACAGATCACCGGTGAGAAACGCACCGTTCAGACCCAGCAGCTGCAGCTGGAACAGGGCATGAAAATGACGTCCGTTAACATCACCACCCTGACAGGCGTATAGCAACGCAAACAGCGCCAGCAGTGCGGTGATCAGCAGCATCCAGACCGCCAACCCATCGGCGACCAACACAATACCAAAGGGACCAGGCCAGTTCCCCAGATTGTAAACCAGAATATCGCCGCCACTCACCACTCGGGTCAGAAGCAGCGCCAGACCAATCTGGGCAAGCACTGCCACCACACTCAACAGCCGGTGCAGGCGGATATCCATACGCTGGGTCAGTATCAACACAATACCAACCAGCAAGGGCAATAACAGGGGTGCAATAACAAGGTGGTTCATTGTTTAATTCTGTCCATCTACATGATCGTTGCCCAGATCCGCCCGCGCTTTTAATGCCAGCACGATAACAAAGGCGGTCATGGCAAAGCCGATAACAATAGCGGTCAACACCAGGGCTTGAGGCACTGGATCAGCATAGGCATTAGCGCTGGCACCGATCACCGGCGGCTGGCCAATGCTGAGCCGCCCCATGCTGAACAGGAACAGATTGACCGCATAAGAGATAAAGGTCAGCCCCAGCACCACCGGGAAGGTACGCCCACGTAACGCAAGATAAACCCCACAGGCGGTAAGCAGACCAATCACAAAGGCAAGCAGCGCTTCCATCAGTGTCTTCCCTTGCCACGAACGGACTCTTTACCGTGCATCAAACCCAAGTGTATCAATATCAACAACGTGGCCCCGACTACCACCAGATAAACCCCCAGATCAAAGGCCATCGCCGATGCCAGCTCAAAATCACCTACCAGCGGCCACTTCATATGCCCAAATGTGGAGGTGAGGAAGGGGTAACCAAACATAAAGCTACCCAGTCCGGTCAACGTGGCGATCAGCAGCCCCGCCCCCACCACCGGGTGCATATTGGCTGACAGCCGGGAGTGGGTCCAGGCCACACCATTGGCCAGATACTGCATGATCAACGCCACCGCCGTCACCAGACCGGCGATAAAACCGCCGCCGGGCAAGTTATGGCCGCGCAACAGGAGGAACACCGAGACCAGCAGCGCCAGCGGCAGCAACAGGCGGGTGAATGACGCCATGATGACTGGATGCAGATCCCAGTCCCAATCACGTTCATCGGCATTCTGGGATGGACCACTGATGTGAAGCTTCTCCAGCAAGGCGTAGACCGCCAGTCCCGCCAACGCCAGTACCGTAATCTCGCCCAGCGTATCAAACCCACGGAAATCGACCAGTATCACGTTGACCACGTTAGTGCCACCACCACCTGATACGCTGTTGGCCAGGAAAAAATCACCAATGCTGCTGTGAGGACGGGTCAATACTGCCCACGCCAGTGTGCCTACACCCCCGCCCACTAACAGAGCGAGCACGCCATCTCGACTTCGGCGCAGTGGATGAGACTCAATAGGTGAGTGCTGAGGCAGAAAATAGAGCGCCAGCAACAGCAGCACCACCGTCACCATCTCTACCAACAGTTGGGTCAAGGCGAGGTCAGGGGCAGAGAATTTCACAAAAATCAGCGACACCACCAACCCCACTAACCCTACCAAAACCAAGGCTATAAACCGTTGTCGGTGCAAGATCACCACAGCAACAGAGATCACTGTCAGCACAGCGGTCACCAACAGACTCATCGCATCCACTGGCAGCAGCGGCCGTGAACCCGTCAGCACTGACCGATCACCACTCCAGCCCATCCACCCTAGCAACAGCGCAAAGCCAATAAATACAAATACCATCCGTTGCAATGAGCCAACATCAAGCAGCCCGGTTGTCCGCCGGGCAATGACCATTAACCCCTGCAGCAGGGCGTTGTAGAGACGACGGGCATCCAGCTTGCCTTCAAAACGGTCATGCAAGAGAGAGAGCGGTCTGCGCACAAGATAGAGCAACACCCCCCCCACCAGGGCTGTCACACTCATCCACAACGCCGGATTAAAACCGTGCCAGATCGCCAAGTTATACTCCGGCAACGCCGTCTGCAGGGTGCTCGCTGCCGCCACCGCCAGCAGTGGCGCTACCGTCTGTGCCGGAAACAGCCCCACCACCAGACACAGCAGTACCAGCACCTCCACAGGCACCTTCATCCAGCGCGGTGGCTCATGGGGTGTCCGGGGCAGCTCGAGGGGCTTGCCGCCAAAAAAGACATCATGGATAAAGCGTAATGAGTAGGCCACAGCAAAAATACCCGCCACCGTCACCGTCACCGGCAACAGCCAGCCAAAATTCTGCTGTGACGCCATCTCACTCGCCTCAACAAACAACATCTCCTTCGACAGGAAACCGTTAAACAGTGGCACCCCCGCCATCGACGCCGCCGCCACCATGGCCAACGTCGCAGTAAACGGCATACACTGCCAAAGCCCCTGCATACGGCGCATATCGCGGGTACCGGTCTCATGGTCGATAATGCCCGCTGCCATAAACAGTGATGCCTTAAAGATGGCGTGATTGATAATGTGGAATACCCCAGCCACCACGGCCATCGGGGTGGCAATACCAAACAGCAGTGTAATCAACCCCAAGTGGCTGATAGTGGAATAGGCCAGCAGCCCCTTCAAGTCATGTTTGAACAGCGCAACTACCGCCCCCAGCAACAGCGTACACAGCCCCGCCCCACCCACCAGCCATGACCACTCCGACGTGCCCGACAGCGCCGGAAAAAGGCGCGCCAGCAGAAATACCCCCGCCTTCACCATCGTCGCCGAATGCAGATAGGCCGACACCGGAGTGGGGGCCGCCATGGCATGAGGCAACCAGAAATGGAAGGGGAACTGGGCCGACTTGGTAAACGCCCCCAGCAATACCAATATTAGTGTGGGCAGATAGAGTGAATGGCCACGAATAAGGTCTCCCGACGCCAGGATCACCGACAGTTCATAACTGCCCGTGATCTCGCCCAGCAGCAGGATCCCCCCCAACAGCGCCAAGCCACCAGCACCGGTGATTGCCAGCGCCATACGTGCGCCCATGCGCGCCATCTCGCGCTCGCGCCAATAGGCAATTAACAGAAATGAGGAGAGACTGGTCAGCTCCCAGAAAATCAGCAGCTGGATCAGGTTTTCAGAGAGCACCACCCCCAGCATGGAGCCCATAAAGAGCAGCATATAGGCGTAAAGACGCCCCATGCTGTCACGTTCCGAGAGGTAGTAACGGGCATAGAGGATCACCAGAAGGCCGATACCCAGGATTAGCCCGGCAAACAGCAGCCCCAGCCCATCCAGGCGGAAGACCAGATCAAGACCCACCGATGGCATCCACTCAAGGCGCTGCACCACTGTTGTGCCAGCAAACGGCTGTGACAGCAGCGGCGACAACCAGGCCAACGCTGTCAACGCCACGCCGCCTGCCGCCCAAGCGGCATGAGAACGCCCAAAGCGGGAGGCCCACGCCACCAGCACAGCACCTAAAAAAGGGGTAAGTACCGCAAAAAACAGATTCATGAAAAGTTAGCTCTACCGAGCGTGAAACGTGGTTGCAGTATACCCGAAACACCATTTAGATACGCCACTTAGGCAGACAGTGCCAACGCCCCACCTCCCATGACCAACATCGGCATTAGGTGAAACGGGACGGGTATAATCCACCTCTACTCATACGGTACAGCCACACCCACTATACAAGCAGTGGAAATGGGAGGGTAATGCCATCAACCTGCCTGCACGGCGCAGGAGCAATATATTTCCACGCCCAAAACGGGTATCCTAGCCACTATCCTGCCAAGAGATGATCCAACTGTCTCTACCTTGATTTTGTCACATACAGTAGATAGGTTTTTACCCAATTGAAAAAGATTCAATTTCCCCATATACAGCGCTACCTGATCGCGGGTGTCATCACCGCTATACCAATCTGGATCACATGGCTGGTCTTTGATTTTATATTTCGCCAACTCTCCAAGGCCGGTTTACCCTGGGTTCAAGCACTGTTTGATGGCATAGAACGCTATCTGCCCGGCCTGAATTTCAGCCAGTGGCTGCTGCACCCTTGGGTTCAACATGCCTTGGCGGTTGTCATTACCATAGCAGCACTCTATCTGTTGGGGTGGTTTGCTACCCGTGTGATTGGCGTCAAAATGCTCTCCTGGCTCGACATCCTGGTTAACAAGATCCCCCTGTTGCAGACTATCTACGGCTCCACCAAAAAACTACTGACTGTCCTGCAGCAAAAGCCGGATAAGCTACACCGCGTGGTACTGATTGAGTTTCCTTCGCCCCATATGAAAACGGTAGGATTTGTCACCCGGGTCATGATTGATGAGCATAATGGCCAGGAGCTGGCGGCGGTCTACGTACCCACCACGCCCAACCCAACCTCGGGCTATCTGGAGATTGTACCGGTGGAAAAACTGATATCCACAGACTGGACCATGGAAGAGGCGATGACCTTTATCATCTCCGGCGGCGCCATTGCTCCGGAAAAAATCAGCTTTTCCAAGAGCACACAGAAAAAACCACCTACCACTCCAACAGAACCGGCAACGGCTGCTGCAACACCACCGCCTCAGGGGTGAGGTTGGCACGCCACGCCATCACCTCCACTCCAGCGGCGATGGCCTGCTTTAAGGTCTCAGCGTAGAGAGGATCAATCTCATAGGCCGGACGAAAGGCCTCGACATCCTCCCGCTGCACACAGAAAAAGATCACCCCACGCCCGCCATCCGCCACCACCTGCATCAGTTCACGCAGGTGTTTAGTCCCCCGTGCAGTCACTGCATCAGGGAAAATCGCCTGATCGCCACGGCGTGCCGTCACATTTTTCACCTCAACGTAACAGGGCGGTTGACCACTGCTCTCCAGCAGAATATCGATACGGCTACGCTCCTGGCCATAGGCAACTTCAGTCCGCAGCCCACCATAACCACTGAGTTCGGGCACTACGCCATTGCGAATCGCCTCCACCACCAGTGCGTTGGCCAACCCTGTATTCACCCCAATCAACGTGCCCGAAGCCAGTTCGCTCAGCTCCCAGCTGTGGCGATATTTTCGGGTCTCGCTGCCGGAGTCACGAATCCAGACATGGCTTCCTGGCTCGGCACACCCCAACATGCTGCCAGTATTGGGGGTATGTACGGTCATCTCACGGCCATCCTCCAGCAGAACGTCCCCCAGAAAGCGCTTATAGCGTTTGATCAAGGTGACACGCTGGAGTGGGGTAGAATATTTCATAATCTATCTTTGCAATAAGGGGTGAGATGAACAATAGCACTGTTTTGATGTTGATCAGCGGCGGCTGGCTAGGCTATTTTCTGCTCCATTCACTGCTTGCCAGCCCCATGGTGAAGAGCCGGTTTGCCCAATCAAACTGCTACCGCTTGACCTACAACCTGATTGCCATCATCACGCTGCTACCCCAAATCTGGCTACACACTCTATATACAGGAACACCCGTGATCCACTGGCCCGGACCATGGGGTTGGTTGGCAGGATTGATGAGTTTGGCGGCCTTCGCCTGTTTTCTCTGGACGCTACGTTATTACGATCTGGGTGAGTTCAGCGGCTGGCACGCCTGTCGAGGGTCGCAAACATCAGCCCCACTGACAGCGCTAGTGATCTCGCCACCACACCGCTATGTCCGACACCCTTGGTATAGCTGCGCCCTGATACTGCTATGGAGTCGCGACATGGATCTGGCACAGCTGCTCACTACCCTTTTAATCAGCGGTTATTTTGTGGTTGGCTCGCGCCTGGAGGAACGACGTCTGATCGACGAACATGGCAACCGTTACCGGGAGTACATGCAGCATGTGCCAGGGCTAATCCCACTGCCGTGGAAAAACATCACACACAAAGAGGCAGCACGGATTATGAGCCAGACACATCCTGAGTAGCCGTGGCCAAACGCAGGGTTTCCCCACCAAAACGATGGTTAAACGGTCTGACCACATCTTCCAGACGGCTCTTGGTATGCACAACATATTTAAATGATTGTGGCGCATCAATCCGATAGGAGGAGCGCAATCCAATGTTATACGCCACCAAGGCCCGCTCCGTCAGTCCAACACGATTGCTCAACTGCAACAGGAATTTTGAAGCGATCCGGATATTAAACTCATCATCAGAGAGCAGTTTAACAATCAGCTCTTCATCGGCACGAAACTGGCCAAACTCACTGTACTCATTCAACACATCGCGGGATGCCGTCACCTTAACCTGCATAACACCGTAAGGACGTTTGCCCACGGGGGCCGTCATGTGGCCCATCCGCCCCAACAGACCGGCAATGGTCTCCTGCATCAAAATCGCCTGCACCAGCTCGGCATGTTCATGGCCACCATCTTCAAAACCGACCTCATAGGCCAGTTTTAACAGTGACATCTGCTCTGATGTTAACCAGGCTTTGCTCAACGGGTTCCAGAACAGAGGATTGTCGCGGGTAAACTCTGCGGCCGTAGTTGTGAAGTAGGTCCGGTTATAGTGGCCGGGGACGTTAGCATCGTCGACCGCCACGTCACAGGCCGCTGGATCGTCGCCATTCACACCTGATCCTTTGTTGCTCAACGCCATGCCTGACTGGCTAAAGGCGATCACTGTCACGCTGGATACAACCACCACCGCTGCGAGAAAGAGTGATTTTAAATACCCCACCGGGGGTCGATGATTGTTATCTGTTGTAGCCATACCGGCACCTCTTACAGTAATCAGCTGTTTGCCCACCCTGGCTAACGCGTTTGAAAAACCGGCCTCTTAACATTCACAAAGAGGCCAATCAATACACGGGCAGATGCCTCATTGACCGTAACGGCAGTCTAACACAGATCATTATTCGGTCTATTTTATATAAAAATCAATACGTTATAAAAATACACCCAATAAAAATGCGGCTTTCAGAGGGGCCATAAACTTCAAAAAGATTCAACAAAAAAGGTAAGTCATTGATAGTTGCCCGTCGCAATTAACGCCGCCGCAGCTGCCAGACACGCTCCGTCAATGCCGTTAAACCACGTTTGCGGAAATGTTCGTTATGCTCCAGAACGGCAACCGAGGCCAACTGCTCTATCTCAAAACAGGGACCGTACAGCGCCTCAACCTCCGCTCCTGAAACATTGAAAGGGGGGCCAGACATCTCCTGCTGCGGATACTCCATGGTCACCAGTAAAATTTGCGAACCACTCGGCAGCAGCTCTCCCATCTTCGCTACATAAGCCGCCCGCATTTCAGGGGGTAACGCAATCAGGGCGGCACGATCAAATACCGCCGTCACTCCATTCAGGCGGGCCTGTGTCAACTCAAAGTAGTCGCCGACCAGCAGGCCGATGCCATCCCCCTGGAAATTGATAAATCCACCTGCTGGCTGACAGCTGCACTCCAAACCATTCTCCTCCCAGAAGGACAACACTGCCTGATCACTCAACTCAATGCCAATCACATTGTGTCCCTGCTGACGCAACCAGAGCAGATCAAGACTTTTGCCACACAGTGGTACAAACACGGACTCATCACCGGTCAGTGCCAATCGTTGCCAATATTGTGTTAAATAGTCGTTGAACTGCCCCTGGTGAAAGCCTATTTCACCCTTCTGCCAACGGTCCAGCCAAAAGCCGCTCTTCATGACACCACCTCTGTAAACTCAACCATATACCCACCAAATTTACGGATATTAATAACACCGGTATCCAACATCAGATATTGCCCCTTAATTCCCTCCAGACGCCCCACCACCCGTTCAGTTTTATCGAAGCTGAGAGAGGTGATCTTGGCAGGATAATCAACCACCGGATATTCGATCGGCTGCTCCACTGCATCACCCAGCAGGACAATCGCATCGGCCCCAAAGCGTCGCTGCAGCCCCTCAATCTCCGACGCGCATTGGGCCAGCAGCTCATCACGCACCTGCGCCAGGGTCACCTGCTCAGAGGCCCCCTTCAACATCTTGCGCCAGTCGGTACGGTCAGCCACATGCTGCTTGAGTGCCACCTCCACCAAGCCAGATTGCAGGCGATTTTTGACTCGTGCAATCGGCAATGCCTGGGTCGCCCCCTGGTCCATCCAGCGGGTGGGAATCTGACTGCCACGGGTAATGCCTACTTTGATGCCCGATGAGTTGGCGAGATAGACATAGTGATCCTGAAAACAGTTTTTCAGCCCCCACGCCGGGTCACGGCAGGTACCGGCGTCGTAGTGGCAGGTCTCCGGTTTGACGATACAGCTATCACACTCCGGCAGGTCACGAAAACAGGGGTAACAATACCCCTGTCCAAAGCTTTTACTGCTCTTGCGGCCACAATGTACACAGTGGATTTCACCACAATAATTGAGGGATATTTCACGGCCGATGTACTCATTCAACTCCACTTCCTGCTCGCCCAGGCGTAACAGGTACTCTACCGGCGGCCCCAGACGTGTCACCATTTTCCGCAGATTGCCACGGACCTGAAGCGACATCAGGCCAGCCCTTTTGAGACCACTTCCCGGACATCACTGGAGAGTGTTGGCACCGCCAGAATCCGCGTCAGCTCTGCACACATCAGCGACTGACGCGCCTCGTCATAACGACACCACTGTATCAACGGGGCGACCAGTCGTGCCGCCACCTGTGGGTTTAACCGGTCAAGTGTCACCACCTGGTCGGCCAGAAAGATATACCCCTCGGCACTGTGAAAACGGTAGGCGTTACCGTTGACAAAACTGGAGATCAGCGCCCGGACTTTGTTAGGGTTTTTGATATTAAACGCCGGATGGTTCATCAGCGTCTTAATATCGGCCAGTGTTGCAGGCAGGCGTGACATCGCCTGTAGTGCGAGCCATTTGTCGACGATCAGGGGTTCACCCTGCCATTTATCGTAGAACTGCGCCAGCGCCTGCTGCCGCTCATCGCAATCAATGTCAGTCAGGCAACGTAACGCCATCATCACGTCGGTCATGTTGTCGGCACTGTTGAACTGGCTGTAACAGAGCTCGATGATGCCGCTGCCATCACCGGTGGCGAGTAGCCCCAATGCGGTATTTTTCACGGCACGACGCCCGACACTCTCTGGCTTAACGTTGTAACGCCCCTGTTCCAGATGGTTTTCATAGTTCTCACATAGCAGTGCCTCGTGGTCACGGCTTAGCGCACTACGCAGCAACCAGCGTGCTTCGTGTATCGCTATCGGGTCCACAACCGCCAGGGTCTCGGCAATGTAGTTTTCCGTCGGCAGCGCCATGGCCATCGCTTTTAGATTGAGATCCCCCCCCTGCTCCGCCAGAACCTGACCAAAGGCCGCTGAGTAGAGTGGATAGCCGTTGCCTAACGCCTGCAGATCAAACGCCCCACCGTTGATCTTCTGCTCAATCAGACCGTGTAACAGAAGTAGTGCCAGCTGCTGGTTGGCGTTCCAGCGGTTAAAGGGGTCGCTGTCGTGGGCCATCAGGAAGGCCAGCTCTTCACTGCTGTAGGGGTAGTTGAGCTTCACCGGGGCTGAAAACTGACGCAACAGCGACGGCACCGGCGGGTGCGCTACGTTGATGAACTGAAAACTCTGCACCTCGTCCTTACACTCCAGCACTCGGGAGGTGCCCATGGCAGCGGCTTCCCCCGCCAGCTGCAACGGGTAATCGGCACCGTCAGGGGCTAACAGCCCTATATCAACAGGGATGTGGAACGGCAGTTTTGTCGCCTGTCCTGGGGTTGGTGGGCAGCTCTGGCGGATGGTCAGCGTCAACCGCTGCACCGCCGCATCATACTCTGATGAGCAGTCGAGATACGGTGTACCGGACTGGCCGTACCACCGTTTAAACTGGGTCAAGTCGATACCATTGGCATCCTCCATCGCCTGCACAAAATCTTCAGTGGTCACCGCCTGGCCGTCGTGACGCTCAAAGTAGAGATCACTCCCTTTACGGAACCCAGCCGCCCCCACCAGATGGGAGATCATACGCACCACCTCGGCCCCCTTCTCATAGACCGTAAGGGTGTAGAAGTTATTGATCTCCACATAGGATTCTGGTCGTACCGGGTGTGACATCGGCCCGCCATCCTCGGCAAACTGGTAGCTCCGTAGCCGATTGACGTCATCAATCCGTTTGACCGCCCGCGAGAAGAGGTCAGAGGTGAACTCCTGATCACGAAAAACCGTAAAACCCTCTTTCAGACTCAACTGAAACCAGTCACGGCAGGTGACTCGGTTACCCGACCAGTTATGGAAGTACTCATGGGCAATCACACTCTCAATGCCAATAAAATCGGCATCGGTGGCCGTATCCGGCCGCGCCAGCACATATTTGGAGTTGAAGACATTAAGCCCCTTGTTCTCCATCGCCCCCATATTAAAATCATCCACCGCCACGATCATGTAGATATCCAGGTCATATTCACGGCCGTACACCTGCTCATCCCAACACATCGCCCGTTTGAGTGACTGCATGGCGTGGTCGCACTTATCCAGATTGTGGCGCTCGACGTAGATACGCAGTGCTACCTGACGGCCACTCATAGTTATGAAGCTATCTTCGATAAACTCCAGCTGCCCGGCCACCAGGGCAAACAGGTAACACGGCTTTTTGAACGGGTCCTGCCAGGTGGCGCTATGACGACCATCCCCCAACTCACTCTGGGCCACCAAGTTGCCATTGGAGAGCAGCACCGGGTATTTCGCCTTATCCGCAACGATGGTAGTGGTAAACAAGGTCATCACATCGGGACGATCGAGGTAGTAGGTGATCTTGCGGAACCCCTGCGCCTCACACTGGGTGCAGAAATTACCACTCGACTTATACAGGCCATCAAGTGAAGTATTCTCCTGTGGCTTTATAAGCGTCTGAATTTCCAACACAAAACTATCCGGCACCATGGGGATAGTCAACGACTCCTCATCAACCTCGTACTGCTTCGCCGTCAGTACCCGACCATCAAGCTTGACCAGTGATAACTGCAGATGGCGCCCATCCAGCCGCAACGTCCCGTCACCACCACCATCACGGCGCATCGTCATGGCCGTGGTGACAACGGTCTGCTCCTCACCCAACTCAAAGTGGAGCTTGACCCGATCGATCACAAAAGGGGGCGGTGTGTACTCTTTCAGGTAGATGGTCTTCAATGCCGTGCTACTCATAGTCAATGTCACCAGATTTTATGGACGGGAAAGTTCATCGGCCAACGTACCTACCGCGATAGCATAACGGCTGGAACGGTTCCAATTAAGAATAGTATGAAAGTTGTCATAGACCAGAAAAGCACGGGCACCGTCCACATCATCCGGCCGCACCAGAGACGCCTCAAGATCAGCAAGTGGCAGATCCCCAACCTTCAATGTGCTCACACCCATGGCACGCCAGTCGACCAGGGGCTTTTTGATATCCAGGGAGAATAACTTGGTATCAAACTCACCTGGCAGCTGCACCTCACGCCCCCAGCCCTGCTTATCAATCCAGCCTACGGAGGAGAGGTAGTGCGCGGCTGAGGCAAATACATCCGCCTTAGAATTCCACAGATCAATTCGCCCATCACCATCAAAATCGATCGCATACTGGCGGAAGGTTGACGGCATGAACTGCGCCTGCCCCATCGCCCCAGCCCACGACCCGAGCATCTTCTCCGGCTCAATATTGCCATCTTCAATAATCTTCAAGGCATCCAAGAGCTGGCTGCGGAAAAAGGCGCTGCGACGGCCATCATAGGCCAGGGTGGAGAGGGCCGCGATCACATTGTTGCCTCCGGTAAAACGGCCATAATCAGTCTCAATCCCCCAAAAAGCGACCAGATAGTGGGGAGGCACACCATATTTTTGGTAGACCTGCGCCAGCAACTCCGCATTTTCCACCAGTTTCTGACGCCCCAGATCGATACGGCGCTGAGAAATGGCGTTGCTGAGATATTGATCCAGCGTTCGGGTAAACTCCGGCTGCTTGCGATCCAGCTCGACGACTCTTTCAATCGGCGCCACCCCGACAAACGCCCGCTCCAAGGTTTTGGTAGAGATCCCTTTTGTTAACGCCTCACTCTTCAACGCCGCTAGCCACTGCTCAAAACTGGGCGTCTCCGCCGCCAGAGTCGCCGTGCTCATACCGATCAAACTCGCCAACAACCAACCAACCATCTGTTTTAATCCCACCACCACTCCTTTGTACCCAATAGACTCAACGTTGAACGATTCTAACAAACTATTCATCCATGCCCCTTCCCGCTCAACGCCCAATCTGAAGATTGCCCATATAATCAATCCGGCTGAGGATGTAGAATCAGGCAGTTGTTCATATCAAGAGTTCAAGGAGAGATCGATGGCACGTACCCTTTCAACCATGCTGGAACTGGGCACCCTTGCCCCACCCTTCACCTTACCGGACGCTCACGGCAAACAGGTCAGTCGTGATGATTTCAAAACAGCCAAAGGGCTGCTTGTTATATTCATGTGCAACCACTGCCCATACGTCATCCACCTGCGTCAGGCGTTGGCCGACTTTGACCAGCAATATCAGGATCAGGGCTTGGCCATTGTCGGCATCAACAGCAATGACGCTGCCAACTATCCCGATGATGCCCCGGAAAAAATGGCCGCCGAGGCCGCAAGCGCCGGTTATACCTTCCCCTACCTCTACGATGAGACACAGTCAGTGGCCAAGGCCTACCGAGCTGCCTGTACTCCGGATTTTTTCCTCTTTAAAAACAGTGGTCAGGGTGAGATGAACCTAGCCTATCGTGGCCAGTTTGACAGCAGTCGCCCCAAAAATGAGGTTGCTGTCACAGGCAATGACCTGCGTAGTGCGGTTGACGCACTGCTGGCCAACCGTCCCATCAGCGCTGACCAGACACCCAGCATGGGCTGTAATATCAAGTGGAAGCCGGGCATGGAACCCGACTACTTCGGCTAACAAAACAGCGGGCCACCCCCCTATCATCGGATACGGGGGTGGCCCTGCGCTCACCCACAGGTTTACAGATTTACCTGATCAAAACTCGATATAGAGCGGTGGTGCGAGACATTCACTGAGGCATCCCGGATCAGTTGCAACGTCTGCATACCTGCGGTAAATGCCGCGTCCAGCTCCTCAACCGTATCGGAGAGAAACAGGATATCTCCCTCAGGCAGACCGATCTGCCCAGCAATTTTGACATAGGCATCAACGTCACGTTTATTGCCCATTGTCGTATCAAAGTAACCACTAAACAGCGGTGTCAAATCACCAAAATCGCTGTACCCAAAAATAAGCCTTTGCGCCTGCACCGATCCCGATGAAAAGACATACAGTTTAACGCCCTCCTCATGCCAGCTACGTAAATTACGGGCCGCGTCTTCGTACACATGACCAGTAAAATCGCCGTTTCTATAACCTGCCGTCCAGATCATCCCCTGTAAACGCTTAAGGGCGGTGATTTTTTTATCCTCATCAATCCAACTCAACAGCTGCTGAATCAGCGCCTCCTGCTCAAGTGGTTCACCCGCCACCGAACACACCTCATCGAGCAGCGCTATCACCTCAGATTCATCTGCATGGGTTCGCACAAACTTACCCATATGGGCACGCGCATACGAAAACAGTTGCTCTTTAACAAAGGCAATAGATGAGGTTGTCCCCTCAACATCGGTAAGAATCGCCTTAATCATGGCTGCAAAAACGTCTCAAACGTGGGGTAAGCGCTTGCAATTGCATCGCCGCTATAACTCGCCACCCACCCCTCTGGCGAGGTAAAGAGCCGGATACATTTGAAATCTGGCTCTGCACCCATATCAAACCAATGTTTGGTGCCGGCCGGGACGCTGATCAGGTCCCCTTGTTCACACATCACGCCATACACCTTGTCGTCGGAATGGATATAAAACAGCCCGCTGCCTGCCACAAAAAAACGCACTTCAAAATCACTATGTGTATGTTCGTCCAGAAACTTTTGGCGCAATGTTTGGCGTTCCGGGTGGTCTGGACGGAGTGCAATCACATCCACCGACTGAAAATCATACTCAGCCATCAAACCATCAACCTGCATCTGGTAGGCCTCTATCACCTCTGCCTGCGTCGCTGCCGCCGCCAATGGCTGATGCACCTGCCAACGTTCAAAACGGATACCTACCCCTGCAAGTCTCGACGCTATCTCGCCATGCACCGTGGACGATTCAAGCAACTGCCGCTCAGCAACCGAAAAAACCTTTAAATGGCTCATCTATCTCTCCATCTGTTTTATAAAAAGTAAAAACGGGTCGATACCCTCATATATGCACCGCTGAGTTTTACAGACTCAGAACTACGGCGTGGAGGTGATCCATGAGAACGTACGTCAGCAAAGTTTTAGCATTACTATTTTTGGCACTACCTGCCGATGTGATAGCCTTTGAACAGACCCCAGCCACCCCTCACGAAGAGCTCTGTTACGGCCGTGCCATGATCGGTTTTGACTCAGTGATCAACTCACGCCTTGGCGTGCCTGCCGAACATGCACTCCATCTGGCCGTTATGACCCATCCCCTGGCCGCACCCACCGGCCCGGTATACTCAAAAGCCATGCTTAATACTATCTGGGACGCCTACTTCTGGCAGGAGAGTCCACACAACTACGCACTCAAAGTATTTTATCGCTGCGCTACAGAGCAGACCGCACTCCGTAGCGCAAAAAGCGACTGGCTGATTACTGAGGGGTATTAGGCTTAATCTTCAACAACTCAATATCAAAAATCAGCGTTGCATCAGGACCAATCATGGCACCCGCACCACGCTCACCGTAGGCCAGTTTTGAGGGAACAACAATCTGCCACTTAGCCCCCTCTTTCATCATCGGCAACACCTCCTGCCACCCCTGAATCACACCATTCACAGGGAAGGTCGCTGGCTGACCACGTTTGATTGAGCTATCAAACTCAGTGCCATCAATCAATGTACCGCGATAGTGAACCTCAACCACATCAGTCAGCTTGGGCGATTTACCCTTGCCAGGATTAATAACCTTATACTGCAATCCACTGGCCGTCTGTTTGACACCACTTTTTTTAGCGTTAGCCGCCATAAAAACAGGCTCTTCACGCTTGTTGGCTTCAGAGATTTTTTTGCTCACCTCCACCCGCTGCTGCTGTATACGTGTCAGGGTACCCTGAATCTCTTCCTGTGATAATTTGGGTGCCGCACCACCATAAATATCACGGAATCCCATCATAAAGGCAGGCTCTTCCAGCGCCACACCCTCACCCTTAATCTGCTGTGCTACCTGCATACCCAGGAAGTAACTAAGACGTTTCTGGTCTGTATCCAACCCTTCAACAGCCTGAACCTGGCCCATCCCTGCAAATAATACGACTGTTGCCGCTACCACCAATTTTTTCATGAAAAATTTCTCTAAGGTTAGTTAAAAAGCACCCTATGTTGGCACAGATTAATTACAGTTACAAAATACCTGTTACGCCAGAGCCTAAAGGCCACTCGCTAAAAATATATAACACTATAAAATTAAGCTGTTATGATAGCAGGCTTGCTGATAAACCTCATATTCCCCTTTATTAACATGATTATTCGCACATCAATTATTATTCTTCTGTTGGCTGCCATTAGCGGCTGCACCAGCATGGCTGCCAACCGCCTTGCCGACAATCTCGGCAACGCTATTCTGTCTCAAGACGATCCTGAAACCGTCCGTCAAGGGGTGCCTGCCTATCTGCTGATGCTTGATAGCTTGGTGCTGCAAAGCCCTGATGACGCCGCCACACTGAAAGCAAGCGCGACTCTTCACAGCGCTTACGCCGGACTGTTTGCCCAGACCCCCGCTCAAGCGCAGCGCCTTGCAAACAAGGCCAAACTGCAATCCAGAGCAGCGTTGTGCCAACGCCAGCATGCCGTCTGCAAACACGATGCTGGCACTCTTGCCGATTTCCAAAACAGTCTCACCAACGTAGATGCCGATGATATCGCTTACCTGTACACCTACGGCACCGCATGGGCCACGTGGATACAGACCAACAAAGGCAACTGGAATGCCCTTGCTGACCTGCCTAAGGTAGAGGCCGTGATGTTACGTATTGTCGCCATTGATGAACGTTACGAGTGGGGCCGTGCACATCTCTATCTGGGCGTCATCAACAGCCAGCTCTCGCCCACACTGGGGGGGCAACCAGAAAAAGGTCGCGCCCATTTTGAACAGGCAATTGCCATCTCTCAAGGCCAAGACCTGATCGCCAAAGTGGAGCTGGCGCGCAATTACGCACGTCTCACCTTCGATAAAGAGCTGCACGACCAGTTGCTTAACGAAGTGCTGGCCACCACAACCACTATTAATACATTAACACTCAGCAACACACTGGCCAAAGAGACCGCCCATGAGCTACTGGCCACATCCGCCGAATATTTTGAGGAGTAATCTAATGCATAAATGGCTATCACTCGCCCTGTGCCTGCTGTTAATCACATTGCAGCCGGCGCAAGCAAAAAACTTTAAAATAGCCACCGTGGCACCCGATGGCACCCACTGGATGGAGGAGTTAAAAAATGCTGCTGCCGAAATCGACAAAAAGACCCAGGGACGCGTCACCATTCGCTTCTATCCTGGCGGAGTCATGGGTAATGATAAAAGCGTGCTGCGTAAAATGCGTATCGGCCAGCTCCAAGGCGGAGCCATCACCGGTGGCGGTCTGGCTGAGATTTACCCTGACGCACAGGTCTACAGCCTGCCACTGGCCTTTCGTTCTTATGAAGAGGTGGATTACGTCCGTGAACGGCTGGATAAAAAAATCATCTCGGGACTACACGACAACGGGTACATCAGCTTTGGCCTAGGCGAAGGCGGCTTTGCCTATTTAATGTCTGCCAAACCATTAAACAAAATCAATGATCTGAAACAGTATAAAGTCTGGTCACCTGAAGGTGATCAATTCAGCCGTTCCGCCTTCGAGGCCATCGGCATATCCCCCATCCCACTACCACTCACCGATGTGCTCACCGGCTTGCAGACCGGCATGGTGGATACCGTGGCCGCCTCATCCATGGGAGCTATCGCTCTTCAGTGGCATTCCAAAGTAAAACACCTGAACACAACACCACTTATGTACCTTGTGGGCACCTTAATCATTCAGCGCAAAGCCTTTGAAGAGCTTAGCGCTCAAGACCAGGCAACGTTCAGCAGCGTCATGCAAACCACATTCGCCCGTCTTGATAAAATCAACCGTCAAGACAATACCCAGGCACTGCAGGCACTCAAACAGCAAGGCATTCAGTTTGTGGAACCTAGTGCTGAGGAGCAAAAACAGTGGCAAAACGCCGTAGGCAGCGCAATGAAAGCGATGGTCGACAAGAACATCATTAGCAAAGAGATAGTCCAGGCGCTGCAAATCCCACTCAACGAATATCGAACCAACCATCGCTAAGTGCAGCTGATCACTACATTAGGACGTCTTGCCGCCTACCTGGAAAAGTGCTTGTTAGCACTGATGCTCGGCGCAATGATTCTCATTGCCACCACTCAAATCGTCATGCGCAATGTTTGGGGCACCGGCATAGACTGGAGCGATCCATTGCTCAGGGTGATGGTGCTTTGGATCGGTCTATTGGGGGCAATAGCGGCCACACGTGATGGCAACCATATCAAAATTGACCTACTTTCAAAGCTGCTACCGACCACCGCAAGACGCTTCCTAACCCCCTTGACCAATTTGATCAGCGCCACTATCTGCGCCATCATCTGCTACCACGCAATACGCTTTGTGGCCATGGAGTATCACGATGGTACAACCGCCTTTGCTACTGCGCCTGCCTGGATCTGCGAGCTCATCATCCCCATAGGCTTTGGCCTGATGGCACTACGATTCTTAACAGATGCATTCAGCACCCTGTTGACCATTCCACAGCAGAACGTTAAGTGATTATCGCATTAACCCTGATACTGCTGGCACTCATAGGGACCCCCCTATTTATCGTTATCGCCGCCTCTGCGCTCATTGGTTTTTACAGTGCCGAGATCGACCTGTCTGTCATCATCATCGAATTCTACCGTTTAGCAGAGATGCCCATCCTGCTGGCAATCCCACTCTTCACCTTTGCCGGTTATCTGTTAAGTGAAAGCAAAGCCCCGCTCCGTCTTGTGCGCCTCACTCAAGCGCTGCTTGGCTGGATGCCCGGAGGGCTTGCCATTGTTGCGCTTAGCGCCTGTGCACTCTTTACTGCATTCACAGGCGCGTCTGGTGTCACCATTGTTGCACTCGGAGCACTGCTCTATCCGGCGCTCAAACAAGCGGGCTACCACGACAACTTCAATCTAGGCCTGATCACCAGTGCTGGCAGCCTAGGCGTTCTGTTCGCGCCATCACTCCCGCTCATACTCTACGGCATCGTTTCGCAACAGATGGGCATCGGCGAAACGTTCAGTATCGATGATCTATTTCTGGCAGGTATTCTTCCAGGAATACTTATGATCCTGATGCTAAGTGGCTGGAGCGCCTGGCAAGGACGCACACTACCCACCACTCCATTCACCTGGAAAGAACTACGTGCTGCTGCAATTGATTCAAGATGGGAGCTGCCACTGCCTTTTATTATGCTCGGTGGAATATACAGTGGTTATTTTGCTGTATCTGAGGCAGCTGCTGTCACAGCCATCTATGTACTTCTTGTAGAGGTATTCATCCTGCGTGAAATCAGCTTAAAAGCCCTGCCCGGAATCATGCGTGAATCCATGGTGCTCGTCGGGGCTATCCTCATCATTCTCGGGTTATCACTAGCCTCAACCAATTACCTTATTGATGCACAGGTCCCCACAAAAATCTTTGAGACTATCCGCGAACACATCAAAGACCCTCTGACATTCCTGCTGGCACTCAATATATTCCTGCTGATTCTCGGCACCATGCTCGACATATTTTCAGCCATCGTCATCATGACACCCATTCTTTTACCTGTAGCACTTGGTTACAACATTCACCCTATTCACCTTGGCATCATCTTTCTTGCCAACATGCAAATCGGCTACTTCACCCCCCCTGTTGGCATGAACCTTTTTATTGCTAGCTACCGTTTCAAAAAGCCCGTTACACAGCTCTGCCGTGCCACCATTCCGTTCTTCTTCATCTTATTGGTGGCGCTGTTAATCATCACCTACTGGCCCGCACTATCATTAACATTAGTACAGGCAAAACAGTAACAGGCCCGAATGGCACTTACTTAAGCCATAGCACCGCATGAAAAGCCACTAACCTATTGAAGAAATAAGAAGGCTGGCGAGATGATAAGCTAATTGTTACCACACAATTCGCAACCATCTGGAGTCGCCAGCCATGCCTCATCCTAACCATAAATTACCGGGCCATCAACAGAAGCGCATTAGCCATTGTGCCAAAAAGACAGACTCGTACAGTTTTTTCAATCTACTCACCAGCCCACAGCTGTACTGGTAAAGCAATTGGGGCGTTTGGTTGCGGAACAGACACCGAACGCATGGCGCTGGCAAGGACGTCGCGTAAAGCTGGTCGATGGCACCACCATCACCCTGCCAGACACCGCGGCCAATCAAGACGTTTATCCCCAGCAACGCGGTCAAGCGCCTGGATTAGGCTTTCCCATCGCCAGAATTGTTGGTGTCATTTGTTTGTCCAGTGGCGTGATGCTCGATGCAGCCATGGAAGCATTTAAAGGCAAAGGGGCGAGTGAACACGCTCTGTTACGGCAGTTATTAGAGAGCTTTGAGCCTGGCGATGTGGTGTTGAGCGACCGTTATTATTGTAGCTATTTTCTGATTGCCATGCTGATAGCAAACGGAGTTGATGTTGTATTCCAACAACATGCTGTGCGTAAAACTGATTTCAGAAGAGGTCAGAAGCTAGGTGTACGCGATCATGTTGTGGCCTGGAAAAAACCCAAGATCATGCCGGACTGGATGAACAAGGCACAATATGAAGAGTTTCCTGGTGAACTAACTATCCGTGAACTTAAAACGGATAAAAAAGTATTGGTAACAATATTATTGCCTGACAAAGAGATACCGAGAAAATCCCTGGCTGAGTTATATAAACAGCGCTGGCATGTTGAACTGGATTTACGCAATATCAAGATAACGCTTGGGATGGAAAGCTTAAGCGGTGCACATCATCGAATGGCTTTGCTCCATTTTAACGTTACAAAAATCCCGTGACGCTTAACAGGCCACGGTATTTAAACATTTATAGTGGTATACGAATCACCACACCACCCATGGTATCGCCAATTTTAAAATCACTCTTAGGTGTATCTTTATGGTCGTTATGGCACTCAACACAGGCCGGGGCAACAGCAACATCGGGATATATGGCGGTGTAATAATTTTTTCCGCCCAGAGATTCCTCTTTATAGAAATTTTTTCCGGGGTTCTCTTCAATAAACTTCAACCCACTCGCCTCTGACTCTGTTTTTGGCTCATTCTGTTTATTGATCGGCCAGGATGAGATTAGCGAATAACTGAAATCACTGTTGCTTTCCGCAACCCGCTCCGCACCAAAACGAAACATCTGTGCTGGCAGGGGTAGCGCCTTATCATCCTGCCAGTGCTCACTGGCTTTAATCACCTTCTCCTCTTTAACCAAGCGGTTGATCACCAGTTTGGTATAGACGGCTCGATCTGCCTCCATCACTGCATGCAGGGCGTCCGCCATTTTTTGTGGTGTAATGGCTGTATTAACAGCTGCCGGGGTTTCAGCTTGCTGACCACACCCTGATAACAGCACTGTGCTAACGACACCCATGACCAGCGCTTTTTTTCGCATATGGTTCATTGCTATCTCCTTCTACACGTTGAATGAACAGACTCACTCAAAAGCACTATTTTGATCTTGTCCCCCGCTTCTCATCACGTGCCAACGCCATTTGTGCACTCTTCACCTCTACAGTGGGTGATGATGAGAAGTTGTTTTTTATTAACGCGCCATCAGCCAGTGCGTTGATAGCAAACTGATAGCCGTGGCAATGCATACAGACACTACGTACCATTTTTTCGTTGGGCCGAAGATTGAGGCTCTGATTGTGTTGAATGGCAACATGTCTCTCCCCGAGTTGGCGCACCTCCTCCCGTGGCATGTGACAGGTCGCACAGGAGACACCGCTACCCACAGCTATCAACCCTGCCTGCTCCTGCTGCCACAGCTGCGCATGAGGTGAGTCTGGATAGTGTCTGCTATGTTCATCGTCATGACACCCCATGCAGGCATCAACCACCGCCTCTTTCACCCCGCCTTGGTGCGCGCCATGACAGCTGTTGCAATCGAGTGGCTGCTTGGCAATTTTTGCCTTCATGGGTAACCGGGCCATGGCCGGTACCATGGGTGACATTCCCTGTGCCAGGCGCATACCGTGTTTACCCGCCGTAAACCCCGATACCTCCTGTTTGTGGCAGCTCTCACATATTTTTACGCCTGGCTTGTCGATCCAATTTTTATTCTCTTGCTGATGGCAGGCAGAACAGTTAACACCAGCCGTGGCGTGTCCGGAATCAACCCAGTGTTGAAATTCATCCGCCGCTAGCTGTCTGTTGACCGGGGCATCGGCATCTCCCGCTGCAAGTGCTGTTACCGGTGAAGATGCAACCGCCAGATTCCATTGATGCAGATTACGTTCAGGAACACGTTGAGGAGTCAGATGGGCTGGCTCATTGCCATGTTTAACCAAGAACGCTTCATACAGCGCCTGATTGTCGTGATAGTTATGGCAACCGGCACTGGCACAGCTGTCAAAAGAGATATCGTTATGGCTAGCGCGCTCTTGCGCTATATCTTTGTGGCAGATAAAACAGAGGTCATTTGGCAACGTCACGCCCATCGCATCCGTCACCTCTGGTTTATGCTCACGATGACAGGTGATGCAGTAACGAGCGTCCAGCAGTGCAACCCTGTCGGCATTACGTGGATCGGTAAATTTACTCCGTGGATGTGAGTCGCGCGCTGCCTTCATCTGATCGCCGTGGCAGTTGATACAGGCTGTCTGTAACGCCTCACCACCTGCAAATGCCTCCCCGTGACAACTGCCACACGCCAACTCTATCTGATAATGACCGTGGCTGGTCGTTCCTGGCAACAGTGCAGTCTTGTCTTCACTTATCAGTGCATATCCGTAGTAAGCAGCCACCCCTAAACTCAGCAACAACCAAGCAATCCACCATTTAATATTGCTCGATCTCATCGTCGCCCCTAAAAATAGTAACTACTGAGGATGTGAAAACCGAGCAGCACCGGCAGCGGCCAGAAGAGACCAAGATGGATCCAGCCCGAGTAACGACGCCAACGCCCCAATGCAATACTGGCACCACCACTCTCAAGCGCCGACACCATACCCACCACCGCGCCGATCAGTGCAATGGCAACAAAACAGAACATCAATAGAAAATTAAAGTTGTCCCCCATACGTAACCCGGTATGCAGGATTAACAACATCAACAATAACGCTCCTAATACAGAGTGTAGTACACGCCAATAACCAAAATCGATAAACGAAAATTTTTTAATCCGCTTCCGCAACGAGAGCAGCAGTGCCAAAACGGTCATACCCAGCAACGTAAACCCAGTCACCTATTTTGAAAACGTTGCACTCCATAGATCACTGATATGCCACCCCTGTTGCACGGTGGTCACAAACGGAATGGGTTTAACCAAGAGTGTTATTAAGGCCAGCAACATCGCCAGCAACGACGCCCCCATGAGCAGATTGCCTGCTCTGTTTTTTATGGGCACAGCAGACTCGCCCAACATCTCAGCCAAACGTGGCTTGCAACCACCACACACCGTAGAGGCCCCCGTACACTGCACTAACATCTCAACCGTTGTGCAGCCACCGGTGACCGCTGCGCTTAATACACCACGACTGACACCGGTGCAGTTACAGACAATTGCATTGGCAGGCCACTGACGCACATCCTGCGACTGCTGCTCTGTCCACAACTCACCGCTCCGTTTAAAACGCATCAGCTGCCATGGCCAGAGACGGCGATGGTGCACCACACCCTCTTGTACCCGTTGATGCTGGGGCCACTCACCTATGGCAATCGCCCCTTGAAGTCTACCACCCACCATCACCAACTTACGGTAGTAACCCTTTTCATCATTCTGATAAACCGCTGTGCGGTAGTGGCTAGGGATCTCCTCCTCTACCACTGCGCCAATGCTCAACAGCGCTGTGCCCACTACTTTGAGTCGCGCCACTGCCGTACTGCCACGATAAAATGCGTGCTGGCCAACAATGTTATGGGCCGCCACCGAGGCCTGCTCCAGCCCCGGCGCAACCAAACCATAAATCTGATTATTATGTTCAGTACACTCACCCACTGCATAGATCGCCGGGTTGGATGTTTGCAACAGATCATCTACCCGAATACCACGCCCCACTCGCAACCCTGCACCACGCGCCAGTTCCACATTGGGTTTTATGCCGGTACAAAAAACTACGGTATCGCAATCGAGTACGCTGCCATCACGCAGACGTACCCCTTCGACCAAACGCTCACCCAATATCGCCTGAACACCACTGTTGAGATAGACATTGATTCCCAGAGACTCAACCTCAGCACACATCATGGCAGCAGCATGCTCATCCAGCTGACGCCCCATCAAACGATCACTATGTTGAATAATCGAAACATCCGTATGGCTGCGCTGTAGTGCATGGGCGGCCTCAATCCCTAACAGCCCCCCACCTACCACCACCATTCGACGGCTACCAATACGGCGGGCCAGCAGGCCATTCAGGTCCGACATATTGCGGAAGGTAAATACATTGTGCAGCGCCTTGCCAGGAATGGTTGGCACATGAGGGCGTGATCCCACTGCCAATACCAACCGCGAATATGGCTGCTGCCGTCCTAACAGATCCGTCACTGTTTTCTCATGGCGATCAATAGCAACCACCGCGCAGTTGTAACGACACTCAATATTCCCGGTTGTGGGCAGCTGCAACGATTGAAATATATCCGCCCAACTGGAGTGCCCTGCCAACATCTGGGTCAATCGCACACGGTTATAGGGCTCCCACGGTTCGTCGCCATAGATCACCAAATGCAACAGCGGGTCCAGACGCAACAACTCCTGTGCGACACGAACCCCCACTGGCCCGCTGCCTACAATCACAACAGGGGGCAATGCTAACGCTGCTTGATCTACTGCCGCCGCCATATTCCCCACAATCACCTCATCACTAAAAACTGCTATAAAAACCAATAAAAAAGGCGTCCAGCACATGGAAAACTCCCCATGCTGTGGACGCCTTTGTCATAGATGGGCCACCGTTGGCCCTGCATAAACTTGCTGTACTACATACAGCCCATTGCAGTCATCACTTACCTACCGCACAACCTCGCACATATTTAATAAAAACAGTATCTCCAAAGTGGCTCAGCAATTCACATGCCACATTAAAATTAATAGTAACGTCATGATCTAACAGGGGAGACGGTAAGGTGAAAAGCAGAACAGTATCCATCTATGCCTAAAAACTGTGCATCACACCACGACCCAATGCGCCAGATCTGTGCAGATATCAGATTATATTATCGCCCAGCCAAACATTGCCCCACTGAACCACGTGCGCAGACCGTTTTGTCTAGCCACAGGGTCTGATCAAGTTTGGTGCCGACCAGGTTGACACCCATCATGTTGGCCCCGCTCAAATCTGCATACGAAAGATCTGCACCACTTAAATCAGCGCCACTTAAATCACTGCCGTTAAGTTTTGCCCCCATCAATTGTGCGCCGCGCAAATTCGCTTGACCAAGATTGACAAGACTCAAGTTGGCATAGGCCAGATCGGCATTCTGTAAATCAGACCGCTGCAACGTGCTGCCTGTGAGATTTGCATTACGCATTACCGCCTGTTGCAGATTGCTGTTATCAAGCACAGCGCCCTGCAGGCTACAGTTGCTCCAGTTAACATTGGCGGCTGGCGCTGCGGAACACTCTGCCTCCGGCCCGTTGGCCTGAGGCGTATAGTTCAGTACCAATGCAACCAGGGCACCAACAGTGGCGAGTATGGCGGTGACTGCCAAGACTATCGTTAATGGTTTTTTTTTCTGCTCTGATGACGAAGTTTTCGATCTGTTTCGATTATATTCAACAACATCCTCAGGTTCTATGCCATTCAACGCCCTGGCGTTACGTTTGGCAACATCCAGTAGATATTGGTTTGTGACATCCTCGGTATTCTGTTTTGATGTGGGTATATGTTCATCATCACGCGCTGCCACATCGGCCAGATACTGATTCACAGCACCACTGAGCGTTCCCTTAACAGCGGCTGGCACTAACTCTTTTACATCAGCAATGGCTTGCCAATGCTTCTGGTCAGTGCTGACCTGGTCCTCTTTACGCAGCCGGTTAAGCAGCAGATATTGGGCAATCACCGTCCGTGGATAGGGTCCGCGGACCTCACCATCTTTTTGTATATACCACAGGGTATGTGTTTGCATTTCAATCACTTCCACAAGAAAACAGATTACTGAAAATCACTCACCATCGCTTTATGCACAATCTCATATACAATATTGGCCCAGCTTGGCAATATACAGATTCATCGGCCAAATCCGGACCCGCTTTATCCCATGAAAATTAATGGACCCCCTTCAACCTTGCCCAATCTAGCCGCTGCCACGGCACAACCGCAACCACTGCGTGTTGGGCAGCTGTTACAGGCGGTGGTAATTAAGCAGCTCGCCAGCAACCACGTATTACTACAGCTACTCCCCTCACTCAACCGTTCATCTTCCAGCCAACCGGCAGCACCGCACCAGCTTCAGGCCAACACCGCACAACCACTCATTGTTGGGCAACAGCTTCAGCTGGAGGTGAGCAAACTTGGTGATACACCACTCTTAAAAGTGCTCAGTCAAACCACTTCGCCCGACGCCGTGCTTAAACAGGCGCTGATGCAGAGTCTGCCGCGTCAAATGGGCCTAACACCACTGCTGGCGAATATCAGCTGGATCGCCCAGCCACAAAACAGTACCGTCCCATTGCCACAGGCCATTCAGGTTTTGGCAAAGGCGTTCCTCGATCAACTTCCCAATCGCGGAAAAATAGCCTCTGCTGAGGGCGTTAAACAGGCCTTTAAGGAGTCGGGGCTGTTTATGGAGAGTGCACTTCGACAGACGGTCCAGAGCAAAACCACACCCGCGCCGGGTAACGATCTTAAAAGCCTGTTGTTACAACTGCTCAGCAGCATACAGAAAGAGTCTGCACAGACAGCGGCCTCGCCATCACTCACACGCCCAATATTGCCTTCAATATCCATCCCAGTACCCGCCATACCGGGGGGGCGTCCACAACCCCAAGGGCAGGCAGAGGCGACATTGGCCACACTCAATAATACCCTCGCGCTCCTGCAGGAGCTAGGCAAACAGGTGGAGGGGGGGCTGGCCAGAACTCAACTGCACCAGCTGGCGTCACTCTCTACGTCGGACCAGAACCCACTCACATGGAGCTTTGAGTTACCGATTCGTCATCAGGAGAGGGTTGATCTGTTTCAATGTGTGATCAACGAGGAGCGAAGTGAAAATAACAACGATGAGCAACAACTCCGCTGGAACATCACTATCGCGCTGGAACTGGAGTCACTCGGCCCAATGCATGTGCGGTTACAGCTGGAGGGTGGAAAGATCAGCACTACCTTCTGGGCGGAGCGCATGGAGACAACGACGCTTATCAGCCAACATTTAACAGAGTTAGCCCAACGTTATCATGAGGCGGGCATTGAGAGCCGGGAGCTGCGCTGTTTTCAGGGGCAGCCGCCCGAACCCCACCGCCAACCACTGCCCACCATCGTACTGGATGTAAACGCATGAGCCAACACAACTCCCCGCCCGCCAAGGCCGTAGCGCTCCAGTGGGAAAGTGGCAAACAGGCCCCCAAGGTGATGGCAAAGGGTGAAGGCAGTCTGGCCGAAGAGATCATCGCCCTTGCCAAAGAGCACAACATCCCCATCCAGGAGAATCTGCCACTGGTGCTGGCACTGTCAGAAATTGAGCAAGGTGACGAGATACCCCGCGAGCTTTATCTATCCGTTGCCCTGGTCATCTCTTTTGCTTACTCGTTATCAGGTAAACGGCCACCAACGGAAGCGTTATAAAGGGTTAAACCCGCAAACATCAACCACAACACCCTCCCCCTTTACCCTGCTCCTGAATCGGCGGGCAGGGAACGGTGCCATAAGAGCAGAAGACACAGCAGTCCCCCGCCTCTGGTTTCAACACCGTTTGGCACCCTTCACACTCATAGAACCACTGACAGGCATCGGTCGGCATGGTCTCCATTTTGGTGTGTCCACAATGCGAGCAGGTCAGGGTCGATTCCAGGGTCACGCCGCTCATCGACTGCCCCCCTTTACCTTAGAGGGGTAACCGGCCCCCTCCGTCACCTGCGTCAGCCTCTTCACATCGACTCGATTGTCGTCATAACTGACCTGCGCCTCACGTCTATCCAGACTCACCTCCACATGGGTAACACCCGGCACATTGGAGAGTGCACTCTTGACCGTTAACGGACAGGCTCCACAGGTCATGCCCTCCACCGCCAGTGTGGCGGTCTGAGTAGCAGCCCAGACAGGAGAGATCATTGTAACAAGCGCAATCATGACAAACAGTTTTTTCATAACGAACTCTCGGTTAGTAGAACAGCGGTAATAGATAAGGGAAGCCGATGGCCATCAGCACCAGTCCGGCCACACCCCAAAAGATAGTTTTATAACTGCGTCGTACCTGCAGAACCGCACAGAGATCATCGGGCTTACACACCACCACCGGCCGGAAGATACGACACCACGCCAAAAACATAGCCACCAGGGCCACAGCGATAAAGAGCGGCCGATACGGCTCCAATACCCGCAAGTTAGCGATCCACGCGCCACTGATGCCCAGTGTCACCAGTATCAACGGGCCAAGGCAGCAGGTGGAGGCGAGTATCGCCGCCATGCCCTCCATTGCCAATGCACCACGACCTTTGCCCGATTCCGCCATATCTAACCCCGTTTACATCGCTGTGTGATGGTATAACGTTACCTCTGTAGTCAAGTACGGAGTCAAGCAAGATGAGCAACCCTTCAGAGCAGTTAACCATCGGCATCTTTGCCAAACGGGCCGGGGTCAACGTCGAGACGATCCGTTTTTATCAACGCAAGGGGCTGTTACTGGAGCCAAAGAAACCCTACGGCGGCATCCGTCGTTATAGTCATGCCGATATCGCACGGCTGAGATTTATTAAATCAGCCCAACAGCTTGGGTTTAGCCTGGACGAGATAGCTGAATTACTAAGACTGGAGGATGGCGCCCACTGCGGTGAGGCGCGCGAGCTGGCAGAGCGCAAACTCGAAGATGTACGCAACAAGCTGGCCAATCTGCAACGTATCGAAGCAGTACTCGCCCGGCTGGTGGCACAGTGCTGTGCCACCCATGGTGAGGTTAACTGCCCGCTAATTGCATCACTGCAACGGCCAGAGTAGTACGGTTCTACCTGCTAACGGAACCGTTGCAACAGATTTGGATAGGCGGTCAATGGCGTCAGCACCAGCGGCCCCGTCCCCTCCATATTTTTAACCAGTATTGGTGTTGGCTGATAGAAAGGGTTTTCTACCGTCCCGCCCTGGCCTGTATTGCCTCTGAAACCGGTCCCCCATACCAGCACCCCACCGTTGGATTTAAGGGCAAGGCTATGGTTATAACCTGCCGCAATCGATACCACACCCTCAAGCTGACCAAGTGCAGCTTCACCAACTACCTGAGTCGGTAGATCCCGGCTACCCGTACCTTGAGCAATATTTGGACCACGCCCCAGCTGACCGTCATTATTCAAACCCCAACTCAATACCTTTCCAGATGAGGTCATCGCCAACGCATGTCTGCCACCCGCCGCCACCATGGTGATGTCAGACAGTGGTGCGCCCCCCTCACTCTTCACCTGAACAGCATAAGGTATCATTTGAGACAATTTAGACCCCTGCCCCAACTGACCACTCAGATTATCTCCCCAAGCATATACCTCACCATTTCGAGTCAACGCCATGCCAAAGTTATAACCCGCTGAAATAGCAACAATATTGGTAAGATCACGACCATCCACAAGTTTAACCGTAGTGGCTAACGCAATAGGCGGTGTGACAGCCCCTGTACCCGTGCGGCCTTCGGAGTTGTACCCCCAGGCCCATACACGTCCATCCGCCGCCAGTGCCAATGAGTAGTTCCAACCGGCACTGATACCGACAATACCTGTCAACAGTGCCCCATCAGCACGCATCACAGACCCTGGATAACGCGCTGACGCCCCTATGGTCTGGCCACTGTAATATCCCCAACTCAACACCGAGCCATCATCCAGCAAGGCCAAGGCATTATTATCGCCAATGGCCGTTTGAACCACCCGCTCAAGATCTGCTGAATTGGCTGAGTTACGCACCCGCACTGGCAATAACGAAAATTGGGGATTTTGAGCTGTTAGCTCCCAAGCGCTATTATCCCCCCAGCCCCAGACCTTGCCCTCTTCAGAAAGCGCCAGCACAGCGCTATCACCTGCCGAGGCCATATATATAGTGTCCAATGATGGTGCGCCGCTGGCGTTCATGACCGCAATCGGCAGCGTTGAAAAGGTCAACTGAGTCCCCGATTTATTCTGCCCCAATACTCCGGAAGGATTAGCCCCCCAAGTCAGCCCATTGCCTGACGGAGTCACCATCAGGTTGTAATCGCCAGACCCTGAGCTGGAGGTCACACCACGGGTCCCCGCCCAATGACGTTGTGGTGTTACCTGTAACGTCACAGTGGCGCTGATAGTACCCGAGGTCACGGTGATCTCCTGTGAGCCAAGCTGCAAACCAACCGCCCCCGAACAGTCACTGTCCACCATCAGTGCCGCTGGTTTAACCGCCTGACAGCTGATGTTGGTCAGTATTTCCCCTTTGGCATTACGCAATATCATCACTAACGATGTATCAAACTGCCACGGCAACTTTGCACTGGCGGGCACAATCAAGGTGGCACCTCCCCCCGTCCCAACATTCACATTACTGTCAACAGGTGCTGCCGGCTCCCCCACACCACCGCCACATGCGGTTAAAACATTGGCCAATAGAACGACCGAAACGCAATTCAGTTTCCGTGAAATCTGAAACATAGTAGTGTAATACCCCATTTTTATAATGGCAGGACTGATATCCAGCAGAAGGCTAAAAACAGTACGAGCATAAAAACCATTGCAATTTATATCTACCATAATGGCGGGAGGATTATAACGGGGGGGGTAAATTTAATGCCGTCCAGGGCGGTCAATCGTAAAAACGCTCGGCGCTAATCACTCCGGCAGTCGTGGTCCATGCAGCCGCACCAGCAGTTCTGCCTCCTCATGCAACAGGCCACACTGCTCTACCAACTGGCGGGCACTAGCCCCCTGATGCACTAGGTCAATCGCAAGATGGTAATTTTGAGCCACAGGATCATGAGTCTCCTGTTTCTCCTGCCGGTCTGTCAGGCCATGAATCTGATTTTCAAGACGGACCAGATGGGAACCAACACCCGCAGCCCCCGCATAAAGGGCCGCCAGCTCTTGCTGATGATGCTGTAACTGCCGACCATTTTCCACAATGGCATCACGCAATTGCCGGTGCTTTCTGTAAAGCATCAGCACCACCATCGTCAGCAACACCACAAAAATCAATGTAAGCAACGCCAGATCTATCATGTATTCCTTACAGGTTCATCCTTATGCATACTCATCGATCCGAGGTAACCCGTCGTCACCTCTATTATTATCATCTACATCATCATCTTTTTTCTGCCGTGGACGCCGCTCTGCCCCTTTATCTTCGGGGTCTATCTTGCGTATTGGCCTCTGCGGCCAGACAGGTGTTAATGGATTGGTATCAATCGCTGCCATAATAGGAACCTCCGTCCCTGCGCCGAACAGCCTGCACCGCCGCATCTCAAATATTAAAGATTGGAAAACTCCTTCCATTCATCATCAGTAAGCAAACGGTTAAGATCGACAAGAATCAACAGCCCTTCCTTCCGGTTTGCTACCCCCTGAATATAACGTGAACTCTCTTCATTGCCCACATTTGGGGCCATCTCAATATCAGAGTTACTTAAATAGACAACCTCTGCAACACTATCCACCAGAATCCCCACCACCTGATCTTCGGCTTCGATAATCACAATACGGGTAGAGTCATCCGCCTCCGCTGGCATTAAGCCAAAACGCTTGCGTGTATCCATGACCGTCACCACATTACCACGCAGGTTAATAATACCAAGTACGTAATCTGGCGCACCTGGAACAGGGGCAATATCAGTCATCCGCAGCACCTCTTGTACTTGCATGACATTCACCCCATAGGTCTCTTCGCCTAAACGAAAAGTGACCCATTGAGTTATCTGATCACTCTCAGCTGCTGCACTCTGATTCATTTCCAGCCCTCACGGCTCATCTTTTGCCCCAGTTTGGAGATTATTTTTGGAATTTTTCCATCATACAAAACGCAGGACATCCTACTGGATCAATCTCCATCAGATATGTCGTCCTGAGGCACCCCTTCCTTTAGCATTGCAACAAAACGGTCCACATCAAGCAGTGCGCACATCTGCTCTATAATGGTCCCCGCCAACCATGGCCTGCTAGATTTACCATGACGCCAGCGCACCTGTTTTTGAGTCAACTTAAGAATTCCACCCAACTCATCACACGCAAAACCAAACCTCCCATCATCAACTAATATGATGTGTTTCAACTGGCGCTCCCCCCCCACCAAGTGACTACGCGCTTGATGGTTCTCAGGAATAACAAATTTGGCTATATCCACTATTTTTATCTGATAACCACGACTTGCCAACAGCCCCAAAAACCAGTCTGCATACCCCGGCACAGCCGTTAATCTTCCGGGCCACGGCACAATTCCGTTCAAACAGGCCAACGGCACTGACAGCATTAATCCACCCGCCACTTTGAAGTGTAGACTCTCAAACTCACCGTTACTCCACTCCGGCAACACTACGGAGGGTGGTGTTACATCGAATTCAACAGGCGCTGTGGTGGTCTGCAAGGTCGAGTCAGATAAAACCTCACTCTCTATCTGCAAGCTATCCTCAAACAACAGGGCATCGAGATAAGTCTTGAGGGCCAGCTCCTGCTCAATCAGCTGACACACTACCTTTTTGTCAACAATACTCATAGCGCCACTGACCGGCGCTCACCGTCCACACCACTTAATAAAACATCCAGTAACTGATTATAAGCAACTGCACCACGCGCCTGAGGAAGCATTATGGAGAGCGGCACCCCTTCACGGCTTGCCTCACGAAACTTGGTGTCAATCGGAACCACCGAAGACCATACATCACTCTGATGTTCACTTTGCAACTGCTGCAACGCTTCGGTAGAGGCCCGCGTGCGCCGATCAAACATAGTGGGCACGATGGTGAACGGTAATTTAATATTACGTGAACGTGTAATCATGCTGAGCGTTCTGAGCATCCGTTCCAGCCCTTTAAGTGCCAGAAACTCCGTTTGTACCGGAATAAGCAGATGGTCACAGGCAGCCAATGCATTCACCATTAATACGCCCAACACTGGCGGGCAATCAATTAATGCATAATCATAACGACCACTCAGCTGTTTTAACGCTTTATGTAATACCAATCCCATACCACTTTGGGTACCCAGTTGCCGGTCAAGTGTTGCCAATGCCATTGATGCTGGCAATATCTGCAGATTATCAAAACGGGTCGGACTGATTAATATAGATGGATCACTCTCACGATGTTGGAACAGCGTATAAACACCACGCTCCACCGCATCTGCCGAATACCCAAAATAGGAGGTTAATGAACCGTGTGGATCAATATCCACCAGCAACGTTTTATAACCACGCGCTGCAAGCAGCCCGCCCAACGTCACCGCAGTGGTAGTTTTACCCACACCACCCTTCTGATTTGCCACAGCCCATACTTTCATTGTCCACCCCTGGGCGGTGAGTTTGGTGAACCACTACGTGGTTGTGAGATGTCTTCCAGCAGATTTCCCATCGCCTCTATGGAACCACCAGCAGCTGTACCATTCTGTTGCTGAACCGGTCTCTCTTCAACCACACCATCCACCCCAACTGCACTGCGGCCTCTCAACAGAGGGGTCTTGGCATCAAGATTGACATTGCTTACCGGTTTTGCTGCTGCCTTTAATGTTGGTAGCGTCCCCCGATCAATCGGCCGTTCAGCTGTCTGAGCAAGAATCATCACCACCACACGACGATTTGCATTTCTCCCGGCCGCTGTTGTATTGGCCGCAATCGGGCGATACTCACCGTACCCTGTCGCCGACATACGAAAAGGATCGACCCTCTCATCACTAAAAAGATGCACTACACTGGCAGCGCGCCCAGCGGACAACTCCCAGTTGGAGGCATACATAGGCGTCTCAATAGGAATATCATCTGTATACCCTTCAACCCGAAGCGCATTGGGAAAATCCTTCACAACCCTGGCAATCTCAGTTAAAACAGGCACCGCCTGCGGCTGCAAAAGGGCACTACCACTATTAAAAAGGATGGAACTATTGATCTCAACATCAATGCCATCACCGTTTTTATTGACCTTAATCAGATCTTTTTCAATCATTTTGTTGAGCGCCAAAGAGAGCTGATCCGCAATATTATCCAGGTTCTTTTGGTCCGGAGAGTCAGCAGCAGGTGGCTGTGGCTCAGCTGGCTCACTCCTCTTTTGGATGATAGGCGGGCGATCTTGATTATTGAGACTCATTGGTGAAGGAAAGCCGATAACAATCTCCGCTGGGGCTTGCACCGGATCAGGCATCTTAATCGGATCAAGATCTTTTTGTGGATTGTTAAACGCAGAGACTAGTGAGTCTGAAAGAACCCTATACTTTCCCTCGTTAACCGATGACAGCGCATACATAACAACAAAAAAAGCGAACAGAAGCGTAATGAAGTCGGCATAAGAGACCAACCAGCGTTCGTGATTTTCGTGCTCCTCATGTCTCTTCTTACGTGCCATAAATCTTAAATCGCCCTCTCCTGTAGGAGTGTCAAATTAATACCTTCCGTAGTGAGAAGGCAATATTCATGCCCATAGCGGAAAATTCAAGACTACAGAAAACACTGTTTTTATGACACCAACTAGGGGAGATACCCCTCAAGTTTCGTTTCAATGTTGCGAGGATTTTCACCCTCAGCAATAGAGATAATGCCCTCTATCACCATCTCGCGAAATTGGGTCTGATTATGAACAATCGCTTTTAATTTATTGCCCATCGGAAGGAAGATTAAATTGGCCAGACCGACGCCGTAAATCGTCGCCACAAAAGCCACCGCAATGCCAGCCCCCAACTTACTAGGATCAGCCAAATTATTCATCACATGGATAAGCCCCATGACCGCGCCAATAATGCCAATTGTGGGCGAGTACCCACCCAACCCATCAAATACCTTGGCTGCCTGAGTATCAAAGTGCTCTTTTACACCCAGCTCTACCTCCAGAATATTACGTATCACATCCGGTTCACTGCCATCAACAAGCAACTGTAATCCCTTTTTGGCAAAACTATCTTTTTCCGCCTCCACCAGAACCTCCAGCCCCAGCAAACCCTCCTTGCGCGCAATATTGCTCCAGTTAATAATCTTGTCAACCGACGTTTTATGATCAAGCTTAGGTGGCATTAACACCCAAAGTGACATCGTTAAACTCCGCATAAAGATAGGCACAGGGGTCTGTATCAAAACGGCACCCACCGTACCGCCTATCACGATAAGAAAGGCAGTCAACTGCAGCAGTGAACTGGTGTGGCCGCCTTCAAGAATATTGCCGCCAATAATAGCGCCAAAACCGATCAGCAATCCTAAGAGGGTTAAAATATCCATGTATTAAACAGCATCCAGCAAATTCGAACCGATTTCCTTTAACGCAACAACTCTATCGGCCAGACCAGCGTCTGCTATAGCACCGGGCATACCATAAATAACACTCGATGCCTCATCTTGAGCCCAAACCGTCGCACCACCACGCTTCAACAGTTTTGCACCCTCGCGCCCATCCGCACCCATACCGGTTAAAACCAAGGCCAATACATTAGCGCCCAATAACTTGGCTGCAGAGCCAAAAGTCACATCAACACTTGGTTTATAAGTTTGCGAAATAACACTCTCGACTATGCGAATAGACATCACACTCCCTTTGCCCTGCAATAACATCTGCATTCCCCCTGGTGCCAGATAGGCAGTGCCTGGTTTTAACAAATCACCATCCATCGCCTCTTTCACCGTAATCGCACAAAGCATATCCAGTCTTTTTGCAAAGGTCGGTGTAAATGTACTTGGCATATGCTGAACCAGTAAAATCGGCAATGGAAAATCACTCGGCAGTTTAATTAGAACCTCCTGCAAAGCCACTGGCCCACCTGTAGATGCGCCGATCACCACTGCCTTATAGCTCTCCTTACGTTTAACTTCATTCCGCTGTAGCGGTGGCACAACAGCGCCAACAGGAGTCTTTGTCGGTAATGTTCGTAAACTACGGGCAGCAATTAACCTGACACGTGCGCACAGTTGGCGACCTGCACTTTCTCGATCAATAGCAATATCTTCCATGCGCTTTGAAAGAAAATCAATTGCCCCTGCCTCCAAAGCATCGAGGGTCGATTTGGCACCTGCTGTGGTGAAGGCAGAGAACATCAAAATCGGTGTAGGATGACGCTGCATTATATGCTTCACTGCAGCAATTCCATCCATCACAGGCATCTCAATATCCATAGTGATTAGATCAGGGGAAAGAGCCGCTACCTGAGCAATCGCTTCACGACCGTTTGCAGCAATCCCAACCACTTCAATATGTCTATCGCTGTTAAGGATTTTTATCAAACGTCGTCTGAAAAATGCGGAATCATCAACAATCAAAACGCGGACTGGCATATTTTTAATACAGACCTATCGGCAACTGTATAGAAACAGATGGCTTGGTCAGAAAAATGCACACCGAAAAGGGATATAAGATAACGGATGAATCCAGGACATACAAAACACTATCCTGTCCGTTTACACTGGTAAATAAAGTTGTCAAGGCTACTCCATATCCAACCTGATCAATCAAACAAAACTTCCTGCTACTAACACCAAACAACTATTTACCAACCTAATTAAACGCAATCAAGTTGATGGTCCTTGCCATAGGCAGGATCTATAGTTTATTGGCGTAGGCTTCAAGAAGTCCGGGCATATCAAGAATTAAAGCAATGCCACCATTACCAGTAATCGTTGCACCAGAAATTCCTTTAGTTCCCTGCAACATTGCACCCAGAGGTTTTATCACCACCTCCTCCTGGCCGACAAGATTATCAACAACACAACCGATATTTTTATTACCGATGGTCGTAACAACAACGTAGCCCTGCCCCGTATCAGCGGATTTGCAATCTGGATAGTCTTTAGCCAACCAGCGACTGAGATTCACCAGTGGCACAGCCTTATCACGGATAATAACAACATCCTTACCATCCACCTTGCCACGTTTAGCGGAATCCATATCAAAAATTTCATTCACATTAGCCAGCGGTAATGCAAAAATTTGTTTGCCCAACACCACCATCAAAGTAGGCATAATTGCCAGGGTCAATGGTAGTTTAATAACAATACGGCTGCCACGGCCAAGAACAGAGTCAATCTCAACAGATCCGTTAAGTTGATTGATTCTGGTTTTGACCACATCCATGCCAACACCTCGGCCAGAGACATCCGATATTTCTGTTTTGGTAGAGAAGCCCGGCGCAAAAATCAGGTTATAACAAGCACGGTCATCAAGACGTGCCGCGCCATCCTCATCCATCATCCCTTTTTCAACTGCCTTTTGACGCAGAAAATTGGGATCCATCCCTTTACCATTATCCTCAATCACCAGAAGAATATGATCACCTTCCTGCTGTGCAGAAAGAACAATGGTACCTGCGCGCGGTTTCCCGCTCTGCTCACGTTCATGGGGCCACTCAATGCCGTGGTCAACTGCATTACGAATCAGATGCACCAATGGATCCGCCAATGCCTCAACCAAATTTTTATCAAGATCGGTCTCTTCACCAATCAGTTCCAAATTAACCTCTTTCTTCAAGCTGCGCGCCAAATCACGGACCACGCGTGGAAACCGCCCAAATACTTTTTTGATCGGTTGCATGCGTGTTTTCATGACAGACGCTTGGAGATCAGAAGTGACAATATCCAAATTAGCTATTGCTTTGCTCACCTCATCGTCAGCCGACATAGTGGTTTTCAGTGTTGACATCCGGTTGCGAACTAGAACCAGCTCACCCACAAGGTTCATAATATCGTCAAGCCGTTTGGTATCAACACGAACCGTCGTCTCAACGACGGCCGGGGCATCCTTGGAAGGTTTTGTATCATGGTCATGGTCAGCAACCACCTTAGCCGCCACCTCTGTAACTTTTTTGGGTGGCGGCGATACTACAGATATTCCCGGAACAGATTTTTCGATACTCGCCGATTTTAAATGCTCTTTTTTAACAGCAGCGACTTCAGCAGTATTTTTCTTTGAATTAAGATCATCCAGCAATGCCTCAAACTCATCATCATTGATCTCATCCTTATTAGACACATGTTTATCTACGACAGGCTGAGATTTTTGAACAACCTTTACTGCTGGAGAGTCTGTTTTTTTATCACTATCAATCTGATCTAAAAGCGCTTCGAACTCTTCATCCGAAATATCATTGGAGAGTGCGAGCCCCTTACCGCTCTGTAAATTACCAGCAGACACGGGAGGTGTTTCAATTTTACCCTGTAATTGATCCAGCAACGCCTCAAAGTCATCATCGTTAATCTCGTCGTTATTACTCGATGCACTGGTGTTCGATCCCGTGTTTTTACCCACGATAACATCTTCAGCCTGAACAGTAGAAATCATCTTAACCGCTGGAGGTGAAACAGACATCTCACCAATCTCATCACCACGAATAATAGCATCAAGCGCTTCAAGCACAACAGGATCGGCGGGGTCAGGATCTTCACCAGAGCGAACACTGTCCATCATTTCATTAACAATGTCAGTCACTTTGAGAATGACATCCATCAACTGTGCGTTCACCTGCCGCTCACCCTGTCGCAACAGATTAAATACATCTTCAGCACGGTGGCATACAGCAACCAGTGTTGTTAGATTAAGAAACCCACCACCACCTTTTACAGTATGGAAACCACGAAATACGGCGTTCAGAAGATTTTGATCATCAGGCCGCTGCTCCAGCTCAACAAGCTGCTCGCCCAGCGTCTCAAGGATTTCACCCGCTTCAACCAAGAAATCCTGGAGTATTTCGTCGCTCAGATCGATTGCCATCTAAGTCAGCCTCAAAAACCCAAACTCGAAAGCAAGTCGTCAACATCATCCTGCCCACTTACCACATCACCTTTATCTACACCAGGGACAACAGGTCCTGTAGGAGTGATATTCGGAGTTTTTTTCTCTTCTACCTGCTGCACGGTATTCATCTTCTGTCCTGTTATTCGAATCAGTCCTACTAAACTTTCTTCAACCTCTTGTACTAACGCAATAACACGACGGATTATTTGTCCGGTTAAATCCTGAAACCCCTGGGCCATCATAATGTCTGAGAGATTGGAGTGAAGACTTGGAACATTTTCTGTTAACCACTGGAAGAACTCGTCTATTTCATGATTAAGTGATCTAAATTCATCCGCAGCCATATCGCGCTGTCTAAAACGACCCCAGCTACTATAAAGTTTTTCAACACGTGTCTGTAGCTCTTCGGAAATAGGCATCGATGTTTCAATAGCGCTCAATGTTGTATTGGCCGCATTTTCTGTCATACTTATTACATAATTGAGACGTTCCTTGGCATCAGGTATATCATTCTCAGTCATTGACGATATTTTTGAATCGAGCTGAAAGCCATTAATTGTATTGTGTAAATCTCGTGTCAATTTACCAAGATCCTGAAAGAGTGAACTCTCACGAACTGCCGAAAGCTCTTCCAACACATCAAACGCAGCACGCTCATCTCCGCACTCAATGAACTCAACCAACCTTTTAGCAGACTCAAGACTAGCCGCATCACAAATTTTCATATTAGTCATTGTAATTCCTTCTGCTCATCAGCCTTTATTGGCTTCTATGCGTTCAAAAATCTTATCGATTTTCTCCTTCAATGTGGCGGCGGTAAATGGCTTAACGATATAACCATTAACACCAGCCTGAGCAGCCTCAACAATTTGTTCTTTTTTAGCCTCAGCTGTCACCATCAACACAGGAAGTGTTGATAATTTTGCATCTGCTCGAACCGCCTTGAGCAGGTCAATTCCCTGCATCCCAGGCATATTCCAATCGGTTACCAAAAAATCAAAATCTCCGGCTTGCAGTTTTGGCAAAGCCGTCAGTCCATCATCGGCTTCCTGGGTATTGTTAAACCCAAGGTCCCTTAATAGATTTTTGATAATCCGGCGCATAGTAGAAAAATCATCCACAACGAGGATTTTCATATTCTTATCCAAAACTAGAAACCTCCATTTAGCCTAGAAACCTTAATAAAAATAAAACCATATAACTTTGTCGCTATCAGAATCTCACTCACTACTCTTATCTGCACATACAAGGAATAGTTTAGGTAAACTTGGACAATTTAGTTTTTAATTTCATTTGTCCATTGTCCAAGGCGTGCTTGAAGTCGAATCAACGCCTGACTATGTATCTGGCTAACACGGGATTCACTCACGCCTAGAACTGCCCCTATCTCCCGAAGGTTTAACTCTTCATCATAATAGAGTGTCATCACTAACCGTTCGCGTTCGGGAAGCCCTGCAATTGCTTCGGCTAACGAACGTTTAAAATCATCTTTCTGTAATCCATCAAAAGGGGTTGTCGCGGGCTCTGACAGATAAGTGGCAACGGCTTCATCATCTGCACCCAGATCGTCAAAACTCAACATCAGATAACCACTGGCTGCCTGTAGTGTTGTGTGATACTCATCCAGCGACATTTCCAGCGCCTCGGCAACTTCGTTATCACGGGCATCACGTCCCTTCAAGCTTTCTATCTGTCGTACTGCTTCGGCCACTTTTCTGGCCTTACGATGCACCGAGCGTGGTGCCCAGTCATTTTTACGTATCTCATCAAGCATTGATCCACGAATTCGAATGCCTGCATAGGTCTCAAAACTGGCCCCTTGGGTAGAGTCATAGTTTCGAGCCGCCTCTAACAGACCAATCATACCGGCCTGAATCAGATCATCCGCCTGTACGCTAGGCGGTAGACGACACATAAGATGGTATGCGATACGTTTTACCAGTGGCGCATGTTGAACGACCACTTCATCTTTACTGTTTTTTTTCTTTGGCTGCATAATGTTGCTATACATCGCGAGTCCATTCATGGCGGTTGCCTCTAGTCATTATTGTGTATTTTGAATAAGCCGCTCGACGAAAAACTCCAGATGCCCTCCCGCATTTTTTGGTATTGGCCAGTTATCGGCTCTTTTCGCCAAACTCTTGAATGCCATGGCAGATTTACTTCTGGGGTATGCTTCTACCACTGCTTTCTGTTTTTGCAGAGCCTTTTTCAAGTATTCGTCGTATGGCACCGTTCCCATAAAATCCAGGATCACATCCAGATATTTGTCTGTCACCCTGACCATCTTATTAAATAGTTCACGTCCTTCTTGCATACTCTGAGCCATGTTTGATACTACCCTAAATCTTGGTATACCGTAATCACGGTTCAAAAGCTTGATCACCGCATAAGCATCAGTGATTGAGGCGGGTTCATCACAGACCACCACAATAACCTCTTGAGCAGCGCGGATAAAGCTCACGACCGAATCATTAATACCTGCGGCAGTATCAATAATCAGCACATCCAGATCCTGGCCAATCTCGCTGAATGCCTGAATTACGCCCGCATGTTGCATGGGTGTTAATTCAGCCATATTCTGTGTTCCAGACGAGGCTGGAACAATCTGTACACCCGCAGGGCCCGTAACAATAATCTCCTCAAGCGTGCGCTCGCCACTAATAACATGAGAAAGATTAAACTTGGGGTGTAATCCGAACATAATATCGACATTTGCCAAACCAAGATCGGCATCCATCACCATTACCTTCTTCCCATCTCCCGCCATGGCCACAGCCATATTCACCGCCACATTGGTCTTACCTGCACCACCCTTGCCGCTGGTGACTGCAATAACCTGTACTGGGCGGCGACTATTTATACGCCGTAATCCCGCCGCTTGATCTGTCAATGAGCCAGGCATTTGCATCAAACTCCAACCTCCCCAAGCCATACTCCAGGCAGCTCTTCATCCAGCAGCTCTGTATTTTCCTGCATCAACGCTACACTTCGACTGACGAGTGTATGTGCCCGTGCCGGCTGCAGGTCTTCTGGCACACGCTGCCCATCACTCACATAGGAGACCGGTAACTTATGCTGTATCACCATGTTAAGAACATGGCCAAGGCTCACGCTCTCGTCCATTTTTGTAATGATGCAGCCGTGTGGTTTGATGTCAGAGAATCCTCTCACCACCTCCTCCAGACCGGATAGACGCGATGTAGCAGAGACCACCAGATAGGGCTTAACCCGCTCACGCTCCCCTTTAAGTACCGCAAACTGCTTACTTAAACGCAGGTCTCGCTGGCTCATACCCGCTGTATCAATCAATACTAAGCGCTTGTCACAGAAACAATCGAGCGCGGCCTGCAGGGACTCCGCTGAATCGGCAAAACGTATCGGCACATCCAATATTCTTGAGTAGGCTTTAAGTTGTTCATGGGCACCAATACGGAAGTTATCTGTTGAGATCAGCGCCACACTACGGCTGCCGTGACGCATGGAGTAACGCGCAGCCAGTTTGGCAACAGTTGTAGTCTTACCAACACCCGTTGCACCCACCAGAGCCACAATGCCACCTTGAGTCAAAATGTCATCATCAGTCACAGAAACATTAACAGCCACTTTGCCCAACAAACGACGCCATGACTCCTCCACCTGTCCATCGTTAGGGAGCTCTTTCAACAACCTTGCAACCAACGTGGTACCCAACCCAAGGCGCACCAGCCGGCGCTGCAGCTCGTAATGATAAGGGTGGTCACTTTGCCGCTCTTTATGCGTCAGGCTTGCCAACTGGCTCTCCAATAAGCCGCGCATGTTTTGAAGCTCACTGCGCATCTCAACCAGCGCTGGTTCCTGGCTCCAGACAACCTGGGGTCTGTTCTGCTGATAATTATCCTGCAATGTCATATGCTCTTTGTGGATACTCTGTTGCCCCTTGCCAGAAGCAACGTTGGGTGAGGCTGCTTCTGATTCGGCCAACATACTCTCGTCGTAATCGATTGCTGAGACAATCTCAACACCACCGTTCACACGTCGGTTAGATAAAATAACAGCGTCTTCACCAAGCTCATCCTTGACCATACGCATGGCCTGACGTACATCCGAAGCAAAAAAACGCTTTATTTTCATTATTTCCAACCTCTTTTTTCAAACAGGTTTGAGGCCTTGATATTAGCGCCCCCCAAGAGAGGCCTGCCCACCCACTGTTGCAACAATCTTGATCTGCTTGTCATCAGGGATCTCGTTATACGAGAGCACTTTTAATGACGCTATTGACCCTCGTATCAACCGTGCCAGAATGGGTCTGATAATCGCTGACACTAATAACACTGCTGGCTGACCTTTCATCTCTTGACGCTGGGCGGCTTCGCCCAAGGCTGTAAACATCTTTTCCGCCAGCCCCGGCTCCAATCCCAACGCACCACTACTTGCGTTACGTACAGAGTCTTGCAACATCTGTTCCAATGATGGATCCAGGGTGATAACAGATAATTCGGTTACCATCCCATTGATTTTCTGGACAATAGACCGTCCCAAGGCGACACGGACCAAGGCAGTTAAAGCAGCGGGGTCTTGACTCCTGCTCCCTTCGTCCGCCAACGTTTCGACGATACGGCGCATATCACGGATCGGGATATGATCTTCCAGCAGGTTTTGCAATACTTTCACCACAACACCCAGAGAGAGCAGCTCCGGCACAAACCCTTCGATCAGTTTTGGTGCTGCTTTGCGCAAACTATCCAATAGTTGTTGTACCTCTTCGCGCCCCAGCAGCTCTGAAGAGTGCCCGGTGATGATATGGCTAAGATGGGTCGCCACAACCGTACTAGGATCAACCACCGTATACCCGAGGGTCTGCGCCTGATCACGCTGACTCGCATCGATCCAGACCGCCTCCAGGCCAAATGCCGGATCTTTTCCGGCAATCCCCGGCAACTCGCCATAAACCTGACCAGGATTAATGGCCAGTTCACGATCAGGGTATATCTCCGCCTCACCAATCACAGTGCCCAGCAGAGAGATGCGGTAAGCATTGGGTGTCAGCTCCAGATTGTCACGAATGTGTACCGATGGAATCAAAAAACCAAGTTCATGGGTAAGCTTTTTACGTACCCCTTTAATTCGAGCCATCAATTGGCCACCTTGGCTCTTATCCACCATCGGGATTAATCGATAACCCACCTCCAGTCCCAAGATGTCAACCGGCAGCACATCGTCCCAACTCAGATCACGGCTCTCTGCAGCAGGCTCCATTTTGGTCTGCGGCAGCACCTCTCTCTCTTTTACCTCTTGGGCTTTCTTTTTAGAAAGCAGCCAGGCGGCACCACCAATCAACGCCGCAAATGAGAGAAACGCCACATTAGGCATACCCGGAATAATTCCCATCAGCCCAAGAATAGCCGCCGTGACTGTTAAAACACGAGGATCACTAAAAAGCTGGCTCATAATCTGGCCACCCATATCCTGCTCACTAGAGGCACGTGTCACAATAATGGCTGTTGCGGTTGAAAGTAACAGCGCGGGAATCTGTGCCACCAAACCATCACCAATGGTCAGCATCGTGTAGTTTCTGACCGCTTCAGCAAACGGCATATCGTGCTGAACCAGACCAATAATCAAACCACCGATCAAATTGATAAACAAGATAAGAATCCCTGCTACCGCATCACCACGTACAAATTTACTGGCACCATCCATAGAACCGTAAAAATCGGCCTCCTGAATCACCTCCATACGACGTATCTGGGCCTGCTCCTGACCAATCAGACCTGCATTCAAATCAGCATCGATCGCCATCTGTTTGCCTGGCATTGCATCCAAGGTAAAACGGGCCGCAACTTCAGATACTCTACCCGCCCCTTTTGTCACCACAACAAAATTGATAATAACAAGGATGGAAAAAACCACCAAACCAACTGCGTAGTTACCTCCAATCACAAACTCACCAAACGCCTCAATCACATGGCCAGCAGCATCCGTACCGTTGTGTCCCTCCAGCAAAATCACACGGGTGGAGGCAATATTCAATCCCAACCGCAACAACGTCGCCAACAGTATCAATGTTGGAAAAGCACCAAACTGCAATGGCCGCTGGGTATACACCGCCGCCAATAAAATAATCATGGAGAGCGCAATACTAAAGGAGAAAAAAACATCAAGGACCAAGGGCGGCAACGGCAAAATCAACATTGCCAACAACATTAATACAACGGTAGGGATGCCCAAACCAGACAGCATCACCCGTGATAGAGACGGCAATATTTTGACACCTTCCATAACCTAAGCCCTTTTAAAACCGGTTAAGCCCGCGTCATCAAACAGACGCATAAACCAGACAGCAGAGACTGCAATCAACGTCTCAAACAATGGCCATGCAAACAGCAGAAAAAAAACAGGAACGTGGACATGCCGCATAAAATCGCTAATTATCCCCAGAATCGGCCTGCTGATTCTTATTTGATTTGCCATCAACGTCATACTGCATATCCTCAGGGATCGTAATATCCACCATCTTCAAATCATCTGGATTAACACTCGATGCCGTACGTCTAAGATGGAAAATGTAGGCCAACACCCTAGCTACTGCAAGATATAGGCCTTCTGGGATTTCATCATCAATTTCAGTGGTATGGTAAATGGCACGGGCCAGGGGTGGTGCAGATAAAATAGGGACATTATTGTCTTTAGCGATACGCCGGATCTCAAAGGCAACATAATCTGCACCCTTGGCAACCACAACAGGCGCACGCATATTGTCGGGGTCATACTTCACCGCAATAGAAAAATGGGTTGGATTGGTAATAATCACGTCAGCGTTGGGCACAGCTTCCATCATACGTTTCATAGACATCTCCATCTGAGTACGTCTAATATGCCCCTTCAGTTCAGGACTACCATGAACATCCTTGTTCTCCTGTTTCACCTCCTGCTTCGTCATCTTCAGTTGACGCTTGTGGTTCCACATCTGAAACGGAACATCAATCGCCGCAATCAACAACGTACTCGTGCTCACCGCTAGAAAGGTCCAGACCAATAGTGACCCTGCATGAGCGATGGCCTGCGTAACAGGCTCACTACCCAACCCCATCACCTGGTCAATAGTATTGTAAAGCACAAAAATGCCCGCACCTGATATTACAAAAAACTTGGCCAATGCCTTAGTCAGCTCCATCAGCCCCTGTGACCCAAAAATCCGTTTCATGCCACTCAAAGGGTTGAGTTTTGAAAATTTGGGGGATACTGCCTGAATGGAAAAATTCCAGCCACTAACCGCAATAGAGCCAACCACTGCCGAAATAGCCATCAGCACCAGAAAAGGAGAGAGCATTAATAGTGAGGTTGAAACAGCCTCCCGAAAAGCAAGTGTCATATGAACAGGATCAAACAACTGATCACGCGGCGTAGTAAAACTATTACGCATCACAGACATCATGGACTCAACAATCATATTGCCAAACAGCAACAATCCAATCGAACTGCCCAATAACATCACAAACGTCGTCAACTCCCGCGAACGGGCTACCTGCCCTTTTTCACGCGCTTCGCGTAACTTTTTCTCCGTGGGCTCCTCGGAACGCTCGCCACCATCCGACTCAGCCATGAATCAACATCTCGCGCATAAATGTAAACCCTTCACCAAAGAGTCTGGCCATCTGTGGAAAGGCAGTAGAGAGTGTTACCAAAATGATGATAAATCCGGCGATAATTGTAATTGCAAAACCAACAGCAAAAATATTCATCTGCGGCGTCGATTTTGTCACTACACCCATCACCACGCTAATCATCAATAATGAAATAATGGCTGGCAGCGCAATCATCACCGCCCCCGAAAATATCCACGATCCAAAATAGGCAATATTGATTAACGACGAACTGGGCAGCCCACCCGCCGCAACAGGAAGAATAGAAAAGCTGTCAACCAGCACCTGAATTAATACCAAATGGCCATTCATCGCCAAAAACAGCAACACACCCATAAGATTATAAAACTGGCCAATTACCGGCACCGTCACACCACTGGTAGGGTCCATCATTTGAGCAAACCCAAGCCCCATCTGCATACCTACCAGTTGCCCCGCGTTAACGATAGCGGCAAAGATAATCTGCATCACAAACCCAAGTGCAATTCCAATAATCATCTGCTGTATCAACATGATCACCCCATCTAATGAGACGGGGTCAAAACTCATATCAGGGGTAAGATTGGGCATAACAATCAAGGCCAGCATCACACTCAGTCCAACCCGAACCCTCCTTGGCACAAAACCAGTACTAAAAATAGGAGCCACCATGACAAAACCAGCCAGCCGCACAAAAGGAAGTAGATACCAGATAAACTGAGCCACCACATCATCAAGTTGGATGTTCATAGAAACAACCCGGCGCTAACCAATCAACCCGGGAATGTCATTAATAAGCGCCCTCATATAATTCACCAGGAGATTTAATATCCAGGGTCCTGCAATAATCAGGACAAAAAATGTAACCAGTAATTTCGGGATAAAACTGAGCGTCTGTTCATTAATCTGCGTAGCGGCCTGAAAAACACTTACCAACAAGCCCACCGCCAATGCCGGTAACAACAGAACAGATACCAGAACAATAACAAGCTGGATAGCATTTCGGCCAATATCCAATACCACCTCTTCGGTCATGGCGCTCCTCCTTATGTAACGTAAAAGCTGGATGCCAATGTGCCAATAACAAGAACCCAGCCATCCACCAAAACAAACAGCATGATTTTAAAGGGCAATGAAACAATTAATGGTGATAACATCATCATGCCCATCGCCATAAGTACGCTGGCAACGACCAGATCAATAATTAAAAAGGGTATAAAAATAATAAACCCTATCTGGAAAGCTGTCTTTAACTCACTTGTTACGTAGGCAGGAACAAGAACTGTCAGAGGAATAGAATCAAGGTTAGCTTCATCAATAGTCACACCGGAAAGATCTACAAAAAGAGACAGATCAGTATCACGTACCTGATCCATCATAAATCTCTTAAAGGGAACCTGTGCCATTTTAAGTGCGACATCACCCTCCATTGCCCCATCCATATAGGGTTTTGCCGCCTCGTCATACACCCGATCAAAGACCGGTGCCATAATAAAAAACGTCAAAAAAAGTCCGAGACCAATAATTATCTGATTTGTCGGTGTTGACATCGTACCGATAGCCTGTCGCAACAGAGCCAACACAATCACAATACGGGTAAAACAGGTCATCATTAAAAGCGCTGCTGGTAAAAATGCCATCATTGTCATGAGCAACAACACTTGAATACTCAATGTATATGTCTCACTCCCATTGGCATTAGTGGTCATTGTAAGCGCATCTATGCCAGCTGCTGACGCCATAGAACCCATGCTGTAAAACATAAAAAATATTAGAATAGATAGAGTTTTCATGACTTATCAAACCGTCCTAGGCTTCGTTTAAGTTTTTCAGCAAACGGGCTCAATGATGGCTCATTATTAATCACAACCTCATCCCCTTTTTCAATAACATGTAAAAGGTTTATCTGCCCTGGTGCAACACCAATGAGAATCTGTCTGTCACCTACCTTGACCAGAACAACACGCTCCTTTTGCCCAACCAAAACCCCCGCCAGTGGTTTCAACTCAGAATTGGATGACGCATTAAAACCCATGTGATTTTTTGCTACCCACGCCAACGCAAATATCATACCCAACACAATCATCAGGCCAATGACCATCTTTATTACCTGGTTAACAGGTGAGTAAACAATTGCCGATTGTGAAGAGGCAACAGGGTCTGCCGCCCAAGAGATTCCAGAAAATAGTAACGTCATTAGCAATAACATAGAAAATTTCAAATTGATTTTTATCGATATTCCTTTACCATTCATTACCGCTCTCCAGTATCGCTATCTGAGCTTCTTTATTCTTTCTTGGGCGCTAATAACATCCGTCAGGCGAATGCCAAATTTCTCATTAACAACCACCACCTCACCATGAGCAATCAATGTTCCATTTACCAGCACATCCATTGGCTCTCCTGCCAATCTGTCAAGTTCTACTACAGAACCCTGGTTTAACTGCAATAAATTACGAATACTTATCTTGGTGCGACCAATCTCCATTGAGATGTTTACAGGGATATCAAGAATCATATCAAGATTCTCATTCCCCTCTACATACTTCCCTTTGCTCTCTGAGAATTCATCAAACTTGGCAGTCTCAACAGCCTTGTTTTCGCTCTCATCTTGCTCAGCCAATGCCGCAGCCCAATCGTCACCTGCATCTACGTCATCAATCTCATCACTCATTTTCACACTCCTAACTTAGCTACGACAGGCAATCTTTTCTGAACAAGCTCAATAACTTTAATCGCATTAAAGCCGTGGGAAACACCAAATTTACCGCGAAAAATTGGCACATCATCTTCAGTTGTTAATGAGATCATCTCTGGAAACTCAAACGGAATGACATCCCCTTTTTTCATTCCAAGGACATCTTCAAGAGTGACTTCAACATCAATCAATGTGCTTTTAAGATGAATATCAGCAGTTTTGATATCCTCTTTCAAAGATGTAGTCCACCGCTCATCTGTCTCAGTGCGGTCACTGACTGTCCCTGCATCAAGCAACTCTCGAATAGGTTCCAGCATTGAATAAGGAATGGTGACATGAAGATCTCCACCGCCACCCTCAAGCTCAATATGAAAAGTGCTAATCACAACCACCTCGGTCGGACTAACGATATTGGCAAAATGTGGATTCACCTCTGAACTCTGGTAGGCGTATTCCACCTCCATGACCGGAGACCACGCCTCCTGCATATCAACAAATACTTTTTGCAGCATCAACTCAATAATTCTGGATTCTGTCTGAGTAAACTCACGGCCCTCTATCTTGTTATAAAACTTGCCACTTCCACCAAAATAATTGTCGACAATAATGAATACCAGTTTTGGATCAAACACTATCAGTCCCGTGCCACGCATTGGACGAACATTGACAAGATTTAAGCTGGTAGGAACAAACAGACTATGGACATACTCTGCAAATTTGAGCATCTGTACACCACCCACAGATATCTCTGGCGACCGTCTTAACATATTAAATAGACTAGTCCTGAAATAGCGTGCAAACCGCTCATTAATCATCTCCAGAGTCGGCATCCTGCCACGAACAATCCTATCCTGACTGGTGAAGTCGTATGAACGGGCCTCACCATCAAAAATATCCTCTTCCACCCCAACATCACCACCATCTACGCCATGGAGGAGCGCATCAATTTCATCTTGGGATAAGAGATCACTAACCGACATACATCACCCTTTAGTAGAAGGACTCATTGGAATATAGAACAGCTCTATTGCATAACAAAGCTGGTGAAATAAACCTCTTCAACACCAGGCTTACCAAAGTATTTTTCCATCACTGCCTGTATCTCTTTAAGCGTCTGCTCACGTAGTTTGTCTTTGCCATCACGGCCAGCCAATCCTTCAAAACTCTGATTGCTAAACATTAAAATTACGTTGTTTTTTATCACAGGCATATGTGTCTTCACCGCTTCAATAGCCAGCGGATCATAAGACATCAGCTCTACCCCAACCTGTAAAAAACGTAACCCTGATTCCGTCTCAAAATTGACAACAATCGGTTTTTCGAAAGCAAAATAGATAGGATCATGAGCAGCCGGTGCCTCATGTTTTGCAGCGTCCTCTTTTTTATCTGCACCACCGCCCAACATCCCGGTAAAAAAAAGCGTACCCACTGTGCCTCCACCAAGAACCAGTACAATCACCGCAATCATGATGATCATCTTTTTCTTTCCACCACCGGCTGGTTTCTCAGCGGCTTCTTCTTTCGGTTTTCCCTTCGCGGCCATGCCTTTATCTCCAAATAGCGGTTACTTGTAACATCCAAGACAAAGCAATAAGGGTGCCACTGATTTTATATTTATATTTCAATAAGTTAAAATACAAACAAAACCATGAGTTATATATTTGACGGTTTTTTAGCCGTAGAAATGTCAGTTTTACAGAAACAGCAGGAGTAAAACGGGGAAGGAGTTCGGTTTGATAGTTAGGAGAAGGAGTGGTGGGCAACCGCTAAAAATTGCATTCCAAAAACGGTGGGACTATCTGAGTCTGCCCTCTGTGCGTGGTGAACCTATCGAACCATGAACAAAGGGCGCTTAACGGTTAATACATTACGTCAATCCCCCTCCAACAAAGGGTGTAAAAGCACGCTTATTCAGTGTTTGTCTACACATACAGGTCAACACTTTCAACAAGCTCGGTAGTACGTCTCTGGGACAAAGCAACAGAAGAGGCCTGCTCACCAGACTCATCTGCTTGACTGTTCGACTCTTGAAAAGGACCATCACCCTCCCCCGATTCAGACTGTTGGCGCTGGCGAGACTCCTGAAATGGCTGGTCTGAAACATTAGCCTGGGCCAACTGCATGCCACTATTCAAAAACATCTCCCGCAACCGTGGCAGGCTCGCCTCAATAGCGTCGCGTACAACACCATGCTGTGCATTAAAGGTAATAGTGGCCTGGTCATCTTTCATCATTATCTTGACCTCAATCGGCCCAAGATTGGCTGGATTCAGACGTATCTCCGCACTTTGATTCCCACCGGCCCGCGCCAGCCAGGTGACACGATTGCCAAGTTCACTCTGCCACTGAGTGTTACCTAACGGCACATGAATATAGGTGGGTGAAACCGGACGCGCCTCGGCACTGCCTGTCAATAAACCCGGCTGGCGCGTGGTGGTGGCTGTCAATGACGAACTCAAATCAATGCCAGCACCTTTCGCATCTAACAACGCCCCCTCCTTGAGTGGCATGGCGACCGCACTCAATTCAGCCATCTTTCCCAACTGCAATACAAGCTCATCGCCCTGGGTAAGGGAGGCGCTATTCAAAGGACTATCCAAAAGGATCGTCGGCTGCGCTGGGGCAAAAGCAACAGCCTCTGTTGAGCGCCGCAACTCGGGCAGTGACTGAAAACGCTCAAGCAGTCGGCGCTGATCAAAGGATGCCTGGGCCGCCACACTGTCAACCACTGCAGTCGCCACTGCCGTCCCCGACAGTTCGGCGACCGATGGGGCCACGGACGGGCCATTCAACAACAGCGTCCGTAAACGCTCCATCAACTCACGCAGATTCGCCGTTAACTCAGCACTGTCATCAGCGGCAACCACACCCTCAAGCGGCATGCCCTTGCCGCCCGACAACCCCGCCTCGCCAGCAAGATATTGCTCAACCGTTGCCAACAGCTGGGCCTGATCGAGTGCCAACAGTGGCGCAATCTCACCCCGCGCCAACTCCTGAATTGACTCCTTCAAGGAGTCAATGAAGTCAGCCCCGACAACATCACCAGCATTATCAACAGGTTGTGTCTTCAGAGAAGATCCAGCCCCAGCCGCTGGAGAGGCGTTCAATACTAAAGGAATAGCCTGTAGGCTCAGCTGCATAGTTAACATCCATCTGATCGTAAGATTTTATACATACCAGGAACAGCAATTGCTATGCCAGCAGCGGATCACCTACACCCCATCCTCTTCACGTTCCTCGTCATCCTCTCCATCATAGAGCTGATCAAGGGGCAGCATCACCGAGATGTCGCCATAGCTAAAGTTTTTAATGTTAGTAAAAATTGCAGGATCGATCTCTGCCAGGCTCTCTACCGTGATCAGTTGCTGTCCGGAGAGGCCGACCAGGTCGTTAAAGACGCTGACCTTGATGCTGGAGTCATCGATGATCTTGGCAGGCTTGCCACCGTAGTAGTAAACACTGCCGACGTTGGAGAGCAGCGCAAACTCGCGGTTGATGCTCACGCTCACTGGTTCATATTGCGTACCTACGTCGCCGGTTGCTTTTATGCTTGCCCTGTCGGCAATGATGTCAGGGGTGGTTTTGTAGCTGCGTTGTGTGGGGGTTTCGGTAGGAATGGCAGCATATCCATACAGTGAGCCGTTGCTGATATCGATCGTCACAACGCCGCTCTCATAACCGGCGTCGATTTTGTCTACCGATACACTCTGCTCATTTTTAAAGGCGATGTTGCCTTGGGTGACCAGAGTGTTGACCTGTACCTTGCCACGGTTGTTGATACCTATATTGCCGTTCTGGTTGATGACGTCGAGGATCGCGGTCCGTGTCTCCAGTCCATCGATCAGCCCCGCTGTATCTGTCAGGCCAATGCCGCTGCTGGCGCGCAGTATCACTTTGTCGGCGATGATGTTGTCGGCGTTGCCGTTGGTGTCGATGATCTGACCACCATTGCTGGTCAGCGCCACCTGTGGTGCGCTCAGGCTGCCGGTGCCAATAGTGCCTTCGGCATGGATGGCGATGCTGCGGCTGGCCTGTGCGCGGGTCACATCAATGCTGTTGCTGTCGTGCAGTTCAATGGTGTTGGCGGTGAGTTCGACGCTGGCAAAGTCGTTGCTGCCGGTGATGGTCAATGCTTGTGTGGCTGAGAGGCGGCTATTGCCTGTGACGTGGATGCCGTCGCTGCTGACCAGATCCCCCGCCACATCCAGTGCCACGCTCCTGGCGTCAACACGGGCCAGGGTGGTATTGCTGCCATTATTCAGGGTCACCTTGCCGGTGGTTGCTTTCAGTCCCAGGGGACCGCGCAGGGTATTGGTGGCATTAGTCAGGCTGATGTTGCCTGCGGCGGTCAGGGTCAGTGCATGGTCCGCCACTAGGGGGGCAGTGCTGTTGATATTGCCATTCACCAGCAGGTCCACCGCGCCTGTAGTGCTCAGCTGTGTCAGGTTCAGGTCGCCCCGGTTCTCCAGATAGAGACCACCGCTGTTGATCAGCTGCATATTTTTCACATCACTCTGCAGGCGGTCGGTGGCTGTGCCTGCCCCATTCACCCGGTTGAGTGTCAAGGTATCGGCGGTGACGGTGGCCCCCGGCGTGCTGGTGACCGTGGCGGCGCTGAAGGTCACCGTTCCCGGCAGGGTCAGGTCCACCTGCACGGTGATCACATCGGCATCGCCGGTCACCCCATCAAAGGTGATGCTGTTTTTATTGCTGTACTGGACTGGCAGTGCGCCATTGACGGCAAACGTCCCACTGTTGAGTACAAAGGTATCGTTGGCGGCAGTGCCGTAGACCGTCAGGGGGGCGGTCACGTCGTCACGGATCGAGGTGACATTGCTCAGGGCCAGGGTGTAGCGGTTATCACCGCTGCTAAAGGCAAACTCGCCCTGTGTATCGTTGACACGATAAGTTTCGCTGTAGCCGTTGCCACCGCCGGTCAGTTGGACGCTGTTGCTGCCCGCACCACCATTAAAGTGCAGTGCGCCATTCATGGTGCCGGCCACGTTGAAGTTAAGGGTGTCACTACCCGCACCACCGAGCAGTGTCGAGAAGCCATCAAAAAAGAGGGTCACCTGCTCCGGGTTATTGCCAATGGTCTGGTACTTAACAGTGCCACCACTACCACCGCCACTATTCAGAGTCCAGAGTGAGTCATAGTCGGTGCCCTTGAGTGTGCTGCCGAGGCCGCCCACCACCCCTTCGATGCTGCTGATCCTGGAGCCGGTGCCAGTATCAAAGGCGTTGCCCACTGTCACCACCACCTCTTTGAGGTTGCTGTAGTTGATGGTGTCACGACCGGCAGCGCCGTCTATCCTGCCACCAAACGGGGCGGTCAATGTATCTGAAAAGGCGAAGCTGTCGTTGGCCGCACCGCCCTGCAGGTGGGTCATGCCGCTGAACTGCATGCCGCCCACCGCACCGCTGTTGATGCCGTTGATCAGCCAGCTGTTGTCGCGCTCTTCCCCTACCAGGACGGTGTCGGGATCGCTGTTGCCCAGCAGCGTTTCGATGTTGCTGATGCCGCTGCCACCCAGCACTATCCGCAGTGCGCCCGTCAATGTTGATAGATCCACCGTATCGCCCAACAAGCCGTTATCACCACCATCGATGGTGAGTGTTTCCAGACTTGCAACATTATTCAACGTAAACCAATCATCCGCCGTGCCGCCCTGCAGGCGGTTGATGTTGGCAAAGGTGATCTCTTTCAGGGCCAGACCGCTGACATCGAACGCGGTGATCAGGGTGCCGTTATTGCTGCCGGTCAGTTGCCAGCGGCTGCTCTCATTGGCCCCACGCAGGGTGTTGCTGCCCGTGCCGCCGTCGATGCTGGCGATGTTCAGATCATTGCTGTTGATGTTGAAGGTGTCGTTGCCCTCACCGCCGAGCAGCTGCTCGGTGATGGCGATGCTGATGTTAAAAATGTCATCACCGGCCATACCGTTGACGCTGCCACTGATGTTGCCGTTGAGGGTGCCATTGAGGGTGAAGGTATCTACACCATTGCCACCATAGAGGTGCTGCATGTTACGAAAGGCAAAGACGTAGCTGACGCTGCTCAGTGTCTCCGTGATTAACCAGTCGTTGTCTCCCTGTGCCCGGCCATTGAGGCGGTTGCTGCCAGTGCCGCCATCCAGGGTGCCGCTGACTACGCCGCTGTTGCCGAGGGTGAAGGTGTCATCACCGCTGCCGCCGCTGATGTTTTCAATGCTGCTGAAGGCGAGGGTCGTGGTGGTGTTGCGTGTGCCGCTGTCCATGCCGCTGATGTTCCAGGTGGCGGTCTCGTTGGCACCGCGCAGGGTGTCGAGGCCTTCACCGCCGATGAGGCTGGTGATGTTCAAACCAGTGGCATTGATGTTGAAGATATCGGCCCCGGCACCACCATTGAGGGTGCCGATAAAATCGCTGCTGATGTTGAAGGTGTCGACGCCGCTACCACCGTTGAGTCGCTGCATGTTCCGGAACTCGGCGACATTGCTGACGGCGCTGCTGTTGCCGGCGATGGTCCAGAGGTTGTTGCCGGTGGCGCGACCGTTCAGGGTATTGCTGCCACCATCACCGTCGATGCTGCCGGTCACGCCCCCGGCCACCTCAAGGGTAAAGGTATCGTCGCCACTGCCACCCTGCAGATGTTCGATGCCGCTATAGGTGATGTTGTCTGCCAAGGTGCTGGTGATTGAACCACTGTCCAGGGCGCTGATTAACCAGGTGGCAGTGGCGTTGTTGCCACGCAGGATATCGAAGCCATCACCACCGATGAGGGTGGCGATGGTCAATCCGGCGGCGTTGATGTTGAAGGTGTCATTCCCGTCACCACCATTGAGGGTGCCGGTGACGCGGGTGCCGATGTTAAAGATATCATTGCCCGCCCCGCCATTGAGTGTGCCACTGTAAGAAGGGATCAGACTAGAAAGGGTAAAAGTATCGTTGCCCGTCCCACCATTAATGGTGCCGCTGTAGTCGCTGCTGAGGGTAAAGGTGTCGTCACCGGCAACACTGTTGAGCGTCTGTATATTAAAAAACCGGTTGACGTAGGTGGCGCTGCTGTTACCCGTGATAATGGTCCAAAGCTGGTTTCCGGTTGCACGGCCAGTGAGGCTGTTGCTGCCTGCACCACCATCAACGGTGCCAGTGACGGAACCGGCGTCGCCGAGGGTGAAGGTGTCTGCGGCGCTGCCGCCGGTCAGGTTTTTGATGCCGCTGAAATTCACGCTGCCCGCGTTAGTGGTGGTGAGTCTGCCTGCATCGCTGCCACTGATGCTCCAGCTGGCAATCTCATTGGCACCGCGCAGAGTATCATTGCCACCACCACCGATGAGATCGGCGATGGTGAGGCCGAGGGCGTTGAGGGTAAAGCTGTCGTCACCCGTGCCACCGTTAAGCTGTCCGCTGATGGAGGCCGCTATGTTAAAAGTATCGTTGCCATCGCCACCATTGAGGGTGCCTGCAAAGTTATCAGTGATCGTAAAGGTATCCACCCCTGTGCCGCCGATCACTGTTTGAATGTCGCTGAAGGTCAGGGTGGTGTTCAGTTGATTCACTGCACCAATCGCCCAGCTGTTGGTGCTGTTGGTGGCCTGCAGGGTGTTGCTGCCACCATTGCCACTAATCACACCGGCAAACGCACCGGTCAGGGTGAAGGTGTCGTTACCGGTGCCACCGTTTAAGGTCTGTATGTTGGTAAAGCTGGTGGCGTTGTTAACGCTGCTGGTGCCGCCCACTGTGGCCACTGACCAGACGTTGTCGCTATTACGTGCGCTGAGTCTGTTGGCACCGCCTCCACCATTCAGGGTGCCGGTCACTACCCCTGCACTGCCCAGGGTGAAATTGTCAGCAGCGCTGTTACCAGTCAGGTGTTTAACGTTGGTGAAGTTAACCACGCCACCACCTGTTGTAGTGAGCCGACCGGCATCACTGCCACTGATCAACCAGTCGGCAAGCAGATCATTGGCACCACGCAAGGTATTACTGCCAACACCACCATCGATGCTGGCGATGGAGAGACCCGTGGCATTCAGGTTAAAAACATCATCACCGCCCTCCCCCTGCAACACGCCAGTAAGAGACGCGGCAATATTAAAAACATCGTTGCCATCACCACCCCTGAGGGTGCCACCAAAGTTATCACTGATGGTAAAGGTATCCACGGCAGTACCACCGATCACTGTTTGAATGTCGCTGAAGGTCAGGGTGGTATTCAGTTGATTCACTGCACCAATCGCCCAGCTGTTGGAGCTGTTGGTGGCCTGCAGGGTATTACTGCCACCGTTGCCATGGATCTCTCCGGCAAACGCACCGGTCAGGGTGAATGCGTCGTTACCGCTGCCACCGTTGAGTGTTTTTATGTTGCTAAAGCGGGTGGCGTTGTCAACGCTGCTGATGCTGCTCACTGCCGCCACTAACCAGACGTTATTTGCATCACGCGCCGTCAGTGAGTTCTCCCCAGCCCCGCCATCAAGGGTGCCGGTGATGCTGCCGCCGCTACCCAAGGTAAAGCTGTCATCGCCACTGCCACCGGTGAGGTTTTTAATGCCGCTGAAGTTAACGGTGTTATTACCGCTGGTGGTGATCTTCCCCGCATCGCTGCCACTGATCAACCACTCGGTATTCTCGGCGGCACCACTCAACGTATTGTCACCACCATTACCATTAATGCTGGTAATGGCCAGCCCCGTGGCATTCAAATTAAAAACATCATCGCCATCACCACCGTTCACACTGCCGGCAATGGCGGTGTGAATATTAAACGTATCATTGCCACTGGCCCCATTCAGGGTGATGGCGCCGCCGTTAAGGGTGGTGAGTGTGCCGCTGCTATTCAGGGTGAAGGTGTCATTGCCCGCGCCCCCCTGCAGGGTGATGTTGACGATGTCATCACCCATACTATTAATATTCCCGGCAGCGATGGCGCCGTTGGCGGTGAAGGTGCTGTTACTACCGCCCTGACCAAAGTTGAGTGCCAGGGTGGTGGTGGTAGGGTTGCTGGGGTTGGTGTCGATGCCATCACTGCCTTTGCCGATGACACTGCCCTTCACGGTCAGGTGGCGGTTGGCATTGACGGTCAGGTTACCGGCCACGCTGACGTTGTTGAGTGTTGTAGTGGTGGCGCTGTTGTTGAGGGTGATGTCGCCCTGGTAGCCGCCACTGCTGTTCAGATTGATGTCGCCTTGCAGATTGTTACTGTTGCTAAGGATGATCTTTCCATCGCTGGCGGTGGAGGTAAAACTGGCGGCACCGGTGACGGTCAGGGTGTCGTTGGCATTGGTGCTGCCCTGTTGAATGCTGGGGTTGCTGCCATCTTTTCCCGCTGTTGTGATACTCAATCCTGCCACCTGCATCCGGCCCAGGGTGGCACTGCCGCTGATGTTCAGTGTGGCCATGCCAGCACCAGTGTTGATGAGTACTGATCTGCTTGAAGTGGAGTCGGCAATGTAATCAACACCGGTCACATTAAACAGCCCTCCGCCGGTAGTGAGGGTGGTGTCTGCATTGGTATATTTATGAATGGTGACGTTGCCGCCGACACTGTTATCGCTGTTGGCGTTAAGTATAATGTTGAGTCTGTCGGCAGAGCCGGTATTGCTGTCACCAATATTGCCATACACATTGATGTCATTGCCCGCACGCAGAAGGAGTGTGCCGCTGCCGCTGGCAATGCCGTTGTAGTTGATGTCAGAACGCAGGTGTACATTGCCTCCCTCGCCAGCCACCAGTGTCAGATCACCACCAAGGTTGAGTGTATTAACATTGGTGCTGTTTCTGGCAAAGGTGATGTTGCCCGTTGTGCTGCCTGTTGTCCCCGTGGCATTCACCTCCCGTGCGCCCTCGGTGGTAATGGTGTTGGCATCCAGCACAATGGCATTGCCATTGCCTGTCACACCACCGCCCTGACCGCCGCCACCTTGGGCTTCTATATTGCTGTTGAGCGTGATCGTCTTATCCGCCGTCAGAGCGATGGCCCCGGCACCGCCGCCGTTGGCAGTGCCTGTGCCACCATTACCGCCGTTGGCGCTGATCAGGGCGTCGGCATTGACGGTGATGTTCTCTTTATTGCTGCCACCAAAATCATTGTTGCTGTTTTTAGCCGTGATAGTGATCTGCCCACCATTACCGCCATTGGCCCCGATACCCCCTGCGCCCCCCTGGGCAGTCACCGGCGCATTAAAAATGATGTTGCCCTGAACACTGCTGCTGCCCGCCGAACTGCCAGCGTTGTTGATGAGGGTAATGCTGCCCGCGTTGCCACCGGCGCTATTATCCACACCGGCGACGCCGGAGCTGTTGAGGCTCTGCAGGGTGAAGTTGCCGATATCGTCTTTAGCACCTGTAGTGATGCTGATGTTGCCACCATTTGTTTTAATGCTGGAGCCACCAGCCATAGTGAAATGAGCCAGCTCCGTATCTCTATGATCTTTATCTGCACTTGAATGGTTTATCACTGCCACAAAATCCCTACCATCAAGCTCAACAGCAACCCCCGCCGCCATCGTAATCGAACGGCCTGCATGTAGTGTCAGCGCTCCACCATCCAAGGGGTCGGTGGTGCTGGTAGTTTCCGCTTTAGTGATGTTGGCGGTGATGTTGATGTCGTTGTTGGCCTGGAGGCGCACGCTCGACAGTGCCAATTGGTTGGAGAGATCTTTGTTGTTTAAGGTGGTGGTTTTGCTGCGGTTAATTGCAAAATCGCTATAATCGTTAGGAACGGGAAAGCTGTCAATTTTTGGATCTGTGCTAATTGTTATATTTTTCGGGTCCAACAATAACAGACCATACATTCCATGTGCCGCCGTCAAATTCGCCAACCCCTGATACACCAACCCCTGCTTACCCGATACCTCCGCAAAACCACCATTACCCCGTTCACTGCCACCACGCGCCATGATGTCGCCGTAAAATTGCGTACTATTATCCGCCCAGAGAATCACCTTGCCGCCATCACCGTGGGTAACTGCATCGGCGTTGATGTTGGCATCCGGTCCCACAAAGGTGTAGTTGGCATTTTTAATGGTGGGATTGCTGCCCTGATAATCACCACCCACCAATATAGTGCCACCGCCTGTATCACCAGACGCATCAACCTGACTGTTATCAAACAGACCCACACGCTCACCCAACAATGTTACTGTTCCCCCTGTACCGTAACTGCTGGACCGTGCAGTGGTAATACTGTTGTTGGTGAGCCGGGTAGTATTGTTTGAATGCAACTCTATCTCGCCGCCATTACCCCGATCAGCATCGGCGTTTAACCTGCCGCTGCTAGTGATGTTTTCACCGAGCATAACGATGTGCCCAGCGGAAGTAGCATCAGTGATTGGGGTGCTGATTATATTTGATACATCAACACTGCCACTGTTCACCACATCAGCACCGCCACCCAAGTCAAAGCTGCCATCACTGTTCACCACCACACTGCGGGCCTGCTCTATGTCGCCGCTGTTGACGGCTTGTGTAAACAGATTCTGGCTAACACTGCCCGTCAGCAGTACCTGCCCGGCCTGTGCCTGAATGGTGCCGCTATTGAGTACGGCGGGGTCTAGCCCCAGTTCGTTTTGTAATACGGCTTCGCTAACACTTACACCCAACAGTCCGGCGTTATCAAAACTCAATACCGCCCGCTTGCCTGCGGCCAATGCCACTGAACCAAGATTGGCGGCGATGAGGCCACTGTTTTCTACCCGCTTACCAAGTAGCGCTACATTGCCGCCGAGGGCGGCATTGATGGTGCCACGATTGATCACCACACCGTCGCTGTTGCCAGTACCGCCGATCACTTCGTTAAACAGGTAGTCTCTGTTCATGAAGTCGCTGGTTTTAATATCAAGGGCGGAGGCGATGATACCGCCGACGTTGATGACCGATTCTGAGGTGAAGAATATGCCGTTGGGGTTAACCAAAATCACCTGACCATTGGCGTCGATGCGGCCACGGATGGTGGAGGCTGAGTTACTGAGAATATGGTTAAGAGACAGGGACGATGAGTTAGGCTGAATGTACTGCACACGTTCATTGCTGTTAACGTTGTAGCCCTGCCAGTCAATGGCCATGTTCTGGCTGTTCTGCTGGATGGTGGTGGTAAGACCACTCTGGCTGATGCTACCTGCACCGCCAGTGACTACGCCGCCTTCGGGTCCGGCGTAAAGAGAGGATGTGCAGAATATGGAGATGAGCAGCAGTACCTGTTTAACCAGCACGACCCGTAAACCAAGTGACGCTGTATGGGCCATTGCGTTTTTTTGTCTGCTCATTTATGTTACCTTGCCCTTTTGAATGATCAGAGTTTCACTCTCTGGCCCGCTATATATGAAATTGTGTATTGATCTGTTTATATGCGACGTCGCTTCTCTTGTGGCAACATGTTTTTAACGCTAAGAATCGTGTAGTGGTTTTCAGTTCATAACTTTGATAAGCACATTTCATCTATGGACACTCTTCTGAAATCTATGAGTCGCTATTTCTATGAGAAACATATATTTCAAAAATGATCACCGAACGTGTTTTTCACCAACCCCTCCAAGCGCTCTTTCAATCCGGAAATTTCTAGATAATCATTTCCCGCATCTGATGCTTCATCCTCGTCGCTTGATTTTTCAGCAATCACTTTAAGTCGCTCCATCTCTTTTGAAATAGATTCAATAACGTATCTTGCCTCCCAGTCATACAACTTAATGTCTAATTCTCGTTTTTTTATCATCCTATAATCTGCTTCTTAAATGTTTTCTGACACTTCATCGCTAACTTGGATAGCAAACCAACAAACTCATCCAGCGGCATGTTTGATTGAGGGCAAATACTGTAATGCCCCGGCCTGTCATTTAGTAACTTCAATCCACGGGGTATTTGCGTTCCCTTGGCAATCTTCCAGACCCAGCCATCAACAGGACTCTTGTTTAATCTATCCTTTGTTGCCAAGGAGATCCCTTTTCCATTTGCCACAACAACTGTGATTCCATTCATATTAATTGTATTTATATCTTTTGGTGTTCTAATATGGGTAAGCCTTGGACTTGTGGCATTACCTAAACGAAACAGGTCCTCAGGAGCCAAAAAAAGATCAACTAATTCCATGTATACCTCCTATATGATTTTTAGAATCAACGGCTTAATTTTTTAGTATTCTCTGTATACAAACTCTGCAAAACCTGCCGACTCACCATTGGAAAATGCCACAAGCAGCAAATCCCCATCAGCAGGAGCTGTGGTAACAGATAGGTTAGTGACCAAGCCAGTATAGTTTGATCGACGAGCTATCTCATCACAAGTGGAGTATGTGATATCGAACTGATAGAGGCTACTATTTACAACCGGCGTTATATTATTTCCCTCAAACCGGCAACTAGCAAAATAACCACGAATAGCGGTACCTACATGCTCTATTCCGCCTCCGTCAACAACTTTAAACAAAGTTGCCGTATCCGCTGCCCATGGCAGATAAAATGCCCCTCCCCAATAACTCCTCGTCACCGTATTCACCACCCGCGCCAACGATGCCGCCTGTGCGTTCACTGATGTGTTGTACAGCACATCAAACGTACCATTACCCGCGCCACTGCCTGCCAGTGTGCCTGTGATTCTGGAGGCGCTGGTGATGGTGCCACTGACGGCGACCGGAGTGGTACTGGTGCGTGCACCACTTTTGTAGAGGGTGACGCTGCCGCTGTAGTTGCTGCCGGTGATGGTGATGGTGCCATCATAGAGTAGCTGTTGTCCCAGACTCATGAGCATGAGGCGGTTGCCGTTGACCATGGCCCGTAGGTCGGGGATGTTGAGGTTGCTGGTATTGTTGTCGGCTTTAACATCAGCACTACCGGTGTAATACCCGGTGGCGGTGACGCCACAATTAACGGTGATGGTGGTGATGTTTTGTTGCGCGACGGTACCGGTGTTGCTGCTGACACTACAGCTGTAACCGCTGGGTTGAGTATGAACGGTGACGCTGTAGCTGCTCCCTTCGAGTTGGGCGGTGGGGAACTGGTAGCTGCCATTAGCACTGACGCTAAGCTGTTCGCTACTGTTATTTTGTAATATGACTGGGTTGCTGCCCAGGCCGGTAACAGTGCCACCAATAGTATACGTGGGCAGTGCGGTACAGGTGACTGCAATAGTAGTGATGTTCTGCTGGCCTACAGTGCCTGTACTGTTACTGACACCACAGTTGTAACCCGTGGGTTGGGTAAGCACAGTGATGGAGTAATTGACCCCTTGGTTCAGGGCAGTGGGGAACTGGTAGCTGCCATCCACACTGATGCTGAGTGATTCTGTGCCATTATTTTGCAAAACAACGGGGCTGTTGCCCAGGCCCGTGATACTACCGCCCACGGTGTAAGTAGGGGCGGGGCCGCCACCACCGCCGCCACACGCCTGTAATAGTAGTATGAACGCTGTGAGCAGGAGCGTGGCGAGGGTGCGTGGGCTGCTATGTTGTGTGGTGTGGGTCATGATTGGTGGTCTCGTCTTTATAATAAGGTGCGCGTGGGGTGATTGGTTGTTTGATGGCTGTTTTGTTTTTTAGAGATCTATTTAATCGTTTTATTAACGATCCGGCACTATTCTGAAATTTATCCGATAATACCACGCAACGCCTGTGCGGCTGCCTCTGCCATTTTACGCATCAACCGCTCAAGGATGGTCCGCATAAAGGCCCGTGTTAACTGCTCAACTGAGTCGACAACTTTCATACCCAACGCCTGCATCATTTTACGCATCACTCGCAATACCCAGATCCCGGTATCTTTGGCAAGGTCGATACCTTTGTGCAGTATCAAGGCGATTCTGTCTGCCAGGGTGGAGAGGCTCATGGCATGCGACTGCAGGGTATCAAGTGCGCCTACCATGATCCCTTTCAGCACCCACTGTAAGCTGACATCGATGAACTCCCACGTCTTGGGGTTGAGTGGGCTGATGGGTTTGTCTGAGATCAGCCACTGTTGAATGAGCTGCTCGTTGCTGCTCAATGGTGCTGAGTACATTATTTTATCCCACTCTTTGTTACGCGCTGAGTTAACGTAGGAATCAACTTTATGAAGGGCGGGACTCAATATTTGCCCTGTAACAAAACTGTAGCCATACCCCGGCAGCGGGGTATGTGAATAGGGATAAACAGGCACCATCGGTACCGGGTCACTATCATGGTAGACACGGTAGATGTTGGATATCTTCAGTTTTCGTGTCAGCTGTTTTGAAAAAAACTCAAACCCAACCCGTGGTGCACCGAAGGTATAGAGCATGATACGCAGGCTCGTATGGGATTTCACCCAGTCAGCCGCCAGTGTTGCCACGGCACCGCCCAGACTGTGACCGATACAGTGGATGCGGTTAACCCCCTTCAGGTTGGTGCTGATAAAGGTTCGCAACTGTGTGAGCATACTGGTAAAGGCGTGGTTAAAACCGATGTGGACCGGTAGCCCGGTCACGGAACGCTCATTCCCCAAACGAAGATTACTGATCCAGTCCGCCAGACGTTCCGTGCCACGAAAGATCAGAAACAGATCATGTTCATACCCCTTACCACCACGGGCGCACACCGCAAAACCATCCGTAACGGTGATCAGGCGTCCGCCTACCTCGGCCTTGAGCATGGTTTTGCTTTTGGGGTCGGGGGCAAAGATTTTATTGGATAAGAACCTTTTCAACTCAATAGGCTCTCGCACCCTATACACATCCCTTGCCAACTCAGCGGCTGTGATTGGTTTAATTTCCATTTAATTCACCTCCGCTTTATTAATGCCATCCCAGACGCACGATGTAACCAAGAGTCCATTCTCGATCTCAACACCATAAGAAAGTTCATCAGTTATTTCACATCTTACGTTAACCAATTTATTGCCACCAAACTCCTCATACTCAGGCCCGCCCCCTTTAGACATATGCCAAATTTTATATTCCTGTCCCTGATAATGAACAAAAAGCTCCTGACGAACCACAAACTCCGTTAAAAACGACTGACGAACCTTCCGGTTTATCGTTGAAAAAGAAAACCTACCTTCATCATCTGCAATCACAACATCGGGCTTCTCTTTTTTATCAACCTCGATCTGCCTCACCACCTTAGCCCCTGCGGCGGGTTTACCCTGAAAGGTCAACGTCCCCTCCATGGCAGAAAAGAGACAGTAATTTTCAGCTTGAAACAACATATTATCCTCCTCACCTTTACAGCCGCCCAGCAGCAGCAATGTAATTAACAGTGTAAATGTACCACTACGTTTAAGATTGATCATGGCCAGCCTCTGGTAAATCCGCCATAGACTCACACATTTATAAAGCATGGCGCAACCGCTGTTTTACATCTCGCTTTGATGTTGCTGTAGTTGATGGTGTCACGACCGGCACCGCCGTCTATCCTGCCACCAAACGGGGCTGTCAATGTATCTGAAAAGGCGAAGCTGTCGTTGGCCGCGCCGCCCTGCAGATGGGTGATGCCGCTGAACTGCATACCGCCCACCGCACCGCTGTTGATGCCGTTAATCAGCCAGCTGTTGTCGCGGTCTTCACCTGTCAGTACGGTGTTCTCATGGCTGTTGCCCAGCAGCGTTTCGATGTTGCTGATGCCGCTGCCGCCGAGCACAATGCGTAACCCGCCGGTCAGTGTTGAGAGGTCTACGGTGTCGGCCAGTACTGTGTTACCGGGTAAGCGGTTGTCACCGCCATTGATGGTGAGTGTTGCCAGACTCCCAGCATCATTCAACATAAACCAATCATCCGCTGTGCCGCCCTGCAGGCGGTTGATGTTGGCAAAGGTGATCTCTTTCAGGGCTAGGCCGCCTACACCCAGTGCGGTGATCAGGGTGCCGTTATGGCTGCCGGTCAGTTGCCAGCGGCTGCTCTCATTGGCCCCGCGCAGGGTGTTGCTGCCCGTGCCGCCGTCGATGCTGGCGATGTTCAGATCATGACTGTTGATGTTGAAGGTGTCGTTGCCCTCACCACCGAGCAGCTGCCCGGTGATGGCGACGCTGATGTTGAAAATATCATCACCGGCCATACCGTTGACGCTGCCACTGATGTTGCCGTTGGGGGTGCCATTGAGTGTGAAGGTGTCGACGCCATTGCCACCATAAAGGTGCTGCATGTTACGAAAGGCAAAGACGTGGCTGACGCTGCTCAGTGTATCCGTGATTAACCAGTCGTTGTCTCCCTGTGCCCGGCCATTGAGGCGGTTGCTACCGCTACCGCCATCCAGGATGCCACTCACCACGCCGCTGTTGCCGAGGGTGAAGGTGTCATCGCCGCTGCCGCCATTGAGCCACTGCATGTTCAGGAACCGGGCGACATTGCTGACGGCGCTGCTGTTGCCGGCGATAGTCCAGAGGTTGTTGCCGGTGGCACGATTGTTCAGGGTGTTAGCGCTGAGTGAATATTGACCCATCCTGCCGATTGAATATTGACCCAAGACCGGGCGCTGTTTTTTTAATCAACAGCTATGGATAAGCCTATCAAATAAGTACGGGGAAATTCACAAAGGATGTATCCAATAGCGAACTTCCCCCCCTATTCCCAATTAGATCTCCTCATCACTTGTTCTTAGCTTGCCTCCCTTGCGTGTTTGCTCGCGCATTTTGATGCGTGACTTTGCAGCCACGCTGCTGTGCTGGAACCGGTATGAGTCATTGCCCGTCTCGACGATGTGGCAGTGGTGGGTAAGCCGATCCAGTAGCGCCGTGGTCATCTTGGCATCGCCAAAGACGCTGGACCATTCCGAGAAGCTCAGGTTTGTGGTGATGATTACGCTGGTGTGCTCGTACAGTTTGGACAACAGGTGAAACAGCAGGGCGCCGCCAGCCTGGCTAAACGGCAGATACC
>JANOSY010000089.1:0-85086 GCA_031416075.1 Tenderia sp. (SeqCode) | reverse complement strand
GGCGTTAAAGCTGGCAGCACCTTTTTTGCTTGACCCTGGCAGCAAGGGCGGGCTCGGCTTAACCACCGCGCAAGTCGGTCTGGTGTACGGAACCATCGGCGTAATCGCCCTTACCCTCGGCGGCTTGCTCGGCGGCTACGCGATTTCACGTCATGGCTTGAAGCGCTGGATCTGGCCGATGCTGCTGTCGGTGCACCTGCCGAATCTGGCGTTTGTGTTTCTTGCCTACGCATTGCCAGACAGTGTTGTCGTCATTGCGACAGCGATTGCCGTGGAGCAATTCGGCTACGGATTCGGTTTCGCGGCATACCTGCTTTTCATGATCATGGTTGCCGACGGCACACACAAAACTGCGCACTATGCAATCTGTACCGGTTTCATGGCGCTGGGAATGATGTTGCCCGGCATGGCCAGCGGCTGGATTCAGGAGCAGCTCGGTTATACAAACTTCTTCATCTGGATCTGCATCGCCACCATCCCCTCCTTCATCGCCGCCGCGTTGATCAAGGTGAGGCCGGAGTTTGGTAAACGCCAGGAGTAATTGACAGATGCACCTCTTCACCTACGGCTCACTCATGTTCCCCCAAGTCTGGTCAGTTGTCGTGCGTGGGGAATACAAAAAACAATCCGCACGACTCCACGGCCATCAACGCTGCTGCATCAAAGGTGAAACCTATCCTGCCGCCATCGCGGCATCAGCTGCCGATTACATCGACGGCCACCTCTACATGAATGTCAGGTCTGAAGATATGCAACGCCTCGACAACTTCGAAGGCGATAATTACGAAAAGATCGAAGCCCCCGTAACTCTGGCTGATAACAGCGTAGTGATGGCAGCGGTCTACCTCTATCGTCATCACGAAAAATTGGCAACACAGGCGTGGGATGTGCAGTGGTTCGAGCGGGAGGGGATAAAAACTTTTCTGGCACAGTATGGTGGATTTGAGCGGTAGAACGATCCCAGAAAATGTAGGTTGGGTTCCCCCATTCGGGGACAAGAGCGCAGCGTAACCCAACAGCAGAGGTTGATTTGAGTCTGTATTGTCGGGTTTACGCTGCGCTAATCCGATACTCGGGCACATATCCATAGAACACAAGGGCCAGAATCCAGATGTTGACACCCCCCCCCGCACGACTAATTTTTTATTTGGTGGTTACTGGTGAATTTCGTCGCCATGGTGTAAAGTTAAATGTAAAGCATCTTACCTTACACTTTACTTAACACTTGGTTGACCAGAGGTGTTTATATCATGAGCACTCAATGGAGCAATGCTCCCGTTTTCTACGTTTTGGCACACGTCCAATTCAATGCTATCCCCGTCATGGAGAAGTACGCAACAGAGATTGCGGACCTCCTGCGCCGGGCTGGTTACTCAGATATTCAAGATGACAAGCAGCATGTGGTGTCGTTTGGTGTGTCAATGGACGGTTCTCAGTCGCAGAAGGTAGAACAGCGGGAGGTCGCACGTTGGCGTATCTCTAACCGTGAAAAAACCGCAGGATTTCTATTGTTGCAGGATGCTTTGATCTATCACACCACACAATATCAGGAGCGCGGGGGTTTTTTTGCCGAGTTACTTGAAGGCTTGGAAATTGTGCACAAAGTGGTCGAGCTTGATTTCATTGAGCGCATTGGCTTGCGCTACCTTAATGCGGTGATGCCGACTACCGGAGAGACTATCAGTCAGTATATTCAACCTGAAGCCCAGGGATTAAGTGGGAAGTTTGATGAAGGACTTCTGCATAGCATGGTCGAAACTGTTGCCCAATTACCTTGTGGAACGTTGATCAGCCGGGCATTTACAGTTAAGTCGCAAAGCGACTACCCTCCTTTGCCACCGGAGTTGTTGCCTCTGCCTTTGGTAATTCAGGAACGCTTTAGTCCATGCAATGGGATAGTTACGGTGCTTGATAATGACTGCTTTTTGGATAGTAGGATTGAATATTCGGTTCCTGTAATCGAGGAAGCACTTTATAAACTGCGGGAGGGCATTAGCCTCGCGTTCGAGAACACAATCACTCCTTTCGCTAAGGAGCAATGGAAATGACAGCAACATCTTTTCCGGCGAGAGGACTGGCTTTTCGTACCGGTTGTTCTATTCCGCAGCCAGCGAAGACAAACATTATGCCTATTCAACCAAAAGTAACAGAGGAGCGCTTTGATTATTTCAATACACCATTAAGGTTTATTTCCCGATTTGGAATTGCAACAACAATGGCTTGTACTATTTTCGGATCGGGTGCGATGCATGGGCTAACTCAGGATGGTCTGCGTGAGTTGTTATCCCGTAACCGCGCTAATTTAGTGCGCTTCTCTACTGAAACTGCAAATTCCACAACCAGTTATAAAGAAGCTGAAACCCGCACGGTAAGTGAACAGCTGCAAGATATCCGAAAAGCTTTTGGATTGAATGCAACAGACCTTGCTACTTTGTTGAGTTCATCGCGACCAACTATATATGCATGGCTAGATGGCCAAGAACCAAGACCAGAAGCAGCAGAAAAAATTCTCTGGCTTGCCAGGGTGGCGGATAATTTCGCTAAGCTTGATCTTCATCGAGCAGGAAACCTTGTAAAAAGACCCGTTTTTGAAAATGGCGATTCCTTTTTTGATTTTCTTAAACAAGGCCAGGAAGTTTACAGTCGGTTTGATGCTCTGCGTTCTCTTGATGAGAAGGAGGCTATGACCCGGAGTAAAGCTCGCGGGTCTGGTCAAGTGCCACTCCCGGATGAGGAGTTATCATCCGAAAGCATTCCACTTTATCCTGAGTGAAGAGGCGTTTTGAGTGACAGAGACGACGCAGGGTTGGGGACGCGAAACTCCTTATCGACAAGGCTCAGTCCTGGCGGCAGGGATAGCGATTCGTTTGCTTGAGCTGCATAGTGGGGATGATTTTGCCATCCTAATATCACATGATTGCGATATTGCTAACGATAATCTAACCGACGAACCTTACGTTGAGGTCATCATCGCTCGGGCAATCCAAAGTATCGACGGGAATTTCGCGCAGGCCAAAAACACCCGCCGTTTGCACTTAGAGTTTTTACGCAACGGCCAGCCTTTTTTCTTCGAAATGATGGCCATAGAGAAGAAAAGCATTAAAAAAGCTGACTTGATAGGCACTTTTCCAGACAACTCGTTTTCTGTCTCTGGTAGTAATCGGTATGTACTTCAGCGCTGGCTCGCGGCGCGTTATCGTAGGCATGCGTTTCCAGACACCCTTAATAATCGCATGAGCCCGGTATTCGAAGGCGCTAATAATAAACTTAAAAAATCAGCCGATGATGTTTTGGGTATATTCATCGACTATCAGCCGCGCAATGAAGAGCTTCCTGAGCAGGAACCTTACGAATTATGGGTCTATGTGGTATCCAATACAGCCGAGTCGGGTAGTTCTGATCGCGCGCAAACAATAGCCGAGTCACTTAGTAGTTTGATTACTGCCTCACAGGGGCTGGAACTCATTGAGTGTATCCCTATAGCAGATACAGAATTCACTTTGAAAAATGTACGCGACACCTTTGAGTTTAGGCTTGAGCATCTTAGTTTTCGAAAACTTCCTTTTGGCACAACTGCGGAGCATTAGCGAAAGAGTTTCATAGGGTGCATGGAATGCACCCTACGCTGGGCTCTTCCCGCGGTGTATGCCAACCCTCAAAACAACTCCATCTGCGTTTTCTCTTTCCTTGGCTTGATGAAGTGCTGTGTCTCCAGCTCCGGCATACCTCCAAACTCAAGCCGCTTCATGGCGCGCTGATAACGTTGTCTTAACAGGTCGGCGAAGATTCCTTCACCGCTCATGCGTGTGCCAAATTCTGCCTGGTACTCTTTGCCGCCGCGGCAGTCGCGGATTCTGTTCATCACATGTTCGGCCTTGAGTGGTTGGTGTTCGTGCAGCCATTGCTGAAAGAGTTCTTTCAGTTCATGGGGCAGGCGTAGCAGTACATAACCGCAACTTCTGGCTCCGGCGTGGCGTGATTGCTCCATGATGGTTTCGAGTTCGCTGTCGGTGAGCACGGGGATGAGTGGTGCGATGAGTACTGATACGGGGATACCGGCGTCGCTGAGTTTTTGCACGGTTTCAAGGCGGCGTTGTGGTGCGGCGGCGCGTGGTTCTAAGCGACGGCTGAGGTCGCGGTTGAGTGTGGTGATGGAGAGGGCGACGCTGATCAGATTCTGTTGCGCCATCTCGGCGAGTATGTCGATGTCACGTTCGATCATGGCTGATTTGGTGACGATGGTGACGGGGTGTCGTGTCTCTTGCAGCACTTCGAGTATCTGGCGTGTCAGGCCAACTGTGCGTTCGACGGGTTGATAGGAGTCGGTATTGATGCCGAGCGCGATGGGTTGCGGTTGATAGTTGCGTTTGCCCAGCTCTTCACGCAAGAGCGTGGCGGCATCGGGTTTATAAAAAAGTTTGGTTTCAAAGTCTAGCCCCGGCGATAGTCCGAGGTAGGCGTGGGTGGGGCGGGCAAAGCAGTAGACGCAGCCGTGTTCACAACCACGATAGGGGTTGATGGAGCGGTCAAACGGAATGTCGGGCGACTGGTTGTAGCTGATCACCGTTTTGGCGCTGTCGATGGTGAGGGTGGTGCGGATCGGTTCGAGCGGTTGGTCGAGGCTGTCCCAGCCGTCGTCGATCAGTTCGCGCTGTGTTGATTCAAAACGGTTGTCGGGATTGCTGATGGCGCCGCGTCCGTGCAGCGCGTGCGGTAGTTGTTTGCTCATGGCGGCATATCCCTCTGGAGTGGCTACCCATTGTATCAGTCTGACCAGAGCCTCTGCTTGAAAATTACTGTGTATATTCCCAGTGCTGTGAACCAGCAGATGGCGGCGGACCAGCTGTCGTGGGAGATGAAGTGGGCGCCACGCGCCTCTTGACCAAAGGCAAAGAGGCCGCCGACCCCCAGGCCGATGACAAGCCCGAGCTTGGCCAGCCGGGTATTGCGTTTAAGAAACAGGAAGTAGAGTCCGAGCAGGGCAAAGCCGCCGGAGGAGTGGCCACCGGGGAAACACTGGGTGGCGGGCAGGTTGTTGGGGCGATCTTCAAACAGCAGTACGTGTGGCCGGTCGCCACCATAGATGTCCAGCTCCCAGGGGCAGTCGGTATTACTGATTTTTTTACCCATGCTGACAATCAAGGGGGCAAAGATCAACACCAGCGCCATGTAGGCGGCGGGACGGCGGTACTCTTTCAGGCGTGGGCGAAGATAGGCCAATGCCAGCACCCCTACGTTGATCAGGAATAGCAGCACAATCAGGCGGCGGCCATATTCGTGGATCAGCTGGGATGCCCACCAGCTATCTTTGTACGGCCACTGCTGGCTGGCAAAGTCATAAAAATGGTTGGCAAGGCTGACATCCAAGGTCGTGGTTTCAAATACAACCACGGCAATAACAAACAGCAGGGCGGGGATCAGGCCATGGGCAGTCCAGAATCGTGACACAGACACTCTCTTTAACATCCGTTGAGGGGGTGATGTATGCAATGGGGCGCGGACCGCCCGCTGGGCTACTAGTCGGCCAGTTTGATCTTGCTGGTATCAATATGTACAGGGGCGACCGGTTTGTGTTCCATGATGGTAATGCCCGCCTCGGCGATAGTGAGATTGGTATCGATATCAACCTCTGGAATGGGTAGGTAGTCCATCACATCCTCCCCTACGCTGGCGAGGCTGATGCGGCTGGTATCTATGTCAGGGGCAACGGGGGTGGGGGTCTGGTCAAGCGTCTGGCCAGCCTGATCTACCTGTAGCCGACTGGTATCGATCTCCGCTGCCGCAACGGGGGCATGTTCCATGATGGTGATGCCGGCGTCGGCCATGGAGATGGCGCTGGTATCAATATTGAGGGGGGTAGGGGCGGGCGTGGTATCGATATCGCTCCCGGTAGCGGCCAATGAGGCGTTTTGCAGCGCGGCTGATTGGGCTGCCGGTGGGGCCGCTGCCATCAACTTGGCCATCAGCCCCGCCTGGAGTAACGCCGCCTGGTATTTACGTGCGGTCTCCAGATCCAGCTCCCGTTTAACGGCAAACGGTTTGCCGCTGAACATCGGTTCTATCTTGTCAACACTGGTCTTAAAAAGTTGAGCGATCCGTGACTTAGCCTCGGCAGCTGTGGCACCCTCTGCCAGGGTGCCATCCACAATCACCTGTATATTCTCTTCATTCATCTTTTTGGATCCCCTGGATAAACCATTTAGATCATCGGCCTGTTGTACCAGTTTTGCCAGTCCATTCAGGGGCCATCAGACACACTCTGCCAGATCCACACAACGGGCATGGCGCAGGCGCTCTGTCAGTATGGCCACCTCCACCGGTTTGCTGAACAGGAATCCCTGCCCGGCATCACACCCCAGCGTGGTCAGGAAGTCGAGCTGGGCACGGGTCTCTATACCTTCGGCCAACGCCTGCAAACCAAGACTATGGGCCAGATCAACCACGGAGCGGGTGATGGTGGCGTCATGATGGTTTTCAGTCACGGACTGAATAAAGGTGCGGTCTATCTTTAATGTATCGATAGGGAAACTGGAGAGGTAGGCCAGGGATGAGTAGCCCGTACCAAAGTCGTCCACTGAGATATGGACCCCCATGTCTCGAACACGGCGCAAGATTCTGCTGGCCTGGGGGGCATCGCGCATCAGGATCGATTCGGTAATCTCAATCTCAAGATAGTGGGCGCAGTTGCGATTGTCTTCCAACACCCTGGCAAGGGTGTGAATAAAGTCATCCTTCTCAAACTGATGGGCGGAGACATTAATCGCCACTTTAGGCGGGGTTATACCCTCATCAAGCCAACGGTTAATCTGGGCACAAGCGGTCAGTAACGCCCATTCACCCACCTGATTGATCAGACCACACTCTTCCAGCAGTGGAATAAATTCGTTGGGGGCGATTAACCCCTGTTCAGGGTGTTGCCAGCGAATCAGCGCCTCAACGCTGTTAATGCGCCAACTGCTAAAACAGACCTTGGGCTGATAGTGCAGTACAAACTCATTGTGATCAAGGGCATGCAGCAGGTCTGCCTCCATCCGCACCCGCTTGCTACGATTGGCGCTGACCTCGGCCTGATAAAACTGAAAGTGGTTACGCTGTTGTGACTTGGCGTGAAACATCGCAGCTTCAGCATGTTTGATCAGGGTGGCGGCGTCCTGGCCATCGGCGGGGTAACGGCTAATCCCAATGCTGGCGGTGATGTAAAGCTCCCGCTTATTCATTTTGAAGGGCCGTGCCAGGGCATCCAGAATGTTGACCGCTATCACCGCCAGATTGTCAGAGCAGGTAAACGCGGTAACCGTCATACCAAATTTATCCCCCCCCAGCCGGGCAGCGGTGTCGCCATCACCCAGGCTGTGTTGCAACCGACGGGCAAACTTCTGGAGCAGCCTGTCGCCCACGGCCGGACCGTAGGTATCGTTGATATTTTTGAACTGGTCGATGTTGATCGAGAGGATGGCAAACTGGCGGGTAGTGCGTTTGTTGTTTGAGACCAGTTGGCGGGTGCGGTCAATAAACAGGGCGCGATTAGGCAGATTGGTGAGCGAGTCATAACAGGCAAGGTACTGAATCTGCTTCTGAAAACGTTTCCGTTCGCTGATGTCGCTGAGCAGCCCCACATAGTGGCTGGTCTCGTCCTGATCATTCTTGATGGCACTTAAACTGACCCACATCGGAAAGGTCTCGCCATTTTTACGACGATAGACCATCTCCCCGTTCCAGAAACCGTGCTCCTGTAACTCATGGCAGATCTGCACATAAAAGCTGCGCCGTTTTCTGTTGGCCGTCAGCAGGTAGGGAAAACTGTCGTTCACCTCATCCAAGGCATAACCCGTCATGCGGCTAAAGGTCTGGTTAATGCTGAGTGCCGTCCCTTCATCATCGGTAATCAACACCGCTTCGGTGCTGTTTTCAAACGCCTTGGCATGTAACCAAGTCTGCTCTTCCGCCTTCTCTTTTGCCTGCCGCTGCTGGATGTTATCGAGCACCAGCGCCAGCGATGAGGCAAAGTTACAGACCAACTGCTGATCAATATCGTTAAAAGAGGACTGATCCTGCTTGTTACAGAGGTAGATGTGACCAAACAATCCACTGCTGCTAACGATAGGCACTACCAGTAACGATGTCATAGCCGGGGCATTCGCAGCAATATTGTGTACCGTCGTGACCCTCGCGGAACGATCAAAGTTGACAGGCTCAACGGCTGATACCATGCCCTGTAACAGTGCTGGGGTGAATAGCGCCGCGCGGTTGTCTTGTGCGCCGCTGATACCGTAAGTGATCATCTCGCCAACCACTGTACCGCACGTCATCACAATCGCGCCGTAGCGAGCGTTGACCAATAGCGAGAGCGCGGCAATTCCGTCGCCAAGCAGTACCTCCCGAGCCGTCGCCATGGATAGCGCCTGGATCAGGGTATTGGTGGCCTGCAATAGCTGATTAAGCTGATCCAGGGAGCACATGTTACGGCATGAATCATTCGAAGCTGTCATTCGCAACCACTTCAGGGGAGGTAAGTGCTGGTTAAACTAGCAGTAAAGTCGATGAAATTCAATTTGTTGATATGTTTAACAAATTCTTTTTTTGTTAAACACGATCAGCCACAACAATCGCCCGCCGTGGTGCCGGATACCCTTCACAGGTGCGACTCAGATCGTCGGGCATTAAAAACTCTTGCAGCGACTCAAATTTCATCCAGTCACTACTGCGTTGCTCTTCAATAGACGTGACGCTGATGTCCACCGTACGAATATTTTTAAAACCACAACGTCTCAACCATAACTCCAACGTTGCGGGTGAGGGGATAAACCAGACATTACGCATTTTGGCATAACGCCCCTCCGGCATCAGCGTCTCCCCCAAGGGGCCATCGATGACTAACGTCTCCAGTACCAGCTCGCCACCTGGACGCAGTGCCGCGTGTAGCTCCAGCAGATGGTCAAGCGGTGAGCGGCGATGGTACAGCACCCCCATTGAGAAAAGTGTATCGAACCCTTCAAGCCGGGGTGGCAGATCCTCAACCCCCAGGGGCAGGACGTAGACCCCCTTGCCCTGCTCGCCCAGCAAATGGCGGATAGCAAAATATTGCATCACATAGAGCAGTGTGGGATCGATACCGATCACCAGCGCCGCCCCCATGCCGGCCATGCGCCAGCAGTGGTAACCGCTGCCACACCCCACATCCAGCACCGTACGCCCCGTTAATGGCGCGATATGGTTTTTGAGCCGCTCCCACTTCCAGTCGGAACGCCATTCAGTATCGATATGGATACCATGGATAAAAAATGGCCCTTTGCGCCACGGGTGGAGCTGGCGTAACGCCTGCTCCAAGTGCTTACGTGTCTCTTCACCACCACCACTGCTGGTCACAGTCACACTATCAATCAGATCGATAGTCTCGGCACTCAATGGCGGCAGTGATTGTAATGCCGTCAGCCATTTTTCATAATCGCCATGCCGGTTACTGTTCAGGCGCTGCTCAATCATCGCCGGCAGTGTGTGGCCCCACGCCTCCAACGCCGTACCCCTTAACCGTGGGTAGAGTGAGCTGTAGTCGATCATTTAACTGCCAGCAGTGAAACAAAGTTAAAACATTGAAACCACTGCTGATAGTGGCCAAACCCGGCCTCAGTCAGACGTCTCTGATGCTGCTCAATACTCTCCGGAATTAATACTCGCTCCAGCGCGGTACGTTTCTGGCTGATCTCCATCTCGCTATAACCGTTGGCCCGCTTAAAACTGAGATGCAGATCGCTTTGCAGCGCCTGCTCTTGCTGGTTTTCAAAGATGATCTTCTCTGACAGTAGCAGCACCCCGCCTGGCACCAACCCTTTGTAGATGTTACTCAACAGCGCCAGACGATCCTCCGGCGATAGAAATTGCAGTGTGAAATTAAGCACCACCACCGATGCGTTCTCTATGACCTGCTGACAAATGTCGGCGCAGATCACATCCACCGCCACAGGGGAGAGCTCCTCGGCGATATTGTTGCGACACCGTTCCACCATTGCCATTGAATTATCAACCGCAATAATGCGGCAGTCGTGGTGTGGCAGGCGGCGGCGCATCGCCAGCGTGGCGGCACCCAGGGATGAACCCAGGTCGTAGAGGAGGGTATTGGGCTGGGCGTACTGCTCCGCCAGCAGACCAATCAGCGTGATCAGGGTGCCGTATCCCGGTACGGAGCGGCGGATCATGTCGGGAAAAACCCGCGCCACATCCTCGTTGAATTCAAAATCGACCAGGTGATCGTGACGATTGGCGTAGAGGGTATCTTCCGGCACAGGCTTCATAGCGGGCAGTCTAACAATGGTTTAGAGTGGCGGTATGATACACCATGAACCCCAGAGTGATGGTCGATGCAGCTGATCGATAGCCACTGCCATATTGATGTGGCCGAGTTTGATGACGACCGCGCTGCCGTTTTGCAACGTTGCCGCCAAGCCGGTGTTGCCGAGCTGGTGGTACCGGGAGTGGATAGGGAGCGCTGGCCGGGGCTAATCGCCCTCTGCCGTGCTGAGGTTGGACTGCATCCCGCTCTGGGGCTACACCCCATATATATAGCGCAGCACGGCACGGGGGCGGTGACGTGGCTGGAGCAGCAGCTCGCCACCACCCCAGAGGTCATCGCCATTGGTGAGATCGGCCTCGACTTTTTTATGACCGAACTGGATCGTTCACGCCAGCAGAGCCTGTTTGAAGCGCAGCTCACCATCGCCCGTGACGCCAACCTGCCGGTGATCCTCCATATCCGTAAAGCACACGATCAGGTGCTCAGTACCCTGCGGCGGATACCGGTTAAAGGCGGTATCGCCCACGCCTTTAACGGCAGCATCGAGCAGGCCAGGCGCTTCATTGAGCTGGGTTTTAAACTTGGATTTGGCGGCACCATGACCTACGATGGCGCCAACAGGATTCACCGTCTGGCACGTGAACTACCGCTAGAGGCCATCGTGCTGGAGAGCGACGCCCCAGATATGGTGGGTGTCGCCCATCGTGGTCAACGCAACAGCCCCGAGTATCTGCCCGCGCATCTGGCGGCACTGGCTGCACTCAGAGATGAGACCATCACAGACGTGGCCAGAGAGACAACCCACAATACCCGGCAAGTGCTGGGGCTAAACCCATCAGAGTTATAAACTGCTATGTTGAAATATCGTGTTATTCCCGTCACCCGCTACCAGCAGAACTGCTCCCTGGTCTGGTGCAGCAAGAGCCACAGCGCGGCGCTGATTGATGCTGGCGGCGACATCGAACAGCTGCTACTGGCGGTGAAGGAGGAGGGGGTCACACTGGAAAAACTACTGCTCACCCATGGCCATCTCGACCATGTGGGGGGTGCACACACCATCGCCGATCAGCTCAACATCCCGATCATTGGCCCCCATCAGGCAGATCAGTTCTGGTTCGAACGGCTCGCCGATCAGGCCAAAATGTTTGGTTTTGCCCACATCGAGCCCTATATGCCAAACCAGTGGTTGATAGAGGGCGAACAGATCACCGTCGGTGATGAGCTGTTTGATGTACTGCACTGCCCCGGCCATACCCCCGGCCATATCGTCTTTTACAATGCCGCCAGTCAGACCGCCTTTGTCGGCGATGTGCTGTTTCAGAACTCTGTTGGTCGCAGCGACTTCCCCATGGGCAACCATGCGGACTTGATTAGCAGCATCAAGGATAAACTACTGCCACTGGGGGATGAGATTCGCTTCATTCCCGGCCACGGCCCCAGCTCAACCTTTGGTGAAGAGCGCAGGAACAATCCCTATCTGGTCTGAAGGTTCATTGATCTATAGCTGGAGAGTGACTACCCCTCCATGAAAGAGGGGTATATGGTGAGCTTACTTGGCCTTACTGACTTTCGCCTTCTCAATCAACAGTGGATAGATATAACCCGCACCAAAGTCACGATCAACCGCCACTTCACCCGTCAGGCTGACCATATCGCCCAGCGCCGCACTATCCTGTGTTGTGATCGTCAGGTCATTGCTGCCCTCTTTGCCCGTACCATCAGTGATATGCAGGAAGTTCTTCCCCATAATCCCCTCATTCACCTTCACCACTTTGCCCTTCACCTGAACCTGCTTACCGGCCAGCTTGGCTTTTTGAGCGTAAACCTGCTCAATGGTCAACGCATCCGCAGCCCACAGTGATGTGGAGGCAAACGCCAACAAAATAGTAGTAGAAACGGCAAGGATATTACGACGCATAGTGTGACTCTCCTGTGGAAAAATACCTTGTAGCATGTTTGCGGGCACCGGTGCAAAGGCCGCCACTGTTGATTTGGCTCAGACCACCACAATCTCGGCAAAACAACACAAACAGAGGTGATCTGCAAATAGAGCTGGCAGGCGCACGCCGTTAGATTGAATGCGGCCACTTCAAAATTGAGGTGCAAAGGCCGATAGTCGAACATACGATTTAGTATGGGTAGAGCGGTCTCTTTTCTGGCGCCGCACCTGCAACTAATCACTGCTCGGCGTCTGTAACTCCTCAAGGGGCTAGTACATGAGTAACCGTTATAAGCTGGGACTCCGGGGTAAAACCACGCTGGTATTGAGCGGGCTGATATGCCTTGTGCTTATTGTCACCAGTTTTGCCAGTTATTGGCAGTCAAAAAGTGTCGCCGAACAGAAAGTCATCGAGTTCGAACAGAGCAAGTTCTCACTGCTCAAATATGAGATCGAAGGCGTGCTGCGGAATCACCATCAAAATCTGTTGACGCTGCATGATGTGTCGCCCATCCAGGCCATCGTCCGCGCCCGCGCCAATAACGGTATTGACCCGGAAAGCGAGGATACGCTACAGCAGTGGAAGAGCCGTCTGATCACAACTTTCAAAGCCATCCTGGAACATTATCCTGAATATCAACAGGTCAGCTATATCGATGCCGCCGGAGATGAGCTGATCAGGGTTCAAGCCGACGCTAATGGTGATGTGAAGGTGGTTGCCGATACTGAATTGCAAAACAAGTCTGGCTCAGACTATGTGAGCCAGACACTCCCGCTAAAAGAGGGCGAGGTCTACTCTTCCGATGTCACCCTGAACCGGGAGCATGGCATCATTCAGGTGCCACATCTGCCGGTATTTAGGCTGGCCACCCCGGTGCGCAGCGCCGATGGGCAGGTGGCCGCCTTGATTATGATCAAACTTGCTACCGAACGACTCTTTAGTGGCGTCCGTTCCGAAGCCAACGGCGTGCAACGCAATATTGTTGATGGTCAGGGTTACTACATCAAATATACCGATGCTGCCAAAACGTTTGGGTTGGAGCGTGGCATTGACTACCGGTTTCAAACGGTTGAGTCGGAGCTGGCTGAAATCGCCAGCCGACAGGATCACTTTATGCGACATGATGATAACCATAATGAGCTGGATGGCTTTCAGAAAATCTACTTTTCACCACAGGACCACAGCCGCTACTGGTTGCTGACCCTGAATGCCCCGGAAAGAGTGGTGTTTGCGGAGACCGCCGCGGCACTCAATAAGATGCTACTGATCAGTCTGCTGTTAGGGCTGATCTCACTACTGTTTATTGTCTGGTTCATAACAAAAAAAGTCGTCACGCCAGTGGTGGAGCTGGCCGCTGCGGCAAGCCGCTTGCAGGCGGGTGATTTGACGGTGCGCGTGGACGCAACATCGGCGCGTGATGAATTTCATACCCTTTATCTGGCGATCAACGCCTTTGCCAACAATCAGCAGCAGGCGACCACGCTACTGGAGAACCAGGTCACTGCGCAGACAAAGCGGCTCTCCGCCGTCATTGATAATGTCGTGGATGGCATTATCACCATCGGTGAGCGCGGCACAATTGAGTCATTCAATCCGGCGGCCAGGCAGATCTTTGGTTACAGCGATGCCGAGGTGATCGGCCAGAACGTAAAGATGCTGATGCCCGAGCCTTATCATAGCGAACATGATGGTTATCTGGAGCACCACATTACTACCGGTGAAAAAAGGGTGATCGGCATCGGCCGCGAGGTGACCGGCCGACGCAAAGACGGCACCACCTTCCCGATGGAGCTGGCGGTGAGTGAGGTGGTAATCGATAACAACCGCAACTTTGTTGGCATCATCCGCGACATTACCGAACGCAAACGTAATGAACAGATGCAAAAGGAGTTTATCTCCACTGTCAGCCATGAACTACGCACACCGCTCACCTCCATCCGTGGTTCGTTGGGACTCATACTGGGCGGCGTCACCGGAGAACTATCAGACAAAACCCGCGCTCTGCTGACCATCGCCAACAATAACAGCGAACGATTAATTCATCTGATCAACGACATTCTCGATTTAGACAAAATCAGCGCCGGTAAAATGCAGTTCAAAAACAAAGTTGTCAATTTGGTTTCTGTAGTCACACAGGCTATCGATTCAAACAAAGGGTATGGCGATCAATTTGGCGTCACTTTCAACTTAATCACTAATCCTGACGAGATAATCATTGTCCGCATCGATGAAAAACGGATGGCTCAGGTAATGTCAAACCTGTTCTCCAATGCTGCCAAATATTCACCAAAAAATGGGCAGGTAAAAATATCCATTCAGACACAAGACAACCGTGTTTGTATTAGCGTACATGATGATGGAAAGGGTATTCCCGAAGAGTTCAAATCAAGAATTTTTAATAAATTCGCCCAAGCCGACAGCTCGGACACCCGCCAGAAAGGAGGCACAGGACTCGGCCTGAATATCACCAAAGCGATTATCGAAAACATGAGGGGAAACATCAGTTTTGAGAGCGCCGCAGGGCAAGGCACCACTTTCCATATTGAACTGCCACTATGGGACAATAAATTTAAACCAGCCATCCCCAACAGCGGCGAACATAAACAGACCTCCACTTCCAATGCACCACTTCTCCTCATTGTTGAGGATGATCAGGATGTCTCAAAACTGCTCAGCATCATGGTTGAAAAAGAGGGTTACCGTTACCATCAAGCCTTCAGCTACCCAGAGGCCGTCGCGCAGATAAAAAACCACCACTATGATGCCATCACATTAGATCTGATGATTCCTGGCGGCAGTGGCCTCACACTGCTACAGGAGCTACGTGAAAATGAGGCGACCCATAATCTGCCCATTATTGTCATCTCCGCTAAAGCCAAGGAAGGTCAATTAGAAGTCGAAGAGACTGCGTTTAGCATGGTGGACTGGATCGAAAAACCGATCGATGAAAAAAGGTTATTGGAATCGATCCGCTCAAATATATTCCGGACAAAAACAGAGAACAGACGCATTTTACACGTCGAAGATGACGTCGACATTGCGATCATCATTGACACTTTATTAAATGATGAGTATCAGATCGTCCATGCTGCAACACTGCAACAGGCAAAAGAACGGATGGGCCAGGAGAACTTTGATCTTGTACTGCTCGACATTGGATTACCCGATGGCTCCGGGCTTGATCTTTTACCTCTGGTTAACACCCTGGGACATCAAACTCCGGTCATCATTTTCTCAGCACAGGATACTCCTCCCGCCATCACATCACAGGTGCGGAGCGTGCTCATCAAATCACAGACGGACAATAAAAAAATTATGCAGCAAATCAAGTCTGCCATTACGTATGAGGCACCATAATTCTATTCAGATCCCATCCCACCCCTTTGGGGAGAGATGGGATAAAGGCTTTTTGGAGAGGATATGTTCTTAAGGCAGGTTCGGCGCACGCGTAAAACACAACGAGCCACTCAAGGTAAATTCATTGCGCGCGGTACATAAGTTGATGCTGCCCGTCGCCTGCCCCGAGCCAGTCACACCCTTGAAGATGCCAGTCCCCCCACAACATTGATGGTCTCCACTACCGGCAGTGAGCAACCGTCACCAGGCCCCATGACCACGCCGTGATCATTCTTGGTAAAGATTCTATTATCGAGATTCAATATCATGTGATGGTCAAGATAGGTGTTTCCCGCACCGTCAGAAGAGGTGATGGTACCCACCGTGGAGAGACTGAAAGGCCTCCCTCCCAGACGCACCTTCGTCACACCGTGCTGATTCACGGGATTAATGGAAATGGTACTGATCTTCCCCGTTATCGGCAGACAGATCTGTGCGGCATATGTTGTCGAACTCAATACCAGTATTGCTCCAGCGCACAGACCCATAACTCCGTTTTTTACAGACATAATAGTTTTACCCATGCAAGAGGCGACAACATTGCCGCAGCAGGTACGCTACTCGCCTGAAATGGCAGAGTCAAACCATAGTGACAGGCATAGTGACATGGTTAATTTGGCCATCTAATAATAGGGGATAACATCCCCCCAACCTAAAACAGATGGCAAAACAGCAACGATCAAGTGGTGATAATAATCCGCACCGCATCCAGCCTTGGGCTTGCCGCCTCCAACACCAGATCCAGCGTCTTCCACTGTTCGGCAAAGAACTGGATCTCTTCATCACGCACGTTGGGATTCACTTTACGTAGTGCCTCGAGGCGGTTGATTTCGCGCTCTAAGGTTTGTCGGGTCTGCTGGTGGGCACTGCCGAGCAACCTGGATTCACTAGCGCTTCATTCATACAACTCGTTGAAAGGTATATCAACAATGGTCAGGCACACTCTTTTCCTTTAAATCACTGACTTCGCACTGTTGACGACTTGATTGGTCAGAGGAACGTCGGGTAAGAAAAACGTCAAAGCCTTCTAAGCGCAATGTGGATAAGCGTGAATCTGGCCAGCTTTCGATGGTTCTTCGCGCTTGCTGGATTTGATGCGCAAAACTACTAGGTTTTTTCACAAGAACCTCCTATGTTTCATCTGGTTCTAGATGTAAGTTAACACCAATTTTTTCGGCAAGAAGAGGTATTTCTTTAGCCACTATTGCAACTTCAATATCTATGTAGGTATTCATAAAGCGCAGGAATCGAGGCTTTGCATGTGCTCGCCAATCGATAGCTCTTCCTTCGCTATCCTTTCGGGAGTCACGAGCATCAAAGATGTCCTGATACTGTCTCGGAGCGATGCCCTCAAATGGCACAAAGTTCACGTGATCTGAAGACGGTACCGAGGGATCAACGCTGATTGAGTCTTGATGTAAGTGCCTAGCTTTACTTTTCGGGTAAGGCTCAACATATACCACTCGCTTTACCCCGCTGGCAACGATATGCCTAGCGCACATGTGGCAAGGAAAAGTAGTACAAAACAAAGTCGCGCCGTGAACGGAAATTCCAAGTCTTGCTGCGGACATTAATGCAGCCATCTCCGCGTGAACGCTTCGGCCAAACTCCAACAAATTCATTACTCTTGTGCCCTTAAGCACTGTTTTCTTATCACCTGATACGAGTTCTCGTACTAATGTATCTAATTCATTTTTGCCAGCGCTCTTCGAGAGCAACCCGTGCCTATCAAATCTTTCCAGAAGTTCACCAAGAACTTGGATTCGTTCCTCAGCCATTGCATCGATCCCCTTTTGGAAGTCTCGAGCATCGCCTTTATCCCCAGGCCAATACAAGTCACCACCGGACTTTGGTACCTCATTACAACCAACTGCAAGAATATCGCCTTCTGTCCTAAGAATTGCAGCCCCAAGATCCGCAGAGCGCAACGCAGCTGAGCGGGCATGATACATACCGTGTTCATCACGTGTCGGTGTATCAAAAACGTTGCCAAACAACAAATGAAGGAATCGACTTATCTGCGCTTCTAAAGAAGACTTATTTCTACCATCTACAAAAAGGTCAGCTAATGGAAAAGCGTCCTTAACGTCTTGGCCAAGAGATGTGCTTTCCTCCATCTCATCACGCTCAACCATGTGCTCAGCTATCGACCGCGCGTTGCTGCCTTTTCCAAACTGTGACCTATTTATACGATCGGCCAAAGCAGTCACCCGCACATCCCTAGGTGAGTATACAGAGATAAGGAAAAAGCCCTTGCCGTAAACGTTGCGCAAAGTCTCAACTTCATGGGGATGTTTTAATGAACGCAAAATATATGCATTGCCCGCGGATTGGCCATGAAACTCTTCATCCCGAATCCTTTTAATTTCCATGATTCCCAGAAGCGCAACCGCATCGCCCCTTCCACTGTCCACTCGAAGTTTCGTTCCCTCGTCCATCAACTTTGTAATCCGATTATCTTCAGACTCTTTGCTATGGTCGGAACCAAAAAACAACTCGATCTGCTTGCTTAAGCGGATAGTTTTTGCTTTATAAGTTAGTACCTTAAGCTCCCTCGTTAGCACCGAGATCACTGGATCAAGGTTAACACCAACCGGTCCGACCAACCCAAATACTAGTTCGGGTTGTTCTCGGGGTGTAAGAGGGGAGTCTTCCGAGCTAAGAATTGAACTTCCAAACTGCTCATTTCTGGACTCTGTATGATTTTCTTGCGGACCTACCCTCTTACCTGGTGTTTTTGTGCCCATTTTTTTCCCTAAGGTATAGGCCTTATGTCAAAGGCCAATAAATTTAACCGAATGGTATTGCTTGAAACATAGACATTTCAACTAAATGCCACAAATATTGAATAGAACTTCTGTCACACACTTGACGGCCAAACAAGCTCAGATTGCTTGGGCCTACGTTAAAGGCTCTGTAGAACTTGATCCAAGTTCCAATCGCACACGACGCCTAAATACCATGGCCCACCACACTGCGCACATACCGGTGACGATACCACTCATGACCACACCCGTATAGTTAGATAGTTCGGCCGAGTAAGGTGCACTCCGTGCACCAATACCGCAGACGGCAAATGAAAATCCGGCAATATCCATATGCCCTATCCACTCATCAAGTGGTAATAATAATCCGCACCGCATCCAACCTAGGACTCGCCGCCTCCAGCACCAGATCCAGCGTCTTCCACTGTTCGGCGAAGAACTCAATCTCTTCGTCACGCACGTTGGGATTGACCTTGCGCAGCGCTTCGAGACGATTGATCTCGCGCTCTAACGTTTGGCGGGTCTGTTGGTGGGCGCTGCCGAGCAGTTCGGGTGCCTGCTGGCGGGCGAGTTTGTCGGCGCTGACGATCATGTTGCGCAGTGGTTCGGCGTAGGCGCGGATGATCTTGCCGGCGGTGGCTTTGTCGACCTTGGCGCTGCCTTCGCGGATCAGTTCGCTGGTCAGCAGGTGGCTCTGGTCCTTGCCACTCTGGTCGATGACCACACGAATGGTGGTGGGTGGCAGGTAGCGGCTGAGATTGAGTTCGCTGCTGGCGCTGCTTTCAAGCACGTAGATCCCTTCGAGCAGCAGGTTGCCGGCCTTGAAGCCACGCGCCTTGAGGGTGGTGATGGTGCTGTTGCCAAGTTCGTTGGTGAGCACCATCTCCATGGCGCCGCGCACCATCGGGTGTTCCCAGGTGATGTAGTGCATATCTTCGTTGGCAAGCGCGGTGGCACGGTCGCAGGTGATCACCATGCCCTCTTCGTGCAGGCCGGGAAAGGCGTGCTGCATCCTTTCGCCCTGGCTGATGAGGAAGCTATTTTCGCCGTGCTCTTCCATGTCGACGCCGTAGCAGTCGTAGAGGTGTTCAAGGTAGTCGGCCAGGTCGTTGTTCTCATCCTCGGCCAGCGCCAGTGCCTTGAGGTTGTTGGCGATAAGCGGGCGGCAGGAGTTGTATTCGAGCAGCCGGTCACGGCCGCGTTGCAGGCGGTCGTTCATTTCGTTGTAGAGCTGCTGGGTGGTGGCGATGAGCGCCATCAACTCCTCGGGGCTGGTCTCCAGTTGGTGCAGCGCTTCGAGCAGTGTGGCGCGCACCTGCACAAAGACGCTGTGGCCCGCCGGGCAGGTGTGTTCAAAGGCGCTTAAGCCCTGGTGGTACCACTGCTGCATGATCTCCTGGGCGCTGTTTTCCAGATAGGGGACGTGCAGCTGGATGGTTTCGGTCTGGCCGATGCGGTCGAGGCGGCCAATACGCTGCTCCAGCAGATCGGGGTTGAGTGGCAGGTCAAACAGCACCAGATGGTGGGCGAATTGGAAGTTGCGTCCTTCGCTGCCGATCTCGGAGCAGATCAGCACCTGGGTGCCAAACTCCTGGTCGGCAAAGTAGGCGGCGGCGCGGTCGCGCTCGATGATGCTCATCTCTTCATGGAAGACGGCGGCGTGGATGCCGGTCTTGGTCTGTAGCACCTCGGCCAGATCCATGGCGGTGTCGGCGCTGGCGGTGATCACCAGTACCTTGGCAGGACGCAGCTGTTTGAGCAGGTCGCCGAGCCACTTTACCCGTGGGTCGATCTCGCTCCAGCGTGGTGAGTTGTCGCTCGCCGCTTGATACAGCAGTTCCGGACTGAGCAGCAGCTGTGGCTCGCTAACGGCGCTGCCCTGAAAGGCGCGCAGGCAGTCGCCGTATTGCTCTGGCAGCGGCAGCGCATAGGTGTGCAGTTGGCGGCCGGGGAACCCCTTGATGGCGGAACGGGTATTGCGGAACAGTACGCGGCCGGTGCCGTGACGGTCGAGCAGATGTTCCACCAGGGCGCGGCGGGCGTCGCCCTGATGCTGACCGGTGGTGTTTGGGTCGTTGAGTCGTTGCAGCAGTTCGGCGTTGTCGCCTTCGCTGAAGGTGGACTCGAGAATGGCGTTGGCGGCGGCACTGATGGGCTGCTCGCCAAGCAGCTCTTCCACGGCTTGGGCGATCGGTTCGTAGTGTTGCTCCTCCTCGACAAAGCTTTCGAAGTCGGGGAAGCGGTTGGGGTCGAGCAGCCGCAGCCGCGCAAAGTGGCCCGCTTTGCCCAGCTGTTCCGGTGTGGCGGTGAGCAGCAGCACACCCTTAATCTGGGCTGCGAGTCTTTCGATCAGTTCGTACTCCAGACTTGGCTCCTCCTCCGACCACTCCAGGTGGTGCGCCTCATCCACGACCAGCAGATCCCAGCCGGCGCTGAGCAGCTGCTTGTAACGTTTGGGGTCGCTGCTGAGGAAGTCCAGACTACAGAGCGCCAGCTGTTCACTCTCGAAAGGGTTCTCGTCAGCCTCATCGATGGCGTGGCAGCGGTCTTCATTGAAGATGCTGAAGTGCAGGTTGAAGCGCCGCAGCATCTCCACCAGCCACTGGTGTACCAGACTCTCCGGCACCACAATCAGCACCCGCTGCGCCAGTTCGCTGAGTAGCTGCTGATGAATGATCATGCCCGCCTCGATGGTCTTGCCCAGCCCCACCTCATCGGCCAGCAGCACCCGTGGCGCATAGCGGCCCGCCACTTCGTGGGCGATGTAGAGCTGATGTGGGATCAGGCTGGTGCGTACGCCAGTCAGGCCACGCAGCTCGGAGTGGCCGAGGCGGTTGGCGTGTTGCAGGGTGCGGTAGCGCAGTTCGAAACGTTTGTTGGCATCGATCTGACCGCTGAGCATCCGTTCGCTGGGGCGGTTGAGCTGGATGAAGTTGTCGAGATGGCCTTCGGCCAGCTCCGCCAAGGTGCCATCGTCACGTTTGCCGAGGTAGGTGATCAGACCGCTCTCTTCGCGCACCGACTCGATACGCAGTTGCCACCCTTCGTGGCTCAGGACACTATCGCCCAGCGCAAACAGGGCGCGCCGCAGCGGCGCAGTGGCCGTGGCGTAGAGGCGGGTCTCACCCGTGGCAAGGTAGACCACCGTGACGGTGCGTTGATCACAGGAGAGCACTGTGCCCAAACCCATCTGTAGTTCCGCGTCACTGATCCAACGCTGACCGGGGAGATAATTTTGCATCACGCGCGACTCCATACTGCTACTGGCGAGGGGGGCATATGGTAGTGGATTTAGCCCGAAAAATCTTGACGGATTACCGGAATGGCCCGCAATCGACCCACTGTTTACCCATGAAACAGCTCAAAATAGAAGCTAGCACCCTTTCCCTCCTCCGATTCAAACCCAATGGTACCGTGCATCTGTTCAATCAACTCTTTACTAATGGCCAGCCCCAGCCCTGTCCCCCCCAGTTGACGTGAATCGGAAGAGTCCGCCTGGGAGAACTTCTGGAAGATACGTTCACGAAATTCCGCCGGAATCCCCTTACCCTGATCTGTAACCGTCACCCGCACCCGTATCTCATCCACCCTCACCGCAATGTTCACAACACCGCCGGGCGGTGAAAACTTGGCCGCATTAGAGAGCAGATTTGCCAATACCTGCTGCAACCTGTCGCTATCCACGTTTACATTAAGTTCACCACTGCACTCACTCAGCTCAAAACGGACCTGATACTGATCACCATAGGCGCTGTTTTGCACCAGTGCCTGCTCCAGTAGTGGCAATAACGGCTGGTGCTCCATATCAAAACGGAGTTTGCCTGCCGCAAGTTTGTCTATATCAAGCAAGTCATTGATAAGCGCCGTCAGGCCTTTGCTGTTTTTGTAGGCGATATCAAGCAGCTCTTTGACCTTGTCAGAGACCTCACCCACCGCACCGCCTGTAATCAACCCCAGCGCACCGCTGATTGAAGTGAGTGGGGTTCGCAGCTCATGGCTGACGGTAGAGACAAATTCGCTTTTAACCCGCTCTGCATGTTTCTGTGCGCTGATGTCGCGAGCCATGCCCACATACCCCACCAGCGCACCATTAGCATCACGTACCGCCGATACCGTGAGGATGACGGGGATCCGCGCACCGTTTTTAGCACAGTAGGTCCATTCGCGGGTTTCTGAACCCTCGGTAAGCACATTGGTAACAAACACCTCAAACCCTGGTTCAACCTTGCGCTGCAGCGTCTGGCTCAGCTCTGCCGCACGTGCCACCACCTCTGCGCCATCATGAAAAAGACCAGGGGTCTGTTTGCCCACCAGCTCAGCGGATGTATATCCCAATAGCCGCTCAGCGGCTGGATTAAAGCTGGTCACCACCCCTTTGACGGTTGTCGAGATGATGGCAATGGCGGCGCTGTCAAACAGCGTCTTCTGAAAAATTGATAACCGTGTGAGTTCATCGTTCAGCTGCTGCTCACGTTTCAAGGCGCTGCGCAGCTCCAGTTGCCGCACCACCTGCCGGCCCAACGTTGCCAATATATCCCGCTGCTGTTCATCCAGGGTATGGGGGATCATATCGATAACACAGAGGGTGCCGATTCCGTGACCGTCGGGAGTGATCAGTGGTGCGCCGGCATAAAAACGGATGCCGGGCTGGCCACTGACCAGTGGGTTGTCCTGAAATCGGGGGTCATTCAGCGCATTCGAGATCTCAAACAGCTCATCCTCATAAATCGCATGGCCGCAAAAAGAGATGTCACGGGGTGTCTCCGGCGCATCCAGTCCTACCCGGCTTTTAAACCACTGCCGATCGGCATCCACTAGTGAGATAAGGGCTATGGGCGTGCCACACAGCTGTGCAGCCAGACGTGTAACGTCATCAAATTCAGCTTCCGCCGCAGTATCAAGCACTTCATATCGACGCAGAGCAGCCAGTCGTTCATCTTCCCCGGCCTTAATAGGTGCTGGAGTCATCTTGTATATGCTCTGTTAACTGGGGCGATCCCCGTTTAATGGCTGTTCCCACTAACAACCAGCCCCTCTGCGGTGGCTAAGCTGCCCTAGGATCTACTAGACTATATCGTCAGTTCAACCACAAGCTAAACCGCTAACATATTGAGGGACTTTATTATTGTGCCATGTTCGATATTACGGTCGCTGTTGAATCTGCGTCAATGTCTGGCTAAACAGGGCACTATGACTCCCCCCCAGTGCAACGGCACGCTCTGCCGCAGCCTCCGCCTCTTGCCAGCGCTGCTGTTCAGCCAGGGCCTGGGCTAGATTATTAAACGCCACTGCCGCCTCTGGGTGGCGCAAGGTGGCCATACGAAATGCCGCTTCGGCCCCACTCAGGTCATGAAGGGCATACAGGCTGTTGCCCAGCCCCATCGCCACACCTAAACTCTGCGGCCAGCGCTCCAGCGCCTGTTCATAGGCGACTGCAACCTCGGGCCATTTTTGCAGCCTCTCCATCACCAATAACGCCTCCAGATAAGGCAACTCCGCCGCCGTCTGTGGCAATCTGTTTGGCGCTGATACCACCACTCCCCAGTAACCACCCCGACGCCAGGTATGTTCAAAGGTATTTAAGGGGGTGATACGACGTGCGTCAGCACCAGAGCGCAAAATAACGTGACCCTGGTCCAGATCAAACCCCACCACCACTGCGTAGTGCCAAAAGGGGAAGATAGATAAACCCAGGGTTTGCAGTACCAGCACCGGGTTTCCTGCCGCCACCTCTGTCATAAGCGCCGTCAGCTCTGGTTGCAGGAGGTAGGGGATACGACCATGACGACGGCTTGATGCCAACAGCTCAAATTGTAGCGAACCTTTACGTTTAGGCAGATAGACTTGTGGCACCAGTTCGTCAGGGGTGATCGCTACACCGCTCTCGGTCAGCACCGTGGCCAACGCCGCTGGCCCGCACTGATACTCCTCTTGAGGAAAAAATGGCACCTCGGTCAGCTCCACGGATCGTGGCAGCGGGGACGTGGAGTTCAACAACTGGCGCGTCTGCGGGGTTGCGCACCCCGTCAGCAACACCATAAACAGCAGCAACGAAAAAATACCCGAACGCTGTCGGGCACTTTTATCAATCACCATCAGACCAACAGTCACGCCGCTTTAGGGGTGCATCGAACCCTTTTTAGTGAAGGGGAAGACGCTGGTCAGCCCCAGCAGGTCGGTAACCAGCAGCACGATAAAGATAAACAGCAACGCCCCCACAACACCACTGCCCGCTGGCATCTGGTCGAGCTGCTGGGCCAACTGCTGGGCCTCACTGTCGCTCAGCGCATCAACACGCGCCTGCACCAGCGCCGGATCTACACCCATCTGGCTCAGCTGGCTCTTAACCTCATCACGATTAAGCGCTTCATGAATACGGCTGATATCCTGCTGTGTCTGAAGTGACTGCACCACCTCAGCAGTACTGACCATGGCGGCGTTGGCCATCGGCATCTGCAGGCTCAGAGCGAGCATTCCCGCAGTAACGACCAGACTGACAGGCTTGGTAATCCGGCGAAACAGTTCCATGGCAAGGTTCCTTATGTTGTGTAAATAGATGTTATGTAAAATGGGGCGCAGACTATATCGACCTCCCATCACTGGCGATAGGCTTAATGTATCACCCTAAGCGTTATTTGTACTAAAGCTTTGGTGTAGGATAAGTTCCCCACTCAACCGATGTTAAAGGATACTGTTGTGGATACTCTACTCACCCCCCATGAAGCACGTGTGATTGGCTGCCTGATTGAAAAGGAGGCGACTACACCCGAGCAATATCCACTCTCGCTCAACGCCCTCACCAACGCCTGCAACCAAAAGAGCAACCGCGAACCGGTGCTTGATCTGGATGAGGTCACGGTACAGGAGACACTGGACGGTTTGGTGAAAAAACATCTGGTCAGTGAAAAATCGGGCTTTGGCAGCCGTGTGGTCAAATATCAGCACCGCTTTTTCAACAGCGAATTTGGCGGCCGCCACTTTTCAGCACAAGAGCTGGGCATCACCTGCATCCTGCTCCTGCGCGGCCCACAAACCTCCGGTGAAATCCGCACCCGTAGCCAGCGCCTCTGCCAGTTTAAAGAGGTCAATGCGGTTGAAGCGGCATTACAACATATGATGGACCGTGACGATGGCCCTTACGTCACACGACTGCCACGCGAACCGGGCAAACGTGAATCACGCTATGCCCACCTCTTTTGTGGTGAGGTGGAGGCAACCACCCGCAGCACCGACGTTAACATCAGAAGCGAAATAAATGAAGACGATGCCCGCATCGCCCAGCTGGAGCAGTGGGTGATGGAGCTGTTTGACGAGGTCAACCAACTCAAACAACAGCTCAACAACATTAACCAGAAGACACCATGAGCCTGGCCGACGATAACCTGCCCATCCTCTATCAGGATGAAGCGCTAGTCGCTGTCAACAAACCCGCCGGTCTATTGGTACACCGAAGTAATATAGATCGCCATGAAACCCGCTTTGCCATTCAGCTAGTACGCAACCAGATTGGCCGACACGTCTACCCGCTGCACCGGCTTGATAAACCCACGGCCGGGGTATTGCTGTTTGCACTCAGCCCTGACATTGCACGTCGCATGATGGAACAGTTCATCAACCACACCGTACACAAACGTTATCTCGCCGTGGTCCGTGGCTACAGTGAAGAGGCGGCGGTGATCGACTATCCACTAAAAGAAGAGCTGGACAAGATGAGTGACGGCAAAGCAGAACAGAACAAACCGGCACAATCGGCGGTTACTGAGTATCACCGTCTTGCTACCGTCGAGCTTCCCTATGCTGTGGGGCGTTACGATACCGCACGCTACTCACTGCTGCGGCTCACGCCACGTACGGGGCGTAAACATCAGCTACGTCGCCACATGAAACATATCTTTCACCCCATCGTTGGTGATACCAGCCATGGCGATGGCAAACAGAACGATTTTTTTCGGCAGCAATTTAACTGTCACCGGCTCCTGCTTGCCGCCACAGAGCTGGAGATTGTCCATCCCATTACAAGCCAGCAACTGTTGATTCAAGCGCCGCTCGATGCCAGCTATCAGCAGATTATTAACCACTTTGGCTGGGGATCAGGGCGATGAACTGGCTTGTCTACATCATCCACTGCAGCGACAACACACTCTACACCGGCATTACCAACAATCTCGAACGACGTATTAAACAACACACCACACAACGTGGGGCAAAATATTTTCGTGGCCGCCAGCCAGCGTCCGTGGTTTATATTGAAAATGGCCACGATCGCAGCAGCGCCAGCAGGCGTGAAGCTGCCATTAAAAAATTGAGTCGCAATGAAAAACAGCAACTCATTATCACAGCACAACAGACAAATAAAGCGCTCAGCCCTTCACACTGAACCACTATAATAGTTCGCTACCACCCAACAGTCGCGACCGTTTAGTATAGAGGCAATGCTTAATATTTTGCCCCGCCGACTCACGGCCGCCGTAACACACTATTGGACGAGCACAGATCAAAGCGTTGACGAATCTGCTGCCAGGACCACAGACTCTTCCAGGAAAAGCAGATAGCCCCTTTCCAGCGCTGGCGTTCAGTACGTTTAACCGGTATCGGACTCAACAAGTGAATCATTCAACGCTGCAAAGAGGGGCTGGAGGTCGGCGGCTGCATCCCTTTCCCTCAGCGCGACGTTTATATCCACAAAATAGACAACAACATTAAATAGATCGTAGTATCAACGTAAATAAAAAATGAGCCCACTTATTATGGGGCTCCTTTTTAAGGGTGCTTTGATCAATTTTTCCGTTATATCACCATCAAACAACAATACCTAGGCAGAGCTCACAATCTTGGAACAGATACAAAAACAGAGACCGAAAAAACAGCAGCTGCTCCACACAATCTTCTTCAACTATTAATTACCCATACTATCTGACTGTAGCTGGGTCTGGCAGATGAGGCACTGTTGAAAAAGGATTGAATGGGTCAACATAGTCAATATTATTTTCAATTTTAAATTGGTCACCTACCCCTGCACCATAATTACGCGGTTCGTTAATAAGCTTGTAAACATCAGTAGTAGCAAACTCATAACGGACTACAGAGCCGCACATTACACGATCGGCCTCTAATTTAAATGTTTTATCATTCTCACATCTATCCGGTGTTACCTGTTCATGCCCCTGTTGCTGGAACCCCATGTCTTGATTGGTGCCATAAGCATTGATTTTTGCTCCATCGATCCAACTGGCATCAATTACAATATCTTTGTATTTTTTCTGGTATTCAATATTGCCGGCCTTAACCAGTGCGCCGACCATTTCAGCCTGGAACATCTCATACCTGACCAACCCGGCATCGGGGGCATGCCACCCCTCCTGAGCAATGGCCCTGTATTGAATATAGTTTTTAATGTAGTCGCGGGCCTCTATTAGCCCCTTCTGGCCACTGCTAAAACTGCTGCTAAAGTTGTTCCGAAGTTTATCTGCCTCTGATAGCAGGTAGATATCAACATTCTCCTGTGGATCTACACCTACGGTGATCCCCTCCCGCTGCGCGACTTCAAGATCACGTGCGTCGTAATCAAAACGCATCTCTGCCGTTAATGTTGCATAGCTGTAGAGCGGGTCAATATCTAATGATTTTGTTACTGTATTAACAAAGTCACCCAGCTGCACCCCTTGATACTCGTAAGAAGCTCGCCATATGTCACTGTAAAAAGTAGTGCCAGTAGTATTTCGTGTGGCATCTGCCCACTTGCTGGGATCATCTGTTTCGTAGATCAACTGCTTTAGCCGTACCTTCTCTTGAGGATCCTCAAACGATCCTGTGCGAATCTTATTTAAAAACTCAATGGAGGTGGCCGTCTGTCCATTCATGTAAGTACCTTCATCCGGTGCCAGACATTTTCCATTATGTAGACCACAATTCATCCCTTGAAGAACAGAGACCCCGCCATTTTGACCATTTGTTTTAACGTAGCTTTCAGAGAACATACCAACCTTGCTAAAAGTATCGCCAGCAATAGCGGCATCCGTCACAATCTGTTGTATGTAACGTTCCCCTGTGGTGGGATCTTCTATGTTGCGCTGATAAAAACCAACATCCTGAAGTGCGTTGCTGCCCGTTAATCCGCTGGGTAAAGCTTGGCCAACCGGTCTGCCATCAACACCAATCTCCCATTTACCAAAATAGAAATTTTGCTGGCTATTGGGATTGACCAGGTAGGCGCGATTATTGGGCAATACATTGGGCATCACAATATCACCCACCGGCACCAACCCTTTTGGCTGGGCAAAAGATAACGTGCTATTTAGACTGCCAAAAACCAATACCGTAACAAATGTTGATAATGTCATTGGACTCGAAAACATATTGCCCCAATCCTCTGTTATCGAGATATATACATATCTGTTTTTCAGCCAGCGTGCCCCATGCCTGTGGCGTAAACGACTATGGCAACATGCAAACGTTAGCGCATCCCCTAAACAAGGGATTTTTAATATTACTGAACGCTTATTAAGCTGCTAATCCGTCGACAACTCCAATTAATAGACTAAGTAACAATAATAAAAATTGACAATATAAAAATGAGCTACTAAACAGTATGTACATCGGCTATGTAAACAGACTAGTATCTATATAAAGGACGATCACATGAGGCTATTGTGCTAAATATCGACGGCAACTCTATAGGACAAAAAAATGATGGCCATTTGAAAATACTTAATCAATGTTTTTTTATGGTGGAGAGATTCCTAACCTACCCGATATTTCCTCCCCTTGATTTTCAATAGTTTTGTTTAGACAAAATCTAAATCCGCAATAATGTGGCCATACACAATCAAACATCTGTTGATTGCCTCCTCTATTTTTTGGTTATTAATCTTCGCCGAGAAAGCCACATCGGAAACAGACACTGTTTACGTCATTGATAAAGCATATCTTCTATATACAACTTTCAAAAAACCACTTTCTGCAGAGGAACTTAATGGAGTACAACGCACTTTGCCAGACCGGCTATTGACTCCTCAAAAAAACAGTGGTGGCTGGTATAGAGTTGAATTTGAACTTGAGACAACACCAGACTCTGTGTGGGGGCTCTATCTGCCTGAGGTGGCGGTCACTGCTGCCGTATTTCTCAATGGCCAGCTATTAGGACACGGCATTCGTTACGATAATCAATATTCACCGCTGGCAAGCAGGCCACTTTATCTACAAATCCCCATAGGGCTGTTGCTTGCTGGCTCAAATAGATTGTATATCCAGCTAAATCCGATTCAGCCTCTACCTGTTTTTACCAGCCGTATTTATATAGGTGCGGCAATTCTGTTAAAAGAGCGCTTTGGGAAGCGTATGTTCTGGCGCATCAACATACCTACTACAGTACTGATCACCACACTGCTAGCGAGCCTGTGTTTCATTATAGTGTGGCTAAAAAATCGCCACCAACATCACTATCTCTGGCTCGTCGCTGCCACCCTGTTCTGGACGATGTATACGGTTGATCTTATCAATGGTGCCGTATGGCAAGAGAGGTGGGCAATATGGGTTGGCTTGATCGGATTTTCGCTCTGTTTGATACTGTTCATACACCGCTATTACCAAGTACAGCACCGCCTGCTGGAACGTACTCTGCTTTTTGTGGCAATACTTTGTGCCACGTTTATCATCGCGTTACCATCAGAGATCTCCACAAACCTACCACTGTGGCCATTCCAGTTGGCACTTGTCATGGCGACACTCTATAGCAGCGGGTTTGTCTGGCACCGTTATCGCCGTTCTCATACACCAATCAATGCGTTAATGTTAATCACACTCTCTACCACTACTCTATTAGCCCTTTATGAGTGGTTCATCTCTGTAGAGTTGGTGGATATTGAAAGTTATCATTTTTTATATCTCAGCATCCCGATGCTACAGATCGTCGTTGCAATCACACTCATTAACAAGTACATACACTCACTACAAGATTCACAAACACTGAATGAGGGGCTGACTTTTAATGCACAGCTACGTACGGTTGAGTTGGGCGAACAAAACGAACGTTTGCGAACTCTGGAACGGGCACAGGTACTTTCAGCAGAACGTGAACGCATGGTAAGAGATATGCATGATGGCGTGGGGGGGCAACTGGTCTCAGCATTGGCCATGCTTGAAAGTGGTCAATATACAAATCAAGCGCTTGCAGAACATCTACGTGCGACCTTGAATGATCTGCGATTAATTCTCGATTCACTGGACCCTTCACATAATGACCTCTCCACGGCACTCATCTCTTTACGACCATGTGTCAACGCTTGCCTACAGTCGCAACAGATAGAGCTACGCTGGTCTTTAGACGACTTACCGTGCAATCTTATTTTTAACCCACAGCAGATTTTGCAAATATTGCGGATCATGCAGGAGGCCATCACCAATATTATAAAACATGCATCTGCACAAACTGTGACAATCCGTGGATATCGCGACAACGGTCCTAAAGACAATGACAATGAGATCGCCATTATTGAAATTATTGATGATGGAGTAGGAATCAACATCGAGACTTATTCTGGACGGGGCATGAAAACCATGACTGGACGAGCCAACGATTTAGGAGGAACGCTCGAAGTAATATCAAGCGCAGAAGGGACACACATACGTTTAAAAATCCCCCTACAGAGACGACAGACTCTCGAACAAGATTAAAACAGCCACCGTTACGGCTCACTCATTGCAATAATTCCCCGCTGAGTTGCCTCATACACAGCCTCTGTCCGTGAATGTACCGCAAGCTTCTGATAGATATGTTTAGTGTGTGTCATAACCGTATGAGGTGAGACATTCATTAACTGCGCAATCTCAGCCCCTGTAAAACCTTTTGCAATATAATGTAAAACCTCTTGTTCTTTCACTGTGAGACAGATACCGGTAGAAATTTTAACTGTTGCACTCTTTTCAATGGAGATAAAACGGTTCAGCAGATACCGGGCTATAGAGGGACTCATCGGCGACTCACCCCTGATCAACTGCATAATAGATTCAGCTATTCTATCCAGACGTTCATCTTTCAACAGGTAACCTGTAGCCCCTGCTGCCAAGGCAGATATTACATGTCGTTCATCACCAAAAACGGTGATCACCATCGCCTCTGTCCGATACCCCCGTTGATAAATTTCTCGAATCAACGCCGTGCCATTTCCATCTGGCAAACCGATATCAACCAGCAGCACATTGGGTTCTCCAGATTCTATTAATATACGTGCCTGTGCCAACGTCGGTGCTACACCAAATAAATCAAGTTGAGGATGGTCTATTACTGCTTGGCATAGGCGCTGCGCCACAGGCTCCTGATCTTCTACAATTAAAACTGAATAGGTCATTATTGTTCCTTTCGGTTTTATCTATTGGCGATTTTTTTGTAATGAAACGAAAAGCTGGCTAACCTAGCTCACCACCCACATCACTTTAGACGATATTCATCGCAAATCAAAACATTCGCCACTAAAAACAGTAAAATCACCCAGTCAGTTTATTAAATCGGCGATCGATAACATCACATAAAAACAACATAACTGAAATTTACTGCACAATCTCATCTCACTTGGCAGCACCACTCACAAACGATGTTATTAATCAATGGAGTCAGTCGTGGCATTATCGATCAAAAAAAATAAACCAGATACGCCCAGTCTGTTATTAGCACTAATTATCTATTTTATTGGTGTGCTGGTGATTGCCTCAATCACTTATATCGTCAGCCGCCAGGACTATATCGCCGAAATCGACACGCGGTTAATCGCTGCCGCAGAGAACCTGCCAAAGATATTGGCAGCTGATTTTCATGATCGTGCCATTGCTGCCGACAGCATCGACCACGCTGAAGATGAAGCCAATCTCAATGAATTATCAAACCATGCTGTGACCGGTGGTTTTGCCTATCTCTATACTTACGTTATTCAGAATAACACCGCTTATTTCACCGCCAGCAGCTACTCGGCTAATGACACTAAATACAATATTGTATCGCGCTACTGGACGGATTACCCGGAAGCAAGTCCAGTATTTTTAACTGCCATACAATCAGATAAACCAGTGTTTGATACCTCCACCGATCGCTGGGGTACGTTTCGCAGTGTTATGATTCATTTTCGTTCCCCCACAGGGAATGACTATGTCGCTGGGGCAGACATGGAGATATCAATCATCAAACGCTCTCTAAGGGAGCGTGTATTGGCAGTGATTATCATTGCTATTCTTATGCTGGGGCTGGCGTTCCCTTTTGTACGCGTATTTACCCGTACTTATGCGGCCATGAACAGTGAACTGCTAAAACTGAATCAACAGTTAAATGAAGATATCGAACGCTCACGTAAGGCAGAACAGGCGCTACGCCAACATCAGGATAAATTCTGAGGTCACCCGCCTGATAGCAGACGAAGGATGCTACAACAGATAACTCCGATAAATAAAATTCGTCGATAATGTATACGGTAATCTATTGATTCAGCTGAACCCACGCACAGAGCCAATGTCCGTCGCAGAGCAGCTCATGCGAGAGGCGAGCATCGTAGTAAAAATTAAGTCCGTCGGATCAATTCAGCCGTGATTTGTAGTGCGGTGAGCAATTACAGGTGACTGACCTGAAAATCTATCTTGATAGCCAACCGGCCGCATCCACTTAAGCAATGGATTCCAACCATGCTTTGGTATTGTTTAGCCCGCTCCCGCTGCAGAGACACCATTCCCGGCGGCTAGGCTGAAGCTTGCAATGGGTCGAGACAGCCATCAGTCAGGATCCCGACTTCAAGGGTGGATTAAAACTGGCCTTTTATTTTGTAATCCACCAAGCGTCGCAGTAACAATTAATTACTTACCCGGTAAAAAAACATGCGGCGGATTACGCTATGATAACCCGCCCTACGGCCCTAAAAATCTTGAAGTTCAGAAGCATCCAAGCAGAATGGGCAAAATAAAGACACGTATGTTAAAGAGACATCTCCACTCGAAATTCTAACCAAACCTGGAACTATTGAATCGACAATCACATTTTCACCCTTTGATGGCAATAAGTTTATTTTATTAACAGAAAAACCATAAATATAATATTCAATGGTATTATTTTTCCCGGAGTACACCACACTTTGTGATGATACAAAAGAAAGAAAAACAACCAATGTAAACATTACTCTGACAAAGAGACTATTGTTTTTTGTGAAAAATGACATATATCCGAATACAAACAGCCCAAATATGACCGCTATTTTTACAGACATAGCTAGTGAGTAAACGAACTCTATAACATTACTACCTCCAATAAGAAAATATTCTGAACTTAAAAAGACTATGAGTACTGAATATAATAAAAAAAATATGAAAAATGTTATTTTTCTCATGCTAAATACCAAACTCAAATCCTACTCCCACCACATTAGTCTCGTCTTTATCTTCTCCAGCCTTGGCAATGAACTCACCATCAACAACCAATAAGGACGAGTCGCTACCATCTAAAAATACTGCATTATTAAAATTAGATTTATTCAACTTATCCCTAACCTGAGAAAGAGAGATGCCAGAAGCACCGTGAGGCAGAACCAGTGCAAGCAGTACATTGTATAATGAACTATGGGCGATAATAGTTTTTCCAGTATAAGGGGGTCTTTTCAAATATGCAGAAAACGTATTGTTACTTCTTTGTGTTAAATAAGGCCTGTTTTTAAGGATCGGCTCACCCCTTTTTTTTCCAGGAACACCACCAGAATAATTATTAATCTCACCATATGGCATACCGTTAACTATAACCGGACCACACCCACCTATGGCAGAACTAGACTTCGCTGGTACAACCCCCGAATTGAATGTATATCTCGGAGTAGTTTCCCAATGATTTGCGATATAAAACATTAACGGCGCGGATCGCCCCCCAATCATCTTTCCATTATTTATAATCTTCCCCTCAGGAGTCGTATGGGATGGGTCTACAGGATCGTTCCCCCACATCGCATCAGCAATACCTGTTTTCGATACTCCATAGAATTGACCATTAATAATAACTCGATATTTTTTCGATTGATTTTTTATAGTTGTACTAAACAGCTCTTCCTTTTTCCTGATAAAGGGGACCATTCTTGTTTTGTCACTCATTGCGACATATATGAGTCCATTGTCGGAAAAAACACCCATTTTTGAAGTTGATATAGCAGTTCTAATTGTCTGCCAAAACGCCATTGTTCCATCAATACTAAGCGGCTTTATACTTATCATTAGACTCTCCTTTTATCTAACGCTATCCGGGTGTTTTAGTGCATAACGAGCCTGTAGAAACCCCCGTCTAAGAATCTGCAGCACTCATTTCAATATCCGTTGTTTTAATCAACGCTCATTTGACCGGATATTTTTCCCATAAGCAATCTGCTTTACATTTTACTAATATGACGTCGTATGTGACCTTATTTATACCCCATTCCAGGCGTATCGATGTATTTTGAAGATATTGTGGGTCATAGTCATAAGCGCGTAGCTCCGATTAGCGCAGCGTAATCGCACGCATGTCAATCATACCCCTCAACAGTCATCCCTGGATCACCACACCAATGCAAAGAGTAGATGCCCAGTTTGACGTAACAGTGAAAGGTGGAATATGGCCAATCCCTCACACGCGCCACTAAACCATGCTTCACGGGGTTAACGTGAACATAATCCACATGACGTTGATAATCATCGTCATCACGAATCGCGTGTTCCCAAAAATGGCGTTGCCATAGTCCCCGCTCGCCAGCGGCTATGCGCACCGGCGAACGCCTCTCGGTTATTGGTAAGGCGCGGGAGAAGCCTGATTTAATCAATCGCCAGCGCAGGCTGAAGTCACTATCTCCTGGCGGTAGCGTGAAGAGACGGTGCATATGTTCAGGCAATACCACCCATGCATCGATGTGGAACGGGTGTGCCTGCTTAACTCTGCTGACAACCTGACGAAACAGATCAATCTCACGTATTAGAAGATTATTGCCATGTCGCTCCAATAGGTTGACGGTAAAAAACCATGTGCCACCGGGAATAAAGGCGCGACGATAGTGGGCATATGCCGTTTTCCATTCGTTTGATCAGGTGGTGGCTGTTTTACATGCGCCATCGCTTAATACCTACGTTCGGAACTGGACGGAGCACTCGACTCCAGATCAATCTGTTTCTGTATCCGATTGGCGTATAGGTTGCCGATCACCCCAACCACAAGGCTCACAACTACCAATGCCCACAACCACTTCCTAAACCTTCTGATCTGCTTCAAGGGCCAGAGCCGCGCCATCCACTGATTTCTTCTCGCCCAGCACTCCAGCAGCAGGTGCCCAACTATGAACACGAGAGCACCCACCAGCCCCCTGAAGAGATATGCACCGATAAATTTGGCCCAATCGGGAAACAAACGATCTCCTTGCCATGCGGAAACACCTGACACCAGCAGCACCAAAATGAGCCACCAAAGATAGTTGAATAGGGCGGAGCGCTGCTTCTTGTCCTCCTCAGTACGTTTCAAGCATGCTTTCAGTTCTTCGATTTCTGCGCCTTGTACGGTGAGTCTTTCATCTGCCGCTTTCGCTCGCGTCTCTTCCGCTGCAATCTTCTCGTTTAATATATTGACTTCCACTTCTTTCGACCGATCAAGTGCATTTAGTGCCGCTTCTTTTTCGTTCACAATAGTCTGCAACTGGTGCGTCTTATCAACTTCAGCGGCAGCACGTGTATTCATCTCTTCGACCAGAGCATCGCGTATCAAAGCAATCTCGGCTTCCCCGTCCTCCGTTTTGTTGGACTGAAGACGAGCTCGCAATCCGTCATTGAGGATAACGTGGGTTATCGTTTGCGCGGAAATATCGTCGCGCCCCTCGAATCGCCCAAGACCCTTGAGGATTCTTAAGCTGGTGCGTTCTCCCTCAGTGTCAAGTTTTTGAAACAGGAATGGGAGGACCATGCTACCAAGCATGGCTTCCTCAAACTCTTTGGTACGGGGCACCCAAAACTGTAGAAACTGAATTAGCGAGGTTGGGTGGAGACAAAGAGGTATCTTCGATCCCGAGTTCTTCTGTTTGTATTCATCAAAACCAATCAGTCGGTAATCGACGGTGAGTATCCAATCCCGAGAATCGATTGGGGACTCAATGTAGGCGGGGCGCTGGTCACTAACAAAGTGCCACAGGATCATGTCGTGCGCTACTTTCTGGTAAGACTTTTTCCTGCTTTCGTCTAGACGTTTCTCAAACTCCTGAACATAAATAATGTCATCAATAACATCCTGCCGTATTGCATATGAGTCAAGGCTTTCATTAAAGAATTCCACCCCTTTCCCTCGGGCGATCGCCACGAAGTCAGTAAGATACGGGTCGAACCAGTCTTCGGCAGTCAGCTTTCCGCCACGGCGCAGTCGCTCTGATAGGAACCTCTCCGTCATCCCCGAGACCCCGACATTCAAGGCGGCTTGAGTAAAGTTTCCACTATCAGGAATCCCTGAGAGGCGACGCTTCGCCGCAGTAATCGACGTTTTTGCTTCTCCGATCGTCTTTGTAACAATGTATAACTGCACCTTGGGGTTAGATTTGAGCTGCGTGATCAGCTCAAGAAGCTCACGTGCGGCGGCGTTCGAAGGGTTCTCGTGCAATTCAAGCAGCGAAAACAAGAAGTTTGTGTCTACGAATATCCGAAACTTGGCTTGTTTGCTGACAGTCTCACTTAATTTCTGAATAGCCGATTCTGGTAGCCCCCCGGCCTCCACGCAAAAGCGTGCATGCAGCATGCGGCTGACATATGCGCGCACTTCGTCTTTCTTCGGATCCAGAAAACTGGTTACAAGCCCTCTTAAGCCAGAATGAAATTCAGGCTTAAATTCTTTCAAGAAACAGTCAACTAAACTACGGTCTACACTCAGCTTTTCTCCAGTAATAAGGTGGTATGCGTTAGCACCAAGATCTTTAATGAGTGGCGTCAGAAACTTTGTTTGGAATGCGCTCCAGACAGTAATTTCGTCGAGGCCCGCGCAAAGCTCTTTCGCAAGCTTGCAAAAGAACTCGCGCGCACTTGATTCAACCTTCTCAGCGGCTGAGATATCCTGCTCAAACACTAAACGTTGTACATCCGGAATGCGATACCGCCCTTCCTGAAGCGCAACCAAGAGGTTTTGCTTCTCCAGGGCATTGAGCACTGTGCGCAGTTTGTCATGGCTCAACGACAGCTTGAACTCCTGTGACAGAGTGTTCTTGATTTCATCGGCACTCGGCGGGTGGTCGGACCACCACACGGCGGCTAACGCGAGCCGTTGAACCACTTTGTCCCACCAACCCGAGCGATTCAGCTCGATGTGATGAACCAATGTTGCTACTTCTTTTGGCAAGAGTGTGGCGTCGGCGCTCATAAAGTCATCTCATGAATTAAAGGGGCCAGGCAGATTCAACCCCGAAGTGCATAACCACCTAAGCTGCAATTGCAGCCATATGTTCCGCCACTAATTTGGCCGGCGTTTTATACCCTAGTTTTTTTCTTGGTCGTAATAGGGGACAGACCCAATGCTGTTCACTTAGCCGTTCGTGGTGAGCTTGTCGAACCACCAGCCACTCATCCAGAGTCCTTCGACAGGCTCAGGACGAACGGAGATTCGCTAAATGAACAGCATTGGGGACAGACCACATTTCCATTCATAGATGGGATGTCCCCTTTGGGTCGATAGCCGTCATATCCACTCCAAACACCGGCCATTTACAGGAGCAAACGCTACCGGCTGTTATGGCCCAAGATGAGTCGTTCGCCACAATCCACCTGCGCTTCCTATTAGAGTCATTGCCCTGTCTGGCTACACCCTTAGGTCAATCACGATTTCATCATTCAGAAATATAAACGCTCAAAAGCAGTCGCTCTTTGGGGCACAATCTCAGCGAACCCCAAGGCGATTCAAAGATTCAATTGGATTTGGAGATTAGCAGACTGCTGAACGCTAATGTCAAAATCCGTTCCCGCCCCGACGAATTTTATTTGTCGGAGTCAGAAACAACAGAGAGGAGTTACTCCACCGTCACCGATTTTGCCAGATTTCTAGGCTGGTCAACATCCGTACCTTTAAGCACAGCTACGTAGTAGGAGAGTAGTTGTAACGGAATGGTAAAAATAATCGGTGCTATCGGGTCATCGGTGGCGGCAACTTTAATGACCCGCACATTGGCCTCTGTCTCTACGCCTGATTTTTCATCCGCAAATACAATCAACTCCCCACCACGCGCACGTACCTCTTGCAGGTTGGATTTTAATTTTTCGAGTAGCGCGTTATTAGGCGCAACGGAGATGACCGGCATTTCGGCATCAATCAGTGCCAATGGGCCATGTTTTAATTCACCGGCAGGATACGCCTCTGCGTGAATATAGGAGATCTCTTTGAGTTTAAGTGCGCCCTCCATTGCCACAGGATACTGTGCTCCACGCCCGAGAAAAAGTGCATGCTCTTTATCGGCAAAAAACTGTGCCAGCGCTTCAATTTCACCATTCAACTCTAATGCATGTTCAACTGCGGCTGGCAGACTGCGAAGTTGTCTAACCAACTCCACTTCTGTGGCGGCTGCCATACCGTGACGCCGACCCAGTACAATCACCAGCAACATTAATGCGGTGAGCTGGGTGGTAAATGCTTTGGTGGAAGCAACACCAATCTCCGGGCCGGCCCGTGTCATCAGGCAGAGATCGGTCTCTCGCACCATGGAGCTTTCGGGTACGTTACAAATTGCCATAGAGTGACCAAAACCCAGCCGCTTGGCCTCGTGCAATGCGGCGAGTGTATCGGCGGTCTCGCCTGACTGGGAGATGGCAATGACTAATGAGTTTTTACGTGCAACGGGATTGCGATAACGAAACTCGCTGGCCACTTCAACTGAACAGGGGATGCGCGCCAGCGATTCAAACCAGTATCTGGCAACCGAACCGGCATGAAAGCTGGTGCCGCAGGCGATAATGTGTACCCCTTGAACGCCATTAAATATGTCGCTGGCGCCGGGGCCAAACGCCTCTTCCAGGACGCGGTCACCACTGAGGCGACCTTCAAGGGTATCGGCGATGGCGCGTGGCTGTTCAAATATCTCTTTGAGCATGTAGTGGCGATACTGGCCACGCTCTACGGCGTCGGCGCTCAGCTCACTGACCGTTAAGGGACGCTCAACCACATTGCCGTCAGCATCATAGATCGTCAGGCTATCTTTACGGATATCGGCGATATCGCCATCCTGTAAAAAGATAAACCGTTGTGTCACGGGTAACAGCGCCGCCACATCGGAGGCGATAAAGTGTTCGCCAATACCCACACCAATCACCAGTGGGCTGCCACGACGTGTAGCCACTATCCGACCGTTCTCCTGGCTGGTGATAACACCTAGCGCATAAGCACCCTGCAGATCCCCCACTGTTGCGGTGACTGCGGCCAGCAGATCCTTCCCTTGATCCAGATAGTGATACACCTGATGCACCACCACTTCAGTATCTGTCTCTGAGGTAAATTCATATCCATGCTCGCGCTGCTGTGCACGCAGTGCTTCATGGTTTTCGATAATGCCGTTATGCACTACTGCCACGGTTTTGCGACAGATGTGTGGATGGGCATTGGCTTGTGATGGTTTGCCGTGTGTGGCCCAGCGGGTATGGGCAATCCCGGTAAAACCACGGATTGGATTAGTCTCTATAGCCGCGGCCAGTTCATTAACCTTACCAACAGTTCTGACACGATCGATAACGCCGTTAGCATCAATAATGGCAACGCCGGCCGAGTCGTAACCGCGATACTCAAGACGTCGCAGCCCCTCGACCAGAATGGGGACAACATCACGTTCTGCTACCGCTGCAATAATTCCACACATGGTTTTATGTCCCTATCTATTTTTCTTAACCGGCCGCTTCCAGCCGGTAATGGTCTGCTGTTTGCTACGGCTTAAAGTCAGCACATCAGGCTCAACATCTTTAGTAATGGTGGAGCCTGCACCTATGGTGACGCCATCACCAATTTTAATCGGGGCGATCAACTGTGTATCAGAGCCAACAAAGACATTATCGCCAATCTCTGTCAGATATTTATTTGCGCCATCGTAATTACACGTAATAGTACCTGCACCAATATTAACGCCCTTGCCAACACGTGCATCACCCACATAACTCAGATGGTTCACCTTGGAGCCTTTGCCAATGGTCGCCTTTTTAATCTCAACAAAATTACCAATGTGGGTCTCTTCGGCCAGCACTGTTTCAGGACGCAAGCGGGCAAACGGGCCAATACGGCTGCCACTGCCCACCACCGCTTCATCAATAACACTGTTAGCAAGGATGGTGACATCATCACCAATCGTGCTATTACTAATCATACAATTAGGACCGATGTTAACGTTATTACCTAATGTAACGTTGCCCGTCAGAATAACATTCACATCGATAATCACATCCCACCCACACTCAATAACACCACGCAGATCAAAGCGCAGCGGATCACGAAGTGTCACGCCAGCATCCATCAAACGACCTGCCTGCAACTGCTGATAATAACGCTCCAACGTTGCCAACTGACGTTTGTTGTTCACACCCAGCACCTCATTCTCATCACCAGATGATACAGTGCTAATTGTTAAACCCTCTTGCACCGCCATGGCAATAATATCGGTAAGGTAGTATTCGCCCTGAACATTATTGTTATCGAGCCGTTTAAGCCAGACGTTCAGCCGATCACTCGAGACACTAAGAATGCCTGTGTTCACCTCGTTCACCTGACGCTCTTGCTCAGTGGCATCCTTATGCTCAACAATCCGTGTCACAGCACCACTCTTATCACGGATAATACGGCCATAACCGCTCGCATCAGTCAACGTCACCGTTAGCAGCCCAAAACCGTCGTTGGCGGCGCTTTTTAAAAGCGTTTCCAGGGTCTCAACGGAAACAAGTGGCACATCACCATAAAGTATCAAGACTTGATTGCCCGGCTTAATATCGGGCAAGGCTTGGGCAACCGCATGACCGGTACCCAACTGCTGCGCCTGCATCACCCAGGCAACCGTGCGATGGGCAAGGGTAGTGGGCACTACCTGACCACCATGGCCATAGACCACATGAATATCGTCAGCACCAATCTGCTCCGCTGTATCGATCACATGCTCCAACAGTGGTCGATCAGCAAGGACATGTAATACTTTGGGTAACGCGGAACGCATCCGTGTCCCCTGACCTGCCGCAAGTATGATGACACTCAACATAGTTTTTAAGCCTACCTGTTTAATCGAGGGTTGGACGGCATCCAGTGTAACAACTATTGATCACTATCAGGTCCACCCCCTGTTGAACCAGAACACCCAATAAACAAAAAGGGGAAAGACCCAACGGTCTTTCCCCTTCAAAAAGAGCCAGCCTGAAGGCCTCTCTTAACGTTTTTTACGCAACTTCTGAATCGCCTGGAGCTGGGCAACAGCCTCAGCCAGTTCACGCTCAGCCTGAGCCAGATCGAAATTACTACCCCGATCCTTCAACAGCTGCTCAGCACGCTCTTTAGCCTGAAGCGCTGACGCCTCATCCAGATCTTTTGCACGAATAGCGGTATCGGCCAACACAGTGATGCAGTGTGGCTGAACCTCTAACATGCCGCCTGAGACGTAATAAAACTCCTCACTGCCATCAGGCCGATCAACACGGATTTCACCGGGCTTGAGCTTGGTCAACAGTTGGCTGTGGCGTGGAAGAATACCTAAATCCCCCGCCACACCCGACGCAAATACCATCGTTGCGGTCCCGGAAAAGATCGCTGATTCTGCGCTTACGATGTCGACATGTACGGTCATTGCCATAAAATCCTCCTAACAGAGACTACTTCTTCTCTGCCATCTTTTTGGCTTTTTCAATCGCTTCGTCAATGGTACCGACCATATAAAATGCCTGCTCAGGCATATGGTCGTACTCACCGGCAACGATACCTTTAAAGCCACGAATGGTCTCTTTCAAAGAGACATACTTACCTGGCGCACCCGTAAATACTTCAGCAACAAAAAATGGCTGTGACAGGAAACGCTGGATCTTACGGGCACGGGAAACAGTCAGCTTATCAGCCTCTGACAGCTCATCCATACCAAGGATCGCAATGATATCCTTCAGCTCTTTATAGCGCTGCAGTGTGCCTTGAACTGAACGGGCAACATCATAGTGCTCCTGACCGATAACCTGTGGGTCCAGCTGGCGTGACGTTGAATCCAGTGGGTCAACCGCAGGATAGATACCCAGCTCAGCGATCTGACGTGACAGTACAACGGTTGCATCCAAGTGGGCAAAGGTCGTTGCTGGTGATGGATCAGTCAAGTCATCCGCAGGTACGTATACCGCCTGGATTGAGGTGATTGAGCCAGTCTTGGTAGAGGTGATGCGCTCTTGCAGAACACCCATCTCTTCCGCCAGTGTTGGCTGATAACCTACCGCTGAAGGCATACGGCCCAACAGCGCTGATACTTCAGTACCGGCCAGTGTGTAGCGATAGATGTTATCTACAAACATCAGTACATCACGACCTTCATCACGGAAATATTCAGCCATGGTCAAACCCGTCAGCGCAACACGCAGACGATTTCCTGGCGGCTCATTCATCTGACCGTAGACCAGAGATACCTTGTCGAGAACACCACCTTCACTCATTTCGTGATAGAAGTCGTTACCTTCACGGGTACGCTCACCAACACCGGCAAATACAGAGTAACCACTGTGCTCAACGGCGATGTTACGGATCAGCTCCATCATATTAACGGTCTTACCAACACCAGCACCACCAAACAGACCTACTTTACCGCCCTTGGCAAACGGGCAGACCAAGTCGATTACCTTGATACCTGTTTCCAACAGATCGGTAGAAGCTGACAGCTCCTCATAAGCCGGTGCCTTACGGTGAATAACCCATCGGGTATCTTCACCAATAGGGCCTTTTTCATCGATAGGGTTACCAAGAACGTCCATAATGCGACCCAGCGTTTTAGCACCAACAGGCACTGAAATCGCTGAACCCGAATTGGTCACCTTGATACCACGCTTAACACCATCGGTACCGCCCATGGCGATAGTACGTACAACACCGCCGCCCAGCTGCTGCTGAACTTCCAATGTCAAACCCACCTCTTCAACCATCAAAGCATCGTATATCTTTGGCATCGCATCGCTTGGGAACTCAACGTCCACAACAGCGCCGATGATCTGGATGATATTTCCTGAACTCATGATTCAGTTCCTCTTGAGAATATTAAAGCAATATTAAATCTTTTAAATTCCGCTACAAACCGGCTTTGGTGCGACTAAACTGCCGCAGCACCAGCGACGATCTCGGAAATTTCCTGAGTAATCGCCGCTTGGCGAGCCTTGTTATACACTAGCTTCAGATCGTTAATGAGATCACCTGCATTATCGGAAGCGGCTTTCATCGCGACCATACGGGCTGCTTGCTCACAAGCGATGTTTTCCACCACACCCTGATAAACCTGTGATTCAACATAACGGACCAACAGCTCATTCAACACCTCTTTGGCATCTGGCTCATAGAGGTAGTCCCAGCTATGCTGAAGTTCGTTATCAATCACATCCGACTGAACAGGCAACAACTGCTCAATGGATGGCTTTTGGGTCATGGTATTTACAAATTGGTTGTAGACCACATCAATACGATCAATCTCACCGCTGTCAAACGCATCCAGCATCACCTTGACACTACCAATCAGATCAGTAATACCAGGCGCATCACCAAGATGGCCGACAGAAGCGCGAACGTTACCAAGACGCTTAAGGAAGGAGATGCCTTTCTGGCCAATCAGGCACAGGTCAACTTCAACGCCCTTATTCCGCCAATCCCTGATCGCACCAACAGTTGCCTTGAACAGATTGGTGTTCAAACCACCACACAGGCCACGGTCGCTAGTCACAACAATCAAACCAACACGTTTGACCGCACCCCTCTCCTGCAGATAAGGGTGACGATATTCAGGATGGGCCTGTGCAAGATGTCCAATTACCGCACGAATTTTATGTGCATAAGGACGGGATGCCTGCATGCGCTGTTGCGCTTTACGCATCTTACTTGCTGCTACCATCTCCATCGCGCGGGTGATCTTTTTAGTATTTTGAATACTTTTGATCTTCGTGCGAATCTCTTTACCAACTGCCATAACTAGGCTCCCGTTACCAAGTGCTGGTGGACTTAAACTTCTCCACGGCGCTACGCATCTGACCAGCGATTTCATCGTTGTAATCAGCGGTATCGTTGAGACGCTTCACCAACTCAACACAGTTAGCATTGATGTAGGAGTGCAGGGCTGCTTCAAAATCAACAACCTTTTTCACATCCACATCATCCAGGAAGCCCTGGTTAGCGGCAAACAGTGAGAAGCCCATTTCAGCAGTAGAGAGCGGACTATACTGCTTCTGCTTCATCAACTCCGTTACACGCTGACCACGTTCAATCTGTTTACGTGTGACTTCATCCAGGTCAGAAGCAAACTGGGCAAATGCCGCCAGTTCGCGATACTGGGCCAGATCCAGACGCACACTACCACCAAGCTTCTTGATGATTTTGGTCTGGGCTGCACCACCCACACGAGATACAGACAGGCCGGCGTTGATCGCAGGACGAATACCCGAGTTGAACAGGTCAGTCTCAAGGAAGATCTGACCATCAGTGATTGAAATTACGTTGGTTGGTACAAACGCAGAGACGTCACCGCCCTGAGTCTCAATGATTGGCAGCGCGGTCAAAGAACCGGTCTTGCCCTTCACCGCGCCATTGGTATGTTTTTCAACATAGTCAACGTTTACACGAGCGGCACGTTCAAGCAGACGTGAGTGGATGTAGAAAACATCGCCAGGATACGCTTCGCGGCCTGGTGGACGGCGCAGCAGCAGGGAAACCTGACGGTAAGCCCATGCCTGTTTGGTCAAATCATCATAAACAATCAGTGCATCTTCGCCGAGGTCACGGAAGTACTCACCCATGGTGCAACCGGCGTAAGGGGCAATAAACTGCAGTGCTGCAGAGTCAGAGGCTGTTGCAGCAACAATGATGGTATGTGCCAGGGCTCCATGCTCTTCAAGCTTACGAACAACGTTAGCAACAGAAGAGGCCTTCTGGCCGATGGCAACGTAAATGCACTTAACACCCGTGCCCTTCTGATTGATGATCGCATCGATCGCAACGGCTGTCTTACCGGTCTGACGGTCACCGATAATCAATTCGCGCTGACCACGGCCAACCGGAACCATTGCATCAATGGCCTTCAGACCCGTTTGCATTGGCTGATCAACAGACTTACGCCAGAGTACACCCGGAGCAACCTTCTCAATAGGAGAGGTGCACTTGGTATTGATCGGGCCTTTACCATCAATGGGGTTACCCAAGGCATCAACCACACGCCCCAACAGCTCCGGACCGGTTGGAACTTCAAGAATACGGCCGGTGCACTTGACGGTGTCACCCTCAGCAATGTGCTGATACGGACCCAGAATAACGGCACCCACGGAGTCACGCTCCAGATTAAGGGCCATACCAAAGGTGTTGCCTGGGAACTCAAGCATTTCACCGGACATGACATCCGACATACCGTGGATGCGTGCGATACCATCCATCAGGCTGACCACTGTACCTTCAGTACGGGCCTCAGTCACAGCTTCGAAACTCTTAATGCGCGATTTGATCAGGTCACTGATCTCTGCGGGATTGAGTTGCATAACGTTCGTCCTCTATATCGATTCGGTTTAGGGCAGCATTGCTTTGGCAAGCTGCGTCAGACGGCTAGCGGCAGAGCCATCGATCACCAAGTCGCCGGTACGGATAATCGCACCGCCCAACAGGCTTTCGTCGACTTTACAAACCAGCTCCACATTGCGTCCAAGACGGCGTGTGAGTGCGGTAGCAATTGCCTTCTGCTGATCATCGGTCAACGGCATGGCAGAGATAGCCTCTGCTACGACGCTGCCCTCAGCTTCAGCACGGCACAGCTCATACAGCGCAAAAATTTCAGCCACCACGCCAATACGGCCATTCTCAACCAAGAGGGTGACAAGATTTTTTCCTTCTGCATTAAACTGAGCACCGCCAACATCACCACAGCTTTCGAGGATCAACTGAGACAGCTGCCCTTTACTTATCTTGGGGTTGCCAATAAGTGCGCTCATATCTGGCGACGCAATCACTGCACTAACCAGCTGCAATTTGTCTGACCAGCCCTTCAAATCCCCTTGCTCCTGGGCAAGCTTGAAGACTGCCTCGGCATAGGGTCGTGCGATTGTGGTATTTTCGGCCATTTGTGAGACCTTATATCTGTGTAACTAAATCCTTAATCAGGTTCTCGTGCGCCTTAGCATCGATCTCCTTATTAAGGATGCGCCCGGCACCTGCAACAGCCAGGTTTACCACCTGTCCACGCAACTGCTCTTTGGCACGATTAACTTCTTGATCGATCTCCGCATTAGCAGCAACCAAAAGACGTTCACCCTCTGTACGGGCCTTATCTTTCGATTCATCAACAATATCGTTAGCACGTTTTTGTGCCAGAGCGATAATGTCCGCTGCTTGTTGCTTAGCTTCGATTAATTTCTCTTTTGCGGCCTTTTCAGCCAGCTCCTGCTCATGCTTACCACGTTCGGCAGCAGCAAGACCGTCAGCAATCAGCTTCTTGCGCGCTTCCAGCGCAGCCATGATCGGTGGCCACACAAACTTCATGGTGAACCAGACGAACAGGAAAAAAGCGATAGATTGCCCTATCAGGGTTGCATTTATGTTCATGACAGAACCTTAATAAGCTTGTCCGATGGATGTTTGATATGGTTATCCAACACTACCCGATTAACCGCCAGCTACGGCGAAAAGGATATACATGGAGATACCAACAGCGATCATAGGTACGGCGTCAACCAGACCCATAACGATAAAGAACTGGGTACGCAACATTGGAATGAATTCTGGCTGACGGGCAGCGCCTTCAAGGAAACGGCCACCGAGGATACCGATACCGACTGCAGCGCCCAAGGCACCCAAACCCATCATGATTGCGCCAGCAACATACAGCATAGCTTGACCCATTTCGATTTCCATTTTCTTCTCCTATTTACTAAAAGTTAAAGTTTAAAAATTACAAAGTTATAAACCGGTAAGTGCAGATCAATGGTGTTCCTGATGTGCCATATCCATATAGACGATGGTCAGTGTCATAAAGATAAACGCCTGCAACAACACAATCAGAATATGGAAAATCGCCCAACCCAGCTGCAACAGACCACCAAAAGCCCCCATAACAGCACTGGTGCTGAACATGACTGCAATCAGTATGAAGATCATCTCGCCAGCGTAAAGGTTACCGAAGAGACGCAGGGCCAGGGAGATCGGCTTGGAGATCAGCGACACACCTTCCAGGAAAATGTTTACCGGCAGACCAAACTTACCAAACGGCTGGAGGGTTAACTCACCTACAAAACCACCCACACCCTTCATTTTTACGCTATAAAAGAGTATCAGCCAGAAGACGCCCAGCGCCATACCGAAGGTGGCGTTTGGATCGGTGGTAGGCACAACCTTCATGTAAGGAATGCCCACGGACTGCGCCAGAAGAGGGATCCAGTCAACCGGCACAAGATCCATCAGATTCATCAACAGGATCCAGCAGAAGACCGTCAGTGCCAGCGGTGCAACCAGTGGATTTTTACCCGTAAAGGAGCCACGTACGCTGGTATCCACAAACTCAACAATCCACTCAACAAAATTCTGCATGCCTGAAGGCACACCAGTGGTCAGGTTCTTAGCCACTCGACTAAAAACAAACAGGAAAAGCGCACCCAGCCCTAATGAGAAGAGCATGGTGTCGACATGAATCGCCCAGAACCCCATCTGTGCAATCTCTTCCTGCCCGTGGGCAATACCCCAAGTGCCATCAGGAAGCTGGCCATAGGTAAGATTGGTTAAATGGTGCTTGATATAGGCAGAGGATGTAAGTGCTTCTGTTTCACTGGCCATCGTTATTGATCCACATTAAATTTCAACAAGTATTTTGTCAGCACAATCGCCACCTGGCCAGCAAGAAACCCCATCAATAGACTGAACGGGTCAAGCTTTAACGCCACCAGCCCAATTAAAAAGAGGGCGACTGTTGAAAAGATCCGTTCAGCAGCACAGCGATATACAATCCGCAAGATGCGCTCGGCGTCTTCTTTTGCAATTCGTTCCGCACGCCGCATATGCCAAAGCTGTAGCAGCGTGTTTGAGGCGACTATCAAACCACCAAACAGGGCGGCTTTTGCCTCGGATACACCTGATACGACCCCCGCTATTGCGGCCACTACTGCCACTATCAGCAGCTGTATCAGTAGTACATTTTGCGTATCACGATCTATTGCCATAGGGGGATTTGCTTTTGTTGTTCTTGTGCGGCCCGGCGCGTTAATCAGCGTTGCCTGTGCAAACCAGCTTCCTACAGTCGCCGCGAAGTATAAAGACAACTGCCCGGTGGGTCAACGCCCCCTCACTAAAAAGGGGACGAATATCAGGGGCTTTTACTGAGCCTAGGGGAGATTAGGCTATTTAATATGGGCAAGGATCCCATCCAGCTCATCCAACGTATTGTATTTAATCACTAATTTCCCCTTACCTGAGGCCCCATGCTGAAACTTGACCGCCGCACCAATGCGTTGTGACAGCTCATCCTGAAGCTGGCGAATGTTGGGGTCTTCACGGGTTACTGTCTTCTGTCCGGCCGATTCTGCCTGCAACTGGCGCACCAACCGCTCAGTCTCACGCACTGACATCCCCTTAGAGACCACTGTGCGTGCGGCACTCCGCTGCTGTTCTCCAGACAGGGCGAGCAGGGCGCGGGCGTGGCCCATCTCCATATCGCCATGTTCGAGCATGGTTTTGACTTCGTCTTCCAGCTCCAGCAGACGCAACAGATTGGAGACGGCAGCACGGGAGCGGCCTACAGCGTCGGCGGTCTGTTGATGGGTCAACTCAAACTCCTGAATCAACCGCTGCAGCGCCGAGGCCTCTTCCATGGGGTTCAGATCTTCGCGCTGAATGTTTTCGATCAGGGCCATGGCCATCGCGGCCTGATCCGGTACATCACGGATAATGCAGGGGATTTCGTGCAGTCCCGCCATCTGCGAGGCGCGCCAGCGCCGCTCTCCGGCGATGATCTCGTAGCGTTTGCCATCGATGGGGCGGACCACTATCGGCTGCACAACGCCCTGGGCCTTGATGGAGTCTGCCAACTCTTGCAGGGTTTCGGGGTGCATGTCGTGGCGCGGCTGATATTTACCACGCTGCAGCAGATCAACTGGCAGTTTTTTCAGCACGGCGGCACCCGGCTCGCCAGTATTAATCGGCTGGCCTGCCTCCAGCTCTGGGGTTTGCAGCTCTGCCAGCGCAACGGGCGCTGACTTGGCACTGGCCAGCAGCTCATTCAAGCCACGCCCTAATCCCCGTTTTTTTGTTGCCATAATCTTCTAACTCTCTAAATTGCTCAGGCGGTTTGCGCTATTTCGGCCTGATTTTGTCTACGCAAAACCTCTCCCGCCAACGCCAGGTAGGCCATTGTTCCGGAACAGGCCTTGTCGTAGATGATCACCGGCAAACCGTGACTTGGGGCCTCGGCCAGACGGACGTTACGAGGTATCACTGTGCGATAGAGCTTATCACCAAAGTGGCTGGCAAGCTGTTCTGAGACATCCACAGCAAGATTATTGCGGGCGTCGTACATCGTGCGCAACAATCCTTCGATATGCAGATCGGGGTTGCTGGTCAGTCGAATCTGTTCGATGGTCTCAATCAGGGCCGATAGCCCTTCCAGTGCGTAGTACTCACACTGCATCGGAATCAATACTGACTTAGCCGCCACCAGGGCATTCACCGTCAGCATGTTTAAGGAAGGAGGGCAGTCGATCAGGATGAAATCATAACTATCCGCCACTTCATTAAGCGCATGTTTGAGCCGCAGTTCGCGCTCAGGCAGTGCCATCAAACCCACCTCAGCCGCCGTCAGGTCGGCATTGGCAGGGATCAGATGGTAACCCGCGGCGCTGGCATCAACGATCACTGTCTTGATATTCACTTCGCCTAACAGCAGTTCACAGCTACTGCCTTCGATCTCCGCCTTGTCGACACCGCTCCCCATGGTGGCGTTGCCCTGTGGGTCCAGATCCACCAGCAAGACTCGACGTTTGGTGGCGGCCAACGATGCTGACAGGTTAACGCTAGTGGTCGTTTTGCCAACGCCACCCTTTTGGTTGGTTACTGCGATGATCTTGGCCATGAGCTAGTCGCTATTTATCTGTTCACAATCAATCCGCGACCCGGGCCACAATGGCCAGATGCCGCTCCGCCCCGAGATCGGGGACCTTCAGTTCATGTACCGTGTCGAGCCGGTATATCGGCGCTGTTTTAGCCAATTCGGCCAGTTCGGCTAGCTCGTCATGGGGATAGAGCCCCTTCATGGCTAAAAATCGCCCATTTGGCGTGGCCAGATGGCCTGCCACTGCCAACATGTCTGTAATGGTGGCAAAGGCGCGTGATATGACCTGACCAAACCCCTGTTCTGGCCGAAATTCTTCCGCCCGAGCGCTGATAACCGTTATATTTTTCAACCCCAGCTCGATTGCCGCTTGAGTACGGAACCCCCCTTTTTTGCTGTTGCTATCAAGCAGGGTAAAGTGGCAATCGGGACACATAATAGCCAACGGTATGCCGGGCAGACCGGCACCGCTGCCTACATCCACTACGCTGGGGCCGTTAATGTACGGCAACACCGACAGACTGTCGAGCAGATGCAGGGCCAGCAGATTGTCATTGGCACGGCGAGAGATCAGGTTGTAGACCTTGTTCCACTTCAGCAGCAGCGCCAGATAGTGAAGCAACGACGTCTCCTGAGCCGGGGTCAGGACGATGCCCATACGAGCAGCGCCATCGCGCAAACAGGCGCGGTCGTCCATCCCCATCACGCCGACCTCGACAACTTGCCACCGATTTTTTTCAGATGGACTAATAGCAACGATACTGCCGCTGGGGTGATGCCAGGGATACGGGCTGCCTGACCCAAAGTAGCGGGACGCTGGTGGGTGAGTTTCTGTCGCACTTCATTGGAGAGTCCGCCCACCTCGGCGTAATTGATACTCTCCGGCAACTGTGTCTCTTCATAGCTGCGGTGGCGTTCGATCTCTTCCAACTGATGGCCGATGTAACCGGCATATTTGGCCTGGATCTCCACCTGCTCAGCAACAGCGGGGTCGGCAACACCCGGCCCGATCCCTTCCAGCGTCATCAGGGTTTCATAGGTCACTTCGGGGCGGCGCAGGGCATCGCTGGCACGCTGCTCTTTGGTCAGTTTTACCCCCAATACCCGCTCAGCCTCGCTCTCAGGCAGATGGGTCGGGCGCAGCCAGAGGCCTGTCAGCCGCTGCTGCTCCTGCACTACCGCCTCACGTTTGGCCTCAAAAGCAGCCCAACGGAGATCATTTACCAGCCCGAGACGCCGGCCATGTTCGGTGAGGCGCAGATCGGCATTATCTTCACGCAGCAGCAGGCGGTACTCGGCACGGCTGGTGAACATGCGGTACGGCTCTTGGGTGCCACGGGTGATGAGGTCGTCGATGAGTACACCGACGTAGGCCTCGTCGCGGCGCGGCGACCACGCCTCTTTCTCCTGTACCTGCAACGCGGCGTTCATACCGGCGATCAGCCCCTGGGCCGCCGCCTCTTCATAACCGGTGGTACCGTTGATCTGACCGGCAAAAAAGAGGCCCGCCATATGTTTGGTCTCCAGGCTGCTCTTCAGCTCACGCGGGTCGAAAAAGTCATACTCGATGGCGTAGCCGGGGCGGGTGATGCGGGCGTTTTCCAGCCCCTTGATGGAACGCACCAGATCGAGCTGCACATCAAACGGCAGGCTGGTGGAGATGCCATTGGGGTAGATCTCGTGGGTGGTCAACCCCTCCGGCTCCATAAAGAGTTGATGGGAATCTTTGTCGGCAAAGCGGTGGATCTTGTCTTCAATGGAGGGGCAGTAACGCGGCCCGACCCCCTCGATCACGCCGGTGTACATGGGTGAACGGTCAAGGCCGCCACGAATAATTTCGTGGGTGCGGGCATTGGTATGGGTGATGTAACAGCTGATCTGACGTGGATGCTGCGCCGCCCGCCCCATATAAGAGAATACCGGTATCGGTGAATCGCCCGGCTGCTCCTCCATCTGGCTGAAGTCGATGCTGCGGCCGTCGAGGCGCGGCGGGGTACCGGTCTTGAGGCGGCTCACCGTGAAGGGGAGCTCACGCAGACGGCGGGAGAGGGCGTTGGAAGGGGGATCACCGGCACGACCCCCTTCATAATTTTGCAGGCCGATGTGGATCAAACCACCGAGAAAGGTACCCACCGTCAGCACCACCGCCTTGGCGTGAAACTTTAGCCCCATCTGGGTTACTACGCCGACGGCCCGGCCATTCTCGACGATCAGGTCGTCCACTGACTGCTGGAACAGCGCTAGGTTGGGCTGGTTCTCCAGCGCCTCACGTACTGCTGCTTTATATAGAGTACGGTCGGCCTGGGCGCGAGTAGCCCGTACCGCTGGCCCCTTACGGGCATTGAGTGTGCGGAACTGGATACCGCCCAGATCGGCGGCGTGGGCCATGATACCGCCCAGCGCATCCACCTCTTTCACCAGATGGCCTTTGCCGATACCACCGATGGCGGGGTTGCAGCTCATTTGGCCAAGGGTCTCGATGTTATGACTCAGCAGTAGGGTTTTACACCCCATGCGTGCCGCCGCCAGCGCCGCCTCAGTCCCGGCGTGGCCGCCACCCACAACAATAACGTCAAATTTTTCTTGGTACAGGATGGATTGAGACATGGCGGCATACTCCAGAAGGGCGGCCATTTTACTTTACTTCCGCCATTAGGGCCAATGGTGGCTATTTTATAGCCACCGTTTTTAGGATATGGTTAAACACCACCACAACTACCCAGCCAATCCTATGTACATACTCCGCAGTAACTACAGCCGTAACGCCATCGCCCTGATCCAGTGGGCCAGTGAGCAGCAACTGGCCGATGTGACCGTCGTCTATGTTGATACCGGCTGGGCCGCCGAGGGGTGGCTCGCCCAGGTGGCGCACTATGAGACATGGGTCCGGACGCTCGGTTTTAAGACCGTACACCTCAAAACCAACAAACCCTTTACCGAGTTGATGCTGATGAAACAGGGGTTCCCCACCCGCCGCTACCAGTGGTGCAGCCTGCATCTTAAGGGCATCCCCTTTTTAAACTGGGTCGAACAATATGACCCCGAGAACCAGGCCATCGTACTGTTACCACGCCGCAACGCCGATCAAAACAGCGAAAATCCAGCGACTGAGTTTATCGACTGCTGCGAATTTCATGGCAACCGCAAAGTCTGGCAACCGCTTTATAACAGTGATGATGAGAGACTCAACGCGCTGTTACAACACACCGGGCTGACACCACCAGCTCAACTCAGCGGTGAATGCGCCCCCTGTATCAACAGCAGCGTGCCGACACTGCAACAGCTCTCTGCACTGGAGATCGAGCGCCTAACGGAGCTGGAGGAGGATCTTGAAACGCCACTGTTTAATCCCGATGATTGCGGCAATGCTGGCACCATCGTTGATGTCCTAAAATGGGCCAAAACTGCCCATGCCAGCGCCCTGCAGTACCGTTTTGGCTGTAGTGCCGCCTTTGGTTGCGGTAGCTAACCGCTGGCGCAGCGCTAACAATCCCACCATAATAGGGCAGCTCATCAACATCGCCACACCATCCATCCCGGCAAACCGATGGTGTGGGTGGCAAAATAGATCCGAATAAACAGCACAAGCTAGACAACCGTTTTTGGCCGACTGGCAGGAGATAGAAAAATGATACGTAAATTGATCACAGGCACAACGCTGTTGGCGCTGACATTGGGTGGCGGTCTGTTAAGTGGCTGCACCACCAGCGTTGAACGTATGGCCGTAGAGGAGAGCAGTGACCTGAGCGGTGACTGGAACGACACCGACTCACGACTGGTATCAGAGGAGATGATTCGCGATGTGTTGTCACGGGCATGGATCACCGACTTTCAAAGCCAAAAACAGAAAGTACCCACCGTCATTGTTGGCGATATTAAAAACCTGAGTCACGAGCACATCAACGTTGCCACCTTTGTAGGCGACATGGAGCGTGAACTGATTAACGCCAGCAAAATTGAGTTTGTTGCCTCCCGCAGCGAACGTAACGAAGTCCGTGATGAGCGCCGTGATCAGGATCTCAACGCCCGCACTGGTACCATTAACGCCATGGGTCAGGAGATTGGTGCTGACTTTATGCTCAAAGGGACCATCAACTCCATCCTCGATACCGACGGCAAAACTCAAGTCCGTTACTATCAGATCGACCTCACCCTGATCAGCATGGCCGACAATCGTAAAGTTTGGGTCGGACAGAAAAAGATCAAAAAACTTGTCAAACGTCCTGGACTACGCTGGTAAACAACCGACGTGAAAAACAGGCATGGCAGTAAAGAGGCCGCCTTCCGGGCGGTCTCTCTCGTTTTTATTCTAACGATCACACTGATCAGCAGTGGCTGCGTCAGCTTTACCTATCAACAGGATGTATTAGAAAAACATCTGATGTTGCAACAGCCAGAAAAAGCGCTGAAGGCCCTTGATGATCAAAAACTGAGTGATCGCGATAAAGTTCTTTATCATCTCAACAAAGGGATACTGCTGCGTATGCAGGGAGAGTTGCAGGCAAGCAACACAGCCTTGGAACAGGCCAAACCCATCATTGAAACACTGGATGCCCTCAGCCTGCGCGAACAGGCCGCCGCCATCTCTGTTAATGACGCCATGCGTAGCTATCTGCCACCGCTTTTTGAACGGGCCATGTTACACACTATCATGGCGCTCAACTATCTGGAGCTGGGTGAAAACAACAGTGCACGTGTTGAGGCGTTGCAACTCAACGAACTGCTTAAACAGAACAACGACAACAATCAGCTGCCCTTTGCCCATTACATCATCGGCCTGATCTTTGAGGCCAACGACGAACTTGATGATGCAATGATCGCCTATCGCCAAACCTATAACGATTACCGTGCCAACAACACAAAAATTCCATTACTGTTACAGCAAGACCTGTTAAGGCTCAGTGAACATCTTGGCATCCATGACGAACAGAAAAAATATCAAGACGAGTTTCAACTCAAAGAGTGGCCGACACAGGCCGAACTAAAACAGAAGGGCCAGATAGTAGCCGTTATCTTCAATGGTCTGATACCCCGCAAACATAGCCAAGCCATCAGTGCCGCCTCATTCAACAATGGCCAACTGCACCGTATATCCGTTCCATTTTATGAAACACGGATACCCCAGATTCACAGCATCACACTGCTGGCCGCTGGCCAGCGGAGTCAGGCCGAATTAATTGATCAACTTGATCAACACGCCAATGCCAATCTGCGCGCCCAGATGCCCGCGATTATTGCCCGCACCGTTGCCCGAGTCAGTGTTAAAAACAAACTGGTAGACAATGCCAGCGGGCAATCTCCGCTACTCGGGATCGCCCTCAACATTGCCACCTTTGTTAGCGAGCAGGCCGATACCCGCGCCTGGAATACACTGCCACAAAACATTTTAATCGCCCGCACCACACTGCTGCCGGACAAATATGACATTGAACTTAAACTTGATAACCAATATTCAAAATTATGGCCTGATGTAAAGATCACCAAAGATACACTACACTTTATCTCCTGGCACTGGGCCAACTCCAACGCTACCGGCACGAGACCACGCTGATGAAAATCATCTACACAACCCTCATTACACTGACCATACTCCTTCTAAATGCTTGCAGCCTTATGCCCGTAAAAGTACCCGAGCCTGAATGGGTAACGGGCAGCAGTATAAAATTTCCACCCACACTCTATTTCACTGGTCACGGCAGTGCCGCCGATCTAAACAGTGCTAAAGATATTGCACGCAGCGAGATAGCCACGCAGCTTGGAGACGCCATACAAACACACAGCCAACAAAATCAAGGCGATTCTATAGGACAGACATCCAGCAACATCAACCGCTATACATCACGTACACTGCAAGGCATTGAGATTGGTGGCATGTGGCACGATAAAACCAACAAGCGCCACCATGTGCTGGCGGTCTTATCACGCAACCGTGCACAACAGCAGTTCAAACAGGATATCGCTCGTCTTGACAACGCTACCGCACAACAACTGAAACAGCTAGAGCTAGCCACCCTGCCGCTGGCAAAAGCAGCGCTGCTGCAAAAGGCCATCGAACTACAACAACAACGCAATATGGCACAGAGTGCACTACAGGTCATTGATGAAAATGCCCCTAACATAACTCCATCCACCACTGCACTCTCTGAGTTACAACACAACCGTGACGCAATCATCAATAAAACAAAAATCGCCACCAGCGCCCGTGGCGAGATGCAGGATGATCTGCAACATCAACTGAGCAGTGCAGCATCAGCCGCCGGGTTTTTTCTCAGCGAAGAGAGCCCTGACTACACACTCAACATCAGCGCCACACTCGACCCGCTGGTCATGCAACGGGGATGGTACTGGCTGCGAGGCACACTGGAGCTAAACATGAGAGATAGTAACGGCAAGGATATTGGAATAAAACGTTGGCCACTCAAAGTATCTGCCACTACCATCGAACAGACACGCCAGCGACTGCTGGACGATACCAATACTATCCTGTCGGAGACACTACGCAACAGTGTGTTAGACTTTTCCACAAAACCAGAACCGGCCATAAAAAAATAGCTGGGCATCACGCCCCATAAAACATTGGTTAACCATGATTACCAGGAGAGCGATACCATGCGCCATTTAACACCTTATTTAATATTGATCATCAGCCTGCTGCTCAGCGGCTGTGGCTACAACACACTGCAAGCAACCGATGAACAGATCAAATCCAGCTGGTCTGAAGTGCTCAACCAATATCAGCGGCGCGCCGACCTGGTACCCAATCTTGTTAATACCGTTAAAGGTTATGCTGCCCATGAATCGGAAGTGCTCACCACCGTGACCGAAGCGCGTGCCAGAGTAGGTTCAATGCAGGCAACCCCTGAATTAATTAATGACCCTGAAGCGTTTGCCAGATTTCAAGCCAGCCAGGGCCAACTCTCCTCCGCACTATCACGTTTAATGTTAGTGGCTGAAAACTATCCACAACTAAAAGCCGACGGACTGTTCCGTGACTTGCAGGCGCAACTGGAAGGGACCGAAAATCGTATCACCGTTGCCCGCAACCGATACATCAAAGCAGTTGAGGCCTACAACATCACCGTACGTTCATTCCCCAGCAACTTAACCGCCATGGTCACCGGTGCCAAAGTAAAATCGAACTTTGCCGTTGAAAACGAAAAAGAGATTTCAACCCCGCCCAAAGTTGATTTTGGTACAACACCGGCCAATTAATCGATGCCACTACACACATCAATAACCGATAGCGCAGCACCAGTCTGGCGCTGGTGGCTGCTCTGTCTGCTACTGTTCACTACCCTGCAAGCAACAGCAGAGATTGTGGTGCCGCCGCTCAAAACACGCATCACCGATCTCAGCGCCACACTCTCACAAAACCAACTGGCACAACTGGACGCAACACTGCGTGCACTGGAGACCAACAAAGGGAGCCAGATTGCCATCCTGTTAGTGCCCACCACCGCACCTGAAACCATCGAGCAATATGCAATCCGTGTAGCAGAGCAGTGGCAACTGGGACGCAAAGGGATAGATGATGGCCTGTTGATTCTGGTCGCACTGCAAGATCGCGCCACGCGACTCGAAGTGGGGTATGGCCTTGAAGGGGTGATACCCGACGCCATCGCCAAACGGGTAATCAACGAAATCATGCTGCCCCATTTTCGTGACAACGACTACTACACCGGACTGGTGGCAGGCGTTGATCGTTTGGCGCGCCTGATCGAAGGTGAACCGCTACCAGAACCAAAGTCGCAACAAAATGGTAGTGCCGATGGTGCGGGCAATACACTCATCGCACTCATAGTCGCCACCGTTGTCTTGACAGGTATGATGCGGGCACTCTTTGGCCAGCTACTCGGTGCCACCATCGTTAGCACCATCATCGGCGTCGCCACCTGGTTACTCTTCAGCTCACTGATATTTACGCTGATCGCCGCTATCTTCGTCTTTATCTTCACCCTGGCCAGTGGTGGGCACGGCGGTGGTGGTTTTGGTGGAATGGGTGGCAATGGCATGGGGCGGAGTGGTGGCTTTGGCGGCGGCGGTTTTGGCGGTGGTGGTGGTGGCTTTGGTGGCGGCGGCGCATCAGGACGGTGGTGAAATGATAAAACGACTGATAAGACACCTGCTAATACCCAATTGGTGGCGACAACGCACACTACCAATATCAATGCTGGATAACATTGAAGCGGCCATCGCCGATAGCGAGACACATCACCACGGTGAGTTACGTTTTGTAGTGGAGACACACCTCAGCTTTAACGCACTTATGCGCCGGATGAGCGCCCGTGAACGGGCCATCGAACTCTTTTCACAACTGCGGGTTTGGGACACCGAACAGAACAGCGGTGTACTGATCTATCTACTGCTGGCCGATCGTGACATCGAAATCATCGCCGACCGAGGCATCCATCAGCACGTTGGCAATGAGACCTGGGAAGCCATCTGCCAACAGATGGAACAGCGGTTCCGTCAGCAACAGTTTGAGGCGGGTGTGATCGATGGAATTATCGCCATTAGCAAGCTGCTGACACAACACTTTCCGGCCGCCACCAACAACATTAATGAACTACCCAACAGACCGATTGTGCTGTAGCCACTAACCACAATCGAGTTCAACAATCTGCGCCTGCAACTCGTCAGCCGTTAAAACAATCTTTCCCACCGCAATCGGCAGCGAAAAACGGCGCGGCCCGGCACTGGCGGGATTAAAAAAGAGCACACCCGATTTCAGTTCGTTGTGCGGCTTGTGTGAATGGCCATAGGTCACCGCCCGATAACCCAGCACCGCCGGATCAATAGTCAGATCCCTGATGTTGTGCAGCAGCAGAAACTTCATACCATTCACCGACACAGTTACAACCTCCGGCAATGCCTCCGCCCAACGGTCACTATCGATGTTACCGCGCACCGCGATGGTCGGCGCAATCTGCTGCAACTTATCAAGAACAGCACGGGTGCCGATGTCACCGGCATGAAAAATCAGATCACTCCCTTGCAATGCAGCCTTAGCCTCATCACGTAACAGACCGTGAGTATCGCTGATGATGCCGAGCGTGGTGATGTTGTGGAAATGGTGTTTGGTGTTAACAGAGAGCGTCATTGGATGTGTAATATTCCATTGTTCCGCGTGGGCACAGAAGACGTGCCCACCCTACGGAGCTGTTCGGATAGATGTTGATGGATGGTGTTGAATAGTGTTTTGCCCAGGTTGTGTTGTTCCAGAAAGTGGCGGAAGTTTAGTATCATGGTCTCATCTGGCAGACGTTCGGATAACCGCAAACCGACAAATTGGCGCATGGATTCGATTTCATACAATGCGTCTTCCATGGCAGGATCACTTAGATTGTAAAATAATTGCAGGCTGTGTACGCGCAGCATGGTGGGTAATGGATAGGGCGGACGGACGTTCTCGGCCTTGGGGTAATAGGGTGCAATTTTTTTCCAACTTGGTCTAGGGGATCAACCTATCCATTTTCGCCAGCAACAGCTCACGGCGTGTTTTGTGTCTTTTGTGGGCATACTCTGCTTCGGCCAAAGTCAGTTGAGTCATCTTTTTATCTCGCTGGATTAACGGTGATAATTATGCCAGATTGTGGGGATTATTCAGAGGTTCCTTAGCCCCCATCCACTAGTTGATACCTCGCCATAACAGACCTGTTAGCGCTGTAATACAAACAGCCTCTCCCCGTTTAAAGAAAAAACCTGCTACCGCCGTTACTCCCTAGTGATGAATGTTGCTTGTTTCAGTTTTGTTAATAAGCGCCGAATAATTACTGTAAGTATATGAAGGTATCTATGCGTAAAAGTATCTGGTTAAGGGCAGTGGGCGTTGGTGCATTGCTGTTTTCTGTGGCGGGCCATGCTGCCGACTTACGTTTTGGTGTCAATGCACCCCGTGGACCACTGGAGGCAAAAAAATGGGAGGCATTAACAGAATACATGAGCACAGCGGCGGGAAAACCGATTGAGCTGGTACCACTGCTGGCCGAAAAGATAGACGACGCGGTGGAAAAAGGTGAGGTTGACTTTGTCCTGGTGAATCCCGTCTTAGCGGCTGTTGTCATTAAGCAATTGGGAGCCAAGCCCATGGCCACGATGAAAACCAAAGGGGCAACAAAGTTTGCCGGGGTGATTATCTCTAAAAGTGGTAGCGGCATTAATAAATCCACGGATCTGAAAGGCAAACATGTCATGGGCTATCAATTTGGCGTCTCTGCCGGTGCCTGGTTATTCCAGACCAGCCACGTTTTGCAGGCCGGTGTTAAGTCATCGGAATTTGCATCATTTATAGAGTCTAAAAAGCAGGATGATATTCCGTTATCGGTTAAAGCGGGTGTGATAGACGTTGGTTTTATTCGGAGCGGTGTGCTGGAGGCAATGCAGAAAGAAGGGAAACTATCTGTTAGTGACTTTACTATCGTTGATGAGAAAAAAGATGAGTTGCCATTAGCACATAGTACAGATCTGTACCCAGAATGGTTTCTGGTCTCCTCCAAAAACACACCAGCGGATCTGGCAGCAAAGGTAAAAGCCGCTATTTTGGCACTTAAATCAGATGACGCCGCAGCTAAAAGTGCTGGCATTGATGGTTTTGTAGAACCCATCAGTTTGGATAAATTGGAAGCTGCGTTAAAAGCGCTGAAGGTTACACCTTTTGCCAATTAACAGGCTGTTTAAAAACCAACATATCGGAACCAAACATATTCCCCGATGAATAAGCTATATTAGGTTCTGTTGACGTTTCATCTCAGCCATAGAAGCACCGACGCAAAAGACAGCATCCCCATATAATTAATAGCTTTTTTCTCATAACGAGTGGCAATTCGACGATAATGCTTGAGCTTGCCAAACATGCATTCGACGGCGTGCCGCTCCTTGTAAAGCCAAAAATCGCAGTCAATGTGCTCTTTTCGGTTCGATTTCGGCGGAATCACAGCCTCTATCCCATGCGCCTTTAACCACGTGCGCAACTCGTTTGTGTCGTAGCCTTTATCTGCCAGAAGTGCTGATGTTTGGATACCGTCCAGCAACGGCATGGCCACCGTGCACTCAGCCGCTTGACCACCCGTCAGTATGAACTTAATCGGCATTCCAATCGCATCACAGGCCGCATGAATCTTGCTGCTAAACCCGCCTTTGGAGCGCCCAAGCGCCTCTTTTTCAGCCGAACTGCCCACAGCGCCTGCGGCGCAGGCGTGCGCTCTCGTCACCGTTCCATCAATAGAAACATCTTGTAAATCAGCATGTTCAGAAAAACAGTTGGGCAACTTATCCCAGGCACCGTTCGAGCACCAACGTGAATATCGCTTGAAGACGCTATTCCATTTGCCATGCTCTGGCGGCAGCGTTCGCCACTGCGCGCCTGTGCGCAATATCCACAATGATGCGCCAATAAATCGCCTGCATTTATCGAGCGATCCGAGATGCACGTCAGTCAATTTTGTCAATTCAGGCAATATACGCACCCACTCGCTATCCCTTAATTTGGTTCTGTCCATGCCAACCTAAAACGGTAGATTCTACTAAACTTGGGAAACGTCAACAGAACCTATATCACTGAAGTTTTTTTGGGTACTCTTTCGACCATATATCCTATTTTATGCATGGATTACCGGACAGCGGTATAAATAGCGTTTACAGTGCCCATGTCTTATAATTACCATATTAATGGTGCGATAAACGCCACAAAATAAATTTATAAAAATTATAACTAAATATAAGATTGAGGGGATCATGCTTAATTCATTCTCGGCCTATTTTTGGGTTGATGTTCGTCTGTTGTTCAAAAAACCCCAATACTCACTGGCAATAATATTGGCAGTTTTTCTGGCAGGTTGTGGTTTGGTAGAAAATAGTGGCTCACCCTCTACAACACCACCTCCCGTTCAACCCATTCAATTCACAGCTGACTCAGCCACTCAGAGCAGTATTAGTACAATCAATTTAGTCACAGATGTTATGCGCATCGCACGAGGCGGCATGGTATTGGACGGTAAGTTACGCCCAGCCGCTTACCCATCTGGTGCATTTGTCACTGATGCGTCGGTAACCAGTGACGCTAATTTAAGATCCATACGTACTCCACAGACATCGGCCTATAGTGGATGCCCTGTTATCACACAACCTAATCTTGTCAGCAGCAAAGGTTATTCGATTATTATTGATTACGGATCCTCCTGTGTTGATTCACTAGATGGCATAAGTCGTAGCGGAAAAATCACCATTAAAGTAAGTGATGTCTATATGCTTGTTAGTGGTGGGATAATCTCCGCCAACAGCGATATTGCATACGAAAATTACACCGTTAACGGTCAACAGGTCTCGGGGTCCTCGAAGGTACATATTGAATCGCCCACGCTTGAGCATTGGGATATCGCACTAAGTGCTCGTGATAACAGTGGAAAAATAGAGTCGATTAAATATACGGCTACCGTTACCAGCAGCCAAAATAGCGACATCGAAACGATAAATGGCAACGGAACCTATATAAACGCAGACCGACAAACTACCCAGATTACGTTCAATGATCTTCAATTTGATCTAGATAACTTTTCTACGTCTGTGGTTTGCCATACCCCTGTTGGGGGAAGCCTTGTCTTGACTGGTAATAACATTGCAACGATGAGTTATCAATTAACCTCAACGGGATGTGGCTTTGCTAAGCTCACCATTGAAGGCGTTGACCAAGGCATGGTGGCTTTAACCAGCCAAGGACCAGATTTAACACTATCAGATAGCTACCGGTCCTGGAATGGGACGGTTGGCGATATTATTTATGGATCACTAAGAGTTATTAATCAAGGCGCTGTTGCCGCCCATGATGTAACGCTCACGCTTAAAACCATTGGCATAGAGTTGCCGACACTCTATGAAGATTATGGCTATTGTGCAGCTGTTAATGGGCTAACATGTTCATTAAATACCATCAATCCAGGTGAATACATCTATCTTCATTTCTCCTTCCGAGCGACGGCGGCTGGCATCAGCCAAATAACGGCCGAATTTGCCAAAAACAGCTCGGATATTAATCTTTCAAACGATTCGATTAAAGTTTCAGTTGTTGTTCATCCACTTCCTTCATATGACCCACAACCACCTCAACCGATTACTCGCATTGAGTTATCCACAAAGGTTGTTACCTTGCCTTCAGGCGAGGCGCGGCGGATTTTGGCCACTGCTTATCTAGACGCAATGCCGATATATGATCCGAGTTTAATTTGGGAATCCAGCGATCCCGCCATCGCATCAGTGGACAGTACCGGCCTGATCACGGCGGTGGCACCTGGTGATACAACCATTACAGTTTCAAGCAATGGCGTTACGAATAACGCCACTGTTACTGTTACTATTGATCAAATCACAAAACTGTCACTTCCCACCAATGACATGATTTATGATCCTTATAGCAAAAAGCTCTACGCCTCAGTCCCCAGCGCTGGCGGAACTATCGGTAACAGCATCACTATTATTGACCCCGCCACTGCTCGCATTGAGCGTTCAGTATTTATAGGCAGTGAGCCTGGCAAGCTGGCCCTGTCAGATGATGGTCAATATCTATATGTAGTATTAAATGGAGCGTCGTCTATACGTCGTTTTAATGTTGCAACGCAAACTGCGGGACTACAGTTCGCGGTAAATCAACCATTGTCATTTAGTACGACCTCTGTTATCGATATGGCAGTCATGCCAGGCAATCCGGAAACCATCGCCATATTGCAACAATATGGATATGTGACCATTTATGACAATGATGTCGCCCGGCAGAACAGCTCTCAGCCGTACTCATTTTCAAACATTGAGTTCACTGACTCCTCGAGTACGTTATATGGCTTTGGATATTCAACGATCTCAAAACTGTCAATTGATGGAACAGGCATCACTAACACCACAATATTAAGCTCAGCCTACATTAATAATACTGACCAAATAATACTCAGCAATGGATTCATGTACACCATTTTTGGCAGAGTGTTTGATTTTACTTCCGGTACCTTGCTTGGAACCTTCAAGCCATCTCTTAACCAGAGTTTTGATTCTGGCTCTCGTATGACTCCTGATACGGAAAATGGAAGGGTCTATTTTGTAACGTTTGAATATGACTGGAGTAATGGTGGTAGCCCAGGGAAGATACGTTCATATGAATCGAGCACTTATTTGCTTAAGGAGACTCTGATGACCTCGAAACTTACCGACTATCCTTTGGCTTTAACGAAATGGGGAGATACTGGTTTGGCCATTCGCACAAGCAATGACATCATTATCGTTAATGCACCTTTATTTATGTCAGTGACGCAATAAATATCAACTGCTCTTGTGTGAGAATTGAATATAGCAGTAAATTTTTTGCCAACGGCAGCATCTTATAGATCTTGCCGGACCATTTGCGGAGCAGACTCAAAACTATTAATGTTACAAACACACTATTTACGAGTGTAGTTACCCCAACTTAAAGCACTAACGCGGCTTGATAAACGATTTGTACAGAACCTTTAAATTTTGACCTTAATTACTCACTGTATCTAAGAATAATTTCATTGCAGAATCTCTGAATATATCTTCCGTGCCCAAAGCACTTCGTGGGGTAAGATCTTCGTGGCGAGCCTGTCGACGCATTAATGTAGGATGCTTAACGATCAATGTATTACATCACCATCCCTTTGGCAGCCGCAGGGAAAACGGACTTATTCAGGTCCTCTTTACGTATAAATATTATCCAAAAAATTCTCATGGATTCACGTGCCCCTGGGGCCTACTCTGTATCAGTTAAATAATGGAGGTGACGGCTGTACCGTTATTGAGATGTTTTAATCACATGCGCTGCCTGTGCTGGCAGAAAATATTGGTAGTAAGGTGCGGAGTGTAGTGGGTTCGTTGGTTCATATTTTAAACCGTAGAGTTTGAAGTAATCCCAGGCAAATCGTGGTTCCATTTCTCGGCGTGAGACCAGTTCCAGAAGCTTTGCATTTTCTATCCCTTTTTCCAGTTGTGGCGAGTGTGCTGCTATCTCTTTTTTTAACGATTTTGGAATATTTCTGTTTTTTTCTGGCTGTGTAAATACTTGTAATAGTAGGCCATGGGTGTAATGGCCGGTGGGGGTCATGATTTTTATCCCCTCTTTTATTAGTGCATGCATTAAGTCATCCAAGGATACTGACAGGCGCACACCATTGATCAGTTTGGTTGCACGGATACCAACATGGTGTGCGGTGTAACCATAAACATGGTTCCAATGCTGAATAATCTGTAGTTTGTCAGCGGCATCTGATTGATCTATAAAGAGCCGCAATACCTGACCATTGTTTAAAATTTTATAGAGTGGATAGGCATTCCAGCCATCTGTAAATTGGTAATACGCCTCATCTGGGCGCTGACTTGGTTGATATCCATGTTCATCAATTAAAAACTGTGAGATACGTTCTGCATCCTGATGCGCTTGGCTTCCGCAACGAATTGCCATGTGGTCATATACAACATTCCAACCATACCTGGTGGCTATCTCTAATATTTTCAGATCTGCCTGGCTATAACAAAATGATTCAACGGCTTTAACAGCACAGTAGACATCCAGGTTTTTCACCCACTCGGCAATCAATATTGCCTGGCTGTTGGTTAACACTGTGATTGCATGCTGAAACGAAGCAGATAGAAAGTGATCCGAATAATCTGAAACCGATTCACACGCCATGGGTAGATCAACTTCAAAGGGCATACTACTCTTTGCAGCATGGTAGGCCGATAACAGCTCTATGACTGTGTGGATACCTTCAAAAAAATGGTGTGCTGTTGGTTCTGAAGGTGTGGCAATAAATGGCGTCATATCCAGTTTAAAGATTGCCGATTCGTTACCTGTTATATGGATCTGGGATGGCTCTTCACCGGGTTTAAAAGAACAATCGGTCGCCAGCAGCTGTTTGGCGATCTTGGTGGCAAAGCTTGAGTGATGGCGTAAAACCATAGTGGCCTCCCGGTAATTCTAATACGAAGGCACCGTTTTAAGTACGGACGATGCTAATAGTTATAAATGTAGATCGGCATAAAGGAGAAAATTTTGACTAAACGCACAGTTTTATTACTTGGTGCCGGTAAAATAGGCTCACTAATCACCTGTATGTTGGCAGAGTCCGGCGATTATGACGTACATGTGGGCAGTCTTAATACCGAGGCGGCTCAGTCACTGTGCCGCGAAACAGGGCTTTGTGATGTAAACGCCTTTCTGCTGGATGTAACGGATGAAAAGGCCCTGAGTATAGTGATGCAGAGTCATCCTTACGAAGCCGTCATCTCATGTCTGCCATATTACTGTAATCCGTTGGTGGCCGATCTTGCTGCCCGTTATGGCATCCACTATTTTGATCTGACAGAGGATGTTGAGGTAACACGCCATGTGCAACAGATAAGCGCCCACTCTCAAACTATTTTTATGCCCCAATGTGGCTTGGCACCTGGCTTTATCAGCATTGCTACCCATGAGCTGATGCGCCATTTTGATGCGCTTGATAGTGTAAAAATGCGCGTTGGTGCACTGCCAGTCAATCCCAACAATGCACTGAAGTACTCCCTTACTTGGTCTACCGATGGGTTGATAAATGAGTATGGCAACCTCTGTTATGGCATTGAAGAGGGGGTTTTGACCACGCTACAACCGTTAGAGGGCCATGAAACCATCACTTTGGATGGTGTGCTTTATGAAGCCTTTAATACCTCTGGCGGCCTCGGCACCCTGGCTGAAAGTTATGCTGGAAAAATCCGTTCTATGAACTATAAGACTATGCGCTATCCGGGCCATTGTGATGCAATTCGCTTATTGATGAATGATCTGCGACTCAATGATGACCGCGCCACGCTTAAAAAGATTCTTGAAACTGCCATTCCCAAAAGCAAACAGGATGTTGTGCTCATTTATGTCGCCGTCACCGGCTATAAAGCGGGGGAGTTTGTAGAGGAAAACTATGTAAAAAAAGTATATCCTCAAATGGTCGCTGGCAAGCAGTGGTCCTCAATCCAGATCACCACCGCCGCTGGCATATGCAGTGTTATGGAGATTGTGCTCAATAACCGTAATCAGTTTCATGGCTTTATCACCCAGGAGCGTATTGCTTTAGGGGATGTGGTGAATAACCGTTTTGGCAAATATTACGCGTAAGGAATCAGGCATGGACATATTCAAAACTGTCGGACTCAGCGACTTTAACCCATCAACCTACACTACAACTGGCTGGGTCGACACCCATGATGCATCAACCATCGATTCCATTAACCCTGCGACAGAAAAATTAATCGCCAAAGTCTACACCTGCTCGGTGGATGATTATGAAACCGTCGTCAGCGCCAGCGTTACTGCACAAAAGGCCTGGGCAATGGTACCTGCCCCAAAACGTGGCGAGGTAATACGCCAGATTGGTAATGCACTACGGGAACACAAAGATGCTCTCGGTACGTTAATCGCCACAGAAATGGGGAAAATCAAGGCTGAAGGTGATGGTGAAGTACAGGAGATGATCGATATTGCCGACTTCGCCGTCGGTCAGGCCCGTATGTTGTATGGCCGTACCATGCACAGCGAACGCCCTGAACATCGCATGTATGAACAGTGGCATCCACTGGGTGTGGTGGGTGTCATCAGCGCCTTTAATTTTCCTGTGGCTGTTTGGGCCTGGAACGCATTCATCGCCGCCATCGGTGGCAACACTGTTGTCTGGAAACCCTCCTCAAAAACCCCCCTATGTGCCATTGCGGTACAACATATCTGCAATGAAGTACTGACACGGGTGGGCTACCCAGGAATTTTTTCACTCTTTGTGCCACCTGACCGCACCATCTCACAACGTTTTGTTAACGATAAACGGATTGCACAGCTCTCTTTTACCGGCTCCAGCCACACCGGCCACAATATTGCCAAAGCAGTATCAAAACGGATGGGGCGCTACCTGTTGGAGTGCAGTGGCAATAACGCCATCATTGTTGATGAGACTGCCAATCTCGATCTTGCAATACGCGCCATCGTTTTTGGTGCCGTGGGTACCGCTGGCCAACGCTGCACCTCTACACGGCGAGTGATTGTACATAACTCCATACACAACACCCTTGTTAAACAGCTGGTCAATGCCTACAAACAGATACGAATTGGTAACCCTCTTGAACTCAATACATTGATGGGACCACTTATCGACAAACATGCCGTCAATGATTACCAGGAGGCCATTGCCCAAATTAAAGCCAAGAGCGGAAAAATCATGTTTGGTGGCCGCGTCTTAAAAGGCCCTGGCTATTTTGTAGAGCCGACTATCGCTTGTGTTAACAAGCAGTATGTCATTGTTAAAAATGAGACCTTCTCACCCATTCTGTACATCATCCCCTATCGCAACATCGAGGGTGCAATACATCTGCAAAATGATGTTCCACAAGGACTCTCATCTGCCATTTTCACCAACTCTATTCAACATGCAGAACTATTTCTCTCATCACGCGGCTCTGATTGCGGTATCGCCAATGTCAACATTGGTACATCAGGCGCTGAAATAGGTGGCGCATTTGGTGGCGAAAAAGAGACGGGCGGGGGTAGAGAGGCAGGATCTGATTGCTGGAAAAACTATATGCGCCGCCAAACAAATACGATCAACTGGAGTGATCAACTGCCACTGGCACAAGGAATTAAATTTGAAATCTAATGCAAGCAGGATTGGCTGGTATATACCAGCCAATCCTATTGTCCTGTAGACGTATTATTTTTTAATCATATCAGGATTTAACTCGATAGCGGGAAAGCTTTCATAAAAGCGCTTCTCACTATCCTGCATTATATTAGTGCCTTCGGTAATTTTTGCATTACCTTGCTCAACATCCACTTTTCCCTCTTGGAGCTCTTCTTCAGCGGACTTAATCTGCTCTTCACCTTTTTTTACCAGCTTCTCACCCGCTTTTACCAGCGATGCACCACGGTCCCATTCATTGGCGATCTCTTTTTTCAGCTGTATTTGCTCTTGTTGCTCAGCAACATTACCACGCATAAAATCTGCGGTGCTGCTAGGCGCGCTGGCGCAACCCGTCAACATCATAACGGCGAAACCCATGGGGAAATAAATAGCTCTATTTTTCATAAACCACCTCGTCATGATTGTTAGTTAACTTATTGATCTTAACATGAGATATTAATTTACATAATTAAAAAATGTTTAACATCAGTAACATTTACTCAATAGCCATACTTTATAAATCAACTATTAATGATTAAAATTTCACAATAAATCAGCCGATAAATCCACTATTTATTATGGGCGTATCGAACAAAAACCGGGAAACAATCACAATCAATAACGTATAGTACCAATCTCTATAAGGAACTTAATATCAGTAGAATTGACCCGCACTATCCCAATAAAGTTAACCACCATCGCTGTCGCTACCCTGTATCATCACACATTGTAACTCAATTTGATCATATGGACGTTATGAGCAAAAATCCAGAAAATTTTATTACACAAAATACCACTACTGATATTAGTTCAAAACAGGTGGCCAATCTTATTGACAATATCTTACAACAAGCTAACCGGATAATTTTAGGTAAAGAGCATCAATTACGTTTAGCCCTGGCCTGTTTGATGGCGCGTGGACATCTTCTGATTGAAGATCAACCAGGAATGGGGAAAACCACGCTTGCACATATGCTTGCTCAGGTACTGGGATTAGAGTTCCAACGTTTGCAGTTTACCTCTGACCTTTTACCTGCGGATATTATTGGATCATCTATCTATAACCGTGACTCAAACCATTTTACATTCCATCATGGCCCGATTTTTACACAGCTATTACTTGCAGATGAAGTCAACCGTGCGACACCAAAATGTCAAAGTGCCTTGTTAGAGGCTATGGAAGAACGTCAGGTCACTGTAGAAGGTGAAACGTATCCACTCCCGTTACCATTTTTTGTTATCGCAACACAAAATCCTTTGCATCAAATTGGTACCTTCCCACTGCCTGAATCACAACTGGACCGTTTTTTAATGCGATTAACGATGGGTTATCCTGATCATGCAGCAGAGCGTGAATTACTGATTGGCCATAATCGACGTGAATTAATTCCTCAGATAAAACCACAACTCTCTGGCATACAACTACTCACAATCCAGACTCTGGTAACAAAAGTGCATGTAGCAGAACCGTTGCTCGATTATCTACAAGCGCTACTGATATTCAGTCGACAGACATCTGAGTTTATGATGGGACTTTCACCACGTGCAGGATTGGCAATATTACGTGCAGCACAGGCATGGGCGCTCCTGCATGGGCGAGATCATCTGTTGCCTGAGGATATTCAGACAATTTTACCGGTGGTAACCGGTCACCGCCTACAAGGGAGAAATGAATATAGTGGCCAGAGTCCGGAAGGGCTCGCTGCTCGTTTGGCACTTGTACCCATTCCATAATGTCTCTGTCATAACATCAACTATTCGTGATGAAAAAAATAGTTAAACGCTGGATTGAATTTTTACCATTAAAATTACGCCCACGTGGTATGCATTACCATCCTGCCTCCATACACCAGTCAGCAACGCTTTTGGGAAAGCGAATATTCATCTTGCCCACCAAACAAGGGCTGATATTTCTTTTATTACTGCTTGTCATGTTACTCGGCGCAACCAATTACAGCAATAACATGGCCTTTGCACTAACCTTTATGTTTAGCAGCATTCTGTTTGTGTCTGTTTTACATACCTATCGTAATCTGGTGGGTCTAAAAATACGTTTATCACAAGTGCACAACGCGTTTGTAGGTGGTGAATCTATATTTGTAATAGAGGTTTGCAATAATACACAACGACAACGTTATGATATCGAAATAGGCTCTACCATTTCTAACAATAACGATGTAATCAACATAACGGTAAACGATTATAATCATGCATCACTAATAGTACCGGCAGTGCAGCGTGGTTTATTAACCGTAGGAAAAATCACTGTAACAACACGCTATCCCTTTGGTCTTTTTCATGCCTGGTCTTATGTCAATATTGAAGGCCATTCCCTTATTTATCCCGCCCCAAGCAAACACAATACCTCGCCACCCATTATCAATACCACGGGTGATGGTATGGCAACATCAGAATCTGGCAGTGATGATTTTCATGGCCTGCGTATTTACCAGCCCAGTGACTCTATGAGACATATCGACTGGAAGGCTTACGCACGGGAACGGGGACTAATGACAAAACAGTTTAAACGCCATCAATCACACGAATTATGGCTCGAGTGGCAGGACACTCATGGTAACAATATTGAAGAGCAATTAAGTGAGCTTTGCCGCTGGATTATTGATGCTGAACAGCGTCAAAAACATTATGGATTAAGGCTTCCCAATATTGAAATAGCCCCTGCTCTCGGGCCTGAACAACAACAACGCTGCCTGCGGCAACTGGCTATTTTTGGTATTCATCAATGAGTATGAATATACTCAGTCAACGCTCTATCACCCTGCTTTTATTAATGATGTTATTAATATTAGCACCACATTTTTTAACACTGCCATGGTGGGAAAGCGCCCTCGTTATTATTATTGGCATCTGGCGCTGGCAAGCATCGCGATTGGGCTGGCGCTTGCCCGGTGCCTTACTCCGCGTATTGCTTATCGCTCTTGTGATTAGTGCAATCGTTGCACAATATGGAAGTATCGCGGGACGTGATGCTGGCATTGCTCTGCTTGTTGCTATGTTGGCGCTAAAGTTGATTGAGCTACGTCAACGGCGCGATCTATTAGTTATCCTTTTTATGGCCTATTTTGTACTGATAACACATTTTTTATATCATCAAACGATTTTCGTTGCGTTATATGTTTTTACCATGAGTTGGGGATTAATTGCCTTACACATTCACCTCACACATCACCATTCTGCACATTTAAAATCAAGCCTAAAAATATCCACACAGCTATTTGGTCAGGCATTACCACTCATGCTCGTGCTATTTATACTATTCCCACGTTTGCCTGGTCCAATATGGAGCCTACCTAAAGATGCCTATTCGGGAATGACCGGACTGAGTGACTCCATGAGCCCCGGTAATATCAGCAGTCTAAGTCAATCCGATGCTATTGCATTTCGTGTTAGTTTCAAAGATACCGTTCCACCGCCACAACAACGTTATTGGCGTGGCCCAGTGTTGACACTGACTGATGGGCGTAACTGGGGACCCATTCCAACAACCTACATTAATAGTGTAGAAGCCCAATGGCACGGAAACCCAATTAACTACACCCTGACACTAGAACCACATAATAAAAAATGGCTGCTTGCCCTAGATTTACCTGCTAATGGTAATGAACATGGTCAGATCAGCACTGAGTATCAATTTATTGCTGCCAATAATATTACACAACGAGTCCGCTATGAGATGGCCTCTTATCCAGAATATAATACCGGTGATATATCACCTGTTTTACACCACTTATCACTACAATTGCCAACCTCTGTTAATCCACAAACCGTTGCATTGGGCCGTACATTACGACGTGACTATCACAATGATGAAGCCATCATTCAACAAACACTTTCTATCTATCGCAATCAACCCTTTATCTACACACTTGAACCGCCCCTATTACTCAGTAAAGACTCAACAGATGAGTTTCTATTTCAGAGTCGCCGTGGGTTTTGTGAACACTATGCCTCAAGTTTTGTAATGATCATGCGTGCTGCAAACATACCGGCACGGGTTGTTACCGGGTATCAAGGGGGAGAGTTAAATGAGATCGGAAATTATTTTGTGATCCGTCAGCGGGATGCTCACGCATGGGCAGAGGTGTGGCTATCAGGGAGAGGATGGGTACGGGTTGACCCAACCGCTGCGGTTGCCCCCGAACGTATCGAGCGAGGAATCGATATCAGTGCCAGCAGAAACAGCGGAACAGTGCTATTCACCATGGCCCATAATCAAAATATAGTTAACTTACTACAGCAACTTAAAAAAAATATAGACGCGATCAATAACAACTGGAATCAGTGGATACTTGGTTATGGCCCGGAACAACAGGAACGGTTTCTACACAAATTAGGGCTTGATATAAAATCATGGAAACAGTTAGCATGGGCTATGGCAATAGCCGTGGGTGGACTATTCACCGTTATTGCACTGCTCATACTTGCTAAACGCCAACCAACCATTGACCCAGTTCAACAACAATATCTTATTTTTTGTCATAAGCTATCGCGTCGTGGATTGATACGTGCTCCTCATGAAAATGCCAGCGCATTTGCACAGCGTACAATCAATACGTGCCCTGATCTAGCTGCTCCAACTCTATTAATTACACAATTATATTCACAACTGCGCTATGGTCCTACCAGCACGCCACAATTACTGCTACAGCTAAGAGAAGAGGTGGCCCACTTTAAACCATAGTACCCGCCGCCACAAATTTGTATAAAAAGGATTCATCATGACCAATCAAAAAACAGAATTACCTTATGCCAGTGCAACCATGGAAGCTAATGTTAAAGACGTTTTTCCCATCGATATAGAACCAGAGATTTTTGCTGCCCAGGATGGAGCTGGTTGGCTAAATTTTACATTTAACGATTACCGTTTTCAGGACCCAGTACTGGATCAGTGGATTCATGCCGTGGGTGCTATCATCCGTGACCCCGTCAAACTTGATGAGGTTCAGCGTAAACATCTATCCCGCACCGAGTTGGAACAGATGAAAAAATATATGGATGATGATCTGGAAGAGGTAGACTCTTAATCGTCGAGCCTTATCTACGTAATGAACAGTAAGAAATAATGAGTGCCACTCTAAAAAGATGAACGATTTTTGATATTACTTCCCGATACAAAATGAACTGAATATCCGTCCCAGGAGATCATCGGAGCTGAATTCACCGGTGATTTCACTGAGGCACTCTTGTGCATGACGTAAATCCTCAGCCAGAAGCTCTCCTGCACGATGCAATAGTAACTGCTGCTCTCCCTGTAAAACCAAATCAAGCCCACGTTGCAGTGCATCCACATGGCGGCGGCGAGCCGTAAAACTACCCTCACCAACATGCCGATATCCAACAGACTCTTTTAAATGTTGAATAAGCAATTCAAATCCACAGCCTGTTTTTGCCGAGAGAGAAATCTCTTTCCCCAGCGGGCCATCGCTACTGCCAGCACTACTCTCACTCAGATCAATTTTGTTACGAATAACAGTAACAGCAATGTTGGCCGGCAAACGATCAATAATTTTTTGGTCTTCAGCGGTAATACCGCTGATATCATTCACCAGCAAAAGAATCTGATCCGCCTGTTGAATCTCATGCCATGCCCGCTGAATACCAATCTGTTCAACGGTATCACTGCTTTCACGCAATCCTGCGGTATCAATAATATGAATCGGCAATCCATCAATACTCAGTTCATGACGCAGTGTATCGCGGGTTGTACCCGCAATATCGGTCACAATAGCCAGTTCACGTTGCGCCAATCGATTCAAGAGACTCGATTTACCCACATTTGGTTGCCCAGCAATGACTACGTTCATCCCTTCCCGTAATAGACACCCTTGCTGCGCCTGAGCAAGAATGTTTTTTAAATTAACAATGATCGCTTGCAGCTGTTCCACAATGATAGTGTCGGCCAGAAAATCGACCTCCTCTTCTGGAAAGTCAATTGCAGCCTCGACATAGATTCGCAATCTAATTAAGGACTCAACTAACGTTTGAATATGGGCAGAAAACTCACCCTGCAGTGAACGCAACGCAGAACGTGCCGCCTCAACTGTTGAACTGTCGATGAGATCAGCAATGGCTTCCGCCTGGGCTAAGTCTAGCTTGTCATTAAGAAAAGCGCGCTGTGAGAACTCTCCCGGTTGCGCCAGGCGGGCCCCTAGCTTAACAACACGCGCCAGCAATAGATCAAGCACTACCGGTCCACCATGACCTTGCAGCTCTAATACATCTTCACCGGTAAATGAAAATGGCGCTTTAAAAAAAATGGCAATGCCTTGATCAATAGTGGTTCTGTCGCTATCACAGAAAGGGAGATACGTTGCCTCACGCAGTGGCGGGCAACGTCCCAAAACAGCCGCTGCAATTTCACGTACATTGGGACCTGAAATACGGATGATGCCAACCCCACCACGCCCAGGGGGAGTAGCCACTGCTGCTATGGTGTCTGTTTGAAGATGCATAGATATAAAAATAGCTGTTATTGAAAAGGGCACCAAAGGTGCCCTTTTAACCTATTTATTAACCGCTGCCGCTGCGGTCGCTTTATCTATTTTAGCGGTTATATACCATTGTTGTGCCACTGACAATACGCTGTTGGCCAACCAGTAAAGCACTAAACCTGCCGGGAAAAACGCAAAGAAGAGTGTAAAGATAATTGGCAAGGCCATCATGACTTTGGCTTGTATTGGATCAGGCGGCGCCGGATTCAATTTTTGCTGAATAAACATACTAACGCCCATCAAAAGCGGCAATATGTAGTATGGGTCTTTAATCGATAGATCCTGAACCCAAAGTATAAAAGGGGCTTGGCGTAGCTCTACACTCTCAAGCAACACCCAATACAGCGCAATAAAGACTGGGATCTGCACAATCATCGGCAAACAACCGCCCAACGGATTGATTTTCTCTTTTTTATAGAGTTCCATCATCGCCTGACTCATCCGCTGACGGTCATCGCCATAACGCTCTTTAAGCTGCTGCATCTTAGGTGCAAACTTACGCATGTTGGCCATCGAACGGTAACTGGCCGCAGAAAGGGGGAAAAAGATCAGCTTGATCACCAACGTTACCATCAGTATTGCCCAACCCCAATTACCTACCAGCCCATGAAACCAGTTCATTACCCAAAACAACGGTTTGGCTATAACAGTCAACATCCCATAATCAACGGTCAGCTCTAAGCCAGGAGCCAAATCCGCCAGAGTCTCCTGCTCTTTTGGCCCCACATAAAGACGACTGCTAAAGCTATCACTCTGGCCCGGCTGAACAACCTTAACCGGTGAGACCAATCCAATGACATAACGGTCAGCACTTGCTACCTTGGTGTAAAACTTATTGATCTCATCTTGAGCGGGGATAAATCCTGCCAGAAAATAGTGCTGGATCATTGCGGCCCAGCCACCCGTAATCTCACGATTCAGATCAGCCGTAGCCATATCATCAAAATCGATCTTTTCATATTTCTCGGCTTCGCTGTAAATCACACCCCCTGTATAGGTATGAATGAAAAATGAGCTGTTACTACCATCCGGCAGACTGCGCTGAAGTTGGCGATACTGACTGCCACTCCAAGGCTCTGCAGAACCATTTTCAACACGCTGTTCTATATCAACAAAGTGGTTGCCACGGCTGAATACCAAGGTTTTAGTCACCTTAATACCATTATCCCCCTGCCATACCAGTGGAACACGCAACTCATTTTGGCCTTCAGCCAACAGATACTCACTCTTCTCTGCACTGAACAGTGCGTAATGGTCAGGTGCCTCCGCTGTAGAGAGTAGGCCACTTTGCGCCACAAATAAGTTAGGCAGCGTATCTTTCATCAATTGGAACGGATTACCCGGTTCACTACTAGCCGCAGGATATTTGAGCAGATCAACTTCACGAATATCACCACCACGACTTTCGATGACAATCTCAAGCGTATCCGTTTTAACTCGAATACGCTGGCTACTGGCTACATCGGCAGCAACAGCTTCTGATTCTGAGGCAATACGCGGCGCTAATTCATTGAGTGCAGAACGTTGTGTCGCTGGGACATCACCCGGAGCTGCAGGCATCTGAGGAGTGACAGTTTTATTGGCCGAGATTGTTGCAGGTTTTGGAGCATAATCCTGTGTCCAGGCTTCCCACATCAAAAAAGATACGAGAACAAGTCCAAAAAAAAGTATTAATCGTTGATTATCCATGATTATTTTCTTACTTGTCCAACTGTTCAGGCACCGGGTCTATACCCCCCGAATGCCAGGGATGACAACGACCGATACGCTTAACCGCCAACCAACTTCCCCTGACGGTACCGTGGCGATCAATAGCTATTACTGCGTATTCGGAACAAGTGGGGTAATAACGGCAGTTATTGCCAAGAAAGGGACTCAGCAGTAGCCGGTAGGCTTTTACTGCCAGAATCAGGATCCTTTGCACCGCTGCAGCTCCTTCCATTGTCGACTTAGCAACGTAAATAGCTCTTGGTTAGTTTTCTCAACCGCTATATTTTTGCCAATCACAACCACGTCAAAACTGGAAAGAGCCTGCTGATTATGCCGAAAGCTTTCACGAATCAAACGCTTAAGCCTGTTTCGCTGAACTGATGACTTGGCGCAACGTTTGGAAATAATCAATCCTAACCTAGGATAAGCACGACCATTTTCCCTAACTAAAATCGTAAAACAACGATTTGCAGATCGACTTGGATTAGCAAACACGTGGTCGAACTCACCCGCCGACGTCAATCTGAGGTCTTTATGAAACCCCTGTTGGCAGGCGTTCAAGAGCCAGCTCGCAAAAACTATACGGCCAGACGTTTACGACCTTTTGCACGACGATTGTTTAGAATTTTACGACCACCTGGGGTAGCCATACGTGCGCGGAATCCATGAACACGTTTACGCTTTAAATTACTGGGTTGAAATGTTCTTTTCATTGCCTAATCACTCAATTGTGTTTAAAAAATATTCAGCCACGACGGGGACTCGCCCATCCCAGCGAAAGCCCGCAAGGATATTCGTTATCCCTGGCCGCTGTCAATAACCACTGTGTATCGGCTTGTGTATAAAATTGTGGATAGCGGTGTGGATAACTAAGATGAAGCAGTATAGACTTACCTGCTTCCCAGCTTTGCAATAATCACACGCCAACCAGAGGTACAGGCAAGTATGTCACTTTGGCAACAGTGTCTTGAACAACTCGAAAGTCAATTGAACGCTCAACAATTCAATACCTGGATTCGTCCTCTGCAAGCAGTAGAGGATAATGGCGCACTACGCTTATTAGCCCCCAATCGTTTTGTTCTTGACTGGGTTAATGAACGTTTTTTCGATAATATTCAATCAATTATAAGCAAGCTTCGTAATGGTGAGTATCATCGTGTCACCCTTGAAATTGGCTCTATTCAAAAACCTACTTCAACAGTAACGGCCATCTCACCAACTATTCGAAACATTACCGACGAAAAAGCAACTATAAAGGCAGTAGCTATCGCAGACGCTGGCACACCTATTTTTCGTCGTCGCGATGATACTAACACCTTAAAACATGTTAGTAACTTACGTGATGAATATACCTTTTCTAGTTTTGTTGAAGGTAAATCTAACCAAATAGCCAAAGCGGCTTCGGTTCAAATAGGTGAAAACCCAGGCGTTGCTTATAACCCATTGTTTATCTATGGTGGGGCTGGTTTAGGCAAAACCCATCTAATGCATGCTGTGGGTAACTTAATGTTACAAAAAAACCATAGCTCTAAAATTGTTTACGTTCACTCTGAACGTTTTGTGGGCGATATGGTAAAAGCCCTACAACATAACTCCATGAGTGATTTTAAACGATACTATCGCTCTGTTGACGCCTTACTTATTGATGATATTCAGTTTTTTGCCGGAAAAGATCGTTCCCAAGAAGAGTTGTTTCATACGTTTAACGCCTTAATTGAAGGTCATCAGCAGATAATTATCAGTTGTGATCGTTATCCAAAAGAGATTGATGGGCTGGAAGAACGGCTTAAATCACGGTTTGGATGGGGCTTAACTGTTGCCATTGAACCACCTGAGTTAGAGACACGGGTAGCTATTTTGATGAATAAAGCACAACAGATGCAAATTATACTCCCCCATGAAGTGGCATTTTTCATCGCCAAGCGGGTACGCTCTAATGTGCGTGAATTAGAAGGGGCTTTACGTCGTGTAATAGCCAACTCTCGATTTATGGCAAAACCCATCACCCTGGATTTTACAAAAGATGCTTTGCGTGATCTGTTAGCCGCTCAAGATAAACAAGTGACTATTGAAAATATTCAAAAAACCGTTGCCGAGTATTATAAAATCCGTGTGGCTGACCTCCATTCAAAAAAACGTTCACGTTCAATAACACGTCCACGCCAACTTGCAATGGCCTTAGCTAAAGAGTTAACTAACCATAGTCTGCCTGAGATAGGAGATGCTTTTGGTGGCAGAGACCATACGACAGTGCTTCATGCATGTAAAAAAATCAATGAGTTACGAGACGCTGACGTACGAATGAATGAAGATCATCAAAACCTGTTAAGAATACTATCAACATGATGTATAAAATCTGTGGATAAATTTTAGCTGTGGATAAATAGGCTATTTATCCACAGCATAATCAGATTAAACAGACCCTTTATACGCAAGTTAAAATTGAGATTTATCAATGTATCTTTTTGAAAAATATAATTTTTTTTTAGTTACGCACAAAAAATGCCTTACTTAACAATAACAACAACAAAAGTACTAAAACTATATATATTATTTAATGTGTAAGGATAACCATGGAAATCAAGATCGATCGAGAATCGCTTTTAAAACCACTACAAATGGTTATTGGCGTTGTTGAACGCCGTCAAACATTGCCTATTTTAGGTAATGTATTGCTTAAAATAAAAAAGGATCAACTTTCTATTACAGCAACTGATCTTGAGATTGAAATGGTGACCCATTTACTATTGCCTCAAAGTGACACTGGAGAAATAACTCTTCCAGCACGAAAACTGATGGATATTTGTAAAGCACTACCTGATGCAGCCCAAATTACAATCAAAACAGAAGGAGAACGGGCCACTATCCGTTCAGGAAAGAGCCGCTTTACACTTTCAACATTACCAGCAACAGAGTTTCCAAATATTGATAATTTTGAGTCTTCTTTAAAGTTCAAAATTACTCAATCAGATTTAAAAACCCTTATAGATCAAACACATTTTGCAATGGCGCAACAAGATGTAAGATATTATCTCAATGGGCTTTTACTAGAGTTCTCTGAAAATCAAATACGAGCAGTTGCAACAGATGGCCATAGACTTGCGTTATGTGATGTTGCAGCAGAAATTCAAGCATCTGAATTACAACAAATTATTGTGCCACGTAAAGCGGTAATGGAACTTGCACGTCTTTTAGATAACAGTGAAACACCTATTACTATTGAGCTAAGCAGTAATCACATTAGATTATCTACAAATGAAATGAGCTTTATCACAAAACTGATAGATGGACGTTTCCCTGATTATCAGCGTGTTGTTCCTCAAGGTGGTGATAAAATTGTCATTGCTGATCGTACTGTTTTACGTCAGGCTTTAAGTCGAGCTTCAATTTTATCAAATGAAAAATACCGCAGCGTACGGTTTACCTTAAGTTCTGGAATAATTCAGGTAGTCGCTAACAATCCGGAACAAGAAACAGCTGAAGAAGAGGTTCAAGTGGATTATGAAGGCCCTGGATTAGAAGTAGGTTTTAACGCAACCTACGTACTTGATGCATTAAGTGCCCTTACAACAGACAAAGTACTACTAGAATTAACTGATCAAAATAGCTGTTGTTTGATTAGAAAGCCTGATTCCGAAGCATGTAAATACGTTGTAATGCCAATGAGGCTTTAAATTTATTACATTCTCAAACAGTTTTTACATAACAGATAGTTGGGCAATCAAAAGTGAGTCTTAATTCACTCACTATTCAAAATCTTCGAAACATTATTGACATGAATCTGGAACCGCACTCTAGATTCAATGTTATTTATGGCGAAAATGGCAGTGGCAAAACCTCTATCCTAGAAGCAATTTATATTTTAGGACGAGGTCGTACCTTTCGTTCTGCTTATAATAAAAAAATTATTCGTAGCGGTGAAGAGCTACTGTTTATTTTTAGTCAATCAAAAGAGGCTGATACTAGTAATCATCTTCGTATTCAAATTCAAAACAGTCAATTTCAAGCCAAACTCAATAGCCAATTTTTAAAAAAATCATCAGATCTTGCCCTTTATGTTCCATTGTTATTAATAACTCCAGATGGCGATAAGCTCATAAAGGGTAGTCCACGTCAACGACGTAGATTTCTTGATTGGGGTTTGTTTCACGTGGAACATTGTTTTTTTGAAATATGGCAACGTTACAATCGCATACTTATACAAAGAAATATTGCTTTAAGACAAAGTACAACACAACTATCGACCTGGAATAAGCAGCTTATTGATGTTGGTAATGAGCTAAATACACAAAGACAACAATATGCAAATCAATTGGCAGAAATGGCACAAATCTGTTTTAAAGAGTTAACTAATATTGAATCAGTTACATTTGAATATTTACCTGGTTGGAATAAAGGCCAAACCTTTGCAGAATCTTTGAATTTGCATATTGAAACTGATATCAAAGCTGGTTTTACTCAGAGAGGTCCCCACCGTGCTGATTTAACTATGCAGATAAATGGTCATTCAGCAAGTGAGTATCTTTCAGGTGGACAGATAAAACTTGCAGCGTGTGCTCTGTATTTAGCGCAAGCACGGCTCTATTCTAGAAAACTTAATAAGTTTTGTACTTTATTGGTTGATGATTTACCTGCCGAATTAGATGAAAAGCACCGTAAAGCATTGTTAGATATGATGTATTCAACAAAGGGGCAGGTGTTTATAACCACTACAGATCTTTCGTTACTTAATCTACTAGACTATGACGATATAAAAGTGTTCCACGTGAAACAGGGAACCATTATTTAGTAATGGGAGACTAGGTAACTATAAACTTGTATAATCAATAAACAGTATGAATAAAAAAATAAGATGTAACAACGGATTGATGTTGTTAACTATTTTTAAAAGAAAATCCCCGATCAAAATCGAGATAATGCCTTTATGAGCACCGAAGATAAAACATACGATTCGTCGAATATTAAGGTCTTAAAAGGGTTGGATGCTGTTCGAAAACGTCCTGGTATGTACATCGGTGATACTGATGATGGTACTGGTTTACACCATATGGTTTTTGAAGTTGTAGATAATGCAATTGATGAAGCATTGGCGGGGCATTGCAAAAAAATAGAGGTAGCCATCCACAGTGATGGTTCAGTCTCTGTTAGTGATGATGGACGTGGAATACCGGTTGATATTCATGAAGAAGAGGGTATATCTGCTGCTGAAGTGATATTGACGGTACTACATGCTGGCGGAAAATTTGATGATAACTCCTACAAAGTTTCTGGTGGCCTGCATGGTGTAGGTGTTTCTGTAGTAAATGCGCTTTCTGAGACGTTACAGTTAACAATTTACAGAAATAGTAAAGTGTATGAACAGGAATATCGATTGGGTAATCCTGTTACACCATTAGCAGAAACGGGAAATTCAGATAAACGTGGCACAAAAATACGTTTTAAACCAAGCACCATTATTTTTACCGATGTTAACTTTCACTATGAGATCCTTGCAAAACGCCTGCGTGAACTCTCGTTTTTAAATTCAGGGGTCCATATTCATCTTTTCGATGAGCGAAGCGGCAAAGAGGATAGTTTTGAGTATGAAGGTGGGATTCGTGCCTTTGTACAACATCTGAATCGTAATAAAACACCTTTACACCCCTCAGTTTTCTATTTTTCTACTGAAAAAGATGGCATGACCGTTGAGGTTGCAATGCAGTGGAATGACTCTTATCAAGAGAATATTTTCTGCTTTACAAATAATATCCCGCAACGAGATGGTGGTAGCCATTTAGCAGGTTTTCGTGCTGCATTAACACGTACGCTGAACCAGTATATTGAAAAAGAAGGTTTAGCTAAAAAACTTAAGATTACAACCACCGGTGATGATGCACGGGAAGGGTTAACGGCTGTACTTTCAGTTAAGGTTCCAGACCCTAAATTTTCATCACAGACCAAAGACAAATTAGTCTCCTCGGAGGTCAAACCGGTTGTTGAATCAACCACTTCTGAAAAATTAAATGAATTTTTGCTAGAAAACCCCAGTGATGCAAAAGGGATTACCGGCAAGATGATTGATGCTGCCAGGGCGCGTGAAGCGGCCCGCAAGGCACGTGAGATGACCCGGCGCAAAGGGGTGCTTGATATTGCTGGTTTACCCGGCAAACTGGCTGATTGCCAGGAAAAAGATCCTGCTCAGTCCGAGCTGTTTTTGGTTGAGGGTGACTCTGCAGGTGGCTCAGCCAAGCAGGGGCGTGACCGTCGTTTTCAGGCTATTTTGCCGCTTAAAGGTAAAATTCTGAATGTGGAAAAAGCACGTTTTGATAAAATGCTCTCCTCTGCGGAAGTAGGTACTCTGATCACAGCCTTGGGTTGTGGCATAGGCCGCGAAGAGTACAACCCTGATAAGTTGCGTTACCACCGTATTATCATCATGACGGATGCTGATGTGGATGGTTCTCATATCCGCACACTCTTACTTACTTTTTTCTACCGGCAAATGCCAGAGCTTGTAGAGCGTGGTCATATTTACATCGCGCAGCCCCCACTTTATAAGGTAAAAAAGGGCAAACAGGAGCGTTATGTCAAAGATGACGCAGAATTAAACCGCTACCTTTTACAAACCGCGCTTGATGGGGCGCAACTGATAGTTTCGAGCGATGCCCCTGCTATTAGTGGTGAGGCAATGGAGTTGCTTGCTAAAGAGTACACCATGGTGATGGCGACTATTCAGCGGCTATCCATGCGTTATAACTCCGTTGTATTGGAAAAGATGATTTACATGCCGCGCCTGACGGCTGATAACTTGTCAAATATCAATGAGTTAACTGGTTGGTTAGAAGAGTTGCAGCAGCGTTTGAATATCGAATCAACTACGACCCAAAAATATAACATTAGTATTGATCGTGATGTTGAGGGTCTGTTTAGCCGTATGGTTGTGACCGAAACCCGCCATAGCGTGCCTAATGTACGAGAGATTCCAAAGGAGTTTTTTGCATCAGGTGAATATACCTCGATGATTAAGCTTGGCCAGCAACTGGATGGATTGATTAACACGGGTGCCAGTATTAAACGTGGTGAGCGTACGGTGGCTGTAAGCAGTTTTAAGCAGGCATTACAGTGGTTGCTTGATGAGGCCAAGCGGGGTCAGCAGATACAACGTTATAAAGGGTTAGGCGAGATGAATCCTGACCAGCTGTATGAAACAACGCTGAATACGGAGACACGTCGCCTGCTTCAGGTACGGATTGAGGATGCTGTGGCGGCGGATGATATTTTCACCACTCTGATGGGTGATCAGGTTGAGCCGCGACGTGAGTTTATTGAACGGAATGCACTCTCCGTCTCTAATCTGGATGTATAATAATTTTTTATCACATTGATTTTAATGGATTTTAATGACGCTAATGTACTGTAACAAATAGTGTGATCATATATAATAGCGCTACTCCTTCCTTATTTTCTGGTGCGCTGACTATGCCTGTCCCCGTTGCTATCTCACTCACAGAAGAAGAACGCCAAGAATTTCATCGCTGTTGTCGTAGCGGAA
>JANOSY010000088.1:0-86375 GCA_031416075.1 Tenderia sp. (SeqCode) | reverse complement strand
CCCCCAACACCGCCCGCATCGGCGACAGCGTCTGGGTTGATGCCAACGGCAACGGCCTGCAAGAGAGCAACGAAGTGGGCAAGGCCGGCGTCACCGTCGAACTCTACACCTGCGTCAACGGCCTCCCCGGCACCCTGGTGGACAGCACCACCACCGCCGACGGCACGGGCAGCGCCCCGATCGGCAGCTACAGCTTCAGCAACCTCATGCCGGGCGACTACATCGTCCGCTTCATCGCCAGCGACGGCTCCCTGCTCAGCAGCGCCAACATCGGCAGCGACGACCTGCTCGACAGCGACGCCAACAGCAGCACCGGCTACACCGGCTGCTACAGCGTCGTGGCCGGCGAAACCAACACCAGCATCGACGCCGGCATGTACAAAAGCGCCAGCCTCGGCGACTACGTCTGGCTCGACAGCAACAGCGACGGCCAGCAGAACGACGGCCCCAGCGGCCACAACGGCGTCACCGTCAATCTGCTCGACAGCACAGGTGCCACCCTCAAGACCACCACCACCGCCAACGACAGCGCGGGCAACCCCGGCTACTACCGGTTCACCGACCTGGCTCCCGGCAGCTACCGCATCGAAATCGTCAAACCGGCGGGCTACACCTTCACCCAGCAGGACCAGGGCAACGACGCCAGCGACAGCGACGTCAACGACAGCGGCCTGAGCGCCGCCGTCACCCTCGTCTCGGGTGAAAACACCCTCAGCCTCGATGCTGGGCTTGTTGCCGTGGTGGTGAACAACGCCAGTCTCGGTGATCGTGTTTGGATCGACAGTAATGCTAATGGTGTGCTGGACAGTGGTGAAGTAGGTCTCAGTGGTCAGATCGTTACTTTGATCGGCGGTGGGGCAGATGGCTTGATCAGTACCACTACTGACAACACTACAGCTACGACGATCACAGGGACAGATGGAGGTTACCAGTTTGCCGCTCTGACGCCGGGCGTTGAGTATCAGGTGCAGTTTAGTAAGCCGACGGGAACAAGCTTCACTACAGCTGATGTGGGTAGCGACTCTTCTGATTCGGATGTAAATGTAACAACGGGTTTGAGTCAGGTTGTCACACTCACTTCCGGTGAGAATAATCGGACCATTGATGCCGGCATCGTATCTAATGCTGCAATTGATATTGAGAAGTATGTGCGTGGTCGGTATACGGTTGAGACTCCAAAAGGGGACGAATGTCCCCAGACGTCTGACGAGTGGAAAGAGCATGAATCGGAGGATGAATCCTCACATTCAGACGGAAATTATTCAGGCGGAGATGATTCAGACGGGAATTATTCAGGCGGAGATGATTCAGACGAAGATGATTCAGACGAAGATGATTCAGAGTGCGACAAAGGGGGTTCTACTCCTGGTGGTTCCACGGTAATTGAGACTGAAAACCTGGACGCAGATACTGCACCTGGGCTTTTCATTCCGCTGGTGGGCGAGGCGATCTTTACGTATGTGGTGAAAAATGTGGGTACTGTCGCGCTGGGCAATATCACTGTGACAGACGACAGGATATCGTCGCTGACATTTGTCGGCGGCGATACCAATGGCAACAATCTGCTTGATCTTAATGAAACCTGGACCTACACCGCCAAAGAGGCGGCAACGGCAGGGTTGCATACCAACATCGGCACAGTGGTTGGAACCGATATCATTACCGGTGTGAAGGTGACTGATAAAGATGCGGCAAACTACACAGTGCCTGATAACAAGCAGAGTATTGGTGATCGTGTCTGGATTGATTGCAACGGCAACGGTCTGCAGGATACGGGTGAAAAAGGGGCGAGTGGCGTTACGGTGAAACTGTTGAACGCGAGTGGCGCTGTGGCCGCCAGCACGGTCACTGATGCCAACGGCAACTATCTGTTCAGTAATCTGCTTCCCGGTGACTATGCAATCAAGGTTGTTGCACCGGCGGGCTACAGCTTTACTGCCAAAGATCAGGGCAGCAATGACGCTATCGATTCCGATGTGGATAGCAGTGGTAAGAGCGTGTTGACCATGCTGACGGCGGGTGAAAACGACCTCTCCTGGGATGCGGGTCTTGTTGCCCCAATCGTGGCCCTTAGCTACGACTTTAACGGCAGCTCCTCTACGGACGGTACTGACGGCAATATCCGTACCTATAGCTCTAACGGTGTCTCCGTCAATGCCAGCGCCTTCAGCCGCGACGGCAGCGGTAACTGGTCTAAGGCGTGGCTCGGCAGCTATGGCGGTGGCCTGGGCGTGACCGACAGCGGCGAAGGATCGGGCAGCAGCAACAACGCTCACACAGTGGATAACTCCGGCCGTAACAATTACGTCCTGTTTGAGTTCTCGCAAGAGGTAGTGGTCGACAAGGCCTATCTTGGGTATGTAATCGGCGACAGCGATATCAAGGTCTGGATCGGCACGGTCACCACGCCGTTCTCCAACCATCTGACCTTGAGCGATGCAGTCCTGAGCAGCATGGGATTCACCGAGATCAACAGTACCACGCTGACCTCGGCCCGCTGGGCAGACTTTAACAGTGGCAATGTCGAAGGCAATGTGCTGATCATCGCCGCCAAACCTGACGAGTCGAATGACTACTTCAAGATTGATCAGTTGTCTGCCAAAACCACTGCCTGCGAACCTGTGGTGACGACACCGACAAAATCTTCCGTCGGCAACCTCGTCTGGGAAGATAAGGATCACGACAATATTCAGGATGTGGGTGAATCCGGTATTGGTGGCGTCAAGGTGGCGTTGTTGGACGGCAACGGGGCGACCGTGGCGACGACCACTACCAATTCGTCCGGCAATTATAGTTTCACTAACCTGAATGCTGGTACTTACCAGTTGCGCTTCGACAAGGCGAACGTGTCGTACGCCGGAGCTAACATGAATGGCTGGATGTGGTCCAAGAAAGACCAGGGCGCGAATGACGCGATTGATTCTGATGTTGCTGGCGACGCGGTGGCGAAGACGAACGTGACCCTAACCAGCCAGTTCACGCTAGTGTCAGGGCAAAATGACATGACAAGGGATGCTGGCATCACCCCGATCGTCATCGACCTGAACGGCGACGGTATCCATACAGTCTCTCGCAGTAACGCAACAGGCAGTTTCGACCTGCTGGGCAATGGCAATGCCATCCAGTCCGGCTGGCTCTCCGGCGATGACGGCTTCCTAGCCATCGATACCAGCGGCAACGGTAAGATCGATAGCATTGCCGAGCTGTTTGGTGGTAACAAGAAGGGTGACGGTTTCGCCAAACTCGCCAGTTTTGATAGTAATGGCGACGGTGTGGTGGATGCCAAAGATGACGACTTTGCCAGCCTCAAGATCTGGCAGGATGCCAACGGCAACCACCAGACCGACGCGGGTGAGTTGCTCACTCTCGGTGAGGCTGGTGTCAGTAGCCTGACAGTGGCCTATATCGATCTGCCGTTCCTGGATAACAGTGGTAATCTGCATCTGGAGCGTAGTGATGCCACCTTGGCCGACGGTAGCGTGGTCGATATGACTGATCTCTACTTCAGAGTCTCGGCAGTCGATGCCGCTGCTGCGGGCGTGGAGCTGCCAAATATTGATGACCTGCTCAGCAATGAGATCAATCTTGATAGTCTGCTTGATAATGTTGCGGCTCCTGTTGCCGCAGTTGCTGAACAGAGCCAGTCAACTGATAGCAGCATGGCGACAGAGAGTGCAGCGCTGGATGTGATGAAGCAGATGGCTGATCTTTATGATCAGGCAGCGGCCTGATCATATCTTGAGCCTGATACGTGTAGTCTGTAAGTTGTTGTAGCCATTTAGGTGAAGGCAGTGTTCAGTCGCTGCTTTCACCTTTTGGTTTAGATTTTTGGTTGAAGCAGCCACCAGTGACTGTGTATTGGTTTGCTGCTAATGAATAAAGGCTCGCATAATTTCGTATGTCATCAACGTTAAACCCTACTAGTCCGGCAGATGTGGTGCTTGACCGGATACTCTTTTTAGCACGTTACTTTGGTCGCAGTGTTGATGCTGAGCAGTTGGTGGCGGGCGTGCCTTTGCCAGCAGGTGTTGTTACGTCTGTCGAGATGGTTGAGTGTGCGGCACGTGCCGGACTGGCCTTAACTTTATCGAAAGTGGTGCCAGCTCATATCAAAGGGTCAATGTTGCCTGCTCTGGTATTGACCTCTGAGGGAGATGCCGCTGTTGTGCTTGCCCGTGAGGGTGAGCGGGTGGAGCTTTCTTTGCCGGGTATCGATGGTAGCCATTGGTTGCCATTGGAGCAGTTTCTTAAAGACTATCCTGGTCACTGGTATTTTGCGCGGCCAGCATTCCACTTTGATGCCCGTAGCCTGCTCTACCATTTGCCGCAGCGCCGCCGTTGGTTCTGGGATGTGTTTCAGGCCAACCGCACCATTTACCTGTGGGCACTGTTGGGTACGGTGGCCATTAACCTGTTGGCCATTGTTGTCCCTTTTTACACCATGGCGGTTTACGACCGGGTAGTGCCTAATAATGCACTCGATAGCCTTTGGGTATTGACCACTGCCGTGGTGGTGGTGATTGGCGTTGATATGGTGGTTAAGTTACTGCGCAGTTACCTGCTGGAAGCGGCCGCACGTAAGGCGGATGTGGCGCTCTCTTCTCATATATTTGCCCATACCTTGCGGATGCGCGCTGCCAGCCGTCCGGCCTCTGGTGGTGTTCTGGCCAATGTGGTGCGTGATTTTGAGACGGTCCGTGATTTTTTTACCTCGACTACCTTGACGCTGGTGGGCGATCTGCCTTTTATGTTCCTGTTTTTGGCAGTGATAGCGCTGATTGGCGGGTGGTTGGTGCTGGTGCCGCTGGTGATTATCCCCCTCATGTTAGGGTTGACCTGGCTCTTGCGCCGACCACTGTCACGGGTGCTCAACGAAAATATGAAGGAGAGTTCTCAACGTACTGCCCATCTATTTGAAGTGATGAATGGGTTGGATACGGTTAAGGGGTTGGGAGCAGAGGCGTGGGCGCGCCGCCGCTGGGAGATGTTGACGGTGCAGATGGCGGGCAACGGACTGCGGATGCGTGAGATTACTGCGCTGGGTTCCAACCTGTCAGCCATGTTGACGGCGTTGAATATGATTCTGCTGGTGATGTTTGGCGCAATGTTGGTCGCAACACAGGAGATGACACTTGGGCAGTTGATTGCTGTTTCCATGCTCGCCTCGCGCGCAATTGCGCCAGCCGCGCAGGTGGCCGGTCTTATCATCCGCTGGGAGCAGACCAAAATTGCGCTGCATGCCCTGGATAAGGTGATGGAAGCACCCACTGACGATCAGGCCGGTAGTCTGCAGATGCCCGCAATGCGGGGGGCGATCGAGCTGCGTGATGTTGCGTTTGGTTACCCCAACTTGCCGCCGCTGCTTAAGGGGCTGAACCTGAAAATCAATCCCGGTGAGAAGGTCGGTTTTATTGGCCGGATCGGTTCAGGGAAAAGCACGTTACTGAAGTTGTTGTTAAATATCTATACCCCAGAGCAGGGGACGGTACTGGTGGATAAGGTGGCGGTCAACCAGATGGAACCGCTCAGTTTGCGTCGCCAGATCGGTTATGTGCCACAGGACATCATTCTGTTTCATGGCACCATTCGTGAAAACATTTTGCTCGGCTCTGCCAATGTCAGTGATGCGGATCTGTTGCAGGCGGTACGTAGCGCCTGCCTGGAAGAGACATTGGCGCAGCTGCCTGATGGATTGGGCAGTGAGGTGGGTGAACGTGGTGAGCGTCTTTCCGGCGGCCAGCGCCAGGCCGTTGCGATTGCCCGTGCCCTGGTGCAGCGGCCTAAAATGTTGCTGCTGGATGAGCCGAGCAGCATGATGGATCCAGCGACCGAAAATCAGCTGATTGCCCATCTGCGTGAATTTAAGGATACAACGATGTTGCTTGTAACCCACCGTTCGGTGTTGTTGCCGCTGGTGGATCGGCTGGTGGTGATTGATCAGGGACGGGTACTGCTGGATGGTCCGCGTGATGAGGTGCTGCGCCGTCTGCAATCGGGGGGTACCTCGTGAGCGACATGAGTTCAACCCCATTTCTGTCTGATCCCGACATGGATCGTGGACCGCGCAAGGCTGCCTATATCTTGCTTGCGGTGCTGGCCCTGTTTATGGTGCTGGTGTTTTTATGGATGAGTGTTGCCAGACTGGATATTTCGGTGAATGCGATGGGTAAAGTGGTTCCCAGTAGCCGGGTACAGACAATTCAGAGCATGGAAGGGGGGATTATCCGGGACATTGCCGTGCGTGAAGGGCAGGCGGTGAAGCGCGGTGATTTACTGGCGTATGTGGAAAATCTGCAGTACAACGCGGACCTGGGTGAGGGGACAAAGGCGCAGCATGCGATTCAGACGGCTATGGCCCGTCTGAATGCGGAACTCAGTGGTGGTGAGCTGGTATTTAACCAGCAGTTGCAGCAGCAGGCACCCGCGCTGACGGCGCAGCAGAAAAAGTTGTGGAACTCTCGACGTCGGGAGCTGGCGGCATCGGTGGCCGTTGTGCAGGATCAGATTCGCCAGCGCCATAAGGAGCTGGCGGAGTCACAATCTAGGGTTGACTCATTAACAACACTCTTAACCTTGGCGGATGAGAATCTGGCGATGGAGCAGCAGCTGCTGGCCCAGAAGGCGGGAGCGGCCACGGATGTCTTACGTGCGCGTCAAGAGTCCAGCCGGTTAAAGGGAGAGCTTGAATCGGCCCGCATTGCCGTGGAGCGTAGCAATGCAGCGCTGGCGGAGACCCGTTCACGGTTGGTAGAGGTTGAGGCACGACATCGTGCCGAGAGCAATCGTGAACTCAGTGATCTGTCGGCGGATTCACTCACCCTGACGGAAAAACTCACCGCCCAGCAAGACCGGGTGAACCGACGTGAGTTGCGGTCACCGATGGATGGGGTCGTCAACCGCCTGATCATCAGCACTGAGGGTGGGGTGGCCAAAGCCGGTGAGACCATTATGGAGCTGGTGCCGGTTAACGACAGATTGTTGATCGCGGCACGGGTGAAACCGGCAGATATCGCCTTTATCCGTCCGGAGCAGGTAGTGAATGTCCGCATCACTGCGTATGACTCATCAATCTTTGGCTCCCTGACGGGGAAGGTACTCCGTGTCGGGGCCGATGCGCTGGTGGATGAGCGGGAGGAGGCCTACTTTGAGGTCTATATTGAAACCGATCGTAACTACCTTGGCGAGCCTGAGGAGCGGTTGACCATATCATCCGGTATGTCTGCAGATACCAGCATCCACACCGGCAAAAGAACAGTCCTTGATTATCTGCTTAAACCCGTGATGAAGACGTTGGATAAAGGGTTGCGGGAGCGATGAAGGCATTGCCAGCGATGTGTTTGCCCCGGTGGTGGATAGTGTTGTTGCTGATGGTTTTACCGCCTTCGAGCAGCGCAGCCACGCTGCCTGAAGTGGTGGAGCGAGTACTGCAGCAGCACCCGGATATTCGCAGTAGCCAGGCACTGCTGAGTGCCTCCAGTGAGCGCATCATCCAGGCGCGCTCTAATTATTACCCCATAGTTGGTCTGGAGTCAGTGGCGGCTGATGCCCGTGACATTCAATTTGGCCAACCTCTGGAGCGCACTACCCGCCGTAACGAGGTTTTTGTGCGTTGGAACCTGTTTCGGGGACTGGCAGATTGGCAAACGGTGTCGGTTGCTCAGCATGAGCGTGGGGCGAGTATTGCTGATCTGGATGAGTCCCATGAGCGCGTGGCACTGCAGGTATCTCAAATCTATCTAGAAGTATTACGTCTCAGAGGATTGCTGGCGTTGGGTGATGCGTATCTGGTCGAACATCGCCGTTTGAATGAGGAGATTGGCCTTCGCGCCACGCTGGGTAAAATCCCTGTCGCGGATGTGGAGTACGCCCGTAACAGCTTGATGCAGGCTGAATTACAGCAGTCGCAGCTACGTGGGCAGCTAGGGGGCGTCGAACAGTTTTACCGATTGCTGGTGGGAGCAGAACCGGAGCTGTTGATTGAACCAGCAATGGCCTTTGTTTTCGATAACTTAAGTCAAGAGCAATTGCTGGAACAGGTATTAACAGATAATCGCCGCATTCGCGCCGCACAGCAGCGGGCCGTTGCTCGGGGTGATGAGGTGGGGATTGCTGCCGCCGGACTCTATCCCAGCCTTGATTTTGAGGTGCGACAAACCTTAAGTTCCAATATTGACCCCACCCCCGTCACCGCGACTGACCGCGCCACCCAGTTTCAGCTGCGTTACCAGTTACCGTTGGGGGGCGCGAGTTATAGCCGTAAACGTGAGGCGGTGCAGCGCAAGCTAGCGGCGCAGGCAGCGGTCGATACCGAGTTGTTGAGGCTTCAGAGTGAGGTGGCGCGATTGTGGGCCAACTGGCAGGAGTTACGTGTTGTTGCGCCACGCCTGGAGGAGTGGGTGGAGGCGAGCCACACGGTGGTTAAGGCCTACGATTTACAGTTCTCGGCGGCACGGCGCACGTTGATAGATCTGATCAGTGCACGGGGGGAGCATTATCGCGCCCAGATTGGCCGACTGAATAACCGTCTGGACCAGTCCGGTGCCAATATTCAGCTGCTCTCCATGTTGGGGCAGTTGCGTCAGAGTCTGCTTGATCCACATACCACCGATCCGGCTGAATAGGCCTTTTACAGGGGGCGTGGCCGCAACCTTTCTTCAGCGCTGCCGATGTTTGGTGACAAACGCCAGGGCGTCGCTGACAGCGATGCGCACGGCACTTTCCATCTTCGTCTTCTCCTCGTCAGTGAGGTAATAGATGAGATCGACATGGTGGCGCACATAACGCGGTGGCAGTTTGTTCAGCGCAACACAGGCAACATCCTCAATATAATCAAAGTCTTCACTGCCCTCATTGGTGCTGAGTTGGGCCTGGAGCTCAAAAACCACCAGTGTTTCGTAATAGTTCTTAATAGATTCGTAACCCATGCCGTGCTCCGTTTGAAATATCCTTGTGCTGACGCGAACGTTACCCTCTGTATCGACCCGGCGTGTGTAAATATAACCTCTGTTTTGAACCGCCGTGCTATTGCGGGTGCTCTGGTGACGGTGGGTTTAACACCCTGATTAATAAAAAGCCTATTGCTATTGCAGAATTATGGAGTATGTATAGAGATCAACATGAATAGAAACGCACTAATACTACTGATAACGGTACTGGCACTGGCCGGATGTGACTCTCACGCCCCCGGCCTGGGCCGCAGCATCTCTTCGTTCACGGGGCCGGCACTCCAGCGTCACCATGACCCGCAGCAGGTGGCACTGGGAGATTCACTCTATCGTCAGCACTGTATCCAATGCCATGGTCAAAATGGCATCGGGGCGGAAGATTGGCGTCACCGTGATACCGAAGGCATGTTTCTACCGCCGCCACTGGATGGCAGTGGTCATGCCTGGCACCACTCCACAGCAGAACTGAAACAGATGATCCTCAAAGGGAGTCCCGCCGGTCAAGGTAAGATGCCAGCCTGGCGTGATACATTGAGTGATTCAGAGGTGGAGGCGTTGATCGTCTGGCTTCAATCCCTGTGGTCGGATGAGGTCTACGTTGCCTGGCATGAAATACAGCAGAACAACCGATAAATAACCTAATTTAAACAAGGAGATGACGAATGGCTAAGTACAGTTTTAGTGTACAGGTGAAAGGTGATTTTAATACGGTAATCGAGAAAGTCACCGCCGAGCTGCAGAATGAGGGGTTTGGTGTGCTTACCGACATCGATGTACAGGCCACCATGAAAAAAAAGCTCAATATCGACCAGCGCCCCTACCGCATTTTGGGTGCTTGTAACCCACAGCTAGCCCATCAGGCAATTACAGTTGACCCTGACATTGGCCTGTTGTTGCCGTGTAATGTGGTGGTGCGCGAAGAGGAGAGTGGTGCCATTACTGTTGCCTTTATGGACCCAGTAGCGGTACTTAACCTGGTGAAAAACCCCGCTATTGAGGCGTTGGCCAGCTCCGTGCGTGACAAACTGCTCTCTGTGCGTGACACACTGGTGTAGTGGCCAATGGCGGCACCAAAAAGCATTAACCTTTCTATCGGTGGAATGAGTTGTGCCGGTTGTGTTTCAGCCGTAGAGACGGTGTTGCAACAGGTGCCGGGAGTGACTGTTGCAGCGGTCAACTTTGCTGAACATACGGCGGAGGTGGGTGGTGATGTGGCGGCGGCAACACTGATAGATGCAGTGGTGGCTGCCGGGTACGAGGCCGCCGAACTGAAAGGGACTGGTGATGAGGCTGAGGAGCGGGCGGCAGCAGAACATGCTGAGTACCATTCACTGCTGAAAAAGGCTGTGGTTGCCGGTTCCATCGGCGCACCGCTGATGCTGCTGGACTGGTTTGGCGCGATGCCGATGTTGCACGGCGGTGGTCGGTTCTTCTGGCTGGTAGTGGGCGTGGTGAGCCTGATGGTATTGGTGTATGCCGGTGGGCGTTTTTTTACCGGTGCCTGGAAGTCGTTTAAAAACCATCATGCCAACATGGATACCCTCATCGCCCTAGGCACGGGCAGCGCCTGGTTATTCTCCATGTTGATTACACTCGTGCCGTCGCTGGTGCCGGAACAGGCGCAGCATGTCTATTTTGAGGCGGCGATCATCATCATCGCCTTGATAAACCTGGGCTCTGCGTTGGAGCTGCGTGCCCGTGGCAAGACCTCCGAGGCCATTAAACGGTTGATCGGCCTGCAACCCAAAACCGCACGGGTGGTACGTAATGGTGTGGAGCTTGATGTGCCGATTGCACAGGTCGGGCTGGGTGAAACCTTGCGAGTGCGCCCCGGTGAGAAGGTCGCCGTTGATGGGGTGATCATTGAGGGCCATTCCGCGGTTGATGAGGCTATGCTCACCGGTGAGCCACTGCCAGTCGAAAAAAGGGTAGGGGACGGCGTCACCGGCGGTACCATGAACCGCACGGGTTCTTTTCTGTTTCAGGCGACACGTATTGGCAGCACCACGGCGCTGGCCCGGATTATCGACATGGTCCGGCAGGCGCAAAACAGCAAACCGGCGATCGGTCGTCTGGTCGACAAGGTGGCTGCGGTCTTTGTGCCAACGGTGCTGATCATTGCGGTACTCACGTTTATGGTGTGGTTTAATTTTGGGCCGGAACCCAAATCGGCCTACGTACTGCTAACCACCATGACCGTGCTGATTATTGCCTGTCCCTGTGCCTTGGGGCTGGCAACCCCCATCTCAATCATGGTGGGTGTGGGCAAGGCGGCGGAGTATGGGGTGTTGATCCGCAATGGTGAGGCACTGCAACGGGCCGGCCAGCTGACTGTTATTATCCTCGACAAAACCGGGACGATCACCGCCGGGCGGCCCGCTGTCACCGCTTTGACCCCCGTCACCGGCGATGAGGATGGGCTATTACAACTCGCCGCTTCCTTGGAGTCGGGGTCAGAACACCCGCTGGCAGAGGCGATTGTTGCCGCCGCCCACGACCGTCACCTGTCCCTGAAGGACGTCAGCCATTTTTCCGCTATCGCAGGCCACGGTGTACAGGGCGAGATAGAGGGCAAGAATGTACTGTTTGGCAATCGCCGTCTGCTGGCAGGCCAGCATGTTGCCGTAGAGGGGCAGTTAGAGCGTGCCAATGCACTGGCTCAGACAGGGCAGACACCCATGTATCTGGCGGTGGATGGGGTATTGCTCGGGATTGTGGCCGTGGCTGATCCTGTTAAAGAGGACTCCGCAGCCGCCATCGCCCGCTTCCATCGCGCCGGGCTTAAGGTGGTGATGTTAACGGGCGATAACCGCCTCACGGCGGCAACGGTTGCACAGCAAGTCGGTGTTGATGAGTTCTTTGCCGAGGTATTGCCCGGTGATAAAGCCGCCAAGGTGGTTGAACTTCAGCAGCGTGGCGAAGTGGTGGCAATGGTAGGGGATGGCATTAATGACGCCCCGGCACTGGCCCAGGCCGATGTCGGGTTTGCTATCGGGAGTGGCACCGATATTGCCATCGAGAGCGCCGATATCACCCTCATGCGTAGTTCGTTACATGGGGTGGTTGATGCCATTGAAATTTCACGGGCGACAGTGAGCAATATCAAACAAAATCTTTGGGGGGCCTTTATCTATAATACGCTGGGGATTCCCATTGCTGCGGGTCTGCTCTTCCCCATTACCGGATTGCTGCTTAACCCGATGCTCGCCGGGGCGGCAATGGCGATGTCATCACTCACCGTGGTGAGCAATGCCAACCGGCTGCGCTGGTTCAGACCCAAAGGGGTGCGATCGTGAGTGTATTGGTCAACCTGATTGCATTACTGACCCTGTTTTTTATTATTTGGTGGTTTTGGTTGTCCCGAAAACGCTGATATCAACGATAACAACGTGCCGTTCTGACAAAGCGTCTGTCAGCTGGGTATAATGGTCGGCTAAAGACTCCAGCCACTGATTGGTTGTGGTAGTGGTGTAGATATACACGTTGATATCAGTTGAGTTCAGGGAGTTTAAGCATGGCAGTCTCTTCCAGCCGTCGACCGGTCATGATCATCTACTCGTGTGATCTTTGCCCTTATAGTCATCGGGCGCGCCTGGTGATGACGGAAAAAAACATTACCGCAGAAGTGGTTGCTGTTAATGATGGCAACCTGCCAGAGGATCTGTTGGGGCTGAACCCCTATAACTCCCTGCCCACCCTGGTGGATCGTGATCTGGTGATCTACGAGTCGCGGATCATCATGGAGTACCTGGATGAGCGCTACCCACACCCGCCGCTAATGCCCATCGACCCCATTGGCCGGGCCCAGAGCCGCCTGTTTCTCTACCGGATTGAACGTGATTGGTACACCCAGCTGGATGCGCTGACCGGGACAAACAAGATCAAAGCAGAGGAGGCTCGCACTATATTGCGAGATGGCTTGATCTCCATTGCCCCGATTTTTGATGAAAAGCCATTTTTTATGAGCAATGAATTCAGTATGGTTGACTGTAGTCTGGCCCCATTACTCTGGCGTTTGCCACTCTACGGCATTGAATTGCCAGCGCCCGCCAAGGCACTGACTGCCTATGCTAGCCGTATTTTCAGACGCCCCGGTTTTGGAGCCAGCCTGAGTGCCGCTGAACGTGCCATTCGTTCCTGACTGTTATAAAGGATTTTGACCTTGAACTCTTCACGCCCTTATCTAATCCGTGCCATTTACGACTGGATAGTTGACAGTGGTTTAACCCCCTACATGTTAGTGAATGCCGGGATGGCAAACGTGACCGTGCCCACCCAATACATTGAAGATGGCAAAATAATCCTGAATATTAATCCTCAGGCGGTGCGTGGCCTGGAGTTGACCAATGAGTGGGTGATGTTCAGCGCCCGTTTTAGCGGTGTATCCATGGATGTGAGTCTGCCACCCCTGGCAGTGCTGGCCATCTATGCCAAAGAAAACGGGCGTGGCATGGTCTTTTCTGAGGAGGAGGTGGATGAGAGTGACGCCCCAGACAGCGCGCCGCCATCAGGCGGTGGTGATGAGCCGCCTCAGCCACCCAAAGGGCGCCCCAGTCTGCGGGTAGTAAAATAGAGACAAAAAAGGCAGGTGATCCCTGCCTTTTTATTGACTAAAAATTGTCAGCCGACCAATGTGAAAGACCGCTACATGGCGCTATTATCAGGTTGGATTATAAATCTGCAGTTGGTGTTGTAGCAGAAGCATCTTTAATGACTGGGGATGAGCTGGTAGATGTGAGGGAAAATAGAGATTAAAAACAGTGTGTATGGAGCCTTCACCTTTTAGGGGGAGGGGAGGGGAAAGGCAAGTCCCCATACACACAAAGTTGAGTGATCAGCTCAACTTTGTAGCAGTATCTCCTATAGTCACTATAATGACTAGCACTGATTTCTTATTAACATGATAGATGTTTACCTATAAGACAATAGGTGCGTGGCAGAGCACTATTTCAGATAGTCTGAAGCAGGGTGCTTGACTGTTTTATGTTTTTGATTTCAAAGCGGGTATCATTGAATAAAAAAGGCGCGTACGGGGTGGGCTGCCCTATTGGGGGGGGAGGGGGGGAGGAAGGCAGGCCCCGTACGCACTAAGGAGAGTTGACTATGTCATCAACCTGGAGTGGATTATGAACGGCTTCTTGTATCAATGATAATAAAAATATCTTATAATCAGCATAGATTATAGTCTATTTAGTAGGGTTTTTATAACATGATCAAAATTCGTAATGCCACGTTTCGTCAGTTGCAAGTATTTGAATCGATAGCGCGAAACGGTTCTTTTACGGTGGCGGCTGAAGAGCTGCACCTTACTCAGCCAACACTCTCCATGCAGATGAAAAAACTAACCGGTATTGTTGGTATGTCACTGTTCGAGCAGGTGGGGAAGCGAATTGCGCTAACGGCGGTAGGGGGGGAGCTGCTTAAAACCTGCAAGTCGCTGTTTACTGCGTTGGATGAGTTCCAGATGACGGTTTCAGATATCAAAGGTGTCAAGCAGGGTGATCTGCGCATCTCCGGGGTGACAACAACAGAGTATTTTGCACCGCGCATTCTGGGAGATTTTCATAAAAAATACCCTGGCATTAATGTGTCGCTGGTTGTGAATAATCGTCAGCACATCCTGGAGCGGTTGGCGGAGAACTTGGACGACATCTATATTGTTGGCCAGACGCCGTCTGACCCTGGTATTCATGCCATCCCCTTTTTGACCAACCCGCTGGTGATTCTTGCCTCTCCAAACCACCCGCTGGCAGGAAAAAAGAATATACCGCTTAAGGCCCTGGCGGATGAAAACTTCCTGGCACGGGAGCCTGGCTGCGGTACTTTCCTGACGATGGACCGTCTCGGACGCAGTCGTGACTTTGCTTTTAAGGTCAGCATGGCGCTGGGAAGTAATGAGGCGATCAAGCAGGCAGTGATTGGTGAGCTGGGTATTTCGATGCTCTCCATTTATGCGTTAGTGCATGAAATTAATACGGGGGAGCTAGTGGTGCTGGACGTAGAGGGCTTCCCTATCGATGACGAGTGGTATCTCTGTTACCCCTTGGGTAAAAAACCTTCTGTGGTGGCCAAGGTATTTGCGGAGTACCTACTTTCAGAGGGGCGCGAGCTGACTATCAGTTCATTGCCAGCCTCCTGGAAAGAGCGGCAGTGATGTGGTACTTCTATGATGAGATGTGCCTGAGGAGAGGTGATGATTGATGGTTGCACAATTCAAGCAGGCCGTTCTATTACGCGATGATGTTTAATAGTGCTTTAAATCATTATTCTTCTTGCTATTGCCTAATGAAATCAGTAATATGCTCTTCGCCGATGCGGGGTGGAGCAGTCTGGCAGCTCGTCGGGCTCATAACCCGAAGGTCGTAGGTTCAAATCCTGCCCCCGCTACCAAATTTAGTTGAAATTATACAGCCGACCTAGATGTCGGCTGTTCTGTTTCAGGTCTGTTGTTATGCCCGCTTGGCCGGGTATGAAGTATTGATATTGGCCGTTCTTTTTGTTAAGGTCTGGCACCAGAAGGGTGCGTGATCGAGGTAGGCGGCATCTGCTCTGGCGTAGTTGTCTGCTTGCTGCCAAGGCCCCGAAGGTGGGCCTTTTTGTTAGGCGCGAATTTTCTGGATTTTGAAAATGGGCTCACGGCCCATTTTTTGTTTTAAGGTGGACCTCATGGCCCGACAGGCCCCAGTAAAGTTGTTGAATCTGATTGGACCCGTTGTGGCGGGGCTGGGGTATGAGCTTGCAGGTGTCGAGCACCTGCCGCAGGGACACCATTCGTTGTTGCGGATATATATAGACAACCCTGATGGCGGTGTAACGGTCAGTGATTGTGAGAAGGTGAGTCGCCAGGTCAGTGCTGTGTTTGATGTGGAAGACCCCATTGCTGGACGTTATTCGCTGGAAGTTTCGTCGCCTGGTCTGGATCGTCTGTTGTTTAGTGAAAAAGATTATGAGCGGTTTACCGGCCGTGAGATTAAGGTGCAGCTGGCGACACCGCTTGATGGGCGTCGTAAGATGACCGCCAAATTATTGGGAATTGCGTCTGGTCTGATCACCGTTGAGTTTGAAGGTGAGACTAAGCAGTTTTCGTTTGATGATGTGGAGAAGGCACGTCTTGTGCCTGAACTCTGAGGATTTGCAAGGCAGTGCTGAATAGAGGCTGAGCTATGAGCAAAGAGATCTTATTGGTAGTAGAGGCTGTATCTAACGAAAAGGGTGTCGATAAAGGCATCATTTTTGGGGCGATAGAGGCTGCGTTGGCAACAGCCACCAAAAAACGTTATGAAGACGAGGTTGATGTGCGGGTCACTATCAACCGTGATACTGGGAATAACGAGACCTTTCGTCGCTGGTTGGTGCTGGAGGATGAGGAGGCGTTTGAGTCAACTGATTACCAGATCATGCTGGCAGATGCGCGGGTCAAGAATCCTAATGTCAATGCCGGTGACTATATAGAAGAGCCACTTGAGTCGGTTGAGTTTGGTCGTATTTCTGCCCAGACTGCCAAGCAGGTGATCGTGCAGAAGGTGCGCGAGGCTGAAAGAATGCAGGTGGTGGACGCCTATAAAGGGCGCATCGGCGAGCTGGTGATGGGGATTGTCAAACGTAACGATCGTGGCAGTGTCATCCTGGATCTGGGTGGTAATGTTGAAGCGCTGATCGCCCGTGAAGATATGATTCCACGTGAATCGTTACGCACGGGTGATCGCGTGCGTGGTTATCTGCGCGACGTCCGTTCCGAGCCACGTGGTCCACAGCTGTTTATCAGTCGTACGGCCCCTGAGCTGCTAATTGAGCTGTTTAAGCTTGAGGTGCCGGAGGCGGGTGAAGGGTTGATTGAGATCAGGGCCGCAGCCCGTGATCCAGGTGTGCGTGCCAAAATTGCCGTCAAGAGTAACGATCAGCGTATCGATCCAGTGGGTGCCTGTGTGGGCATGCGTGGTTCGCGTGTGCAGGCGGTCTCCAATGAGCTGGGCGGTGAGCGTGTCGACATTATTTTGTATGATGATAATGTGGCGCAGTTTGTGATTAATGCGATGTCACCGGCTGAGGTTGTCTCTATTGTTGTTGATGAAGAGAGTCACACCATGGATGTTGCCGTCTCAGAAGAGAACCTGTCGCAAGCCATCGGTCGTGGCGGTCAAAATGTGCGCCTTGCCAGTCAGTTGACTGGTTGGGAGTTGAATGTGATGACTGAAACCGATGCTGAGAAAAAGAGCGAACAAGAGTCAGTGGCTGTGCTCAATCTGTTTAAAGAGCAGCTCGATGTGGATGAAGAGGTTGCTTCTATTCTGGTGCAGGAGGGGTTCAGCTCGATTGAAGAGGTGGCTTATGTGCCTGTGCAGGAGATGCTGCAGATTGAAGAGTTTGACGAAGAGATGGTGGAAGAGCTGCGTAATCGCGCCCGTGATGTATTGCTGACCAAGGCAATCGCTGGTGAAGAGAAACATGCCCACAAGCAGCCTGCCAAGGATCTCTTGGATATGGAAGGTATGGATGAGTCCCTGGCCTATGCGTTGGCAGCCAAGGGTGTAATCACTATGGAAGATCTGGCGGAACAGTCGCTGGATGAACTGGGTGATGTGGTTGGCTTGGATGAAGAGCGTGCCAGTCAATTGATTATGACCGCTCGTGCCCCTTGGTTTGCGTAATAGCACCAAGGATTAAGAGCACTTGAGTAAGAGGGGTAGGCAGCAATGTCAGAAGTAACAGTAAAGCAGTTGGCAGATGCGGTTGGCATTCCAGTCGATCGCTTGCTTGTCCAGCTTGATGAAGCGGGCGTGCCGGTACCGAGCGCCGACGCTACCATCAGTGATGAGGACAAGATGCAGCTGCTCAAGCATCTGCGTAGAGGGGGCGATGCGGTTGAAATCGCTGAGGAGGCGGCATCTCCCAAGAAGATCACCTTGAAACGCAAGACTGTCAGTGAGCTTAAGCAGTCAGGGACCCAGGGGCGCGCCAAAACCGTGAGCGTTGAGGTGCGTAAGCGCCGCACTTACGTTAAGCGTCCCACTGATGTTGCCAATGAATCTGAAGAAGAGTCTCCGGAAGAAGAGGTTGTGCCAGAGAGTCCTGAGCTTAATGAGGCGCGTGCCGAGGAGGTCGCACGTCAGGCGGCAGAAGAGGCCATGCGATTGCAGGCCTTGGAAGATCAGCGTCGTGCCGACATGGAGATTGCCGCAAGGCGGGCCGCTGAACAGATGATTCAGCAGGCGGCAGCCGAGGCAACTGTGCGCCCGGTGGCACCACCGGTGACACCGGAAGCCGTGGTTGTTAGTGATGCCGGTAAGGACAAAAAGCCTAAAAAGCGTGGCAAAGGCGTTGCTGATGAGCCGTTTGGTGGTAAAGGCAAAAAAGGTGGCTTTGATCGTGAAGAGTTGCATGTCTCCGCCGACAAGGCTGGCCGCCGTAAGAAAAAATCGCACTCGCCAAGCCGCGGTCGCGTGGTGGTTGCTGCGGGGCCACATGGTTTCCAGAAGCCTCAGGCACCCGTGACTCATGAAGTTGCCATCCCTGAGACCATTACTGTGGCCGAGCTGGCGCAGAAGATGTCGGTCAAGGCTGCTGAAGTCATCAAGGTGATGATGAAGATGGGCACCATGGTGACCATCAATCAGGTGATCGACCAGGATACCGCTGCCATTGTAGTGGAAGAGATGGGTCATACACCTAAGCTGATGCGTGAAGACGCACTTGAGGCTGAGCTGCTTGAAGTGCAGACCGGTCATAAGGGTGAGCTGATCAGTCGCGCCCCGGTTGTCACCATCATGGGTCATGTTGACCATGGTAAGACGTCACTGCTCGACCACATTCGTCGTGCCAAAGTGGCAGCGGGTGAGGCGGGTGGTATTACCCAGCATATCGGTGCCTATCATGTAGAGACTGATCGCGGTATGGTCACTTTCCTTGATACTCCGGGCCATGCCGCCTTTACGGCGATGCGTGCCCGTGGTGCCCAGGCTACCGATATCGTTATTTTGGTCGTGGCGGCGGATGATGGCGTGATGCCACAGACGATTGAAGCGATTCAGCATGCCCGTGCAGCAGAAGTGCCGTTGCTGGTGGCGGTGAATAAGATTGATAAGCCTGACGCTGATCCTGATCGTGTTAAGCAGGAGCTGGTTGCTCAAGGGGTGATTCCTGAAGAGTGGGGTGGTGATTCGATGTTTGTTCACGTCTCCGCCAAGACCGGTGCCGGTATTGATCAGCTGCTCGAAGCTATTCTGTTGCAAGCGGAAGTGATGGAGCTGAAAGCGGTCAAAGATGGCCATGCCACAGGTATTGTTGTTGAATCGAGCCTGGATAAAGGGCGCGGTGCTGTGGCAACAGTATTGGTGCAGAGCGGCACGCTGAACAAGGGTGACGTATTGCTGGTGGGTAAGGAGTATGGTCGTGTTCGCGCCCTGTTTGATGAGAATGGTCTGCCGGTCGATTCTGCCGGCCCTTCAATTCCAGTGCAGGTGTTGGGTCTTTCCGGTACGCCGGATGCGGGTGACAACGCAGCTGTTATTTCGGATGAGCGTAAGGCACGTGAAATTGCCCTGTTCCGTCAAGGCAAGTTCCGTGATGTGAAACTGGCTCGCCAGCAGGCCTCCAAGCTTGAAGATGTCTTCTCACAAATGGAAGATGGCAAGATCAGCGCCCTTAACCTGGTGATCAAGACCGACGTACAGGGTAGTGCCGAGGCGTTGCGTGATGCACTGACCAAACTTTCTACCGATGAAGTCAGGGTTAAAATTCTGGCTAGCGGCGTGGGTGGTATTACCGAATCTGATGTCAATCTGGCGGCTGCATCGCAGGCGATTGTCATGGGCTTTAATGTCCGTGCTGACAGCGCTGCCAAACGCATCTGCCAAGAGACGGGTATTGATATACGTTACTACAGCGTAATCTACGACATTATCGATGACGTTAAACATGCGCTGTCCGGTATGTTGTCACCAGAAATTCGTGAAGTGATTGTGGGGCTGGCAGAGGTTCGTGATGTCTTCCGCTCACCCAAGATCGGTGCCATTGCTGGCTGTCTGGTTATTGATGGTGTGGTCAAACGTAATAATCCGATCCGCGTATTGCGTGACAATGTGGTTATCTATGAAGGTGCGCTTGAGTCGCTGCGTCGCTTTAAGGATGATGTGGGTGAAGTGCGCTCTGGTACCGAATGTGGTATCGGCGTTAAGGACTACAACGATGTACGCCCAGGAGACCAGATTGAGGTCTACGAGCGTACCGAAGTTGCCAAGTTCATCACTTGATTTCACTACGGTAGAGCGTCATGGCCAAAGAATTTAGTCGTAGCCAGCGGGTTGGCTCACAAATACAGCGTGAGTTGGCGGATCTGATTCAGTTTCAGCTCAACGATCCACGTGTGGGACTGGTGACAGTCTCCGGCGTGGATGTGACCCGTGATATGGCCCATGCCAAGGTCTACATCACCATGTTTAATGCGGACAATGGCGTGGAGGATGTCTTGGCGGCACTGAATCATGCGGCAGGTTTTCTGCGTCGTGAGTTGGGCAAACGGATGAAATTGCGGATTACACCGCAGCTGGTATTTGTCTATGACGCTTCCGTGGAAAATGGTGCCAATATCAACGCCTTGATCAATGCCGCATTGGCTTCTGATCGTGGCGAAAAATAGTCTGTTCGCGGTCTAGCACGGGTGCAAAAACGGCGCATACCGGGTAGAGATATCCATGGCATTTTTTTGCTCGACAAACCGGCGGGCATGACTTCCAACGTGGCGCTGCAGAAGGTCAAACGACTGTTTAATGCCAATAAAGCGGGCCATACGGGCAGCCTTGACCCTATTGCCACCGGTGTATTGCCCATCTGTTTGGGCGAGGCGACAAAGGTCTCGGGATATCTGCTGGAGTCTGACAAGAGTTATTTTGTCACCCTCAAGTTAGGGCAAAAGACCAATACTGCGGATATTGAGGGAGAGGTCATTGAGACCCGCCCCGTGCCATATATCAGCGAACAGACATTGCGTAAAGTGCTGGAGCAGTTGACGGGTATTATTCAGCAGGTACCGCCCATGCACTCAGCGCTTAAGGTGAATGGCCAGCCGCTTTACAAACTGGCCCACCAAGGGTTGGAGGTGGAGCGTCAGCCGCGGCAAGTGACTATTTATCAAATTGATCTACTGCGCCAAAGTAGCGATGAAATTGATCTGCATGTCAGGTGTTCGAAAGGGACCTACATTCGTACACTGTCCGAAGATATTGGTGAGCTTTTGGGGTGTGGTGCACACGTAACAGTGCTACGCCGTACCCAGGTGAGTGGCCATCAGCTTGATCAGTGCATGACTCTTGAGCAGTTGGCTGATGCGATTGAAGCTGCTGGGTTTGATAGTGTTGATAGACGTTTGCTGCCGATGGATAGCGCCTTATCGCAGTGGCCATCGATCGCACTGACCGATGACATGGCATTTTATGTCAAACGAGGCCAAGCTGTGCTGGTGCCGAAGGCACCGATGACAGGGTTGGTTAGGTTGTATGGTCATAAAGATGGATTTCTGGGGATCGGCCACATCCTGGATGATGGCAGGGTTGCTCCAAAACGTCTGGTGAATTGCTAGGATTATTGCCTAATCTGCCTTTTAAGAGGAGAATTGGCCAATTCCGTGCTTGTACCGGGCTTGATGCGGTTGTAAAATACGCCGCTTATTGAGTTAGTAGTGTCTATTTGGGAGATAACATGTCTTTGAATGCAGAAGCTAAGCAGAAAGTCGTTGGTGATTTTCAGCGTGCCACAGGGGATACTGGATCTCCTGAAGTTCAGGTTGCGCTGTTGAGCGCTCGTATCGATCAGCTTTCTGGTCATTTTAAGAAACACTCTCATGACCATCACTCACGTCAGGGTCTTTTGAGAATGGTTAGTCAGCGTCGTAAGTTGCTCGACTACCTGAAAAAGAAAGATCAGGATCGTTACCGTGAATTGATCACCCGTCTTGGTCTGCGCCGCTAAGCGGAATGCCGAGCTGGATTAAACAGACTGCCCTGCGTAACATCGAAGGATGTGCGGGGCGGTCTGTTTCTGTTGCTATGCCCGCAGTGCGTTGATCCAGAATCCGATCATTTTTGGATCTTTGTTAAATACCCCATAAGAAATTTTAAGGATAGTTAATGAAACCCATTAAAAAGGTTTTTCAGTATGGTAATCACACTGTCACGATAGAGACTGGTGAGATTGCCAGACAGGCTAGTGGTGCTGTGATGTGCAGCATGGGAGATACGACCGTTCTGGTGACTGCCGTTGCACGTAAAGAGGTTGTTCCGGGGCGTGACTTCTTTCCACTAACTGTCAACTATCAAGAGAGAACCTACGCAGCGGGTAAGATTCCTGGCGGGTTTTTTAAGCGCGAAGGGCGTCCTACGGAAAAAGAGACACTGACTTCTCGTCTGATTGATCGCCCGATACGTCCACTGTTTCCCGACGGCTTCACTAATGAAGTCCAGATTGTTGCCACCGTTGTCTCACTGGATGCTGAAATTGATCCTGATATTCCCTCGCTGATCGGTGCTTCAGCGGCATTGATGCTGGCAGGTGTTCCTTTCAAGGGACCGATCGGTGCTGCCCGTGTTGGTTATGTCGATGGTGAGTTTTTGCTGAATCCGAGCAAGTCTCAGCTGGTGGCCTCGCAGTTGGATCTGGTGGTTGCCGGTACTGAGGGTGCGGTATTGATGGTGGAGTCTGAAGCCCATGAGCTGTCAGAACAGGTGATGTTGGATTCGGTGATGTTTGGTCATGAACAGATGTGTGTTGTGATCAAGGCTATTCGTGAGCTGTGCGATGAAGTGGGTGTTGAGGCTTGGGTGTGGCAGTCGCCTGTCAAGAACAGCGCGCTGGAGTCCGCGGTGAGCGGTGTTGTTGCGACACAGTTGAACGAAGCCTATCAGATTAAGGTAAAGCAGGATCGGTATGCGGCGCTGGATGATATTCGCAGTCAGGCGGTTACTACGTTGTGTGGTGGTGAGACACCTGAGTGGAGCGCGGCTGACGTAGGTGAGATGATTGGCGTGCTTGAGAGCAAGGTGGTGCGTGGCCGTGTTATTGATGGTCAGCCGCGTATCGATGGACGTGATACCAAAACTGTTCGTCCGATCACCATTCGTGTGGGTGTGTTGCCACGTACACATGGTTCAGCACTCTTTACCCGTGGTGAAACACAGGCGCTGGTGGTGACCACCCTCGGTACTGGCAAAGATGCGCAGATGATCGATGCCATCGAAGGTGAGCGTAAAGACCCGTTTATGTTCCACTACAACTTCCCCCCTTACAGTGTTGGTGAAACCGGCATGGTGGGTAGCCCTAAACGTCGTGAGATCGGCCATGGCCGTCTGGCCAAACGTGGTGTTCAAGCGGTGATGCCTGATATGGCAAACTACCCTTACGTTGTTCGTGTGGTCTCTGAGATTACTGAATCCAACGGCTCCAGTTCAATGGCCTCTGTCTGTGGCAGTAGTTTGGCGATGATGGATGCGGGTATCCCTTTAAAAGCGCCGGTAGCGGGTATTGCGATGGGGCTGATTAAAGAGGGTGACCGTTTTGCCGTGTTGAGCGATATTCTGGGTGATGAAGATCATCTGGGTGATATGGACTTTAAGGTCGCCGGTACGTCATCAGGTATCACTGCGTTGCAGATGGATATCAAGATTGACGGGATTACCCGTGAGATCATGCAGGCAGCACTCTCTCAGGCAAAAGATGGCCGTCTGTTTATTCTGGGTGAAATGGATAAAGCGATCACTGCACCTCGTGAAGAGTTGTCTGAATATGCACCACGGATTATCACCTTCAAGATTAATCCGGACCGTATCCGCGATGTTATTGGTAAAGGGGGCGCAACTATTCGTGCACTGACCGAAGAGACAGGCACATCGATTGATCTGGATGATGATGGCACCGTTAAGGTCGCCTCGGTTGACCGGGCGGCGGGTGAGGCGGCGAAGCAGCGGATTCTTGAGTTGGTTGCTGATGTTGAGGTCGGCAAGATTTACGATGGTAAAGTGGCCAAGTTGATGGACTTTGGTGCTTTTGTCACCATCCTTCCGGGCAAGGATGGCTTGGTTCACATCTCACAGATTTCCAATGAGCGTGTGGAGAATGTGGCTGATAAGCTTACCGAAGGTGAAGTGGTTAAGGTTAAAGTGCTTGAGGTGGATAAGCAGGGTCGTATCCGTTTAAGCATCAAGGCCGTCACGGAAGAGGTTTAAGTACCTCTTAACGTGGGTTTGATATAAGAAAGGGGCCATTGGCCCCTTTTTTTATGGTATCAGGCGGGTTCCGGTTGTTGCTGACCGGCGTTGTGTGCAGGGATTGTTTACGTGAGAGTCTGTGATGTGTGGGATCTGTTTCATCTATCGTGCTGGCCATCATCAATCCGCTGAGCCGTTGGCGCAGAGTGAGTCGAGTGAATTAATAATAGGGCGCATGGTGCATGCGCTGATACATCGGGGACCCGATGCACAGAACCATTTGGTGCGTGGTGGTGTGGCGTTAGGCCATACCCGTTTGAGTATCGTTGATATTCGTGGCGGTGCCCAGCCGATGTTAAGCATTGATGATCGTTATGCCATTGTTTATAACGGTGAAATCTATAATTACAAGGTGTTGCGGGCTGAACTGGAGCAGGAGGGCGTTCTGTTTCAGACGCAATCGGATACGGAGGTGATTCTCCATCTGTTCCAGCGCGATGGCGCGCAGTGTGTGCCGCGCCTGCGGGGAATGTTTGCGTTTGCTATTCATGACTCATTAACTAACGAACTATTTGTGGCCAGGGACCGGTTGGGTATCAAACCGCTGGTTTACCATTGGGACGGCACGACCCTGTATGGTGCCTCAGAAGTGAAATCGCTGTTTGCATCGGGGCAGATCACTCCCGCCTTTAATCCCCAATCGGTACGGAATTTTTTCTCCTATCAATTTAATATTGCGCCACATACGCTCTTTGCCGGGGTGGTTGAGTTGGCCCCCGGCCATACCATGACACTGGTGGCAGGTAAGCAGCCGCAAATTGACTGTTATTGGGATCTGGAGTTTCCCCGAGAGGGTGAGTATGAGGATCGCAGTGAAGAGCAGTGGTTGGCAGAGTTTGATGGTGTTTTGCAGGACGCTGTGCGCTCACACATGATTGGCGAGGTACCTATTGGCTCCTATCTTTCCGGCGGTGTTGACTCGGCCACTACCACCTATTGGTTGCAGCAGTCTGCGGAGCAGAGTGTAAAGGCATTTACTATCCGCTTTTCCAATAGTGCTAATGACGAGTATCCAATTACTAGCAGTATTGCCGACCACATCGGTGTTGAGCTGCATGACCTGTATATGGATGACCAGCGCAGTGATGATTATCTGGATGTGTTGGTGGAGGCGATGTACAGCGTCGAGCAGCCACAACGTATGGCGCTGGATATCCCGCTGCTGATGTTGTCGGAGCTGGTGCGTAAAAATCAGTTTAAAGTGGTGTATACCGGTGAAGGTGCAGATGAAATATTGGGGGGGTATGACTGCTTCCGCCAGGATTACATCCGTCAGTGGGGTAATGAGAAGGGGGGGCAGGAGGAGCGGCTGCGTTACTATTTAGATGATTTTGGCAATGATTTTGCCCCTGATTATCTGCAGATGCTGGCTCGTTTACATGAGTCGCAGCAGCAGCAGAAGGTGGTGGCGCAATTTGGTTGTTATCCCGTCTGGTATGACTTCTGGCAAATCCTTCGTGAAGGGAGTGAAGGGATCTTCAGCGATGATTTTCTGGAGCAGTCCGCCGACCACGATCAGCAGATGGCAGAGTTGATCACCACCTTAAAGCCCAGGCTGGAAGGGTTGCATCCACTCAACCAGTCCCTGTATCTGGAGATAAAGACCCGTCTGCCAGGTTGGATATTGTGGCGGGCAGATCGACTGGCCATGGCTAACGGTGTGGAGGCGCGGGTCCCATTTCTGGATCACAAACTGGTGGAGTTAGCGGCAAAGGTGCCACCAGCACTCAAGCTGAATGGCCTGGATGAGAAGTATATTTTGCGTAAGTTAATGTTGCCAAAGTTACCAGAACATCCCACTTCGTATAAAAAACGTGCCTTTTACACCCCTATTCGTGAATGGTTTTTTACGCCAAAAAATGCAGACCGGTTGTCGCAATTTCTCTCTGAAGAGAAGATTCAACAGGCGGGCATCTTTAATCCTCAAGTGGTGACTGCGCTGTTGGATGAGTTGGTGAACCTGCCCACACCCCCTGATGGCAATGCCTATTACCGGGCAATGAGGCAGGAGTGGGTGCTGTTTTCGATCCTGACGGTGCAGATTCTGTACGACCTGTTTATCAACAAAACGGCGCGCTGTTTTACTGATTCACACATATGAGTGATACCCCTCAGCAGGGCGAAACTGTCGTGCAAAGGTCCCAATTCTGGCAAGTCTTCCGCCATTTTTTGCCATACGCACGTGCCGATGTGGTGTTTGTCAGTTTGGTCATAGGGACTATTGTAGGGTTAACCGTGACCAATACCGCCATGGTCTGGCTGATAGGGTTACCGTTTGACCACTTACAGGCCGGGCGTTTTGATCAGGTTAAATCGGTGCTGCTCTGGTTGATACTGGTTGTTGTCATCAACCAGGGATTTCACTTCTCCTCCACCCTGATGGCTAACTGGTTGGGGCTTCGTTTTGTGGGGCGGCTGCGTCAAGCTGCCCTGCGTCATCTGTTTGATGTCTCTGCGCCCGGTGCTGCACATCTACAGAAGGGGGACGTGCTTGCCCGCCTTAGCAGTGATGTGGACAGTGTGCAGAACATGGTACTCGAAGTCCCCTTCTTTCTTGTTTCTCACCTGTTAACCCTATTTTTTTATTGTGGCATGTTGTTTTGGATCGATTGGTATATGGCCCTGGTGGCGTTAATGTTTGTGCCACTGTTTGTCATACATCAGGGGTTATTCGGCCCGCGCAAGCGTAAGGCATCGCAACGATTTTTTCATGAAGCGGGCAAACTATTAGCCTTTGAAGAACAGGTCTTAAGCAATCTGCGTGGCATAAGCTCAGTCCGGGGCGAGACACGCATGGCGGCTAGGCATGGTGAGTGTTACGAACAGGCACGTTACTGGGGCATGAAGATGCGCTGGTTGGACCAAGGGTTCACGGTCACACTGGCGGCCATGATCTATTTTTGTGGGATCGTGATAGTGTTCGTCGGGATCGATCGGATAGAGAGTCACGGTTTTGGTATAGGGGCGATGGTCAGTTTCCTACTCTACTTGGGGTATCTCTCGGTGCCGGTGCGTGGGTTTGCACAAGCACCAATGCAGTTACAAGGTGATTTTGGGGCTGCGCAGCGTGTTTTGGCGATATTTGATCTAAAACCTGAGACCCAGGATATTGTTGATGCAGAGCCATTAGTTGTGACTGAGGGAGGTATTCGTTTTGAGAGTGTAGATTTTGCCTACACGGGAGGGGAGCTGCTCTTACAAGGTGTCAATCTTGAAGTGCGCGCCGGAGAAACAGTCGCCCTGGTTGGAGCAAGCGGTGCTGGAAAATCAACACTTGCCCGGCTGCTGATGCGTTTTCATGACCCTCAGCAAGGCCGTATTACAATTGATGGGGTGGATATTCGCACTGTAACTATCGCCTCATTACGTGAGCAATTCTCAATCATTTGGCAAACCCCGTTCATCATGCACGATACGATTCGCACCAACTTACTATTAGTGAAGCCGGATGCCACTGAGTCGCAGATGGTACACGCCTGTGAAGTGAGTGGCGCATGGCAATTTATTACAGCGTTGAGTGATGGGCTTGATACTCGCGTAGGATCCGGCGGTGTTGAGCTATCAGGTGGACAGTATCAACGTATTGCAATTGCACAGGCGATGTTAATGGATGCTCCATTTTTAATTATGGATGAGGCAACTTCAGCATTGGATAGCCAATCAGAGAAAGAGGTAGTGGCTGCCCTGGATACATTACGTACAGGTCGCACGACTTTTGTTATCGCCCATCGTTATTCGTCTATTCGCAATGCCGACAGAGTCTTCTATTTTAATGGCAATGGCTCAATTACAGTAGGTACACATGATGAACTCTATATATCCCATCCAGAATATAAGGTTTCAGTGCTGTGGCAGTCTGATAACGAGGCATAATAAAAGAAATTTTTGAGAGATGAAGGGTAAGGCGGTGGGTTATTTGAGTATCGAGTAATGGCGTAGGCCAGGGAATTATTGACGAAAAAAATGGGAGGCAGACATGCCCTCCCATTTTTATTGTATGGCGTTAGCCATAGCGGTACGCAACATGCCTCTCAATAGTGAGAGGGAGTGCGTGACGCGGGCATATTACATGCCGCCGCCACCACCGCCACCGCCGCCACCCATACCACCACGACCACCGTTCATTCCACCCATGATTAACTCCTTAGTTTTATTTAAAAGTAATTGATATTTATATTGGGTCGTTGATAACTCAAAGACCGGTACTGCCTTATTATCTCGTCATAGTTTCAGAGAAGTCGTTAAGCCAAAAAGCAGGCACAACGTTTAAGGTGTTATCGATACTACATCGGGTATGTTAACCTTCCCTTAAATTTGTTGGGAAATAGAAAATATATTCCGCACAGGAAAAATGATTTATTTTTTGTGTGTAATTAAGCTATTGAGCACACGGGATATGGAGGGCGAGGATAGGGGGTAGGTGTTGTTTTTTGGCATAAAAAATAGGGGGACATAATGCCCCCCCATTTCATCGCATGGCAATATGCCATTACAACTGTGCTATGAGCCCCTCACATGAGAGAGAGGGTGCATAGTGAGCCGGGAGCTACATACCGCCGCCACCGCCACCGCCGCCACCGCCGCCCATGCCGCCACCGCCGCCGCCGCCCATACCACCGCCGCCGCCACCGCCCATACCGCCACCGCCCATACCGCCGCCGCCACCCATAATAATCTCCTTAGTAAATGTGATTTAAATCATAGTCCTCTAATATTTGAACCATTCAAATATCAGTACTCCCCCCTCTGCTCTTCTCGTGATCCCGAGAGTGCAACATTCCAAGAAATAACTGGTTATGTCGCTGAGGGTGAAATTTATCCTACACCGTAAAACTTAAATTTTCATTAAGTTATTTTGTGCTAAACATATTGAGTTTGTGTTGAGTGATATTTTTTTCATATATGGGTATTAATAAAGTCTTTTTTAATATGGTTATTTATGTTGTTTTAGCGTTATAAATAAACAATAAAAGTGCATTAATGTTCTTGTTTTAATTGAAAAAAACAGGTGTTAAATAAAGGTATTTGAGTGAGGTTTCACAGGTGTGATGGGTAATTGTTTTGCGGTATTTATGATTTATAAAATTTATTTTATTTGTCGTAGTGGTTTGAAATACTCATTAATTATAAAAGCCATATTTTAAAGTGGTTTTTATATTAACTATTAACGGTAACAAGCGGAGGGCATGTTGTTGATATTGTTACTATGGTGATGGGGGTTTGTCAGATCATTGTGCAAAGTCATAAATGAGTATGCGCTCTGTCAGTGGCATGACAATCTGGTTGAGAATGCGTTGATGTTCGGGATGGTTACCATAATGTTCCATGCTCTGACGGTCGCTGAAGAGCATATGCACGCCGATGTCAAAGCTATCATCCACAACTTTGCGGTCACTGGGTATGACCGCGCCAACATGCACAGAGATAATGCCAGGTAGCTGTTCCAGTGTGCGGGTTGCTTCGATAATCTGGTGACGCTGCTCTGGGTTTCCGGCATCTTTGAGCCAGATCAGCACAACGTGGTTGATCTGGCCACCGGTATGTGTGGTGGTGGGCATTTGGCTGCAGCCCGTAAGGATGATGAGTAGTACAGCCGTGGCAATAATCTTGTTCATGGTGATGGCCTCCTTGATAGTCTTCTGTGACCCGCTATTTATGGGACTCTGTTCATCAGTGCGGGTACAAATAGTGATGGGTTGACCCGTGCGTCGTTGAGGCTAACCCCCCAGTGCAGGTGTGGCCCGGTGGCGCGGCCGGTCATGCCCACCGCGCCGATGATTTCGCCCCGCTTTAGTTCTTGCCCCTCTTTTACGTCGATGCGGCTCATGTGGCAGTACATGGTGACTAATCCCTGGCCGTGGTCGATGTAGATGCCATTGCCGTTAAAAAAGAAATCACCGCTCAAAATTACACGACCGTTGGCAGGGGCCTTGATTGGTGTTCCCTCTGGTGCGGCAATGTCGAGACCGCTGTGGGGTGCGCGTGGTTGGTCATTAAAAAAGCGGCGCAGGCCGAAGGCGCTGCTGAGCCGCCCCTCTACCGGTAGGTCGAGTTGCAGGTTGTCGGTCAGCAGTGCATCGCCCCAGTGGGCCAGCGCCTTGTCCGTCTCCACCTTCTCCTGAGTGATGCGTTGCATCTCCTCCTCGTTGGGCTCGACCTTGCGTTTGTCTGCAATGATGAGGCGCTGGGTCTCGTAAGCCTTGTCGCTGACGGTGAACGTCTGGGTGACATCGCTGCCGTCGGCCAGCGTCACGGTGATCTGTTGTTGCCCGATGGCAGCATCAAGTGGGATGCCCACCACTGCATACCACCGCCCCTGACTGTTGATCACCATCACCGGTTTGCCGTTGTATTCGGCTTGTGGCTGTTTGTCTGTGGCATTGGCGATGGGTAATAGAGCAACGCCGCCTGGCACAAGCTGCTGCAATGGAAGTTCGACGGCCAAGCTGCCGTGTGAAAAGAGCAGTGCCAATGCCAGTATGGCTAGATTTTTGTAGGTAGATAACAACGGATTAAACCTCTTGTTTAATTTCATCAACGGTGCAGAGCAACACCCCTTTGGACAAGCGAGCCTGAATTTTATCACCCGGCTGCATCACCGTTGCATCACGAACTACTTGCCGTTTAGGCAGCTGTTGCACGATGGCATAACCCCGCTCCAGTGTTGCCAGCGGACTGATGTTGTTGAGCGCGCGGCTGGTGGCGGCGAGCTGCTGTTTTTTGTTGTTCAGCGTTGACTGCCAGGCGCGGTGGAGCCGCTGTTGTAGCTGTTTATGGTGAGTTTTTAGCTGTTGCAGACGGTGGCGTGGTGAGTTGTGGTGTAGGCGTGTGGTGAGTTGCTGGAGCTGGTGGCCCCGATGCCGCAGCTGCATGTTGATGCCCTGCAACAGACGTTGCTCCAACTCATCAAGTCTTTGTCCTTTTTGCTGGAGCTGTTGCCCTGGGTGTTGTTGTTGTAGCCGTTTGCTTAACCAGCTGAGCCGTTGTTGTGACTGTTGCAGTGTGGCGCGGATGCGATTGTGCAGACGTTGCTGTTGTTGCATCAGGCGCTGTTTCAGCTCAGCCATATCCGGCGTTACCAGTTCAGCGGCGGCGGAAGGGGTAGCGGCGCGTAGGTCGGCCACAAAGTCGGCGATAGTGAAGTCAACCTCATGGCCGACGGCGGAGATGATGGGGATGGCGCTGGTGTAGATAGCCCGTGCCACCACCTCTTCATTAAAGGCCCAGAGATCCTCCAGCGAGCCGCCGCCGCGGCCGACGATCAGCACATCGCACTCCTTGCGTTGGTTGGCGAGTTTGATTGCCGCCGCGATCTCACGACCCGCTGACTCGCCCTGCACCGGTACGGGGTAGATCAGCACCGGCAGCGCCGGATAGCGCCGTTTCAGCACGCTGATGATGTCGCGAATGGCGGCCCCGGTGGCGGAGGTGATTACCCCCAGCCGTTGCGGCATCGTCGGCAGTGGCCTTTTGTGGGCGGTGTCGAACAGCCCCTCCTGACCGAGACGGGTTTTCAGTGCCTCGAAGTTGCGTTGCAGCAGACCCAGGCCGCCCTCTTCCATCTGCTCCACTACAATCTGAAACTCGCCGCGTGGTTCATACATAGTGATACGCGCCCGTACCATCACCTGCATGCCGTTGGTGGGGGCAAAACGGAGTTGCAGGTTGCGGGTGCGGAACATGGCACAACGCACCTGCGCCGCCTCATCCTTCAAGGAGAAGTACAGGTGGCCGGAGGCGGGGCGCGAGTAGTTGGAGATCTCGCCCTCCAGCCAGAGCAGCGGAAAACTTCCCTCCAGCACGGCGCGTGTTTCACGCACCAGGCGGGAGACGGTGAGCACATCACGTTCCGGCAGTTTGATCTCATGGTTCATGGTGAGAGGGTCAGGGTTGTTGCAAGGGAAGAGAGCATACCATGGGCGGTGCCTCGGTTTCAGGACACCACCCCAATGTACATCTGGGCTATTTTATGCGGACGCGGAAGTTGAGGGTAAAGCTGGCACCGGCGCTGGCAAACGTACCGCTGGTGGTGATCTTGATGCCCGCCACATTGGCGTCGTAGGGGCCGGTGGGGGTGTAGGTATAGGTGGTGGGGGTGGCGGTATGGGCATAACTCACTGTGCCCAGTGTCAGTCCCGAGGTATTGGCGGTAAAGGTGATGCCGGTGGTGACATCAAACTCAAGCTTGCTGGAGTCCAGTGCATCGGTTACCACCACGGTATTGGTATCGGGTGAGCCGTTGCCAGAGTTGGTGGTGAGGATCTGATAGTTAAGGATTGCCCCCGGGATATGCAGCGGGCTGGTGGTGCCGTTAACGGGGTCGGATATCAGGGTACTGGATTTGATCACCGAGATGGAGGGCAGGCCAAACCAGTCCACATTGTTGCCGCTGTCGGTAGAGTTGCTGGGTTGGGCGATGAGCGGTTTTTTGGCAGCGGCAGAGCCTGAGGCGTCACTGTCGATCACATTCAGAAAACTGAAGGACTTAGTGGCGCTGCTGCCGATGTTGAAGTTCCAGCGGCTGCCGGGGGTGATCGAGAGCAGACTCAGTGGCTGGCCCGATGCCCCCTGCAGGGTGGCGCTACCCGTGACGGTGGTGGTGGAGCCGACGCTGAAAAATAGGGTGTCGGCGGTGGCCACGGTTTTGGTCAGGTTGAAGAAGGTAGTGGTCCCCGTGATGTTTTGATTGATACCGTTAAGCAGCACGGTACCGCCTGCGGCTGTAAAGGTACCGCTGTTGCTGAAGTCAGCAGCAACAGTGGTGGTGGCGCTGCTGGCGGTATAACTGCCGCTGTTACTCAGGTTGCCATTGATGGTAATGGCACCACTGCCGCCGACAAAGGTGCCAAGATTACTCATGGCCGGGGTGGTGACGTTGCCCTCCGGGGTAAAACTTTTGCCCGCCGGGATGTGTAGCCGGGTGGCGCTGCCACTGACGGTTAACGCGCTGCCGGTGACGGAGTAAACAATATCGGTGTCGACATACGCCCCCTTGGCACTTCCCAGGTTGGCGTTGCTGAGTGCGCCCCCATTATCGTGGCGGGCCACCAGATGGCTGGCGTAGAGATCAAAGTCCGAGAGGCTGGCGTTGGCGGTAACGGTGGCGCTGATGGCGGTGCTGGCACCATTGTCGATGTAGACCAGAATGGCATTGCCGGCACTGACGTTATTCCAGAAGGTATAGCGACCACTGCCGTCGGTGGTGGTGGAGCCCATGCTGGCGCCGTTGATGAGTAGCCGTACCGTCATGCCAAAACCGAGGCTGGTGGTGCGGTCGGTATCGTAGAGTATCCCTGAGACCGAGGTGGTAACGAGTGGCCCGTTGGCCACCGCATCGGTGGTGGCGGCATTGCCGTAGTCGTCTCGGGCAAAACCGGCGGCAACATCGAGGGTGTCGACCCCGCCTGTGGTGCTGTAGCCGGCGGTGGCTTCGATGGCGATCCCTTTGGCGGCACTGAACTGCAGGGTGATGGTGGTATCGTCGGTGATGATCAGGCTGGTGATGTCACCCAGCACAAAGCTGATGTCGGTGGTGGTGGCGTTGTCGCCGTTGATGTCCCAGACAAATTTGCTCCAGTCGACATAGGCTTTGATGTCGGTGCTGGCCGCCGCAATGGTGGTGAAGTTGGTGCCGGTGATGGTCAGCAGGTCGTTGGCAGCATCGTAAATGGCGCTGCCAATGGTCGCGGTAGGGGCAAGGGCATCGATACGAAAATCGGTCGAGGTGACATAGCTCTGGCTATCCATAGTGGCATCACGTAATAGAAACCGGACCCGTACATCGTTCTGGTCCACCCCGTTTAACCCCGAGACATTGGCATGTTTGGTATTGAAGGTGAAGCTGTTGACAGGAGCGGCAGCCAAGGTGGTGGCGGTGGTCCAGCCACTGCCGCCGTTGTTGCTCCAGGTGGCGGAGAGTGCGGCGGAGGCGTCGCCGTTGGTGGGGGCGTTCCAGCTAGCCCCACCGTCCACGCTGTACTGAAAGGTTTTGAGTGTGACGTTATTGGCCTGATTGTCGCGCCCCTTCCAGTTGATGGTGATGATGCCTGAACCGTTGGTGGACTGGCTGATCTGGGTGGCGGGGATCACATTATCGACACTAAAGCCACCCACCGGTGGATCGTAGGTGGTGGCGCTGGGGGAGTTGGAGACCGCTGACCAGTTGGGTGTCTCGTCGCCGGTTTTGATGGCAAAGTAGTAGAGGGTATTGGGGGCCAGCCCGGTCACGGTATAGGTCTGGGCAGTGCCCGCCACCAGAGGTGTTGGTTCCCCGCCTACCTGGGTGGCGCTGGCCCAGTTGCCCGCCGTGATGGCGGCGGTGGAGTAACGGATGTCGTAGATCTGGGCGGTGCCGGTATTGCCATCATCCCCCGGTGATACCCAGTTCAGCAGCACGGAGTTGTTGGTGATGGTACCGGTAGAGAGCGTGACACTGGCCGGGGCGGTGGTATCGCTGCTGCCCACGGCCTCGTTGACGATTAGATGACCGGAGAGGTTGCTGGGTGTCCTGCCATCCAGATTACCCACATAGATCCTGAAGCTGGGGCTGACAGAGATACCACGGGTACGAAACCCAAGTTTTGCCCCGGTGGGGATGGTGCCAGACTGGCCGGAGAGGTTAAGGATGTAGTTATTGGTTTCTATGCCACTGTTTACCTGGGTGACTTCAGTGCCAAGATAGGTTTTGGTACCGCCGGAGGTGACATAAAAAAGCTGGAAACCTACTGTTCCGCTGTCGCGGATGGTGACCTGATAAGAGACGCCGGTAACGGTGGTATTGGCCACATAGGCGGTGTTGAAGTAGTGGTCCGAGTAGCTGCCGGCCGTCAACTGCTCCCAGCGGTAGGCATTTGCTGTGACACACATGTCGCTGATGTTTTTTGACAGCTCTTCAATGTAGTAGGCGGTTGGATCTGTGCCGCAGGAGCCGCTGTTGCTGGTGATGCCGGAGGCGATGGAGACACTGTTACTGCGTTTGGCGTAGTAGCTCACATTGCCGCCACCACCGCCGCCGGTGGTGCCAACCGCTGAGTCAGATAGGGCGGAGGTATTGGGGACCTCATCGCTGGTGGTCATTACAAAGTAGTAGGTGGTGGCAGCGGCCAGGCCGGTCACGCTAAATGATTGGCTGCTACCGGCCACCAAGGGTGTTGGTTCGCCAACGGCCTGTGTGGCGCTGGCCCAGTTGCCCGCCGTGATGGGCGAGGTGGAGTAACGCAGGTCATAGCTGGTAGCCGTGCCACTGTTATTGTCATCTCCCGGTGAAGTCCAGTTCAGGGTGATGGATGAGGTGGTGGAGGAGGTGACCGTCAGGTCGATGATCCTGGCGGGCGGCGTGGTATCGGGGGCATTAAAGACCCAGCGTGGTGCGGCCTCGGCATCATCATTGCCACCACTGTTGGTGGAGTTATCGGCGGTGATGTTGTTGGTTGAGGCCTGTGAATCCTTGACGTTGACATAGTTGACACTCTGCGCGCCAGCAGTTGGGTTCAGGGTAAAGCGGGTGCCGGGGGAGTCGCTGAGCAGAATGATCTGGTTGCCACTGCTGCCGACCAGTGTCAGGGTGCCGGAGAGGGTGTAGGTTGCGCCCGCCTTAAAGGTCAGCCGGGAGGCGGGGGTGGTATTGGTGATGTTGGCGGCGTTAAAACCATCATTAAAACTGATACCTGCAACACTGCCGTTGGTGATGGTCAGATTATTGAAGTTACTGCCGTTCATGGTCAGGCTCTGCAGGGCAGTGCCGTTGAGCACCACGGTGGAGGTGCCGGTTGTGACGGTGGTGCTGGTACGGCTCCAGTTACCGGAGAGGTTGAGTGTGGCGCTGCCCATGGCGAGTGTGCCGCTGGCCAGGGCCATGTTGCCACGCACGGTGACACTGCCTGCCAGATTCACTGTTCCGCCCGCCAGGTTGATGCCCGCACCACTGTTGGGGCCAATAATGTTTGATTGGGATTCAGAGGCGTTGCCCACATTGAGTGTGCCGGCAGAGATGGCAATGCCATTGCCACCATTAGAGAGTGTCGCGCTGCTGGCGTTGGTACCGATGTAGTTGCCTTGTACGGTATTGCTGCCTGTTGAACTATGGTTGATGCCATCAGCGCCGTTGCCAGCAATCACATTGCCTGCCCCCGCCGCTGTGCCCCCAATGGTATTGCCGGTGGCACCGGAGAGTATCTGTACGCCGTGGCCACTATTGGCAACTATCGCCCCAGCACTGGCGTTGACGCCGATGTAGTTGCCCTGCACGGTATTGCTGTTGCTCACAATGTAGATGCCAGGCCCGCCGTTACCGGCAATGACGTTACGGTCCGCAGCACTGGTGCCACCGACGGTATTGCCATTGGTATTGAGGTAGAGGCCGTAGCTGGTATTGGCCAGGGCACTGGTACCGGCGTAGTTGGTACCGATGTAGTTGCCCCTGATGGTGCCGCTGCCGCTCCAGAGTGAGATACCTGACCCTGACCACTGATTGATGATGAACCCGCGGATGATGACTCCGGTGGCTGGCGAAGCCACACCAAAACCGTCCCACCCCCCGGCACCGACGGTGGCACCGTTGAGTTCAACTTCCGGGCCGAGGGTATTGGTATTGCCACGATTACTGGTCTGGGTGGTGGCATCAATCACCGTATTGGCAGCGGTGATGGTGGGTAGCGCGGTGGTGGGGGTGATACGCCACCATGAGTTGGCACCGGAAGATTGGTTGGCCGCAGCGGTAATGTTGAAGGTGATGGTGGTGCCGGGGTTGAGGTTGGCCTTGATGATACATTCACGCAGGGAGCCATCACCACTGTTGGCGATGGTGGTGACCACATTGCCGGCACAGAGGTCGGCCTTGAGTTCGACGGCGATCCCGCCAATGTGGGAGGTACCGCTCTGTGTGACGTTGACGATGGTGCTGCCCGCACTCTTCCACTCGGCGCGCAGGCTGATGCTGGGGGCCAGATAGGTGGTGCCGGACGAGGCGGTGTAGCCGGACCCTGGGGAGATGGAGGTGGCGGAGTTGATAAAGTTGGAAAAGCCGCCCACAGAGGCGTTGGCAACATTGCCCAGCGCTGCCAGGGTGAGGCTCAGCCCGGCGGTGGAGGAGGCGCTATCAGTTCTGCCGGTGACACTCTGAACCAGGGCGTTGGCACCGTTGCTGCCGGTGATGTCGACGTTGTTGAACTGGATCATTGACATCGCCACGCCGGTCTGGGTATTGCCGGCAAAATCGATGCTGTTGATCCCGGTAGCGGGGGAGGATCCCATGGCCCGGAACAGGGTGGTACGTGCGGTGGGGGAGCCGCTGCTGCCCCAGGTGACGGTGGCGACCTGCACCCAGGTGAGGCCGTTACCGGTAAAGGTGGGCACGGTGGGGGAGGAGGAGCGGGTATTGGTTATCCAGACGAGAATCAGGTTGTTGGCCGACGGGCTGAGTGAGGGTCCAGTATAAGCGCTGGCATCGCCATCCGTTGACCCTTCAAATAGGGTGGTGGCGGTGATGGCCGCTACCCCTGGACGAGGCAAAAGTACCACCAGCAGCAGGGTGGCCAGCAGGCAGAGCTGAATAAAACGTCCGTATCTCATCGTACTGTCCATGTTGATGTTGTGGCGGTTGTCATTGGCTGGCCCACTGGATCGCCTCTTTCACGGTGGTTTGGTCAAATTTCATCCGGAAACGGAGGAACAGCCCCTGACTGGTATAGCTGCTGCGCGAAAAGTCGCTGTCGCGGAAGCCGTTGAAGTTGTAGCCAAGGCTCAGCCAGATGTTTTTGGCCACGGTGTGGCCTACCGAGACACCACTGTTGTAGTTATATTGGTTGAGCTGCCAGGCGTGCAGGATGTTGCCATGCAGGCCGATGTCCCACTCTGGCGTTAGATCATAACGGCTCTCGATGCCGCTGAGGTCAACAAACTGGTTATGTTCGTTGCCGTCGATGGTCTCTTTAACACTCTTGGCACCGTATTGCAGCGATGTCTGCCAGCGCCCTTCTCGGTAATTGGCATTGAACAGGTTGATGATGCGCCAGCCGCTGCTGTCGAGGGTGCTGTTGTTATGGCGCTCTTTTTTCAGGGTCAGTTTATCCAGCAGCAGCCAGCGGCTATTGCTGGGGCGGTAGGCGGCCCCGAGCTGCACCGTTGAGCTATCCTGCTGTTCACCCTGGGCGCTGCTGCTGGTGAGCAGGTTGAGGGAGGCGAGCATGGAGAGGTCGTTGTGTGGTGATGTCTGTACTGAGGTGGCAAGGCGGCGACGGTCACTCAGATCACCGGTGCGCGACTCGACACGGCTGCTCCAGAGCCACCCTTTGTCGCTATAGGTGACACCCAAGGAGGCGGCGCTGAAATCTTCGTTGCTGCCGATGGCAAATCCGCTGTTGAGGTTGAACGGCGTGGCGGCAGGTGGGCTGAGGGTTGGGCCGCTGCTTTGGTTCTGGTTCAGATTCTGGCTTAGGGTTTGGGACTGCTCGATACCGGCATCAACGCTCCACTGTGGGTTGAGCTGCCAGCGCTGGCGGGCGGCGACATTGGCGCTGGTTGCAGTGCCGTTATCACTGCTGGAGTGGCTCAGGCCGCTGTAAATCTCCGCGCCGTTCCAGGGGTTTGATTTGATACCAAGACGGCGCTGGCGGGTATCGCGGAGGTCGCTGTTGGCCACCTCCTGTTCGGCAAACAGGCTGATCTTCTGGGTGATGTGGTAGTCGGCCCCAAGCCGGGTTTTGTCGGGGAAGTCGATGCTGTCATTGCCATTGTTGAGGTTGATCTCGCGGTCGGCCCGCAGGGTCACCTTACTGTCCAGCAGCTGTTGACTGATGCCGGTGGTGAGCTGTTCCGACTGCTGCTGGCTGTTGTCGCCGCGCTGATCCTGCACCTCACGCAGGCCGGCGCGCAGCCGGGTAGTGCCGCGGCTGATCTCGCCCTGTGCCTCGGCCAGGTCACGGCTGGCGTGGCTGAGGCTGCTCTCCTGGCGGTAGAGCTGGCCTTTGATGTTGATATTGTCGCTGGCTCGCAGCTGTGTCTCAACCCCTTGTTTGTACATGCCATTTTCGCTGGCGTTGGTTTGTCCCAGACCAAAATGGGTGTCGTTATCCAGCAGATAGAGTTTGCTACTGCTGTTGACGGTCTGGTGTTCAACTTCGGCAAGATAGGCGTTGCCGCTGCCTTCGTCGGCAATCAGGCTGCGGGCCGTCTCAAGGCGCAGGGTGGTGGCATCGTTGAACTTGTATTGCAGATCGGCGGCCCCGAGCAGGGCATCACCTGTAGCGCGCCCTTCACTCACTTGGGTAACGCCGATCTTGAGCTGGTCGTTGACCTTCACCTCGGCCCGGCCACCGATGGTGGTCTGGCTGTCGCCGGTGTAGGACTCATATTTGATGACGATGTATTGCGGATTGAGGTTGGCATCGGTGCTGAATACCGGCTCGCGGAAGGTGATGTTGCCCTCCAGATAGTTGATGTCGTAGTCGCTGTGGCGCGCCAGCAGTGTGCTGCTGACAATCTGTTCGCTGCGGAAACGGTCGCGCACCTCCAGCACTACCTTTTCGCTGTTGAGGGCGACGTTGCTGCGTGACAGCGGGTAGGGGCCGGTGCTGCCCTGGCCGCGCAGCTCATCCTTGGCAAAGGATTGGCTGTTTTCGCTGATAAAGAGCATGAGGTTGTATTGTTCATTCTGATAACGGGACTTTATGCCGGTCAGGGTGCGGTCGTAGCGGGCCAGACGGGTCTCGCTGAGCTGGGTCTGGTAGTCGCCAAAGAGCAGGTAGAAGGCGTTGCGCTCCAGCTTGAGGTAGAGCTTTTTGCTGCTGGCGGCATCAAAACCGTTTTGACCGGCATCACCATAGACGGTGTAGTAGCTGCCGGGGTCGATGGCCTGGAACAGCGCTGGATCGTTCCCCTGTTTTTGTGGTTGTGCTTTATCGGAGTCGTAGGCCAGGGTCAGCAGCCATTTACCCAGCACCTGGCCTTTGGCAAAGAAGGCGATACGTTGGTCCTGGTAGAGATGATCCTGGGCGGCGTTGCCGTCGAGCGCCTCCATATTGCCACTCAGGCTGTTAAAACCGGCCTCCCCTTCGGCAAGCCCCACCAGTATCCAGTCGCGGGCCTTGGCCTGGAGACGGCTCTTTAACTCTACGGTCCGGTTGTGGGCCAGGGGCAGCTGCAGACGTAGATCATCGGTGCTGTTGGTGGCGGCGAGTTTGATCAGGATGAGACCATCATTGTCGGAGGTGGCGTAGTGGCGTCTGCCAGGGGCGGCAACCATGTTGTCGGTATTAAAACTCTCTTGGGCGGGCTGGTGCGGTGGGCTGATTTGGTACTCAATCTCCATGCCGGCGTGGATGGGGTGGCTGTCTTTGTCATACAGGCGTACGGCGATGACCGGCGGGGTGATGCTATCGGCAATGAGGGTGGAGAGCGTTGGCACAATCTCTGCCCGCACGGGGGCGCTGGAGTAGTGCAGGTTGCGGTTAAGTTGTTGAATAAACTCACCTTGGGCATTGCTGATGGTGGCATGAAAGAGGTTGTCGCCCTCGTTCAGATCAACCCCGGCCCAGTGGCTGACGGCAGCACCATGGCTGTTGTTGAGGGTGCCGTTGAAGTTCATGGCGGCCACGGGCTGGCCATTGAGGGTGAGGGTGACGTTCTGGTCGCTGTGGTGTTTGATGGCGATGTTGGTGGTGGGGAGCGCGGGTCGCTCCTGGGGCAGCAGCCACTCAATACTGGCGGTCTGGCTGGCGAGCCACTGGCTGTTGTACTCCGTGGTTGTGGTAACGGTCGCGGTGGTTATTGGCTGTTCACCGGGTGTAAGGCCGGTGATGGTACTGCTCAGACGCTCACTGGTGGTGGCAGTACCGTGGATATGTGGGGTTGTGGTGCTGATCACGCTATATATATGAAGCTCTACCCGGCGGTTGGTCGCTCGACCCGCCGATGTGGCATTACTGGCGACAGGTTCGTCCTCCCCTTTGCTTTCAAAGGAGATGCGGTTGGCTGGCAGGGAGAGCTGCTGGCGGAGCTGGTTAGCGACCTCATGGGCGCGATATTCAGAGAGGATCTGGTTGTTGGCAAACAGGCGCTGGTCCTCCTTCTCCTTCTGAATAATGTCCCGGCTGTCGCTGTGGCCGATGGCGTGGATGTGGATATCCTGGCCGGCCCAGCGTTCTGCCAGCTGTTGCACGACTGTTTTATGCTCCTCGCTGAGGTCATTGCTGCTGCCGTTGAAGTTGTCGAGGGTGAGGCTTTCGGCCAGGACCTTCTGTTCCCCCTGTTTGACCTGTTCCGTGGTGAGTGTAAAGGTATGTTGCAGCAGTGGCAGGCGCTGGTTCTGCTGGGCGGGGGTATCAAACTGGAGTGACGCCTTGGTGGTCAATTCGCGGCTGTCACCACTGGCACTATTGCCAGTGTCGCCCTGCAGGGTGAGGTGGAGCTGACGTTGCCAGCCACCGCTTGGGTGGTCGTTGTTCAGGCGATAAATGAGCACGTTGCCGACAATATCAGGATCGCCAACGGGGTGGCCGCCAACGTGGCTGCTGCCGGGCTGGTAGTGGGTGGTGGCGGGGATCATGAGTGTTAACCGCAGGTTGCTGGCGCTGACACCCCGGTTCTCCAGCGTTACCTGATAGGGGATGTTGCCTTGGCTGTCGGGTGCGGTGTTGCTGAGTTGCAGTGATAGCGCCCCCGTGGGGGTGGGCTTGCGGGCAACGTGGAACTCTGTACGCCAGAGTGTGCCGCCCTGCAGGTCGATAAATTGCGAGCTGGGGCTGTGGGCGTTGCGTGTGTCCTGGTCGCCCATCACCAGCGAATAGTGGTCTGGCAGGGTGGCGGTATCGAGCTGTACTAGATGGTTGCCGGGGGTGAGGTTGTCAAAATGGAACATGCCCCGTTCATCGCTGATGGCGTAACGGCCATCTTCCATATAGATACGCACCCCTTTTAAGCCGCTGGCGGGGGTGGGGTCGTTGTCGGTGGGGTTGATAATGACCTGCCCGAGCAGCAGGGCGCGGCCACGCATCAACTCATCAAACACCATGGCATCGTGTCTGGCGTGGTTGGAGTTGGCGGCACCGCTGTTGGCGCGGGCGTGGCTACTGCTGCTGGCCAGTCCTTGGCGTGCTGCACCCACGGCGCTGACGTAGCGGATCTGGCGGCGCTCACCGGCGATCATGGCACCGAGATTCAGGGTGAAGGTTGTACCTTGTGGCTCAATGGTGGCGGGTTGTTGCGGGTTGTTGTCCATGTTGATGGAGCCTGGCTCCAGGCGGAAACCGTGGGGCAGGGACTCGGTCAGCACCACATCGTTGAGGGTGGTGGCGGTGCTGTTCTCAACCTGGACGCTGTAGCGGATCAGGTCACCCGTCGCGACACTCTCGCGGTTGGCACTGCGCTGGAGGTAGAGCTGGGTGGTGAGCGGATCCACAGGAATATCAATATGCAGCGGTGGTCCTGGCAGCAGCGGGAAGCGCTCACCCCGCGAGCCGAGGGTGATGGCAAGGTTGCTGCGGGAGAGGTTATGGAGTTGTTCGGTTGACTGGGTTGAGGGCCAGCGATACTGGGCACTGCTGGGTGAGGTGACGACCAGTCTGTAATTACCCGCTGGGGCCAGTGGAAAACGGTACTCGCCGGTATTGTAGCTGTAGAGGTTGCCACTGCTGTCGGTCACCGGGCTGCCGGTGATCACGGTGGCGGGGTAGCTGCTGACACCGTCATCGCCATAGACCGTGGCGGGCAGGCCGGTATCGGTGTTGACCATCTGTACGGTGTAACCATCCAGTGGCTGGCCGGTGGCGCTGTCAAATACCACGCCGTAGGGGTCGATCAGCACGGTCTCGGCGACACTGTCGTCACCATCGATCGTATCGGTATAGCTGACCAGCAGCTTGGAATTGCTTTTGACCGGTAGCGCGCCACTGCTGGTGGCGCTGTTTTTTTCAAAGGTGACGTAACCGCTGAAGATGCCGGTTGCGATGCCGGTTTCGAGGATTCGCAGCGTGACATAGTCGTCTCGATCGGGCAGCTTGATGGTGATGTCGAGACTCTCCTGAACCGTACTGTCGAGATTTTGATCCAGATCGGTGACCCGGATAAAAAGCGTCTGGATATTACTGAATACGTTGGCAGGCTCCAGTGTGATGGGGCTGTCGGTCACTAGCCGGTCTGGTGCCTCCGGCAGTGTCGGCGGCGCAATGGGGGTAAAGGTACCGCTCTCCCCCCGGATCAGCGTGGAATTGACGATGGCCGAGAGTGCCCTGTTACTGAGGGAGTGTTGCAGAATCTCCAGTCTGGCCGCCGTGCGTGGCAAGGCGCTCAGTGTCAGGGATTGCTGCTGGAGTGTTGTGCCATCAACACTGTGTGCAACGGTGAATGTCTGGGGGCGGCTGACAGCGGTGGGGGCTGCGGTCAGTACCAGCTGGAGGTCCTGACTGCCAGCAACCGGTAGATCTGCCACGTTAAAAATGTAGGTGGTGGTAGTGCTGCTGCTCATGGAAGCGGCCAGCGTGACCCCACTGCCGGTCAGTGTTACTTGGCTGTTAAGCGGTGCGGTAATGGTAAGTTGTTGATTGTTCAGCAGGGTGGTGCCGGTATTGTTAAGGGTGATGGTGGTGGCGCGGGGCGAACCGGCATATAGATTACCGCCTGGCGCGGCCACACTCATGGTGCCATCCACCGTATTGGCGGCGGCGACCACGGTAAATTGATCGATGTTGGAGCTGAGTGGCAGACCGGGTAGGCCGCCAATGGTGTAATTGATGCTGGCAACGTTGCTGATGATGGTGCCAGGGGGGACGGCCAGGGTCGTGGTTGACCAGAGCAGTACCAGGAATCCAAGAAGGGTTGTTATATAAAGGTGTAAGGGGGCCCGCTGCCCGGCCAGTGGGCCGGGACAGAGAGCTGTGATTGCCCTTACAACAGTGCAGGACATCAGCGTTACTGAATTTCAGCCCTGATTTTGACGGTTGCCGACTGTCCGGCCGTCAACACAATGCCGTTGACGGTCACCAGCTGCCCGGCCACCGTCCCCTGATCCGCATCACTGGCGTCAGTCAGGGCCGTTGCCGCACCCGAGTAAAGGTTGGGTGAGGTGATCTGCATCGACCTGCCAGCAGCAAAGTTATTGCTGGTAGGGGGGATGGTCAGATTGGCTGCCAGGGTATCGGTGAGCACAATGGCATCGGCCTGAGCGCCACCGGCACCGTTACTGATGGTGATGGTGTATTCCACCACTGCGCCGGGGATATGCAGCGGGCTGACACCGAGATTGACCGGATCCCAGACCACGGCGGATGCTTTGCTGATGGTCAGGGATGAGGTGACCGCCGTGTAGGTCAGACTGGTGGAGTGGGTCTTGTCCCGTGTGGCATCCCCTGGGGCACTGCCAGCACCGTCGGCATAGACATACTGCTTGGTGGTTTTGACGTTAGCCGCTTCCGCAGGAATGGGCCCGGCCGCACTGGCCAGGGCAGCCACTGCCTTCAGGTTGTAGCTGGCCGTCTGGGTATTGGTGGCACCGGCGGGGATGTCGGCCTGGATAAAGACCACCTTGCCGAGGCCTGCTGCCAGATTGGTGATGGTGCTGGTCAATGTATCAGCGCCATTACGGATACCATCGCCATCATCCACGTAGATGGCGACGTTGGTGGGGGTGAAGTTCAAGGTCCCTGCCACAGCGCTTAAGGCGTAGTCAAACGCCTCGTTGCCAGTATTGGTGACGGTGAATTTCAACACCTGTGCGGTGGTGCCGGGGGTGACGTTGATATTGCCCCCTGTGCCGGCAACGGTCAGATCCACCTTGGCGTCGACCATAAATGTTTCAGTATTGCTGGTGATGGCGGTCTGTGGGGTGGACGAGACATTATAATTGACAGTTGCACTGTTGCTGATGTTGGTGCCGGAGGCGGTTAACGCCAGGGCGTGTGGTGATGCGGCCATAATCATCAAACCGGCAACGCCGATGCTGAGCCTTTTGTGGTTAGTTTGTATTTTATTCATCCTCGTAATCTCCTGTCTGGATCTTCCCTGATTCGGTTGGCGCACTTCCCGCGCGCCCATCTGATAACTTCTATTGCGTGTCAGATTGAAACAATGGTGGTCGTCAGTGCGGTGATCCGCGGATTCGGGCCAGGATCTTAATGTCACAAAACGCCCGGCAGGCGCTGTTGGTGGGTGGGTTGCGGTCCATGTTTAAATGCCTCATTGTCTGTTTGGCTTAGCGCACCAGGGCGTGAAAATTGACACTGCCACTGGCGTCGGGCGCGATGCTTTTCAGGGTCCAGCGAATATGGCTGTAGTCATTGGCGGTGGCGGGGCGTGGTTTGCCGTCGCTGCCGGTGATGGTCAGGTTGGCCGGAGTATCAAACTGCTTGCCACCATCCACGGAGTAACTGACGCTGGCATTTGCCTGGGAAGCGCTGTGGGTGATATAGGCGGTGTCGCTGGGGATGGGATTGGTGATCACCACGTTTTCCGCAATTACTTTGCCCTTGTTGCGGTAGTGGGTGGTGTAGACAATGGTGTCGCCGGGCACAACAGAGGCGGGGTTGGTTAGGGTGATTACCTGTTTGCCATTGGCATCCTGGCTGATGATCTGCTCCTGAGCGACCATGGTGAGTTCAATGCCGCCGTCGGCCAATGCTGCTCCGATGCCTGACAGTGCCAGCAGTAGTAGGGTGATGAGATTGCCTATCTTCATGTGTAGTGCTCCTTGAGGTTGTTTTTCCTGTGTCATGGATATCTGTTTCTGGCGTTCTACTGCTGGGGATGACATGGGTGCTGTTCCGACTGTTTTTACTCAATCTATATAAAGCAATATATGAGCCATTTTGTGGTTTTTGTTGTAAATAAATATAAAATCAATGAGATAGGACGGTTTTTTGTATCGGCTGCAGCTTTGCTTTGAGGCGGGATAAGATTATTAATTTTTTTTAATGTTAATGCGTTAGATAACTGATTGATCTTCAGTGAATTAAAGGTGTTTGATGTTGAAAAGAGCCACAAAGGTGTCATGAAGTGTCACATTTGTTTTGTTTTTTTGAGATAGCTGCCACTGTTTTATAAAAATAAATAAAATCAACCAGTTGTATTTTTATTGCGAGCGCCAAAAATTGTCACAATGTGACTATTTGTTCTTGCGGTAGTGGTGACTGAGTGGCTTTTTAGGGGGTAAACATGGGTAGGCACGAAGGTCAGGGCCCCACTCTTTACCAAAAGGGCATTGGCGACGTATAATTTCGCTCTTTTAACTGCGGGATGAGACGATGCGCATCATAGAAGAAGCCCTGACATTTGATGATGTTTTGCTAGTGCCGGCGCATTCAATAGTGTTGCCTAAGCAGGTCAATCTTGCCACCAGACTGACGCGCGAAATCACCCTGAACATCCCTCTGGTATCCGCTGCCATGGATACCGTGACCGAGTCGCGTCTGGCGATTGCTTTGGCGCAGGAGGGCGGTATGGGCATTGTGCATAAAAATATGTCCATCGAGCAGCAGGCCAATGAAGTCCGGATAGTGAAAAAATATGAGAGCGGCGTGATCAAGGATCCCATCACCGTCTCGCCCAATGCCACCATTCGTGATGTGCTTAAACTTACCCGCAGTAAAAATATCTCCGGCGTGCCGGTGGTGGATGGCGAAGAGTTGGTGGGCATTGTCACCAATCGTGATTTACGTTTTGAAACCCGTTACAGCGAACCGGTCTCCTCGGTGATGACGCCGAAGTCCCGTCTGGTCACCGTCAAAGAGGGTGCGCCGCGTGAAGAGATTTTGGGTCTACTGCATCAGCACCGCATTGAAAAGCTGCTGGTGGTGAATGATAGCTTCCACCTGCGCGGTCTGATTACCGTTAAGGATATTCAAAAGGCCAAAGACAAACCCAACGCCTGCAAGGATGAGCACGAACAACTGCGTGTTGGCGCGGCTGTGGGTACTGGTGGTGATACTGAAGATCGTGTGGCGGCACTGGTTGAGGCCGGTGTGGATGTGGTGGTGGTGGATACCGCCCACGGTCACTCGCAAGGGGTGTTGGACCGTGTTGCCTGGGTGAAAAAGAATTTCCCTGATCTGCAGGTGATTGGTGGCAACATCGCCACTGCCGCAGCGGCCAATGCGCTGGTGGCGGCGGGGGCCGATGCGGTTAAAGTGGGCATTGGCCCTGGTTCAATCTGCACTACCCGCATTATCTCGGGTGTGGGTGTGCCGCAGATCACAGCGGTCTCCAATATTGCCAAGGCGCTGGCGGGCACGGGTGTGCCGCTGATTGCGGATGGTGGTATCCGTTTCTCGGGTGACATCTCCAAGGCGATTGCTGCCGGCGCTTACTGTGTGATGGTAGGTGGCATGTTTGCCGGCACTGAAGAGGCGCCGGGTGAGGTGGAGCTGTTCCAGGGGCGCACCTACAAGGCCTATCGTGGCATGGGTTCACTCGGTGCGATGCAGCAGGGTTCCAGCGACCGTTATTTCCAGGACTCCACCGAAGGTGTCGAAAAGCTGGTGCCAGAAGGCATCGAGGGTCGTGTCCCTTACAAAGGCAGCATGTTGACCATCGTGCATCAGTTGATGGGCGGGTTGCGCGCCAGCATGGGTTACACCGGTTGCCATAACCTGGATGAGATGCGTACCAAACCAGAGTTTGTGCGTGTTACCAGCGCCGGTATGCGTGAGAGCCATGTCCATGACGTAACCATCACCCGCGAAGCGCCCAACTATCGCGTCGATTAGTTCCACACGTGGGGCAGGTGTGGCGCGCTATGCGTTGCACCTGCTGTAACAGACCCCTTTTCAGCGAAGCATATCTGACATGAATATCCACTCTGATCGTATTTTGATTCTCGATTTTGGTTCTCAGTACACCCAGCTGATTGGTCGCCGTGTGCGTGAAGCGGGGGTCTATTGTGAATTGCATCCGTGGGATATGGCTGAGGCCGATATTCGTGCCTTTGCCCCCAAGGGAATCATCCTCTCCGGTGGACCGGAGAGCACCGTAGCGACCGATGCCCCGACCGCACCGGCGTTGGTATTTGAGCTGGGGGTGCCGGTTTTTGGCATCTGTTACGGGATGCAGACCATGGCGGTGCAGCTGGGGGGGCGGGTTGAAAATGCGGATCACCACGAGTACGGCTACGCCGAAGTGCGTGCCTTTGGCCATACGGCGCTGTTAAATGATATTGAAGACCAGTCGACGGATGAGGGGCACGGCATTCTTGATGTCTGGATGAGCCATGGCGACCGTGTGGTGGTGATTCCGCCGGGCTTTAGACTGATGGCCTCCACTGAATCTGCCCCCATCTCCGGCATGGCCGATGAGGCGCGTCATTTTTACGGCGTCCAGTTTCACCCCGAGGTGACCCATACCCGTCAGGGGCAGCGCATCCTCGAGCGTTTTGTGCATGAGATCTGTGGCTGTGGTGCTAGCTGGACCTCGGACAATATCGCGGAGGCGGCTATCACCTCTATTCGTGAGCAGGTCGGTAGTGATGGGGTGATCCTGGGGCTTTCTGGTGGTGTTGACTCCTCGGTAGTGGCGGCGCTGCTGCACAAGGCGATTGGCAAACAGCTGGTCTGTGTCTTTGTGGATAATGGCCTGTTGCGCTACAACGAAGGGGATCAGGTGATGGCGACCTTCGCCCAGCATATGGGCGTCAAGGTGATCCGTGTTGATGCGGAGCAGCGTTTTCTGGATGCCCTGGCGGGTGTCAGTGATCCCGAGAAGAAACGTAAAGTGATCGGCAACCTGTTTGTGGAGATCTTTGATGAAGAGTCGCACAAACTCACCTCAGCCAAGTGGCTGGCGCAAGGGACCATCTACCCCGATGTGATTGAGTCGGCGGGTTCTAAAAATGGCAAGGCCCATGTCATCAAATCGCACCATAACGTGGGCGGTCTGCCGGAGAATATGAAGCTCAAGCTGCTGGAACCGCTGCGTGAGCTGTTTAAGGATGAGGTGCGGAAGCTGGGTGTTGAGCTGGGACTGCCCTACGAGATGGTCTATCGTCACCCATTCCCTGGTCCCGGTCTGGGGGTGCGCATCCTGGGTGAAGTGAAAAAGCAGTACGCGGATATTCTGCGTCTGGCGGACCACATCTTCATCGAAGAGCTGCGTAAACATGAGCTGTACGACAAAACATCCCAGGCGTTTGCGGTCTTTCTGCCAGTCAAATCCGTTGGTGTTACCGGGGACGGTCGTCGTTACGAATATGTGGTGGCACTGCGTGCCGTTGAGACCGTCGATTTTATGACTGCCCGCTGGGCTCATCTGCCCTACGTTTTTCTCGACCATGTATCGCGCCGTATTGTGAACGAAGTGGCCGGTATCTCACGGGTTGTCTATGACATTACCGGTAAACCGCCCGGCACCATCGAGTGGGAGTGAACGGGTGCTGATCTGTCGCCCTGATGTGGTGACTAACGTATAGCGGAGATTTGATATCTCTTCACGGTAATGAATGGTGGGCGCAGGATGCGGGATTCAGGACAGAGATCAACAGAGCGGCAGAACCGCCATCCGGCATCTGAGCCTGAGGATGCCCGTGTACCATCAGCGAACCCCCTGTTTGTTGATAATCGCCCCGCCGCCACTGCCCAGCGTCGGTTGGCCGCCAGTATTCATGCCAGCCCTGGCATGGTGGCCCAGCGCCAGCAGCTCTCCCGTACCTTTGGCAGCGCCTTGCAGCTACGGGAGGCCCCCCTTCAGCGTCGTGGCACCCCGCTCGACTTGACCCGCGCCCAGATGATCGTTGCCAATCGAAAAACCACTATTCTAGGTCAAGTGGCTGTGCAGCAGGCCAGTACTGACTTCAGTACACTACAACAACATTGGCCCGCCCGCCTGCTGCTGGAGTTGGGCAACCCGGCGGTGAGCAACTGGAATGCCCTGCGAACCCAGCTGGATAACGACTGCCTGACCGCCCCCAGCACCGATGGCGATACCCTCGGTGCCAACATCCGTAATCTCATCCAGCTTGGCGGGCAGCTCTCCGTGGCGGCCGTGCCTGCACATGCCGCGCTTCAGCCCGCGCTCACGGCCCTGACTGCGGCCAACAATAGTCCGTCATTGGCGGAGCTGGTACTGCTGTTGGGTACGCGGTGTGGCGGGGTTGATCAGGCGGTGCCACAGCTTGTTGCACTCGGACAGCTGCTGCAGGTGGCGGGCGGTGGTGCCGCCGCACTTGTGAATCGTGCCTGTCCACTGGTCCATAATAGTGCTGCCAGCGCTGCTAATGTTGCCCTGTATCTGACGAGTTACAGCGCCAATCCAAAGGCGGATGTGGTCTCTGAGCAGGTGCTGAGTGAAGAGGGATTTGATATCAGCGCGGCTGCGGGGCGTATGACCACGTTGGCTACTTGGGGTTATGACCTTGCGCTGGAGGGGTGGTCTGAAAGCCAGTCCGATACCCTCGCGCAGGAGGGGGTGGACAAGATCAAGCAGGATGCCCAGACCGAGAAGCTGCGGCTGGAGAGCGGACTTCCCGCTGATCCGGGCAGCAAGCCTGTACGTGGAAAAAAGGAGAAGAAGGGGGCGTACGATGACCGCGTCAATGGCTGGAGAATTGACAGTGATGGCCGGACTCAGGGGCAGGCGAATATTCTGCTGGAGGAGACGAAGATTACCGGTGCCGATGGCCAGAAACCGGGCCTTAAAAAGCAGCGCCATGATGAGATGAGCGGGTTTATGGTCAGCTGGAGTGTCAGCCTCGGGGTTGAACTTGCGGGCTGGACGTTACAGCTGGCTAGTGGCCGGGAGCCGGTTGCCGAGGCCCTGGCGGCGTTGCAAACCAGTGCGCAGTTGACAGGGCTTGACCAGCGGGATCGGGCGCAGTGGGCCATAGGACTCACCTCTGTAGCCACGGGCATTGCCACCTTGCAACAGGCGCTGGAGATTGCCATTCAGGCCGGTTGTGACCCCCTGATAGCGCGTAGTGTGGCCAGTTATCAGCTTACGGCCAGGGTTGCGACACCCCAGCTCCTGAAGGTGGCCAGCGCTATGGCCGCCGCGCCAGCAGAGGGAGCGGAGATCATCAATTTTTTGAATACACAGCTCCCTTTTGGCGACGCCCTGGATGCGTTGCACCGTGCCGTCACCGTCGGACAGGTATCGGTCAAAAAATTAACTACTTTCTGTAATGCCCATGGCGTGGAGATGAGCGCCTGGGCGCTTACCCACGGCGCAGGCAATCTTGAGGATAGTGAGGCGTTGCTCGGCCTGATTGGCGACAAGGTCAGCCAGGCACAGCTCACCAAACTCCTCAAAAAAGGGAGCACTGACGATCTGGTATTCCTGCTGGATCGTGTTGATTTTAATGAACCCAATCCGGCAACCCTGTTGAAGCTGTATACCAAGGCCGACTCTACCCAGCTTAGAATCCTGCTTGCGCGCCCTGATGGTTTTACTGCACATGTGCTTGAGGAGTGGCTGGTGACAAAGGGGTATGTGGTGGCCGACATGATCACCTTGTTGGGTCTGGCCTCTGATGCAGTGATTCGGAGTATGGTAAGCAATAGCAGCACCACCCCGACCGCCGTACTTGCGGCCTATCACCAATTGAACTTGGGTAATGGTGATGGCATTGATGTGTTGAAGGGGTTGATTCAGGCCCATCCGGGTAAAAATCTGCCGGTTCTTGTGGGTGCCCACCTCTCCAAGGGGGGCTGGAGCCAAGGTTCATTTACCAATGCCATGGAGAGCATCTTCTACCATCACAACAAACATGGGGCCGGACAGAGTGTTGAGCAGTATACCCAGGATGCCCAGGCCTGTTGGGGCGGTGGCGGTGATTTTGCCTGGACAGATGAGGAGGGGCGTAGCAGCAGAAAAATCCAGGGTCCACCGGGGGGCACCTTCACCCCAACCGGTGCCATCTACTCGTTCTGGTACAGCTGATGGCGACCTCTAGCGCAGATGCAGATATGAGCGAGCTTGAGCGGCTGTTTGGAATACATCAGCAGCGCCCCTTTCCGAGCGGGGCGACAGTGGCCACCGCCGGGCTGAAGTCTGGTCTGGTGGCGTACGATAGCCACATTGCTGGTTGTGTGATGCGTCTGCTGAAAGGGGAGCGGATTGAGCCATCCCGTCTGGCAGTGAACCAGGCCCTTGATGCCGCCCTTGATGCCGTGCCTGACGAGCCGTTTGTCCAGCAGATGAAGGGTTACAAACAGGGGTTGGATGAGTTGGTGCGGGCCGCCCGGAATGTTATTGGAGCTGTTTCTAATGGCTGACGTCCTCACGCTTGAATCGCCGGACCACTACTGGATGCGCCGTGCGCTGCGTCTTGCCGAGCAGGCCGGACGTGAAGGCGAGGTGCCGGTGGGGGCGCTGCTGGTCAGGCATGGCCAGCTGATCGCCGAGGGGTGGAACCGCCCGATCATCAACAGCGACCCTTCTGCCCATGCCGAGATGCAGGCGTTACGCGCCGCCGGTCAGGCGCTCTCCAACTATCGTCTGATCGATACTACCCTCTATGTTACCCTCGAGCCATGCACCATGTGTGCCGGTGCGATTATTCATGCACGGGTGGCGCGGGTAGTATTTGGCGCTTATGATCCTAAAGGGGGGGCAGCGGGCAGCCGCTTTAGCGTATTGAATTCGGGGCAATACAACCATCAGGCCGAACTGCTGGGGGGGGTGCTCGAACAAGAGTGCTCGATGTTGTTGACCGGCTTTTTTCGTCAACGCCGCAAATAAACCGCCGTCTGAGTGGGGGTTGTGGTGAGGGTGCGGGTAATATTTTGTTGATCCCTGTCGATACTCTTCTGGGTTGAGAGTGTGTAGGTGGTATAGATGAATTTGATTAAATAGGGTGAGGTGATGCAGCTGGTTGATATGGACACAAAGTCAGCGTCGATTCTGGTGGTGGATGATGAGCCGGTTAATATCTGTCTGCTCAACAGCATTCTGGCTGCGGAGGGGTATACCAATGTGGTTGCCACTGGAGATTCACGCGAGGTGGAGCGGCTCTACCAGCAGCATCACGTCGATCTGTTGCTGCTCGACATCAATATGCCGCACCTGGATGGTTTTGATGTGATGGCGCGACTGAAGGCTAAACATGGCGACAACCTTGCCCCCATTTTAATGCTGACCGCCCAGTCCTCTCAGGAATTTAGAGTCCGGGCGCTGCAGGGCGGTGCTCGTGACTATGTGACAAAACCGTTTGACCGTTTTGAGCTGGCGATGCGGGTCCGTAATCTGCTGGAGATGCGCCTGGCACATAAATGTTTGCAACAACAGAACATGCAGCTCGAAGAACGGGTGCTGGAGCGTACGTTGCAGCTGCAGGACTCCCGTCTGCAGGTGGTCCGCAGGCTGGGGCGGGCGGCCGAGTATCGTGATAATGAGACTGGGATGCACATTTTGCGGATGAGCAAGATATCTGCGCTGCTGGGGCGGGCGTTTGGGCTGGATGAAGAGCAGTGTGAGCTGCTGCTGAACGCCAGCCCCATGCATGACATCGGCAAAATTGGTATCCCTGATCAGATTCTATTAAAACCGGGCAAGCTCAATGCGGAAGAGTGGACGATTATGCAGGGCCACGCACGTATCGGGGCGGATATCCTCTCCGGGGATGATTCAGAGATGATGGCGATGGCGAGCGAGATTGCCCTGACACACCATGAAAAATGGGATGGCAGTGGTTACCCTAGCGGCTTTAGTGGTGAGCAGATTCCGCTGGTGGGGCGAATTGTGGCGGTGGCAGATGTTTTTGATGCCTTGACCTCAGTACGGCCATACAAACATGCCTGGCCGGTCGAAGAGGCGGTGGCATATATGCAAAAGGAGTCTGGCCACCATTTTCAGCCACGGCTTATTGAACTGTTTATGGAGAAGCTCCCTGAGATCCTGGCGATCAATGCGGAGTATGCTGAGCCTGATAAGGGTGAAATTTACCGGTAAGCTTAAAATAACAGCCATTCATGGAGGGGTTACAATTGAGTCAATCTGAACTGAAACGGATTTTGTATGTAGAGGATGAACCGGATATTCAGGCAATCGCCAAGATTGCTTTGGAGGCGGTGGGTGGATTTGAGCTGGCAGTCTTTAGTGCGGGCGCAGAGGCGGTGGCCAATGCGGTGGCCTTTGCCCCGCAGTTGCTGCTTTTGGATGTGATGATGCCCGGCATGGATGGCCCAACCACGCTGACAGAACTGCGTAAACTCCCCGAATTGGCACAGGTGCCGGTGATCTTTATGACCGCCAAGGTGCAGCCACAAGAGGTGGCGCACTTTAAATCCCTGGGTGCCATTGAAGTGATTGCCAAGCCCTTTGATCCAATGACGCTGGCGCAATCGGTGCTGCGTGCCTGGAGCGCCAAAGTCGGCCAATGAAAATAGGTGTCCCAAAAGAGATAAAAGATCACGAGTTTCGTGTGGGGGTGACACCCGCTGGGGTTAAGGCACTGGTGGCCGCTGGCCATGAGCTGTGGGTACAGAGCGGTGCTGGTCAGGTGATCAGCTTTGTGGATGACCATTACCGCCATGCGGGGGCGACGATTGTTGCCACAGCGGCAGAGGTTTACAGCTGCCCCATGGTGGTGAAGGTTAAAGAGCCACAAGCCAGTGAGTTTGCCATGCTGCACGAAGGGCAGCTGCTCTTCACCTACCTGCACCTTGCCCCGGATCCTGAACAGACTCGCCATCTGCTTGAGCGCAAAGTGGTGGCCATTGCCTATGAAACGGTCACCGATGCCAACGGCCAGTTACCCCTGTTGATTCCGATGAGTGAGGTGGCGGGGCGTATCGCCATTCAGGCAGGTGCCGCCGGTCTGCAGATGATCAATGGCGGACGGGGGGTGTTGCTCGGCGGTGTGCCGGGCGTGGCGCGGGGCAAAGTGGTGATCATTGGTGGCGGTGTGGTGGGCACCGAGGCGGCCAAAATGGCGCTGGGGCTGGGGGCCGATGTGACGGTGCTTGACCGCAGCTTGCAGCGGTTGCGGCAGCTCGATGACCTGTTTGGCCCGGCGCTTAAAACCCGCTACTCGGAATCTTATGCGCTGGAAGAGCTGTTGCCACAGGCCGATTTGTTGATCGGTGCGGTGTTGATCCCCGGCCATGCTGCCCCCAAGCTGGTATCGCGGGCGCTGGTGAAAAAGATGCAGCAGGGGGCGGTGATTGTGGATGTTGCGATTGACCAGGGAGGCTGTATCGAAACCTCGCGTCCAACCAGCCACTCTGCGCCTATGTATATCGACGAAGGGGTGGTTCACTACTGCGTCACCAATATGCCCGGTGCCTGCGCCCGTACTGCGACCCTGGCTCTGACCAACGCCACCCTGCCTTATGCCATGCAGCTGGCGGCGGAAGGGGAGCGGGCGCTGGTGAATAATAGTGGTTTGCGGAGCGGCCTTAATCTCTACCGTGGCCAGGTGACAAACCGGGCGGTGGCCGAGAATCTGGGCTATCCCTATGTTGAAGCAGTGACGTTGTTGAAATAGTGCGGGTAACCCTGGGCTGGAGTGTGGTATTGCCGTGAAGATTAATAAAATCAACTATCGACTCACGTTTGCAGATGGTGCCGAGCGGCAGTTCGAGCTCCATCTTCGTGCGGACTCTCTGGTACCCGTGGGTTGGGTGCCGAGCAAACCGCCGCAGTGGGCGGCGCTGCAAAACCATCAGTGTAAAAACTGTCCATTGAGCAGTGACAAATCCCCCTACTGCCCGGCAGCGCTGAATCTGGCAAAGCTGGCGGAACAGAGTCGTGATCTGGACATGCTGGACTCGGTGACACTGAAGGTGTTGATGTCAGGGCGAGTGGTGGCACTCTCCACCACCGTGCAGAAGGCGATAGGCTCTTTTATTGGCCTGTTACTGGCCACCAGCGACTGCCCACATGCCGCTTTTTTCCGCCCGCTGGCCCGTTTTCACATGCCGTTGGCAAGTGAGGCTGAAACCATGTATCGTGCCGCCTCTTCGTACCTGCTGGCACAGACCTTCCGCCAGGAGAGTGGCCAGGAGGCGCGGTTTGATCTTGAGGGGGTGGTTGAGATTTACCAGAATCTGGAGATCGTCAATACCGCACTGGTGTCGCGCCTGAAGGCTTCCGGCGAAGGTGAGTTGTTAGCCCAGTGCATGATGGAGTGGGGGATGCTCTCCGGAATGTTCCCCTTGCGGCTGGATGGCCTGCTCAAGGAGCTGCGACCACTCTTCTCTGCCTATCTGCCAGACTGATTTTTTCAAGAGGTGTACCGTGAGTAACAAAAGTGAAGTGGGCTGCATGCAGCTGCAGACGGTGGTCGATTTTGCTCGCTGGGGTGCTAGCTGCTTTAACGAAGCAGGACTCTTTTTTGGTCACGGTACCGATAATGCGGTGGATGAGGCGCTCTACCTGGTGTTGCATGCCCTGTATCTTAAACCCGGGGTGCCGGTGGAGCTGTTGCGTGGTCGCCTGACAGACAGTGAAAAACATGCGGTGGTGGCACTGCTGCGCCGCCGTATCGATGAACGCCTGCCCGCCCCCTACCTGACCCACGAGGCCTGGTTTGCCGAATTGCCGTTTTATGTGGATGAGCGGGTATTGGTACCACGCTCGCCTATTGCTGAGCTGATTGAGCGGCAGTTTTCCCCCTGGGTAGAGGCAGATCAGGTGGCGGCAGTGCTTGACCTCTGTACGGGTAGTGGTTGTATTGCCATCGCCTGCGCCATGGCCTTTCCATGGGCGACGGTGGATGCGGCCGATATCTCCGCCGACGCGCTGGCAGTGGCCCAGATCAACGTTGAGCGCCACGATGCCAGCGAGCAGGTCGAGTTGATTGAGTCGAACCTGTTTGATGGTCTGGCCGGGCGACGTTACGACCTGATTGTTTCAAACCCCCCTTATGTTGATGCCGAAGATTTGGCGGCCATGGCTGATGAGTTCCGTTGTGAGCCGACGCTGGGGCTTGCCGCCGGTGACGATGGCCTGGAGATTGTTTTGCGAATGTTAGCTCAGGCCCCCGATTTTCTGACAGAAAACGGGGTATTGATAGTAGAGGTGGGCAACAGTGAGGCGGCACTGGTGGAGCGTTTTTCTGAGGTGCCGTTTGTCTGGCTGGAGTTTGAACGTGGCGGCCAGGGGGTCTTTATGCTGAGTGCGGCAACCCTGATCGAGTATCAAATGCGCTTCCGGGCGGCGTTATAACGTTTTAATCATCGCCCTATGCCCCTATAATGTCCCGACATCTGTATTGACTGGAGTGTGCCGTGGACCAATCCCTTGTTTTTGATCTTGAATTGATCAACCGCTATGACAAGTCTGGTCCGCGCTACACCTCCTATCCAACGGCGGTGCAGTTCCATGAGGGGTTTGGCGAGTCTGAGTATCGCCGCATTGCCGGGGCTACCAATGACGCTGGACAGCCACTCTCACTCTATTTTCACATCCCCTTTTGCGATACGGTCTGTTTCTATTGTGCCTGCAGCAAGATTGCGACCAAAGATCGCAGCAAGGCGCAGCCTTACCTTGACCGTGTATATAAAGAGCTGGCGATGCAGTCCGAACTGTTCGACAGCTCGCGCATGGTGGACCAGCTGCACTGGGGCGGCGGCACCCCGACCTTTATCAGCCCGGAGCAGATGCGCGAGCTGATGGCGCAGACCCGCAAATATTTCAATCTGCGCGATGACGACAGCGGCGAATACTCCATCGAGATCGACCCACGTGAGGTGACCTCTGACAGTATCAAGCTGCTGCGTGAGCTCGGTTTTAATCGCATGAGTCTGGGGGTACAGGATTTTGATCCGCAGGTGCAAAAAGCGGTTAACCGGATTCAGAGTGAGGCCGAGACCATGGCGGTGCTGGATCAGGCGCGTCAGGCGGGGTTCAAGTCGACCAGTATCGATCTGATCTACGGCCTGCCGTTCCAGACAGTCGGGAGCTTTAGTAAAACCCTTGATCGTATCTTGGCGGTCGACCCTGACCGCCTCTCGGTCTTTAATTACGCCCACCTGCCCGAGATGTTCCCGCCACAGCGCCGGATCAAAGAGGATCAGCTGCCGTCGTCACAGCAGAAACTCGAGATCCTGCAGATGACCAATGAACGTCTGCAGCAGGCCGGGTATGTATATATTGGTATGGATCACTTTGCCAAGCCGAGGGATGAGTTGGCAGAGGCGCAGCGTCAAGGGCAGCTCTACCGCAACTTTCAGGGTTACTCCACCCATGCTGATTGTGACCTGATTGGTCTGGGCGTGACCTCCATTGGTAAGGTGGGCAGCAGCTATTCGCAAAACAGACGGACGATGGATGAGTATTGCGCCGCCATTGATGCCGACCACCTGCCGCTGTTTCGTGGTGTTGAGCTGGATGTGGATGACCGGCTGCGTCGCGACATCATCACTGAGCTAATGTGTAACTTCAAACTGGATAAACAGGCGGTTGCGACTAAGTACAGCATTAATTTTGATGACTATTTTGCAGTTGAGCGGGGCGCGCTTGAGCAGCTGGCTGAGGATGGCCTGATCAGTTTTGATGAGACTGCTATTCGGGTCCAGCCCGCGGGCCGCTTTCTGATTCGTAATCTCTGTATGGTATTTGATAAATATCTGCGGCAGGACCAGACACAACGGTTTTCCAAGGTTATTTAACCACTGCTTTATCCACCAAATTGTTAGGGTATACCCACCATGTCAGGCAATAGCTACGGAAAACTCTTTACAGTCACCACCTTTGGTGAGAGCCACGGCCCCGCCCTGGGGGCGATAGTGGATGGTTGTCCGCCGGGACTGGCGCTGAGCGAAGCGGATCTGCAGCACGATCTTGACCGGCGCAAACCGGGCACGTCGCGCCATACCACTCAGCGCCGTGAAGGTGATTTGGTGAAAATTCTTTCCGGGGTGTTCGAGGGTAAAACAACCGGTACCCCCATTGGGTTGATGATCGAAAATACCGATCAGCGCTCCAAGGACTACAGCAACATCATGGACAGCTTCCGCCCTGGACATGCCGATTACACCTATCAGCAGAAGTACGGGATGCGTGACTATCGCGGTGGTGGCCGCTCCTCGGCGCGTGAGACGGCGATGCGGGTGGCTGCCGGGGCGATTGCCAAAAAATTTCTGCAACAGCGCCATGGTATTGAGGTGCGTGGTTATCTGGCCCAGCTCGGACCGATTAAAACAGAAACCTTCGACTGGAATGAGGTGGAGAAAAACCCCTTCTTCTCTCCGGATGTCAACAAGGTGGCAGAGATGGAACGGTATATGGATGCGCTGCGTAAAGAGGGTAACTCCATCGGTGCGCGGATCAATGTGGTCGCCACCGGCATGATCCCAGGGCTGGGGGAGCCGATCTTTGACCGCCTGGATGCGGAAATTGCCCACGCCATGATGAGCATCAATGCAGTCAAGGGGGTGGAGATCGGCGCGGGGTTTGGCTGTATCGAGCAGAAGGGGACCGAACATCGGGATGAGATCACCCCGGAAGGTTTTCTGAGCAACAATGCCGGCGGGGTTTTGGGGGGGATCTCCAGCGGCCAGGACATTGTGGTGAGCATCGCGCTCAAGCCAACCTCTAGCATGCGGTTGTCGGGGCGGAGTGTGAACGTAAAGGGCGAGGCGGTCGAGGTGAGTACTGAGGGGCGTCATGACCCCTGCGTGGGCATTCGGGCGACACCGATCGCTGAGGCGATGCTGGCGCTGGTGCTGATGGACCATCTGCTGCGACATCGCGCTCAGAATATGGATGTGCTCTCCGCAACCCCCATTATCCCTGCACACCCTTGAGGGTGTCCTCGTGAACAGCCGCTGGGCTGTTCGATCTATACCACGCTATCTGTGAGGCGCTAATGCCCTATTGGCGGCTCTCCAACTTCTATCTCTTCTTTTTTGCCTCTGTGGGGGTGTTGGTCCCGTATTGGTCGCTGTACCTTAAGTCGCTAGGGTTTGGTGCCTCTGATATCGGCGAGCTGATGGCGGTCATCATGGCCACCAAAATCATCGCCCCCAATATCTGGGGCTGGGTTGCAGACCGCTCGGGCCAAAAGGTGCTGATTGTGCGCTTAGGGGTGCTCATGGCATTGATCACCTTTGGTGGTGTCTTCCTAGGTCAGGGATACTGGTGGATGGTGATGGTTATGGCGCTATTCAGCTTCTTTTGGAATGCGGCGCTGCCTCAGTTTGAGGCTACCACCATGAGCCTGCTGGGGGAGGAGAGCCACCGTTACGGTTCTATCCGGCTGTGGGGGTCGGTGGGGTTTATCTTCTCGGTGGCAGGCGTAGGTGCACTACTCGAAACCCATCGCCCTGACATCATCCCCAAGGCCATCTTAATAATGTTGTTGGGCGCCTGGATTGCCACGTTATGGGTGCCAAGAGAGCCGGTGCGTGTGCCCGCGCGCAGCCATCAGTCGATCACTGCAGTATTATTGAGACCTGAAGTGCTGGCGATCCTGGTGGTCTGTTTTCTGTCCCAAGCAAGCCACGGTCCGTACTACACCTTCTATACCATCTACCTTGAAGAGCACGGTTATGGTCGTGGCTTGATAGGCCAGCTCTGGGCGTTGGGTGTTGTGGCTGAAATTGGCGTCTTCCTGGTGATGCACAAACTGCTGCCGCGTTACGGTGCCCGCCTGTTGCTGATGGTCAGTCTTGTACTTACAACAGCGCGTTGGCTACTGGTGGCGTGGGGTGTTGAGTGGTTGGCGGTGGTGTTATTCGCCCAGTTGCTGCACGCCGCGAGTTTTGGCATCTATCATGCGGTTATCATCCACTTGATCCACCGTTTTTTTACCGGCCAGCACCAGGGGCGTGGCCAAGCACTCTATAGCAGCATCAGTTTCGGCGCGGGAGGTGCGGCGGGTAGTCTGGCCAGCGGTTATCTATGGGAAGGTGTTGGCTCTACGGCCACCTATAGCCTAGCGGCAGCCACAAGTTTTTTAGCCTGGATACTGGTCTGGCGCTTTCTTAAACCATCAATTTAAAAACAGGGCATTGACGACAGTAAAATCAACGAGTAATATGCCGTCCTCCTAGCCGCTAGCAGTCATGCACGGCGGGATTGTAAACATCGGGGTATAGCGCAGCCTGGTAGCGCGCCTGCTTTGGGAGCAGGATGTCGGGAGTTCGAATCCCCCTACCCCGACCATTTTTCAGCTTCTACTGTGAATGAATGGCCTAGTTGAATGCAGTGGTAGAGTCGTGATCCATGCGCCCGTAGCTCATCTGGATAGAGCATCGGCCTTCTAAGCCGAGGGTAGCAGGTTCGAGTCCTGCCGGGCGCACCATATCACTAGCGTCCAAACAGTGTAAGTTATTGCGTTATGGTGAGCGTAGCTCAGTTGGTAGAGTCCCGGATTGTGATTCCGGTTGTCGTGGGTTCGAGCCCCATCGTTCACCCCATATTCCTAAGCTTTAGGGCCGTTAGCTCAGTTGGTAGAGCAGGTGACTCTTAATCACTTGGTCGAAGGTTCAAGTCCTTCACGGCCCACCATTTTATGTTCATCCTCTGTTTTTGGGTCTTACCCCAGTACTTCCGCTTTAAATCATAAATATTTTTAGAATGATTGTATTAAAAGTAACTTCATGGGGTTACTGATGCGGGCAAGTCGCTGTATAATAGCCGCATTTCCTGCTTAATGTTTTGACTTTGCGAAAGTGGCGGAATTGGTAGACGCACTGGATTTAGGTTCCAGCGGGGCAACCTGTGAGAGTTCGAGTCTCTCCTTTCGCACCATAAAATATAAATTTCTGTTCATAATAGCTGGGGCGCCAGCATTGAAAAACCCCTGTACGGTTACCACTTCCCCTCTACGGGTGTTGTGTTCCGTTGATTCGCCGCCTTGGCGTCACTGAGGAAGTTAACATGCAAATATCTGTAACATCGACTGAAGGTTTAGAGCGCCGCATGACAGTGGAACTTCCCGCTGGCGGAGTTGAACAAGAGGTGCAGCAGCGCCTTAAAAGCATGGCTGGGCGGGTCCGCCTGGACGGTTTTCGCCCCGGCAAGGTGCCGCTGACTGTTGTGGTGAAGCGCTATGGCGCACAGGTGCGGCAAGAAGTTCAGGCGGACATGGTTCAGAACAGCTTTTATCAGGCGGTTCAAAAAGAGAATTTGCGTCCTGCGGGCACACCAAAGATTGAACTGGCTGCCGCCAGTGAAGATGTATTTGCATTTACTGCCACATTTGAGGTCTACCCTGAGGTGAAGGTGGTGGTACCAGCGGATATGGTTATTCAAAAGCCGGCGGTTGCAGTGGGTGAAAAAGAGATTGATGAAATGGTTGAGAAGCTGCGTAAGCAGCGTGCCAACTGGGAAGAGGTGCAGCGCGCTGCCGCAGAGGGTGACCAAGTTGTGATTGATTTTCTGGGCAAACTGAATGGTGAGCCGTTTGCGGGGGGCGAGGCACAAGGTTATCCACTGATCCTCGGCTCCAAGCGGTTTATTCCAGGCTTTGAGGAGCAGCTGATTGGTGTCAGCGCAGGTGAGCAGCGCGAAGTGAGTGTCACCTTCCCCGAGCAGTATCAGAATGAGGCATTGGCAGGCCAGCCCGTGACTTTTGATGTGACGGTACAAAAGGTTAACGGTCCTAAACTACCTGATTTGAATGACCCTGATTTCCTCAAAACTCTCGGGGTATCAGAAGGGGGTGTTGATGCATTGCGTGCAGATGTGCGTGATAGCATGAGCCGTGAACTGGAGCAGAAAATAGCCAGCCAGGTTAAAAGTCAGGTTCTTGATAAGCTCTTTGCTGCCAATCCGGTCGACCTGCCATCAGCGTTGGTTGAGAGTGAGATTGAGCAGATGGCCAGCCAGACTCGTCAGAGCATGGGAATCGAGGGGAATCAGCCTGTTACGGATGAAATACGCACCGCATACATGGAACAGGCGCGCCGCCGTGTGGCCTTAGGTCTGTTGATGGGCGAAGTGATTAGGGAAAAGGCGTTTCGTGCCGATGCAGACAAAGTGCGTGCGCGGATCGAGACGTTAGCCTCCAGTTATGATGATGCGGCTGCGGTTGTTGCTTGGTATTACGAAGATCGCTCCCGTCTTGCGGGCGTTGAGGCGCTGGTGCTTGAGGATCAGGTTATTGATTGGATTGCCTCTGTAGTTAAAGTTGAAGATGTAGCAGCTGGCTTTGACGAAGTGATGCAGGCTAGGTAAATTTGGAGCCAGTCGACCTCGATTTTCTGAGAAAACGGATGAAGATCTTCGCTGATGTACGAGGCTGGATGGTTTAAATGTGGTCTTTCGGAGTAAAGGGAATGCAGCAAATGACCGATAAAATGGTGGCCGGTAGTGCCTCACTGATTACCGCATCTGGCTTGGTACCGATGGTGGTTGAGCAGACCGCCCGTGGTGAACGCGCGTATGATATCTATTCACGGCTACTGAAAGAGCGAGTTATCTTTCTGGTGGGGCCTGTGGAAGATTACATGGCTAATCTAGTGGTTGCTCAGCTGCTGTTTCTGGAATCCGAAAATCCTGACAAGGATATTCACCTCTATATTAACTCCCCAGGCGGTGCCGTGACTGCCGGTCTGGCGATTTACGACACCATGCAGTTTATCAAACCACATGTCAGTACCATGTGTATCGGTCAGGCTGCCAGCATGGGCGCACTGTTGTTGGCCGGTGGTGCCGCAGGAAAACGCTATTGTCTGCCACACTCACGTATGATGATTCATCAGCCGTTGGGTGGGTTCCAAGGACAGGCGACTGACATTGATATTCATGCCAGAGAGATCTTGGCTGTGCGTGACCGCTTGAATACAATTCTGGCGAAACATACCGGACAGTCCATGGAGAAAATCCAGAATGATACTGATCGTGATAACTTCATGAGTGGGCAGCAGGCTGTGGAGTATGGATTGATTGACTCCGTGTTGGAGTCCAGAGGTTGATATTTAAAGGCATGATGAGTTTTGTCGGCAATCTTTAAAGAGATGGTTCACACATAGAGGTGGAAACATGAGTGACGAAAAGAGCGGTGGTGGTGAAGACAGCAAGAAACTGCTGTATTGCTCCTTTTGCGGCAAAAGCCAGCATGAAGTAAGAAAGCTGATTGCTGGTCCGTCAGTGTTTGTCTGTGATGAATGTGTTGAACTCTGTAACGACATTATTCGTGAAGAGTTACAGGAGAGCAGTGCGGTTGGTAAAAACCGTAAACTACCTGTTCCTCACGAAATTAACGCCATCCTTGATGAGTATGTGATTGGCCAGATGACGGCTAAGAAAGTGCTCGCTGTTGCTGTTTACAACCACTATAAACGACTTGAGGCAGGGCAAAAAAAGGGCGATGTTGAGCTAACCAAAAGCAATATTCTTCTAATTGGCCCGACGGGTAGCGGTAAGACGTTGCTAGCAGAAACCCTTGCGCGTCTGCTTGATGTCCCTTTTACTATCGCTGACGCGACTACGCTGACAGAAGCGGGGTACGTGGGTGAAGATGTGGAAAATATTATTCAGAAACTGTTGCAGAAATGTGATTACGATGTTGAAAAGGCCCAGACGGGGATCGTTTACATCGATGAAATTGATAAAATCTCACGCAAGTCAGATAACCCATCCATTACACGTGATGTTTCTGGGGAAGGTGTGCAGCAGGCGCTGCTGAAGTTGATTGAGGGTACTGTAGCATCGGTTCCACCTCAAGGGGGGCGCAAACATCCACAACAAGAGTTTTTGCAAGTGGATACCTCTAACATACTGTTTATTTGTGGCGGCGCTTTTGCCGGACTGGAACGTATTATTCGTGATCGTTCTGAAAAGGGGGGGATTGGCTTCTCGGCAGAAGTAAAAGGCAAGGATGATAAAAAGAGTGTGGGTGAGCTGTTTCGTTCAGTAGAGCCTGAAGATTTGATGAAATTTGGTTTGATCCCAGAGTTTGTTGGCCGTTTGCCGGTGACAGCGACACTGGAGGAGCTGAATGAGGAGTCATTGATTCGGATTTTGACTGAGCCAAAAAATGCCATTACCAAACAGTATGCCAAACTTTTTGAGATGGAAGGATGCGAAGTGGAGTTTCGTCAGGATGCGCTCTACGCGGTGGCTCGTAAGGCCATGGAGCGTAAAACGGGTGCTCGTGGGTTACGCTCGATTCTCGAAAACACGTTGCTTGATACCATGTATGACCTGCCTTCTATGGACAACGTTACTAAGGTTGTGATTGACGAAGGTGTGATTAAAGGCGAGTCTCAGCCGTTGTTGATTTACAGTCAAGATGAGCATCAAGGTCGTGTTGCAAATAATGACGGTTAATTTTTTGTAAACGAACTTGATATTTATCATTAAAGGCCCAATTTACCCTTTATGACGCGAAGGGTGGGCCGGTCTCTGTTTTGTCTCGTCCGGTTTTGAATGTACATTTTCCATTGATGCATCTGTGTTTTGTGGTGGGGTGCGTTGTAATAAAGAGGTTTTGGTATGGAAAAGAGTGACCAGGACAGTAGTTCTTCAATAAGTATCAGCAAAATGATGCCTGTGTTGCCATTGCGTGATGTAGTGGTTTATCCGCATATGGTGATTCCCTTGTTTGTTGGTCGTGAAAAGTCCATTAAGGCGCTTGAAGCGGCTATGGAGGGTGAGAAACAGATTTTATTGGTCGCTCAGCGTAGCGCCTCTCAGGACGATCCACAGCCCGACGATATCTACTCCATAGGTACGCTGGCGACTATTTTGCAGCTGCTTAAACTGCCTGACGGCACGATTAAAGTGTTGGTGGAAGGACTTGGCCGCGCCACCATCCGTGACTACGTGGACCAGGATGGCTATTTTACCGCGCATGTCGAAAGCCTGGCGTGTGAGATGCTCGATGAGCGTGAGTCTGAGGTTTTGGTTCGTTCACTGCTGAATCAGTTTGATCAATACGTTAAATTAAACAATAAAATCCCCCCCGAAATACTTTCATCCCTCTCTGGTATTGAAGATGGTGGCCGCTTGGTGGATACCATTGCTGCACATATGACGCTCAAAATTGATGAGAAGCAGAGTGTATTAGAGCAGGTGAGTGTTCGTGAACGTATCGAAAAGATGATGGGGCTACTTGAATCGGAGATCGATTTACTGCAAGTTGAAAAACGGATTCGTGGCCGTGTTAAACGGCAAATGGAGAAGAGCCAGCGCGAGTACTATCTGAATGAGCAGATGAAGGCTATTCAGAAAGAGCTTGGCGATATGGATGATGTTCCAAATGAGATTGAGGAATATTCCGCCAAGATCGAAAAAGCAGGCATGTCAAAAGAGGCCAAGACTAAAGCCAAGGCCGAGTTGAATAAGCTAAAAATGATGTCACCAATGTCTGCTGAAGCGACAGTGGTGCGTAATTATATTGACTGGATGGTGAGTGTTCCGTGGAAGAAACGCAGCAAAATCCGTGGTGATTTGGCCAATGCGGAGGCAATTCTGGAAGAGGATCATTACGGTCTGGAAAAAGTTAAAGAGCGTATTCTCGAGTACCTCGCGGTTCAGCAGCGTGTCAGCAAATTAAAAGGGCCGGTGCTCTGCCTGGTTGGGCCGCCTGGTGTAGGTAAAACATCATTAGGGCGTTCTATTGCTCGTGCCACAGGGCGGCAGTTTGTCCGGATGGCGCTGGGTGGTGTGCGTGACGAAGCAGAGATTCGCGGGCATCGTCGGACTTATATTGGCTCTATGCCAGGTAAGATAGTCCAAAATATGGCGAAGGTGGGGGTGCGTAACCCGCTTTTTCTGTTGGATGAAGTGGACAAAATGGCGATGGATTTTCGCGGGGATCCCTCGTCTGCGATGTTGGAAGTGTTAGATCCAGAGCAGAATCACACCTTTAATGATCACTATCTTGAGGTTGATTATGATCTGTCCGATGTCATGTTCGTGGCTACTGCAAATAGTTTAAATATTCCTGGGCCGTTATTGGACCGGATGGAAGTAATCAGGCTTTCTGGTTATACCGAAGCCGAAAAGATTAATATTGCATTGCGATATTTAATGCCAAAACAAATTGATGCAAATGGTCTTAAGCCGGGAGAAATCGATATTTCTGAAGCGGCGGTTCGCGATATTGTGCGTTACTACAGTCGTGAGGCGGGGGTTCGCAGTCTGGAGCGTGAAATTTCCAAAATCTGCCGCAAGGTAGTAAAGGCCCTGCTGTTAAACAAAGGTGGTAAAACTAAAGCTGCTTGTATTAAGGTGACTCCCGCTAATCTGGATAAATATCTAGGTGTGAAGAGGTTCCGTTATGGTAAGGCTGAAGAGAGCGACCAGATTGGTCAGGTGACGGGCTTGGCCTGGACTGAGGTAGGTGGTGAGTTGTTAACTATCGAGGCAGTACCGGTGCCGGGTAAAGGTAAGCTAACCATCACGGGACAGTTGGGTGACGTTATGCAGGAGTCGGTGCAAGCGGCCATGACTGTTGTGCGGAGCCGTGCCCAGTCATTGGGTATCGAGATCGATTTTTACCAGAAGCAGGACCTTCATATACACGTTCCTGAAGGTGGTATACCCAAGGATGGGCCGAGTGCTGGTATTGGGATGTGTACGGCGCTGGTTTCGGCATTGACGAGGATCCCGGTGCGGGCGGATGTAGCGATGACGGGTGAGATCACACTGCGTGGTGAGGTTTTACCGATTGGCGGCTTGAAGGAGAAGCTGTTGGCTGCGCATCGTGGTGGAATTAAGGTTGTGTTGATACCAAAAGAGAATGAACGCGACCTTGAGGAGATACCCAAAAATATTAAGGATCAGTTGGAAATTAAGCCGGTTAGATGGTTTGATGAGGTGTTGCAAGTGGCGTTACAGCATATGCCTGATGTTAGCGTTGTGGCTGATGTTGACGAGGATAAGCTTGTTACGACAAAGAAAAAGCGGGTTAAATCGGAGCGGGTACCGCACCATTAGGCGTGGTTTTTCTTGACATTAAGGAGGGGGAAATGTATAAATTTTGCCCTGTCTTAGATGGCCGTAAAATAATGGCTGGCACATAATAATAAGTTGTATCGCTGCAGCTCTTTCTTCGGTAAGAAGTTCGCGGGTGCGTCTGGTAGGTGTGCGGTGGTTACCGTTAGGGTTATTGTTTATTTGAAGTTATGCTTGCTATGAACCAAGCAGACAATTGGATAGAAGAATTAGAGGAGTTTTCGAGTGAATAAAGCAGAGTTGATTGAAGCTGTTGCAGAGCGTGCTGACATGACTAAAGCAGATGCAGGCCGTGCCGTGGACGCAGTGGTTTCTTCTATCACAGAAGCACTTAAACAGCAGAATGATGTTGCCTTGGTTGGTTTTGGTACATTCACTGTGCGTGAGCGTGCTGCACGTAATGGCCGTAATCCTCAGACAGGTGCAACGATTAGTATTGCGGCAGCAAAAGTTCCTGCATTTAAGGCTGGTAAAGCCCTCAAGGATGCCGTAAACTAGCCGCGCTTTCAGGGTGCTTAGCTCAGCTGGGAGAGCGTCGCCCTTACAAGGCGAATGTCGGCGGTTCGATCCCGTCAGCACCCACCATTTTTAGTTAGATGTTTGGAGTGGTAGTTCAGTTGGTTAGAATACCGGCCTGTCACGCCGGGGGTCGCGGGTTCGAGTCCCGTCCACTCCGCCAACAAAATATGAGAGGCGCAGCGCTAATACAGCCTGCGCCTTTTTTGTTTATGGGCTAAAATCACACGCACGATAATTTCAACGGAAAAGTTAAACCATGCTGCAGTTGATTAGGGACAGAGCGCAAGGCTGGATCGTGATGGTCATCATCGGAATGTTGATCCTGGGCCTTGCTTCGTTTGCTTGGGATTCATATTTCAGGCCTGATGTAGAGGTTGCAGTCGCCAATGTGAATGGTGAAAAAATCACGGCGAACCAATTTCAGATGGAGTATCAGCGGCAGCGCGCGCGGCTGCAATCGATGTTGGGGGGCACCGATATTAGCAAGGTTATTCCTGATGAGTCTCAATTCAAATCTAATATCCTGAAGGGGATGGAAGAGGAGGAGCTGGTTTTGCAGATTGCCAAGAAGGATGGTTTTTCTGTCAGTAATGTCCAGTTGGCGCAGCAGATTCGTGCTATTGAAGCGTTTCATACCAATGGCCAGTTTGATGCGGCACTTTATCAGCAGTGGCTACAGCAAAATAGAATGAGCGCAGCAGATTTTGAGGCAATGTTGCGTCGTGATGTGATTGTTCAGCAATATCGCATGGGGATTGCGGGTACAGCCTGGGTGACTGGGAAGGAGCGGCAGGCCATTTTTCAGAAACTTGAACAGCAGCGTGATGTAGGGGTGGTGAAGATTTCTGCACAGGCTTTTGTAGCTGGCATTGAGGTCGCTGACGCGGATGCGCGTAGCCACTATGAGGGCGATAAGCAGCGTTATGCAACCACTGAGCAGGTGAGTATTCAGTATCTGGAGCTGTCGCTGGACGCATTGATGGAGAAGGTGCAGGTTGATGAGGCTGCTCTGCAGGAGATGTATCAGGAGCATCAAGGTGATTTTGGTACGGCTGAGGAGCGTCATGTTAGCCATATTTTGATTGAATCTTCTGCCGATGGGGATGTTGCCAAGGCGAAGGCCGATGCACTGTTTGAGCAGCTTGCGGGTGGTGCTTCATTTGAGGAGCTGGCACGTAAGGATTCTGCCGATACCGGTTCTGCCAAAGATGGTGGGGATCTGGGGTTTTTAAGTCGTGATGCCATGTTAGACCCAGCTTTTGCTGATGCGGCGTTTGCACTTAAACAAGGTGAGGTTAGCAAGCCTGTAAAGAGCGCATACGGATACCATATTATTAAGCTTAGCGAGATCAAGCGTGGTCAGGTCCGCTCTTTTGCTGAGATGAGAACTCAGTTAGTGCAGGATTACCGTCATAAGCAGGCTGAAGCGATCTTCTTTGAGCAACGTGAGATGTTGGCGAACATAACGTTTGAAAATCCGGATTCGCTGGAGCCAGCCGCCCAACAGTTGGGATTGAAAATTAATGTGACACCACTGTTTGTGCGTGATCAGGGGATGGGGTTGGCTAGTAATCCTGATATTCGTAAAACTGCTTTTTCTGATGAGGTGTTGTTTCAGGGAAACAACAGTGAAGTTAAGGAGATTAGTAGTGGCCACCTGATTGTATTGCGTGTTAAGGAACATTTGGAATCCACTGTGAGGCCTTTTGAGGAGGTGCAGAGTGAGGTGGTGGCGCAGTTGAAAGGCCAGCGCGCCGAAGCCAAGGCGAAGGAAGAGGGGCAGGCTCTGCTGCAGTTGCTGAAGGCTGATTCTGATGTTGAAACGTTGGCTAAACAGAAGGGTTTGGACTGGCAGTATCTTGGTTTGGTAAAGCGCTCTTCAACAGCTGCTGATCATGATGTGATTACTAAGGTGTTCCGTATGAAAGCACCTGCACAAGAGAGTCGTAGTTTCGGTGGCGTTGTATTGCCGTCTGGTGACTATGCGGTAGTGGCGCTTTTTGCTGTGAATGATGGGGCGGTTGATGTGAATGATGAACAGGCCAAGAGTGTGGCCGTGAATCGTGAACGTTACTATGGCTTTAGCCACTTGGAAGGGGTGGTGAAGGGATTGCGTAGTGTTGCTGAGATTAGAGAGTACCCAGAGAACCTTTAACCAATCTGGCCATGTCGGAATAAAGCGGCTGGCATGGTTGATTGTGTAAGGCACAGGTAAAAAAGGGGCGGGCCAGTGATGGCCCGCCCCTTTTTTATTTACATAAGTAGCAGACGAGAGTCTATTCGTTCAGGCCCATGCCTATGGTGTTGTAACCACCATCTACATAGATGTTCTCTCCGGTAATGCCCGAAGCCAGATCAGAGCATAAAAAGGCGGCGGTATTGCCAACCTCTTCGATAGTGATGTTACGCCGTAGCGGCGCGTTTTTTTCGACGTGGTTGAGGATGTGGCGAAAATTACTGATGCCAGTGGCGGTCAGGGCTTTGACAGGCCCAGCGGAGATGCTGTTGACACGAATGCCATCCGGGCCAAGGCTGGCGGCCATATAGCGGACGTTGGCTTCCAGGCTGGCCTTGGCTAGTCCCATGACGTTATAGCTGGGCAGTGTGCGTTCGGCACCGAGGTGGCTGATTGTGATCAACGCCCCGTTGCGCCCCTCCATCATATTGCGTCCCGCTTTTGCCAATGCTGCAAAACTGTAAGAGCTGATTTCATGTGCGGTGTTGAAGGCATCACGGGTGACGGTGTCAAGATAGTCCCCTTCAAGTGCTTCGTGTGGGGCGTAGGCAACTGAGTGGACGATGATGTCGAGGTGATCCCAATAATCATCCAGGTGTTCATAAGCCTTTTCGATATCACTGTCGTGGCCAATATCGCAGGGAATGGCGATGTCTGAGTCGAGTTCAGCGGCCATCTTTTCAACGTGGGATTGCAGCTTTTCATTCTGATAGGTAAAGGCCAGCTCGGCACCTTCGCGGTGCATTGCCTGGGCGATGCCCCAGGCGATGGATCGGTGGCTGGCCAAGCCGACAATGAGTGCTTTTTTTCCGTTTAGAAATCCCATGGCTCACCTTGAATTGATGGAGACGATAAACCTCGTATGGAGGCATTCTAAATCTGGCACGTCCACTCTGTTGCCATAACTTACCGAAAATTAATCTTTAGGGGAAGGGGCTAGCTGGCGTATGCTCTTGTTCCTGTGTGGTAAGCCCGCTATCCTGACGAAGAGTCAGGTTGGCATCTGCCCGATGCTTGCCATCCAATGGATTGTTGATAGCGCTGCTAAATATTAGAGAGCCTCATGGAAAAACGATTTACGTTTAAAGATTTTTCTCTCTTTGTCTGTCTTGGGTTGCTGTTTGTGACGCTGTTGCTCTCCATGTATATGGTAGATCGGCAGTGGGCAGAAATGGCGCGTATACAAAGCATCTTGCGTGAGCAGGCGGAGGATATTCACGCCCTGCGTGGTCTGTTGAATGGAGCTGATCAGCGTGTTCGGGCTGATGTGGGTGGGGCGCAGGGCGATTCACGTGTAGCCCTGGCGTTTGAACGGGGCAGACAGGCGGAGCAGTTGCCTGGTTATAAACGGGGCGACTGGTTGGTCAGCTCGTTTGGTACCGGCCTTAAAACCATTACACCGTTGGTCTCTACTGATGCTTATGCAAGTGAGGTGCACTCGTATATTTTAGAGTCACTGCTGACCCGTGACCCTGAAACGTTGGCGTGGCTGGGGTTGATTGCCAAATCATGGCAGGTGAGTGAGGATGGGCTGACCTTTACCTTTCAGCTACGTGAGGATGTGAAGTTTTCAGATGGCGTGGCGCTGACTGCCGATGATGTTGCTTTCACTTTTGCCTTTATTCAGACCCCTGAGATTACAGCACCACGTGAGCGGGCGGTGTACGACAAAATCGCCAGTGTGACTGCAACGGGGCAGTATGAGGTGGTATTCCAGTTTAAAGAGCCCTATTACGACAGCCTTGCCATGGCGGGTGGAATCTCCATTTTACCTCGCCACTTTTATGAGCCGTACTTAAAGACACCTGAAAAATTTAATCAGTCCAAGGGGCTGTTACTGGGTTCGGGACCATACCGTCTCGCGGACCCTAAAGGCTGGACCCCTGATCAGGGGTTGGTGGAGCTGCAGCGCAATCCCCGTTACTGGGGGCCACAACCTTCCTTTGATCGCCTGCTCTGGAAGGTGATTCAGAATGATGCGGCGCGCCTGACAACCTTCCGTAATGGTGAGATCGATGCCTATGGTGCCAGCCCGCGTGAGTATCAAACCCTGCGTGAAGATAAAGGGCTGAGCGCACGCACTCAGCAGTTTGAGTATATGAGTCCTACGGCAGGTTACAGTTACATTGGCTGGAATCAGCAGCGCAGTGGCAAGTCCACCCGCTTTGCCGATAAACGGGTGCGACAGGCGATGACCTATCTGACTGACATAAAGCGCATTAACGATGAGATTATGCTCGGTTATGCCGAGGCAGCGGTCAGCCCGTTTAGCCCGCGTAGTAAGCAGCACGATGTGGCACTGGTGGCGCGGGGATTTGATCTTGAAAAGGCCAGGCAGCTGTTGAAGGATGCGGGGTTTGCTGACCGTAATAGAGACGGGGTGCTGGAGGATGCACAAGGCAAACCGTTTGAGTTTGAACTGGTCTTTTTTCAGGATAACGAAGATACCAAACGCATCGTGTTGTTCCTGAAGGATCTGTACGCCCGCGCCGGGATTGTGCTGGTTCCAAAACCAACGGAGTGGTCGGTGATGCTCGATCTGATTAACAGGCGTGATTTTGAGGCGATTACGCTTGGCTGGACCAGCGGTGTTGAGACTGATATCTATCAGATCTTTCACAGCAAACAGATCGAGGGGGGGGGTGATAACTTTGTGCACTATAAAAACAGCGCACTCGATCAGTTGATCGATCAGGCCCGCGGCACGGTTGATGAAGCCAAACGTATGCCACTCTGGCAGCAGGCAGAGCGGATTATGTATGAGGATCAACCCTACACCTTTTTGATGCGGCGTCAGTCGCTGGTCTTTATCGATAAACGTATCCATAACCTCCAGATTACCAAGCTGGGGTTGAATATGGGGGCTGTACCGGTAGAGATCTTTGTGCCGGAAGGTCAGCAGAAGTACAAGCAATAAGCGGCTGAATAACGATGCATACCTATATCATCCGCCGTCTGTTGCTGATGTTTCCGACACTGATCGGCATCACCCTTGTGGTCTTTTCGGTGATGGCGGCAGCGCCGGGGGGGATCAGCGCCCAGAGCCTGGTGGAGGGGCAGAACCTTGAGCCGCAAGTAAAAAAGGCGATGGAGGAATACTACAACCGCCTGTATGGTTTGAATGATCCGGCACCGGTGCAGTACCTGCGCTGGCTGAACAATGTTTCACCCATTGGCTTTACCTTTGATGAAGAGAATGATGTTGAAGGGTTCTCGTTTACCAAAGGTTCTGATCTTGGCACCAGCTTCCGTTATGGTCGTCCGGTGCTGGATCTGATTGAAGAGCGCTTGCCCATTACCCTGTTACTGAATCTGCTCTCTATCCCTCTTATATACATAGTGGCCATTGTGATAGGTGTGCATGCAGCCACCCAGCGTGGCAAGGCGTTTGATGTAGGCTCCGGGATATCAATGTTGGCGTTGTGGTCGGTGCCCACCATGTTGGCGGGGGTGTTGATGATCGGCTTTTTTGCTAGTGACCAATATTGGCACTGGTTTCCCACAGCGGGGTTGAGTCAGCGCGAGGCGTTGGATATGCAGTTTCTGCCCCACTGGAACAGTGCTGTTGATCTGCTGTTGCTGTTTGTTTTGGTGGTGATTGCCGTGGCGGGGCTGGTCAGCCTGAGTCTGCGTGGTGGCCAGCGGTTACGTATGGGGCTGATGGCGCTGCTGGGTGGTGGATTGGGGTTTGCCATGGCGGCGGCACTGCCAGGTGAGGCGGCGTTGTGGACGCAGGTTGTATTGATAGCGCTGCTGGCGGCGATCTGTGGCCTGATTGCCTATAGCGACTACCACGCGCTGCGGACCGGCATGATGGGGCTGGTGGGGTTGGGCCTCGGTATTGGCATTGCGTTTGTATTTATGTCGAACGGGTTTGTGGTTGGGTTTCTGTTTGATCGTCTCTGGCATCTTATATTACCAGTGGTCTGTCTCTCCTATGGTGGCTTTGCCTTTCTTGCCAAGTTGACACGCAGCTCCGTGCTGGAGAATCTGTTGTCTGACTACGCCCGCACCGCCCGCGCAAAAGGGGTGCCGGAGCAGCAGGTATTGTGGCGTCATGTTTTTCGCAATAGTCTGTTGCCGTTGATCACGGTATCAGCGGGGTTGTTGCCAAGTCTGTTGGGTGGCTCCATTATTGTGGAAGTACTGTTCAGCATCGATGGTATGGGCAAGCTGGCGGTGGAGGCGGTGCAGAGCCGTGACCGTGAGCTGGTGCTCTCCATCACACTGATTGGTGCGCTTCTGTCGTTGGCTGGTTACCTGTTGGCCGATCTCTGTTACGCCATTGCCGATCCACGGGTGAGTTATGAGTGAGATAGAGACTGCCATTCCGCGTCAGCAGCGTAGTTACGCCGCCCAGGTAGTGCGTGAAGTATTGATGCAGTGGGGAGCGCGTATTGGCATCGCCTGGATCGGGCTGTTAGTAATTATCTCGGTCTTTGCCCCATTTTTTGCTAGCAGCTACCCGCTGCTATTGAGTGAGCAGTCGCAGATCCGCAGCCCGTTACTGCATAGTTTGAGCGCCACGGATGTGACACTGTTGGCACTGTTTTTTATGGTGCTGTTGCTCAGCGTGGTGAAGATCAGTGTGCGTAAAAAGATGGCGTTGGCGCTGCTACTGGGCAGCGCTGTTGCCACGGTCTGTTACGCATTTGTCTCGCCACCTCAGCTCAATATCTATGAGCAGTACCGGGAGCAGGAGCGTGCGGGCAGTTATGAGTGGTTGATCCGTGCGCCAATTCCCTACTCGCCTAAAGACTACCTGCGCGATGTAGGGGACTCCGGCCTTAAGGCCCCCCTGAGTGCCACCGAGCAGACCCACTGGTTTGGTACGGATGAGAACGGTGCCGATGTCTTGAGCCGGATGATTCACGCCTCACGCATTGCATTGAGTATAGGTTTTGTTGCCACGGGCATCGCCATGGTACTGGGCACGATCATTGGGGGGTTGATGGGCTATTTCTCCGGCGTGGTGGATATGATCGGCATGCGATTGGTGGAGATCTTTGAAGCGATACCGGTGCTATTTCTGTTGCTCACATTTGTAGCTTTTTTTGGCCGCAATCTTTACGTGATGATGATCATCATCGGCATTACCAGCTGGACCGGTTATGCCCGCTTTGTGCGTGCCGAGTTTTTAAAGTTGCGGCAACAGGAGTTTGTGCAGGCGGCGGTTGCCTGTGGTCTGCCGCTGCGCTCGATCCTGTTTCGCCACATCCTGCCTAACGGCATGGCACCGATTCTGGTAGCGACCAGCTTTGGTGTCGCCTCGGCGATTCTGGCCGAGGCGACGCTGAGCTTTCTGGGATTAGGTCTGGTGGATGATCCGTCGTGGGGACAGATGTTAAATCAGGCGGTGCAGTCGGCGACCTTTAACTGGTGGATGGCGGTCTTTCCCGGTGGTGCAATCTTCCTGACGGTGTTTGCCTATAACTTGATTGGGGAGACGATGCGTGACGCCATCGACCCCTACACGAAAAAATCGGCCAAGTGATGAGGGGCAAACAATGTTGCTGAGGGTAGATAACCTCAAGACCTATCTGCGCGCCGGTGATGATGTGGTAAAGGCAGTGGACGGCATCAGTTTTGAGATCGACCGTGGCGAGACGTTTTGCCTGGTGGGGGAGTCGGGCAGTGGCAAGTCGATCACGGCGCTGTCGGTGATTCAGCTGCTGCCTAAAGATGTCTGTGAACATCCGTCCGGCAACATCTTTTTCAAATATCGCCACGACGATGAGACACATGAGCAGGTAGATATGGTCACGCTGGATGAAGAGCGGCGTCGCCATATCCGTGGTGCCCGTATCGCCATGATCTTTCAGGAGCCGATGACCTCATTGAATCCTGTCTTCACCATTGGTGATCAGATTATCGAAGCACTACAGATGCACACCCCAACGATGAGCCATAACGAGGCACGCCAGCGAGCGATAGAGGCGCTACAGCAGGTGCAGATCCCCAATGCGGCAGAACGGATCGATGAGTATCCACACCGCCTTTCGGGCGGCCAGCGGCAGCGGGTGATGATTGCCATGGCGATGGCGTGTGAGCCAGACCTGCTGATTGCCGATGAACCCACCACCGCGCTGGATGTGACCGTGCAGGCGGAAATTTTGCGGTTGATGAAGGCGCTGCAGCAGCGCACCGGCATGGCCATGCTGTTTATCACCCACGATTTTGGTGTGGTGGCGCAGATCGCCGATCGTCTGGCGGTGATGAAGCAGGGGGTAATTGTGGAGTCGGGTACGGCACGACGGTTGATTAATGCCCCTACCCATGAGTACACTCGCAAGCTGTTGGCGTCGCTGCCGGAAAATCTGCAACGCCAAAAGAGTGTGAATGATTCACTCCACCGTGGCCGTGATACAGCACTGCTGGAGCTAAAAGGGTTGCAGGTCTACTTTCCTATTAAAAAAGGGGTGATGCAGCGCACGGTTGATCATGTAAAAGCGGTGGATGGCATTGATCTGACAATTCCCCAAGGGCAAATTCTGGCGCTGGTGGGGGAGTCAGGGTGTGGCAAGAGCACATTGGGGCGGGCGATTTTGCGTCTGACAGAGCCGACCGCGGGCCAGATCCACTTTAATGGTCAAGAGATCACCACGTTGCAGCGCCGCGAGATGCAGCCGCTACGGCGTGAGATGCAGATCATCTTTCAGGATCCCATGTCATCCCTCAATCCGCGTCTCTCCATCGCCGCCACGTTGACGGAGCCGATGAAGGTGCACGGCATTGGTGAATCAAATGAGGAGCGCCTGGCATTGGCTCAGACACTGTTAGAGCGGGTACAGATGAAGGGTGAACACCTCTGGCGTTATCCCCATGAATTCTCCGGTGGCCAGCGCCAACGTATCGGCATCGCCCGCGCCCTGGCACTCAATCCCAAGTTTATTGTCTGTGATGAGGTGACCAGTGCGCTGGATGTATCGGTGCAGGCGGAGATATTACAGATGTTGCTGGAGCTGCGCCGTGAACGGGATCTGACACTGCTCTTTATCACACATAACATTGGCGTGGTGGAGTATGTGAGCGACGAGATGGCGGTAATGCACAATGGTCGTATTGTCGAGCAGGGGCCGACTGATCAGGTGAGTCGTGCGCCACAACACAGTTACACACAAAAGCTGCTGGCGGCAGTGCCACGGGTTGAATTTGGATTGCAACAGTAATGGATGAAATACTGCTTAGAGTCACGGATCTGCAGACCCGTTTTGGCCATGGCGAGCGTGAAGTACGCGCCGTGGACGGTGTCAGTTTTGAGATCAGACGTGGCGAGACCTTTGCCCTGTTGGGAGAGTCGGGGTGTGGTAAGTCGATGACCTCGCTCTCCATCATGCAGCTGCTGCCACAACCGGCGGGGCGTATTGCCGGTGGTTCGGTTCTGTTTGATGGCCAGGAGCTGTTGACGCTGCCCGAGGCGTCCATGCGCAAGGTCCGTGGTGCCAGAATCTCCATGATCTTTCAGGAGCCGATGACCTCGCTTAATCCTGTGCTGACGGTGGGGCAGCAGATCATTGAGACGCTCTACTGCCATAAACAGCTGCGTGGCCGTGCAGCGCGCCAGCGTGCCATCGAGTTGCTTGATGCCGTGGGCATTCCAGCGCCAGCGCAACGTATCGACGACTATCCACATCAACTCTCTGGCGGCATGAAACAGCGGGTGATGATTGCCATCGCCCTGGCCGGTGAGCCTGATCTGCTGATCGCCGATGAGCCAACCACCGCCCTCGATGTAACGATACAGGCGCAGGTATTGCAACTGTTGAAGCAGTTGCAGCGCGACACAGGCATGGCAATCATGCTGATCACCCATGACCTGGGGGTGGTGGCGGAGGTGGCCGACCGGGTGGCGGTTATGTATGCGGGGCAGATTGTGGAGCAGGCAAGTCGTGAGCAGTTTTTTGCCGCACCGCAACACCCTTATAGTTGCAAACTGTTTGAGTCGTTGCCGGACATCAGTAAGCGTGATCAACCGTTGGCAGTGATTCGTGGTGCGGTGCCATCATTGGCGCAGCAGTTCAAGGCGTGCCGGTTTGAGTCGCGTTGTGATTACGGCTGGAGTCTCTGCCGTGAACAGGCACCCGCGTGGTTGCCCTGCGGTGCTGAGCATAACGTGCGCTGCCATCGTGCCGATCCCGAATTATTGGCGCAGTGGCCGCAGCAAACGACAGCGTTGCCCAGCGCGATAAAACAGCATAAACAGCCGACGGTTGCAGAACCACTACTGGCGGTGACGGGGCTTAAGGTCCACTTCCCGCAGCATAAGGGGTTGCTGGGTGGCGGGGGTGGTTTGCTCTATGCAGTGGATGGCATCGATATCCATATCCCGCGTGGTCGTACCGTGGCGCTGGTCGGAGAGTCGGGCTGCGGCAAGACTACGGCGGGCAAGGCGATCTTGCAGCTCAATCGTCCCACGGCCGGTGAGGTGCTGTTTGAGGGTGAAGACCTGACTGCCTTGAGCAGCGCTGAACTACGCCTGCGACGGCGCGATTTTCAGATCATCTTTCAGGATGCCTACTCTTCCATGAATCCACGCATGCGAGTGGGCGAGATCATCGAAGAGGGGCTGGTGGCGCAAGGTTTAGGAGGTGATCAAGCGCAGCGCCGCGTCCGTGTCGATACGCTGCTGGAGCAGGTCGGCCTCGCGCCCAGTATGCGCAACCGTTATGCCCATGAGTTTTCCGGTGGCCAGCGCCAACGCATCTGCATCGCCCGCGCCCTGGCGCTCAATCCCAAGCTGATTGTCTGTGATGAACCGACCAGTGCGCTCGATGTTTCGGTACAGGCGCAGATACTCAATCTTCTGAAAGAGCTGCAGGACGAGTTAGGCATCTCCTATCTATTTATTACACACAACATTTCAGTCGTGGCCTATCTGGCCCATCAGGTACAGGTGATGTATCTCGGCCGTATCGTCGAGCAGGGGCCAGTGGCAGAGGTACTACAGAATCCGTTGCACCCTTATACCCAGGCGTTGCTGGCCGCTGTGCCCACCATTGATATGAGTAGCCATCGTCAAGTGGTGCGTCTGGAAGGGGATTTGCCATCACCATTTAGCCCGCCACAGGGGTGTTATTTCCACCCTCGTTGCCCACAGGTGAAAGAGGTGTGCAAATCAGATTATCCCGAAGAGCGGCTGCGTCCGGCAGCCCACACAGTACAGTGCCATCTGTTCTAATAGGGCGGTCCGGTTGAAAATGGCTTGGCCATTACATCCCACAAACGGGTAATTCTCTTGTATCATGATGGGCGCTAAGGATTAGCGGTCTCTTATTTGCAACTTAATGGATTAAGTTTTTACTTATGTTTAACGGTTTTCCACAGGATTCATCAACGCAGCCACTCTGCATCTGTCGTCTGGATATAGCCCCTCGCATTGATCTTAATACTGTTGATCTCACCTTTGTAGCACGACACTCCCCCTTCTGGTTAAACCCCATGCCGCCTGTGCTTGTGACCAAGGCGCTGGATTTTTTGTCGCACCGTATCTCAAATAATCCCAACGATCTGTTGGCACATCTGCAACGTGTGACGGCGCACTACCATTCGGGTAGTCCTGACACCCTCTATGGTGCCCTGCTGGACCTTTTTATTGTGCTTGATACAAAGGGGTATGCGTTACGCCAGCGCCTGTTGGCCAAATGTGCGCCACTGCTGGGCATTGAGCAGCAACAGACCCTGGACGCAAGTTTGCAATCAGGATTGAACAAAACCGATGTGACACCCCTTCCTTCACTCTCTCGTCTGATCCCCGCCAATGTTGGCACCCTACATCTGCTGGAACGTCAGGGTGGTCCACGGGTTGTGGAAAGTTTTAACGCCCTGGATGAGGCCCGTGATCTGATCGATTCAGGTTTTATTGATGAAGCGCGTATGTTGCTGGAGACGTTACTGTTCAGGCAACCGGAGTGTGAGGAGACAAGCAAAGAGCTGCTGGATCTCTATCGATATACTAAAAATAGCGATGCTTTTTTTGCTACCCATGAGCGGTTTAGAGGGTTGCCGCTGGCGCTGGCCAGCGACTGGAATGCGCAGGCAGAAAGATTGTTGGCCGCGGAAGAGGGTATGGGTAATGGGTGACGATATGCCGCGCCAGCTGCGTCTCTCGGCCATCGGTTTTGATGGGCGCGCTGAAGAGAGCTTCAAAATTGTCTTCAAGGGGCTTGGCAAAGGCAAGGCGATACTGGTTGATGATGGCAGGGCCGAGGGTGGTATTGTTAATATGGACAATGCAGCAGCAAAGGCGTTGTGGGCAAGCTACCGTGAACGTCATCCCAACATGCCAACCATTATTCTGGGTGTGAATGACCCGGGGATTGAGGGTGCGGTGTATGTAAAAAAACCGGCCACGGTCGAGCAGATGTTGCAGGCGGTTGACCGTTTAATCAGTGACCTTGATCAATACAAACCGGCGCTCCCAACTATTGAAGAAGATCTGATTTTTGATTTTGAAATAACGCTCCCAGTGGTGAAGGGGCCGCAACAGGCGCATGTGATGGAGGTGTTGCCGGCGGCTGTTAACAGAGTGAAAAAAACTGAAGTTCTGGTAGCAACAGCGCAAGGCAGTATCAGCAAGTCACCCATCTTTTATAACCCACGTGACTATTTGCAGAGTGGCATTCACTCTGCCATTGAATATTCCATTAAACATCAGGTGGCGGTAGAACTATGGGTGATGGCAGGAGATAGCCAGTGGGGAAAAATGATCTTTATGCCGGGATTGAAAAAGGTCTTAACCTCTTTTAGTGATGGCGATTTAAAACGGCACTGTTCAACACCGTTAACACTGCTTAAACATAAACTCTATCGTCGAGAGCCAAAGTACACTCGATCGCTTGAAGAGAAAATGGGCAAAGAGCAGCGTGGCACGGGTTATATCCCCTTTTTATGGAAGATTGCGCTCTACACCAGTGTTGGCAGATTGCCCGAAGGGACGGATCTTGCCACGGCTACAAAATTAAAACATTGGCCAAATCTAACGCGTCTTTACCCCGTGGGTGGTGCGATGCGTATTACGGCGCTACTGGTGGAGCAGCCCCGCCCCTTGCCAGTGGTTGCAAAGGTACTTAACATTCCGGCCACTCGGGTCTACTCCTTTTATAGTGCCGCTTGTGCTATCGACATTGTAGAGTCTGGAGAGCGCATCACTTTTAATGAAAAGAGTGTGGCACCTAAAAAACATCGTGACCACACACTGTTTGGACAGATATTAAAGCGTCTCAGAACCGACAAATCGGATCTTGAGGCATAAACGTAGTTTAATGACAGAAGAATAATAGCGTTTTTTTACAGTTATCTATGAGCAATTATAAAATAATATTTACCGGCCCAGTGGGTGCTGGCAAAACCACCGCAATCAGAGCGTTGAGTGATATCGATGTTATCGCCACTGATGAACAGGCGAGTGATATGACCCAAAACCGTAAAAAAACAACCACGGTGGCGATGGATTATGGCTTGATGAAGCTTGACGGTGGTGAACGAATTCATCTCTATGGCACACCGGGCCAGGAACGTTTTGATTTTATGTGGAAGATCCTGACACAAGGGGGGATTGGACTGGTGCTGCTGCTTGATAATACCCGTGCAGAACCGTTTCAGGATATGCGCTTTTTCCTGAACGCCTTTGACGATTTTATTAAATCAACAAAACTGGCAATTGGTGTGACTCGCACGGATCTGGCCGATGGCCCTGGTCTGGATGAGTATCATGCCGAACTGAAAAAGCTGGGAATGACACCGCCGTTGTTTGAAGTTGATGCACGTAAACGTCTGGATGTGGTGCAGCTGGTAGAGGCGCTGCTGTTTTCATTGGATCCGTGGTTGGGTGAGTGATGTCTGGATATCAACTGCTTGGTAGCAACTATGTTCTGCCAACACCTGCGGGTGTTTATTATGCTGTGACAGCAGCGCCAGATGATAAGGCGCGCTGGTTTCTGTTGCACATGCTGACCTTTACTGAAAGTCGGCTTTTAACAGAGCAGTTTCTGCTTACGGCAAGCAAAACCCGTGATGTGGAGGAGGCCATGGAGCTGCTCTACCGCCTACAGGGTTTGGGGTGGGTACAGGGAGAGCCTGAACAGAGAGAAAGCCCAGTCGGCATTCTGGAAGAGGCGTTGCCCGCTATATTGGCCAAACTCTCCAGTTCAGGAAAAGTGCTGCTGGTTGATAATCAGGGGCTATTTCTTTCAGCGCACGGCTTCTCTTATGAGCTGGCAGAAGAGCTATCAGCATTGAGTGCCGATCTAAATGCACTCTATCAACGTCATGAACGGCTGTTGAGAAATAACATCAATATCAACTCTTCAGCGTGGGGGTTGGTTGACGCCAGTGGCGATAGTCAGTTGGGCGTCTGGCCGCTGTCTGTGGGTGACTATCAATTCAATCTGGTCATGACAGGTGTGCCACAATTTAATCAGCAGGCTTTTGTTGAGCTGATCTGGATATTGGGTAAGCGTTACCTGGAGCTATCCAATTTGTAGTAGTAAGCGTTTTATAAAAAAATCATATCAATACTATTTAAAAACCATGGGTGGTTTGAGCCTCTGTTTCAATGGTGCTGTTTTTTTTCAAAACATTAAGCTTGTGTTAAAACAATAAGGAGAGTGACTATGCGTTCTGATCTTTTAGGATCTATTTTAAGTGATTTAAACGGTGCATCCGCCGACATTGAAGCGTCCGCAGTAATATCCACGGACGGCTTAATGATGGCTGCGCTGCTGCCAAGCTCAATGGATGAAGATAGAGTCGGTGCCATGGCCGCTGCGATGCTCTCGCTGGGTGATCGTACCGCGCAGGAGTTGGCACGTGGCAATCTTGAACAGGTGCTGATCAAAGGTGAAAAAGGGTATGTATTAATGACCTATGCGGGTGATGATGCCGTTCTCTCTGTCATGGCCAAATCAACAGCGCGTTTGGGACTGATCTTTCTTGACGTAAAGCGGGCTGCTGAATCGATCGCTAAAGTGCTCTGACCTTCTGTTTGTTATTGTCGTCAGCAATTAAAAAATGGTCCGGCGTTGCATATATTTGTTGTGTACTGCCCGGGCCGTTGTTAGAGAAGCTGAATTCATATACTCAGTGAGACACCCTTTTTTAAAAATGAGGCAAGATGTGATGCTAAGGTTTTTCTCTCCCACCAAGAAATGAATCGACTTTATGACATATCAACAGCTCAACTCGTATGACAAATATATAATGGGCGCACTCAATGGTTAGAAATGGACGGGGTATTCGTGGCAATGGCGCGTAGAATAGCCCCCGCATGACGGACAGCCAGTTACTCAGCCCAACATTCATTCATCCCATGTCCCCGTAAAATATGCTGCCCGCACATATGTGCTTTTTGTGGCGAGATTAAATCGGTTCGCTACATAATTTTCTTACCGTTTGGTAGCGCGCCTCCACTGCTTGGCGGTCCTGCTCTTCGGGCAACGTCTCATTTGCGCCTCGGGTGATCATTTCAGCATGGCGCAAGAGTGTGGCACGGTCTTCGGGCCGATGTACAAATCCTGCGGCCACTGCGATCGCTTCCAGTAAACGTATAGTTACCGCGGCGCTGGAGCGGCAATATTGCCGGATATGGTTGAATGCCGTATCTATGATCCCTGGGAAGGTATCGGTAAGCGTAATTAGCCGGAGCTGATTCTGGTTGGTCGTCCGCTGATGGCCCAGCACAAAGAGAGGGGGGATTTGGCCTGTGAACTGGTCGGCCGCTTGGTTTGCTGGCCAGATGTATTCTCGTTGATATATTGTATTTTTTATTTCGCTATGTTGTGCAGCGCACAGATGAACTTTATCAATAAGCCTACTTTTGACTTACGACTAGCCCCCTTTGTGCTGTCATGAAACTCTTTCTCTAATTAAAAAGGAATTACCGATCATGTTGAATAATAAAACAAAACTTACTGCATTGTGCGTAGTGCTCGTTGGCACGATGGGTTCGAATATCACTCAAGCAGCAGATGGCGGGTTTTATCTTGGGCTAAACGTAGGTCAGGCCGAAGCCCGTAAATATTGCGACAATATAGCGAATTGCGATAGTGCTGATAACAGCATGCGTGGCGAGATAGGTTACAAGTTCAATAATTATTTTGGCACTGAGCTTGGATACTCAAGCTTTGGGACACTATTTAATGCTAACGATAACAATGTAAATGCCAAGCAAGATGCCAGTGCATTGACAGTCAGTGCGTTGGGATCAATGCCGATTACCGAACGTTTAAGCATGTTCGGTCGGTTGGGCCTGGCGAGATATAGCGTTAGCAACAGCGGAACTGTTCAGAATGTCATGGTAGAGGATGGCGATAGCACCAAGCCATATTTAGGTGCTGGCATGAAGTTTGATCTTGATAGTAACTGGATGTTGCGTGCTGAATATCAGATTTATACTGATATATCTGGTGTTGATGGCAAGAAAGACAATGTTCAAGCATGGTACTTGGGTGGGGCATACGGTTTCTAATCCGTGTTAGACAAGAGATGTAATATTTTATACTTTTTCATTGATAGAGGAGAAACACCATGAAACTCAGCATTAAGGACCGGGCAGAAGGAAAGCTTCACGAAGTTGTTGGAAAGGCTAAGGAGGTCACTGGAAAAATAATTGATAACCCAGAACTTGAGGCAGAAGGAAAAGGTGAAAATATCGCCGGTAAGATTCAAAAGAAGATCGGTCAAATCGAGAATGTTGTTGGAAAATAGGAACTCGCTGTCGCGGCTGTATTTGATATTTATGTGGCCGCGACAGCAGACTCTTCCCTGCTGGAACCACTCTTGTTTCCGAGTTTAATAGTTTTTTATGTTTCGACTGTCAAGAAATATACCGTAAACACGACGACGAAAAATTGCATCTTCAATATTTATAATATCAACAGTGAAAAGGATGACTACATGAGATCTAAATATTTTGTAACTATGCTGGCGGCGGTGGTTTCGATGCTAGTGGCCAGCATTCCTGTGTTTGCGTCCAATATGGATGATCGTATCGAATCATCCGCCAAAAAGACGTATGTTTTCAAAACCTATCTTAATAACGATGACATTAAAGTTAAATCAAAGAATGGTGTTGTCACCTTGACGGGGGAGGTTGCCGAAGAATCCCACAAATCATTGGCCCAGGATACCGTGGCAAGCTTGCCCGGTGTCAAAAGCGTGGATAATCAGCTGGCAGTCAATGGAGAACACCCTGCCGAGAAATCAGATGCATGGCTCGTTACTAAGGTTAAAACTACACTTTTGTTTCATAGTAGCGTGAGTGCCATGACGGAGGTCTCCGTTAATAATGGCGTGGTTACCTTGCGAGGCGATTCAGCCAGCCAGGCGCAAAAAGATTTGACGACCGAATACGCTAAGGATGTCGAAGGTGTTAAGGATGTCAAAAATGAGATGACTGTGTCAGGTGCGGCAACGAAAAAAGAGAGAGTGGGCGAAAAAATAGATGATTCTTCTGTCACTGCTGTGGTCAAGATGACGTTGCTGAGCCATCGTTCAACCAGCGCTTTTCATACCAAGGTTGAGACTAAAAATGGCGTGGTCACCATAAGTGGAAAGGCTAAGAATGTTGCCGAAATAGACTTGGTTACCAAACTTGTCAGCGATGTAAATGGCGTTAAGCGCGTAATAAACAATATGACCACTGGTGTGTCGAAATAGGTT
>JANOSY010000087.1:0-86976 GCA_031416075.1 Tenderia sp. (SeqCode) | reverse complement strand
ACCGTTGAAATTCCTGGTCTTCCCGGCAAATCGTCTCGCTATTGATATCGCACTCTTCCCCTTGAATCAGGCTGACCGTAGCGCTCGGTCAAACCTAGTGAGTCCCCCGGCTAAGCCGGGGGATTACCTTATTTATTTAAGCCCAATAAAAAGCCCCCGTGTACGCCGGTGTACACGGGGGCTGTTTGGAAATCAGGAGCCGGGGCTCGAATTTTACCAATAGACCATCGTCGTCACCGACGAAGGTCTCGCTTGTAACCGCAAGGTTACCCTGGGCACCGGGCCGATTTAACGAGCCGTGCTGACGATGCCGAGGCGGAAAGCTACTCCCCTTCTGGAAGTGGAATCAGTGTGGCGCAGAGGACATTAGGAGTCAACGCGCGTCAAACAAAATCGCCATTGATTCTATGAATGCTCAACCACAAAAAGCATCAATGGTGCAGCGCAAGGGGTAACGGTTTCTTGTTCCCACGCTCCAGCATGGGGATGCATACGGCGGTGAACCGAGCAAGATGTCGTATGAATTCCCACGGGGACTGTTGTGATTCCAGGTTGATATTCAGAGGTTATCTACGGCACCCTGCGCACGCCAGGGTGGAGTTGCAAGCCACCCAACAACAGACTCAACTCTAGCAACTCGTCCCAGACATTCCCCGCCCGGCCACCTTTAACCATCAGATCAATCTCGCCGCAGCGGCGCAACAGCGCTTGCCAGCGAGCCAGCGAATGGCGTTGCAGGCCGGTGCGTACCAGCGGTTTACGTTTGTCCCAGACATAATGTTTGGACATGGCCTGATCGGCGGACGACCCCTGTCTCATCATAAAAGACATCTGAGTGATGGCGCGGATTTCGCGGCTGATGGCCCAAAGGATCAACACTGGCTCGACCCCTTCGCCTTTGAGGCCGGTGATGATGCGACTGGTGCGATTGGCATCACCCTGCAGTGCGCCATCCACCAGTTTGTAGATATCAAAACGGGAGCTGTTGGCGACGCTGCTGGCAACCTGTTCGAGGGTGATGGGGCCGGGGCCGAAGAGCAGCAGCAGTTTTTCGATCTCTTGTGAGCAGGCCAGCAGATTACCCTCAACGCGCTCGACCAGTAGCGCCACCGCCTCTTGAGTGGGTTGCAGCCCCTTGTCCAACATACGCCGCATGGCCCAACCGGGCAGCTGGTTCAGCTCCATCGGCCAGAGGGTAATGATGACACCTGCCGCATCAAGCGATTTATACCATTTGCTGTTTTTGGCACTGCCTTCGAGTTTGCCCGATTCGATCAACAGCACGTTGTCGGGATTGGGACGTTCGGCATAACTCTGCAACGCCTTGCTACCGGCATCGCCGGGTTTAGCGCCGGGCATACGCAACTCAACCAGCTTGCGATCCGAGAAGAGTGACAGGGCATCACCCTCTTGCAGGAACCCCTGCCAATCAAAATTACCTTCCACATGATGCACTTCACGCTCGTTGCAACCGGACTGGCGGGCGGCGGCGCGGATCAGATCACAACTCTCTTGCAGCAGCAGCGGTTCATCACCGCTGACAAAATAGAGCGGCGCTACGCCTTTAGCGAGATGCGCCTTGAGTTGCTCCGGTTTAATTTGCACCGGGCTGTATCTCTGTAGTGGCTGGTATTGCCTTCAACTCACTGAGTCCCTGCAAACGGCGCAGCAAGGTTTGCAGCGCCATACTGCGCATGAAGCCAAACAGCTGCTGCTGCTCTTCGTCCTTGGCCAATACTTCGGACTCATTAAAGGTGTAATCGCGCTGCTGACGAATGGTATCGGCGGCCATCACCTCTTTGCCGGCTTGGTCACGCACCATAAAACGTAACTGGTATTGCAGTTCATACTCACTCACCTTGCCAGCACTACCCACGGCAAGCACACGCCGCTCTTGTGTCTCGTTTTGAATGACCAGAATCAACTCTGCTGCCTCGCGCGTTGGTGCCAGCTGCACACCAGAGGAGTCAAATGTCTGCGGCAGTTCTCGACGCAGCTCGGCACTGCCGTTTTGGATTTCAAGATAAAGTGGCGGCAATGCCAGCTCCATCGAACCACGCAGCCGCCAACCGCAACCGTTCAACAACGTTGCCATCATGCAGATCACCAACAGCATCACCACAGCCTGGATTCCGGCCTGCGGATGCGTTGATGAGGCGAAGAACCGTAGGGTGCGCTGTGCGCACGATTTCGCACTGGGGGCCGCCGAGGCAATGGTGCGCATAGCGCACCCTACATTGTGGCTATCCTTTGACAACGATGTTCACCAATTTGCCGGGCACCACGATCACCTTGGTAATCTCTTTGCCTTCGATGAAACGCTGCACGTTCTCGTCGGCCATAGCAGCGACTTCGGCGGCAGCCTTGTCGGCGGCGGCAGGGACACTGACCTTGCTGCGCAACTTGCCGTTGACCTGCACCACCAATTCGATGGTGTCGCGCACCAGTGCACTTTCATCAACCACGGGCCAGCTGGCGTTGAGTACGTCATCACCGTAACCGAGTTCACGCCACAATACGTGGCTGATGTGTGGCGCGATGGGTGACAACAGTCGCAGCACCATGCTGAATCCTTCGTTGATCACTGCGCCATGGGCACCGCCTGCCGTGACGTTGGGCAACACGTTCATGATCTTCATGCAGGCGGCGACGACGGTGTTGAACTGCTGTTTGCCGAAGTCGACCAGCGCCTGGCGCAGTACTTCGTGCACCTCACGACGTGCAGCCTTTTGCACATCATCAGCGCGGCTGACATCAAACGATTTTTTTGCCCCCAGTGACTCACTGTTGGCGACGCCAAAATTCCAGATTTTTTTCAGGAAGCGCGACGCCCCTTCAACACCGGAGTCGGACCACTCCAGCGACTGCTCGGGCGGTGCCGCAAACATCATGAAGAGGCGCGCCGTGTCGGCACCGTAGTGCTGAATCAGCTCCTGTGGATCAACGGTATTGCCCTTGGACTTGGACATCTTGACGCCATCCTTCAACACCATCCCCTGGGTCAGCAGGTTGGTGAAGGGCTCATCAATATCCAGCAGCCCCACATCACGCATCAACTTATTAAAGAAGCGTGAGTAGAGCAGATGGAGAATCGCGTGTTCGATACCGCCAATGTACTGATCAACCGGCAACCAGTAGTTGGCGCGGGCGTCGAGCATCGCCTCCTTGTTGTCGCGACAGGTATAGCGGGCGTAATACCAGCTCGACTCCATAAAGGTATCGAAGGTATCGGTCTCACGCTCGGCAGCGCCGCCGCACTTGGGACAGCTGCACTGACGCCAGGTGGGATCAGACTTGAGTGGTGAGTGGATGCCATCCACCTTTACATCAACCGGCAATACCACTGGCAGTTGATCTTCCGGCACCGGCACCGCACCGCACGTTGGGCAGTTGATGATCGGGATCGGTGCGCCCCAGTAGCGCTGGCGCGACACACCCCAGTCACGCAGACGATAGGTGGTGCGACGTTCGCCACGCCCTTTGCCTTCGAGTGTATCGGCGATGGCGTCAAAGGCCTCGGCGGAGGTCATGCCGGTGAAGGCGCCGGAGTCAACCAGCACACCTTTATCAGTGAACGCCGCATCGCTAAGATCGCTCTTCTCACCGCGTGAAGGAGTGATAACCTCTTTGATCGGCAGGCTATATTTCTGCGCAAACTCAAAATCGCGTTGATCGTGAGCCGGTACCGACATCACCGCGCCGGTGCCGTAACCCATCAATACAAAGTTGGCGACCCAGATCGGCACCTGTTTGCCAGTGAGCGGATGGATGGCATAAAAACCTGTCGCCATGCCCTTCTTCTCCATAGTCTCCAGTTCGGCCTCGGCGGTGCCGGTCTTTTTGCACTCCTCCAAAAACATGATTAATTCAGGATTGGTTGCAGCAGCGGCCAGTGCCAGCGGATGCTCGGCAGCCACGGCAACATAGGTAACACCCAACAGGGTATCGGGGCGAGTGGTGAAGACACGCAATTTTTCGTCGCGCCCTTTTATACCAAAATCGACCTCCACCCCTTCGGAGCGACCGATCCAGTTGCGCTGCATGGTGCGCACCTGCTCGGGCCAGCCGCCGAGTCTGTCCAGATCGGCCAGCAGCTCGTCGGCGTAGGCGGTGATCTTCATGAAATATTGCGGGATCTCTTTGCGCTCGACCTTGGTATCACAGCGCCAGCAGCAGCCGTTGATCACCTGTTCATTGGCGAGTACCGTCATATCGTTGGGACACCAGTTGACCGCTGAGGTCTTTTTGTAGACCAGTCCTTTCTCGAACAATTTGGTGAAGAGCCACTGCTCCCACTTGTAGTATTCCGGGTGGCAGGTGGCGACTTCGCGTTCCCAGTCGTAGCCAAAACCGAGGCGTTTGAGCTGCCCCTTCATGTAGTCGATGTTTTCGTAGGTCCACTTGGCGGGCGGCACGTTGTGTTTGATCGCAGCGTTTTCGGCGGGCAGACCGAAGGCATCCCACCCCATCGGTTGCAGTACGTTTTTACCCAACATGCGCTGGTAACGGCTCACCACATCGCCGATAGTGTAGTTGCGCACATGACCCATGTGCAGGCGGCCACTGGGGTAAGGGAACATGGAGAGGCAGTAGTACTTCTCTTTGCCAGTGGCATTATCAACATCATCCACAGCCTTAAATCTCTGGTTTTTATCCCAGTACTCCTGGGCGTCCTGTTCAACCTGTGCGGGGGTGTATTGCTGGTCCATAGGGGTTCCGATCACTCAAACGCTGACTATATAGTAGCCCTATAGGATACCCGAGCTACGCCAGGCTTGCACTTTTCCGCTATCGGCTCAACACTTAAGCCTGCACAGTTAAACCCACACGGAGACGAGATGATGCGTAATGATAGCCGTACCCACAACGAAAAACTGGTTCATGCCTACAACGCCATGATGCTACGTGTCAGTGAAAGCCTGACCGACGTTACCGATGCCGCTGGCCCAAAAATCAACCAGGCCATTAACACCGCCGCAGAAAAAGCCATCGAACTGGGGGAGTTAACCCGTGAAGAGGCGCTAAAAATTGGTGACTATATACGCCGCGATCTGCAAGATGCTGGTGAGTATCTGGCCGGGCCTGACAATGAAGAGCTGGGGGCTTGGTTACGTTTTGACATTGAACTGATCGAAAGAGAGATTCTCGATATGTTTCTCAGCACTGCCGACCAGACCAAACTCGACATGCTCAACTTCGAAGAGCAACTCATTGAGTCAACCCAGTACCGCACTGGCGAAATCACCGGCCCCGGCACACTGGCCTGTGAATCATGCGGAGAGGTGATACATTTCCATAAAACCGGCCATATTCCTCCCTGCCCCAAGTGCAACGCCACACACTACAGCCGAATCTGAACAGATCCAATACAACAGGAGGCTGTCACCAGCCTCCTTCAAATCAACGTACCGTACGTTCCACAAAAATCTCCGCCACAAATCCAGCGCTGACTGATCGACACTCACTTCTGACCGTCCTGCCCATGACATACAACAGCAGCAATCCTCATTCCATAAAAATCAAAATCTTGGAAAACAACATAAATGCTGAGACACTCTCAACCCCGCGTATACAACCCTTAAGGCCGGGACACCATCGGGTGCAACCCCGCATCCACAACCTCCACAAAACCATCCAGATTAACATCCACACTTTTGTGAAAGCAGAGCATATTAATAGAAACTATATTGGGATATATATTTTCGCTATCACCAAAAAAATTATTCGTATTATAAAGCAGCGGCTGGTGCCAATACATACGATAACCCAACGAACGGATAAGCTCTATCAAGTCTCTCGACTTTTCAGGTCTATCATTCTCGACATAGATAACCGGTTTATGACGTAAAATTAATTTTTTCGCACCACGAATCACCTCACTCTCCATTCCCTCAACGTCAATTTTAAGCAGCCTCAAATTTGGCACAGTGATGTGGTTGTCAAGACGAACCCTGCGAATCTGATTCCCTTTCTTAAATTTATCCACCTCAATAGATCCATAATTGCCAGGCTCTTCATAATTAATATTGGGAATAAGAACAAACCCCTCAGCCGCCCCTGCTGCCAGATTTAAACAGTGAACATTGTTTAAGCTGTTAATTGCCACATTGGCACACAACGTATAAAAAATGATGGGTTGCGGTTCAAACGCATATACAAGGCCATGCTCACCCACAATATTTGACAGTGCAACTGTATGGGTACCGATATTTGCACCAACCTCTACCACCACATCGCCGGGGCGACAAATCTGCTTAAACAGGTCAACCTCAAACTCAGAAAACTCCCCATACTTTTCAACGGCCTTGCCAATATAAAGATCATTTTTATTGTAGACCACATAACCATACTTCCACTGGGATACTGCATTGTAACCTTCAGTATCAATCACTTTTTTTACCATACATAGTCCCTAATATTTTTTATTGAACAATTTTCAACCGGCGGTTAACTATTCCGCCGCTTGCCCTTCTATCTTGACCAATGAGTTGCACTTACGAGTTGAATCCGCGACGCGATTAAGATGTACATAGATAAAGTTTAAGCCTGGTGTTGTGCCCCAATGATCCAACAGACGAGGTTTAACATGCTCCAATGCCAACGGTTCACGCAATAGCGGATTGGCGAGCAGATAGATCTGTCCCACTGAAAGATAGTTGGCAGCACGCCAATAACCATCCATCTTCGTCAGCAACTCACTGGAAAGCGTATTGTTTAACGGGGGTGTTAGCACAAAACCTCCTGCATCCACTGTTAATAAAAATATAAATTGATTTCACCACTCAATCTCACTAATAACGTAACAACAGGCCATTAAGGAGACTATGGTGAATCATCATAAAATAACGAACCACATTTAAAATCGCTTTGATTAATCAACCAGTTTTACTCACGACGATTATGCAAACAGCAGTTTCTGGCCATGGCCGGCAATAATTTCCTCTTCATCCGTTGCTATGACCCAGACCGATACCGAACTCTCTGCCGTACTGATGCAAGCCCCATTACCACAATTTACATCATCCGATAACTGCACACCGAGCCACTGCAGCTTTTCACAAATCCGCTCACGAATAGCTGGTGAGTGTTCGCCAATGCCACCCGTAAAAACAATAGAATCAAGACCCGAGAGCGCCGCAACAAGAGAGCCTACCTCGCGGGCAGCACGGTAACAGAACTGCTCTACGGCCAATGTTGCCTGCTCATTCTCACTCGCCAGCAGTGTCTGCATATCACCACTAATGCCCGAGAGCCCAAGCAGGCCTGAGCGTTGATATAACAGCTCGTCGAGCGCATCAATACTCATACCCTGACGCAACAGATAGAGCAATGCGCCAGGATCAATCGCACCACAGCGTGTCCCCATGATCAACCCATCAAGCGGCGAAAACCCCATCGTTGTTGCCACACTTTTGCCCTCACGAAGTGCACACATACTGGCACCACTGCCAAGATGGGCAACGATCACACGTCCACGGGCATGCTCCGCCAAATAGTCGGGCAATACACTCAAGATATATTCATAAGAGAGCCCATGAAACCCATATGCACGCACACCCTGATCAAAAAACTCCTGCGGCAACGCATAACGTTGCGCCTCCATAGGCATGGCACGATGAAAGCTGGTATCAAAACAGGCTATCTGTGGCAAGTCGGGCCGCAATGCCCGTAATTCATCAATAGCATAAAGATTGTGTGGCTGGTGCAACGGCGCAAATGAAATCAGCCGTTTTAATTGCTGAAGCACCCGATCATCCACTAATACTGGCGCGAGAAAGTCCACACCTCCATGCACCACACGGTGAGCTGCCGCCTGTAGATTCACACCTAACTGTTGATCATCAATCCATTGCAACAACCGCTTCAGCGCGGTGGCATGGTCGGGAACAGTGTCCACCTCCTCCAATATCACAGCACCCGTCGCATCACGGATGTAAAAATGGCTTCTTGTTGAGATAGCTGCAACTTGACCACGGCAGATACAGGAGCGCGCGCCCCCATTGCCGAGTCGATAAAGTGCAAACTTAAGGCTGGATGAGCCGGAATTGAATACAACAATGGCTTGATCTGTCATAACACCAGAATCCATATAGGGGATCACTCTACTCTACACTCTGTTACAGAATAAAGTGAAGCGCATGACGCTTTGTTTTACAATGGCCGCTCAACCATGTTGATTAATAGGTTCTAAAACGATGAAATACTTCGGTGCCCACGTCAGTGCCAGCGGCGGTGTTGAAAACGCCCCTCTTAATGCCATCGCTATCGGTGCCAAGGCATTCGCCCTTTTCACCAAAAATCAGCGTCAATGGGCAGCCAAGCCATTAACGGATGCCAGCATTGCTGCATTTAAAGAAAACATGAAAAAAGGTGGCTTTAGAGTACAGGATGTTTTACCTCATGATAGCTACCTGATCAATCTTGGCCATCCAGAAGTGGAGGCCCGTGAAAAATCGCTACGCGCCTTTATCGATGAGCTGGAGCGCTGCCAACAGCTGGGGCTCTGCTATCTCAACTTTCACCCTGGCAGCCATCTCAATCAGATTGACGAGGAGGCCTCGCTCAATCTGATTGCAGATTCCATTAACCATGCGTTAAGTTGCACTGAAGGGGTAACCGCAGTAGTCGAAAATACAGCGGGGCAAGGGACCAATCTTGGCCACCGGTTTGAACATCTGGCCCACATTATCGACAAGGTGGAGGATAAATCACGTATCGGCATATGTCTTGATACCTGCCACACCTTTGCGGCAGGTTACGATCTGCGTGATCGTAAAACCTATGATGAAACCATGGCGGAATTTGAACGTATTGTCGGTTTCAAGTACCTAAAAGCGATGCACATTAATGACTCAAAACCGAAACTTGGCAGCCGTGTCGATCGCCACCACAGCCTCGGCAAAGGTGAAATTGGATTAGATACCTTTCGTTACATCGCCAACGATCCACGCCTGGAGGATATGCCGCTGGTGCTGGAGACTATCGATTCCGATATATGGGATAAAGAGATTGAACTGCTCTACAGCTTTATCGCTAACACCTGATACCAGACGTTAAATCAACCATCGGTCTACGTGCCACAACAAGCCTGTCTATATCAAGCAGCGCGGCAAACCGCTCTGCGGAAACCGGGCAGCTAAACAGATACCCTTGCGCTTCGCTGCAACCATCACGACGCAGGAACTCAAGCTGCTGAAAGGTCTCCACCCCCTCTGCCACCACTTTCAGCCCCAATGTATTGGCCATGGAAATAATGGCCGATACTATCGCCTCATCATCACCATCTCCACCAAGGTCTTTCACAAACGAGCTGTCAATTTTAAGCGTCTGCAACGGCAGGCGTTTAAGGTAAGAGAGTGATGAATAACCGGTACCAAAGTCATCAACCGAGATGTGTACACCCAACTTACGCAGGTGCTCCAGTATCACAATCGCCCGATCCGCATCCCTCATCACCATGCTCTCTGTCACCTCCAGCTCCAGTAGCTCTGGTGGCAACCCTGTTTTCTGCAGGACTGTCTCAATTTGATTCACGATATCCGCCTGATCAAACTGTTTAATCGAAAGATTAACCGCCATTCGTAACTTATCAAATCCCGCATCGCGCCAGATCACCGCCTGGCGGCACGCCTCCTGCAACACCCACGCCCCCAACGGAATGATCAATCCCGTCTCTTCTGCCAAGGGAATAAAACTTCCAGGCAGCACCATCACACCATCCTCACCGGGCCAACGCAATAACGCTTCAACACCACTAATTTTTCCGCTACGCAGATCAATCTTTGGCTGATAATAAAGCTCAAACGCCTCAATCTCTATTGCATTACGCAGCTTTTTCTCCATATCAAGACGTTCAGACATCGCCATCTGAAGCTCACTTGTAAAAAACATAAAAGTATTCCGCCCAGCATCTTTAGCTCGATACATCGCGGCATCAGCATTTTTAATCAGATCCTCACAATTGAGGCCACTGTCAGGATAAAGACTAATGCCAATACTCGCACCGACAACCACCTTATGTGTTTGCAATATGAACCGCTGAGAAAGCGCCCTAATTATTTTTTCCGCAATTAACTTCACTGACTGCGCTGACGCCACGTCTGTCAATATCACCATAAACTCGTCGCCACCCAGACGAGCAACAGTATCGGTCTCTCTAACACACCCTAATATACGATGTGCCGCTTCGAGCAGTAACAGATCACCCACAGAGTGACCGAGTGTATCATTCACATATTTAAACCGATCAAGATCTAAAAACAGAACTGCCAATTGCTCGTGACGACGATGGGCTACCTTGATCTCGTGATTTAACCGGTCTTTACACAACGTACGATTAGGCAAGCTGGTCAACTCATCATAAAAGGCCAGTTTTTGTAACTGTTTCTCAATTAATTTAGATTGGGTAATATCACTAAACACACCAATATAATGGCTCACTCTGTCAAAACCGTTTTTCACCGCTCTAATAGTCAACGCCTTAGGAAAGACAACACCATCTTTACGCCGCTCCCAAATTTCACCACTCCAGCACCCCGCAAGCTCAATTTTCTGCCACAACTGAACGTAAAACTCATCACTATGCTGGTCTGATTTCAAAAAGCTGGGATAACGCCCCACCACCGCCTCCCGCTCATATCCAGTAATACGTGTAAATGCATCATTCACTTCAATGATTTCACCATTCACTGCGGTAATCACAATTGCCTCACCACTCTCCTTAAAGACATTCTCAAAGAGAGACTGTTTATCAGTCGCCCGACGACAATCAGTCACATCATGAAATGTGCCCATCAATTGCAATGGAGAACCGTTATTATCACGTATGATCTCGCCACACTCCATCATCAACCGCTCGGATCCGTCCACACGTATGATGCGATACTCTATCTCATAGACATTACTGTCACCTGTTAAAACAGATGCTATTTTATCTTTAACTTTAAAATGGTCATCTCTGTGCAAACAACCATACTTCGCCTCATCGGTAATTATGAACTGCTGCGGAATGTATCCAAAGATCCGGTAGGCTTCATCAGACCACCAAAGTTTTTGGCTAATAACATTCCACTCCCAACTACCCATGTGAGTGTTTTTTTGCAATCTCAATAAAGCACTGTTTTGAGTTTTAACCTTCATATACATACGATACGTTGATAACATAGCAACAACAGCTAGAACAAAAACCAACAAACCTCCTGCTATAAATAAAATCTCATTACCCATAACCTGACCCCTAAAAATAGCAACAACATCTATTTCCAACAGTGCAGCTATCACGCCAGACTCTTAAAAACTCAAATCATATCTCGCAACCCATTGTTTTAAAAAATAGTTATGCATTAACCACAAAATATTAGGACGAATTAATTTCGTGCATAACTCTCTGGAAGAGCGACGCAATTTCAGAAAGTTTTGCAAAAAACAGTTGGAAGTATTGCAATTTACATAAATAGCTACTGGAACAGTGGACAGAGAAATGCGACGATAGCGACATGAAAAATGAACCACCCTCAACATACCCACATCAGTTGCTGATCATTGAAGATGATCCGCTGCAAGCACAATATATGCTGCAGCTCGCAAACGCTGCGGGGTGGCACGCTGTCATCGCAAAAGATGGAGAGACCGCCAAAACAGTTATTCTTCAACAGCATTTTCAAGTGATATTGTTAGACATTTATCTGCCCGACATTAACGGCATTGATCTGCTCAAACAGTTCCGCAACCACAACATAGACAGCACCATTATTGCCATCACCAGCCAGAGCAGCACCGAGCTGGCTATTCAGGCCATGCGCCACGGAGCCTACGACTTTATCGAAAAGCCCATAACTCTGGAACGATTAAGGGTGACACTTGATAACACATTAAAACATCTACAACTTACTGCCACCCTGCATAATTACGAAAAAAACTTTAAACGCGACCATTTTCATAACATGATTGGCTCATCGCTGCCGATGCATAACCTTTTTCACATAATAGAGAGTGCGGCACCAAGCAAAGCTACTGTGTTCATCACGGGTGAAAGTGGCACAGGTAAAGAGCTGTGTGCCGAAGCGTTACACCACCATAGTCCACGCTGTGACGCCCCCTTTATCGCATTAAACTGTGCAGCCATTCCCCGTGAACTGATGGAGAGCGAAATCTTTGGCCACGTAAAAGGGGCTTTTACAGGCGCAAATCAAGACCGCGATGGTGCCGCCAGCCGTGCCAACGGTGGCACCCTTTTTCTCGATGAAATATGTGAGATGGATCTTGATCTGCAGAGTAAACTGCTGCGCTTTTTTCAGAGCCAACGATTTCAAAGGGTTGGCGGGAAACAGGAGGAGAGTGTCGATATCCGGTTCATCTGTGCCACTAACAAAAACCCACAACAACAGGTCAAGCGGGGACTGTTTCGTGAAGATCTTTTCTACCGCCTGCACGTTATCCCCATCGAGTTACCACCATTACGAACCCGGGGTAGTGATATACGGCTAATTGCCGAAGAGTTCCTTGAGCAGTTCACGCTAGAAGAGGGCAAGGAGTTCAGGCGTTTCTCCAGCAGTGTCGAACAGACCCTACAGAACTACCCGTGGCCAGGGAATATCCGCGAGCTCCAAAACACCATTCGCAATATTGTAGTACTACACAATGGCAACATAGTAACCCCGGCAATGTTGCCACCTCTATTAAGAGAGAGCAGTCCCGACCTGCAGCAACCCACCAGTGAAGAGCCCCACAACAACACAGAGGGGCATCACAACGCCCCACTTGAGAGTAATATCATACCGCTCTGGCAAGTGGAGATGAATACAATTGAAAGCGCCATCCAACACTGCGACGGCAATATTAACCGTGCCGCAGAGCTGCTGGATATAAACCCTTCCACTATTTACAGGAAACGCAAACTCTGGGATCCCGTGGAGTAGAACAAAATCAAAAACCGCGATGCAAACGCCACCGACGGTATCTCACTCCTGCCAGCAACATCAGGAAAAATAGCTCTTCATAAAACGCACCGCCAGAGCCAAAGCCATCACTTTTGGCCACCGGGTCAACCGTCAAACCAATGGCCAATCCATCAACGATCACGCCGTTGGCCACACCATCCTCATCAGTCTCACCACCATCCACCAAGGCCAACTCAATAGCATTACTATTTTCAACCCTAATCCATTTCTTTTCATCAATCTTGGTATATTTACCAGCACTATCAACCTTATACAGCAGCAGCCGATCGGACCAGGCAACGGTTGGTGTCACTCTTACCACAACACTTCCTGCAATTTTGGACGGAAGTACCCGATAATTAAACAGCCCCGCCGCAAACGCCACTGTTGCTGGCCCTTTTGGTGGAACAACATCGTTCTTAAATCCAAACAGGGTCCCATCCGTCACCTCAATATTCATGGATGCCCCAGACAGCACCGAAAACCCATCAATCTTGCTGGCATTAGCAACACTGCTCGCCGCTTCACGACTATCGGCAACACCATCACCATCACTATCCATTTCAAAACAGGGGGCAGGGAGACAGCCGGTTCTTAACACAAAATATGATTGGGTCTCCTTAGGCTTCGCAACGGCAGGGGCGTTCTCCTCATTATTTGCAGTCGTGGTGCTTTCGCTCGTCTCACCACTTGTACCGCCTGTCGCCACCGGGGCCGCCTTATCAATCACCCTGAAACCGACAATCTCATCACCTGAGGAGGGGGCTGTTGTCGGCACAACCACATTAACGGTGATCGTTTTTGACTGCTTTGGCTCAATTTTACCGGTCTTGGTGGGGGCCTCCACCTTCCATGAACTCCCTGGCAGCAGCTCCACAGTAAAATCAGTGGCAACACTCTTGCCGTTGATCACCTCAACTTGATAACTCACCACCTGACCCAAGCTGCCACTCTGCTGCTGCGGGCCAGAGACTATACCAATATAGCCAGAATTGATCGGGGCCAACCCAATCGCCAAGCCGTTTGTCAGCAGCGGCTGGCTCGCCGAGTAACTCATACCCCGGGTATCATCCGCCTGAATCCCCGCCGTCGCACTGGCACCCTGACTCAAGGCAATGTTGGTAGAAGTGGTCTGTTTATACTGAAACAGCACCCGATTACTGCCCTGATAGAGGATTGCCTGAAACTCGAATATTGCCGTCGGATCATCACGATGAACAGCCCGCCAATGGACAATCACCCGCCGGTTGGGGGCCGTGCCCTGCACCATCCAGTAGACAGCCCCGCCAGCAGAGGGATTTAGATCATCAAACCACGGGGCAATAAAGGGGGGCGTCTGCCAGCCCGGCGTGCCTGCAGGTTGAGGAATCGCCAGCCCTGACGGGTTATAGTTGTTATCACTGTTACCAAAAGAGATATAGCCGTTGGCAGAGACATGGGCGGTATAGTAGGTCTTGCCGTAAAACTCAAAACCAAAACCAAAACGGATCTCTTCGCTACCATCATCAGACAGGGTCAACCGCTGGCCTGTCTGGCTGATATCAATAAAACTGAATGACGGGCCATTCAGCTCGGCAGAGTCTATCAGCTGATAACCGTCAGCATTGGGGGCCAGGGTCAACCGCGCCTGAAGCGGCGCACAATACAACATCACCACCAGAACAGCGGTGGCCAATATAGTATTACTTATCTGCTGGATACATATCGTCAATCTGGACTCCAGATATACCTGTCAACCCTCTCTTAGGGTTATCGCCACCATCCTGCACAAAGCCCAGTCACCACAAGACGACCCGGCCGCTTTTTTGGATTATACGACGATCTGACGACGGCACCCTAATCGCCAGGCAACCCCCAGCAAAATAGACAGCAGCGTCACAATCAGCCAGTTGCCCGTCATCGCATAGAGGGTCATACCACTACGTGGCTGAATCGTGGCGCTAGCCACAGCAATCTCAAATTGTGGCACCCGTGCCAAAAATTGCCCCTTGGCATCGATCACCGCCGTAATCCCAGTATTGGTACCTCGTAACATCGGCCGTTCAGTCTCCAACGCCCGCATCCGTGCCATCTGCAGATGTTGTGGCGGTGCCCAGCTATCATCAAACCAGGCATCGTTACTGACATTCACCAAAAAGGTCGCCTCCGGCAGGGCACGAATCATCTCTTCGCCAAACGCATCCTCAAAGCAGATAGCGATACCGGCACGCTGTCCCGCTACCCGCAGCGGCATCTGCTCGGCCCCTCCGCGACTGAAGTCGGACATCGGCACCTGCATAAAATCGACAACACCACCCAGCAGCCACTTCATCGGGAGATACTCGGTAAAGGGCACTAGATGGTTTTTATGGTACATGCCCCGCTCAGTGCCCGACCCCAGGCTGAGCATGGTGTTGTAGTAGCGCCCCCCTTTTTCTTCATAGTTGAGCAGACCGATCAACAGGTCCGTATCATGCTGGTCCGCCTCCTGTTCCAGATCATCGAGGAATGGTCTGACCTCATGATAGAAGGCCGGCAGTGCCGTCTCCGGCCAGATAATCAGGTCGGCATCCCAGTGCTGCCGGGTCAACTCAGTATAGAGTTCGATGGTCGAAAGGCGGCTCTCGGGGCTCCACTTCACATCCTGCGATACATTCCCCTGCAGCAGCGCCACCTTAATCGGCGCACCCTCCGGCACAGTCCAGTAACCCTTCTGCATCGGCCACGCCAACGCCCATATAACAATCAATGCCAAACCGTAATAGCGACGCCAATCCCGGTCGAGCAGCAGCGCCACCAGCAGCGCCCCATTCAGCGCCACAAGCCAGGAGAGACCAAACACACCTATCCATGCCGCCCACCCTGCCAACAGCGTATCGGTCTGACTGTAACCGAGGCTGATCCAGGGAAACCCAGTCATAAACCAGCCACGTACCCACTCCACCAAGACCCAGGCGGCAGGCATCACCAACAACAACTTAATCCGGGTGTAACGTTTTTCAAAGCGGGGTGGGAAAAAGCGGGCAATCAGATAACCCAACAGCGTTGGAAAGAGCGCCATCACCAGTACCAGCAACAGCGTCAGGAACAGCGACAGCGGCAGGCTAACGAAACCGTGATAGTAGATGCTGACAAAAACCCAACTAACACCCACACCAAAAAAACCGACACCAAACAGCGCGCCACGACGACAGGCACCCCGCACATCGGCAAAGAGCCAGAGCGCAAACAGCAGCGCAATACCAAAAATTGCCACCGGCCACCACCCCAGTGGTGCAAATGCCAATGGCGTGGCCGCACCGGCCAGCAACGCCAACAGGTCAGCACGCCAGCCGACGCTATAACGTTGCAATATGGGAAGCGACTGCATCGTTGTCCAATCGCTCCCTAGCGATCCTCATCCTCAACGTCCGGGAGTACATCCTCAGCCACCAGGCTCACCTCGAGCAGATGGATACGGCGGCTATCGGCACTCAATACCTTTATCTGGTAACAGCCAATCGTAATCTCCTCACCACGCTCCGGCATACGGCTAAACGCCTGCATCACCAGACCGCCAATCGTATCGAACTCCTCATCACTGAAGTCACATTTAAAGTAGTCATTAAACTCCTCAATGGGCGTCAGCGCCTTGATAATAAAACAGTTGTCATTCTGCTTTTTGATGAAAATATCTTCATCAATATCGTGCTCATCCTCGATCTCGCCGACAATCTGCTCCACCACATCCTCAATCGTCACCAGACCGGCAGCACTGCCAAACTCATCCACCACAATCGCCATATGGTTACGGTTGGCACGAAAATCCTTGAGCAGAATGTTGAGACGTTTGCTCTCCGGTACAAAGACTGCGGGGCGCAACACGTCACGCACATTGAATTGAAGACGTCGGTCACCGATAAAATAGGGCAGCAGATCCTTCGCCAGAATCAACCCCACCACCTCATCAATATCCTGACCGATCACCGGAAAACGGGAGTGGCCCGACTCGGTAATCACCGGCAGCAGCTCATCCAGGGTGGCATCCTGCTGCAGCACCGCCATCTGCGCCCGTGGGATCATAATATCGCGCACCTGCATCTCGGAGACCTGCATCACCCCCTCGATCATCATCAGCGCGTCCACCTCCAGCAGGTCACGCTGCTGTGCATCACGCAACAGCCCCAGGAGTTCACTCTTATCTCTCGGCTCCCCCCCCGACAGCACATGGGTCAAACGCTCCAGCCAGGAGCGTGGAACACCACCACTGCTCGTTCGATCTTCGCTCATTGCTCCTCGATCCTTTGATTACTCGTTTGCACGCTCTTCATATACCTAAATTTCATAAGGGTTATTGATATTCAACTGCGCCAAAATCTCAACCTCAAGCCCTTCCATCTCATCCGCGTCTGCCTCTTCAATATGGTCATAACCGAGCAGATGCAACACCCCATGCACCACCATGTGGGCCCAGTGGGAGATAGCCGGTTTGCCTTGCTCCAGCGCCTCCGCCTCCACCACCGCGGCACAGATCACCACATCACCCAACAGCGGCAACTCAACCCCTGGGGGCGCTTCAAATGGAAAGGAGAGTACGTTGGTCGGTTTGTCCTGATGACGATAGATACGATTGAGCTGCTGCATCTCATCGCGGGTCACAATACGCACTGTCAGCTCCGCCGTCTCGACAAAACCGGCCAACGCCGCCTCCACCCAGCGCTGTACCGTATCAACACCCGGCAGTACGCCACCTTTGGTTGCGTACTGAACATCAAGATCAACCGTCATGATTGTCGTTTGCCCAGGGGCTGACTCGACGTCACACTCCCCTCAACTTCCGCCTCATGTGTCTCGTACGCCATCACAATACGCTGCACCAGAGGATGGCGCACCACATCCTTGGCACTGAAAAAGGTAAAACTGATGCCGTTTACATCGCGCAAAATATCAATCACATGGCGCAACCCTGAATCGCGGCTGCTGGGCAGATCGACCTGTGTGACATCACCCGTGACTATCGCCTTCGAGTTAAAGCCGATGCGGGTCAGAAACATTTTCATCTGCTCTTTGGTGGTGTTCTGCGCCTCATCGAGGATGATAAAGGCGTCGCTCAAGGTGCGGCCGCGCATGTAGGCAAGCGGCGCAATCTCAATCACCTGCCGCTCCATCAACTTCACTACCCGCTCAAAGCCGAGCATCTCGTGCAGGGCATCGTAGAGCGGCCGTAGATAGGGGTCTATTTTTTGGACCAGGTCACCCGGCAGAAAACCGAGCCGTTCACCCGCCTCCACCGCCGGACGGGTCAGAATAATACGCTGCACCTTGTCCTGCTCCAGCGCTTCAACCGCACAAGCCACCGCCAGATAGGTCTTGCCGGTCCCGGCGGGGCCAACACCAAAACTCAAGTCATGGCTGCGGACGGCCTGCAGATAACGCACCTGATTAGCACCGCGCCCCTTCACAAAACCATGGCGGGTCTTGATCACGGCTGGCTCGATCACCACCGCAGACTCTGCCTTGGTCACCGATTCACCCAGCTCACCCAGCCACTGCTGCAGCAACAGATGTACAGACTCAGGCGTCACCGGCTCACGGTCAGCCACCGCATACAAGGTTTTAATCACCGTGGCGGCCGCAGTCACCCGCGCCTCATCGTCGCCGATGATGCGAAAAACATTAGCACGGTTATTGACTTCGACCCCCAGACGCTGCTCTATCTGCCGCAAATGGTCATCAAACTGACCACACAGATGGGCCAGGCGCTGGTTATCGGCAGGCTCAAGAATAAAATCGGAAGTTATCGGTTGACCGTTCAAAATGTATATACGTCAGTATGGAGTGAGTGAAATTGAAACACACTCTGTCATTAAAGACTAGCCATAAGCACCACGACTACCATTAACCCGCTGATTTTATTCAACAAGCTCACCACGAAGCGAGTTTGGCTGGGCCTCGGTAATGCGTACCGTCACAAACTGCCCGATCATCTTGGTGACATCGCCACCCTGGCAGTTAAAATTAACCACGCGGCTATTCTCCGTCCGTCCCGCCAGCTCAGAGGCATCACGGGTTGAGGGCCGCTCCACCAAAATCCGCTGCAACGTGCCCACCATCTGCTCGCTGATGGCCATCGTCATCTCATTAATACGCGCCTGAAGACGGGCAAGACGGGCCTGCTTTGCCGCCAGCGGCACATCATCCGGCAGCGAAGAGGCGGGCGTACCGGGACGCTGACTATATATAAAGCTGAACGAACGGTCATAACCGACATCCTCAATCAACTGCATCGTCGCCTCAAAATCGGCGTCAGTCTCGCCAGGGAAGCCAATAATAAAGTCCGACGACATCGCCAGATCCGGACGTACCTCACGCAAGCGCCGCACAATCGCCTTGTACTCCAGCGCCGTATGGCCCCGTTTCATCAGCGCCAGAATGCGATCAGAGCCGCTCTGTATGGGCAAATGCAGGTGGCTCACCAGCTCCGGCACCTCGGCATAGGCGCGGATCAGGCTATCGTTCATCTCGATAGGATGGGAGGTGGTGAAACGGATCCGCTCAATCCCCTCAATCGCCGCAACGTAGTGGATCAGCAGACCAAGGTCAGCAATCTCGCCGTCGTGCATCACGCCGCGATAGGCGTTAACGTTCTGCCCCAGCAGATTGACCTCGCGCACCCCCTGGGCCGCCAGCTTCGCCACCTCCGCCAGCACATCGTCAAACGGACGGTTGATCTCTTCGCCACGGGTATAAGGCACCACACAGAAACTACAATACTTGGAACACCCCTCCATGATCGAAACATAGGCCATCGGGCCATCGGCGCGTGGCTCGGGCAGGCGGTCAAACTTCTCAATCTCAGGAAAGGAGATATCTATCACCGGTGCCCGCTTAAGGCGCGCCGCACGAAGCAACTCCGGCAAGCGGTGCAACGTCTGCGGACCAAAAATCACATCCACATAGGGGGCGCGAACGCGAATCGCCTCCCCCTCCTGGCTAGCGACACAACCACCCACACCGATCACCAGATCAGGCCGCTTTTTCTTCCACTCGCGCCACCGCCCCAGCTGCGAGAAGACCTTCTCCTGCGCCTTTTCACGCACCGAGCAGGTATTGAGCAGCAGCACATCGGCCAGCTCGGCCTCAGTGGTCAACTCCAGACCATGGGATTCATTGAGCAGATCCGCCATCTTGGAGGAGTCGTACTCGTTCATCTGACAACCGAAGGTTTTGATAAACAGTTTCTGGGCCATAAAAAACTCAGGTCTAATGCGGGGAAAAGGGGGCAAAGCATACCATTTCTGAAAGTACGCCGCCAAAGCACATATCAAGCGCCGTCACCGCAACAGAGGCCGCTTCGTTTGTTGAAGCAGAATCAAAGGCTAGTTATTCGCAGGGTTCAGTGTGAGCAAACTGTCTGCCTGTGCCATTGGCAGCCATAAGGCAAGTTGCGCCAGTATGTCGTGGAGTGGACGGTGGGTGCGCCGAGCGGCGGCGGTAACGCACTTTAGCAGACAGCGATTTGTGGTTTTGGCCTTTGCTGCCAACAGAAAATAAAACTGCCAGTCGGTCAGCTCTACACAAGAAACATGATAATAAGAGCGTTTCACGCAGAGGTAACTGATGCCAGTTTCAGGCGGTTCGGTAGGGACACTGCCACGGAGCAAGGCTTGAAAAGCGCTCAACGGGTGATGGGTAACCACCAGGCGAGTGGTTTCTGGAAGAACAATCTCAATGTTGCCGCCCAGTAACAGGTCAAAAGGGTCGGCTGTTTCAAAGCCACTCTCTTCAAGCCCCGTTGCTCGTAACGACGCGGCCATGGCACACTCGATCTGCGCCAAATCAAGAGGAAAAACCAGCCTTCCATCATCTGCCGCTTTAGCCGACGCACTTTGAGAGCGGCGAAGAAACTGAGCAAATCCGTCACCAAGCTCATACAGTGAAAAGCTGCGGGGTGGGTGGCTACTCAGATATGCACGGCAGAAAAACTCAAACAGCGATTCGCCCAATAAACGTTGCAACGCCGGATAATCCGCCCTCAGGCAAGCAAACAGACGTAACCAATACCCCTGGGCGTAAATATCAAGGCGGCTGTGAGGTGAGATACCCGATGGCACTTCAATAACATCCTCGATCGTCCAGTTGTGGGTTTTCCGGGCTTGTGCCAAGCCGTCCGGAAGCCCTTCAGGTGCCGTGATTGCGCTCATCATCCAGCGCTGCAGGGAGGCAAGATCGGGAGAGTCCGGATGGTTATTTTGCGCCATTGCACGAGTTTTTATATCCATTACTGGGGATATTGGTCAGTTGAAAATCGATAGGGGTGGAAAGCACCGTCTGTTTATCGGCTGATACAACAGGCGTGGATGTGGGCGTATCGGGCATGACGCCATTCAACATTAAATGGCGGGCTTTGTTGAGTTCAGCGAGAAGATCGGGGTAGTTGGGTATCTGGGCATCCCACTCGAGCAGGGTGGAAACACCCCCAGTCAGCGCTTGAGCAAGCGAATAGAGCTCCCAAACACGTGCCGGAACGGGCGCATCATGAGTATCGACCATATACTCTTCGCAGAGGGTCGGCCCCGCCAGATGGATCTGCACCACATGGTCATGGGGTATTGATCGGATGTAATGCTCCGCATCAAAACGGTGATTATGGGCGCTGACATAGACGTTATTCACATCGAGTAACAATCCGCACTGGGTTGCCTCAACCAGCTCCGTGATGAACTCCCATTCAGTCATGGTGGAAGAGCGGAATTGAACATAGCTGCTGGGGTTTTCTATGATCAGCGGACGTTCAAGAATCTCCTGAACCTCTCGCACCCGTTGCGTTACATGTTTCAACGACGCCTCATTAAACGGGAGTGGTAAAAGGTCGTGGGAGTTATGACTGCCCAATCCTGTCCAGCACAGATGGTCGGATATCCAGGCGGCATTGACGCGCCCAGCAAGTTTTTTCAACTTCTTCAGATAGTCCCGATTCAAGGGTGACTCGCTGCCAATCGAGAGGGATACGCCGTGCATCACAATAGGAATATCTTTTGATAGCCGCTCCACCACACTGCTGGTGTAGCCAGAGTTATCCATAAAGTTTTCAGAGATGATTTCGAACCAGTCAACACGTGGCCCCCCGGACAAAATGTCCGGGAGGTGCTGTGTACGCAGACCGACACCAAAACCCAGGTTAGGCAGACCCAAACGGCTCCTTTTTTGCATCGTGGTTGCGATTAGTTCGGCGGTATAACGGTACGCAGATCGTTTGTCGCGGGTTTGCTTGGCGCTGGGCTGCCCGGATTTTTACTCGCATAGATAGCTGAATAAACGGCCCATGCAGCGTCGTATACGCCCCCCCCCGCAGCAAGAGGCAGCGTGTTCGGCGGTATGGGTGCACCGGAATCAATATTCACCACATCCATCGTTCCACCGTTCGAATTGAGCTGCCAGGAAGAGATTGGCGCGGCGCACCCCCCTTTTTGGGCACAGGTATTGTCGCTGGGGGCAATATAGTTCCCAGTCGCATTTTTAACTGGATAGCCGCACCCACCCTGTCCCTTGTGTAAATTAGAACCGGAACAGGTATGGAAGGCAGAGATATCTGCACAGTTGTTGCCGGGGTTGCTGATGCTCAACCCCTGACAAGCGTGATATTCGTCTGTAGTGGTGGGGGCCGGAAGAGCCGCAGAAAGATCCGGGGCAGCACCCATCACTGCCCAGTACAACGACATGCGATCTCCTGATGCCCTCATCGCCTGATTGGGGAACGCTTTGGTACTATCGCCCCAGGAGAGGGTAAGCGCGCTATTGATGCCATTGACAGCACCTACAATAAGACTATTCAGCAGATCTTTAGAACTGGTTTTCAACCCATTAAGGGCGTTGGCGACAGCCGTCGGCGTAGGTAAAGCAGGATTGGGAACATAGTCACTGGTTTTAAGATCAGCCCCTGTCCAGGTATTGCCCGCTGCAAACCATTGCGTAAAGGTCATGAATCCATCTGTAGCGATCACATCGGTTAAGTTATTGAAGCGCTTCCAATGGTCAATCTCATCTCCGGTAGCACGTGCATCAGCGTCGCCGGAGTCAGGATAATCGATGGCTAGCGCGACTTTATCTGGTTGAAACTGCAACTGAACATCATTGGTTGCCACGTGATCGATAAAGGCTGTTTTGTTATCAACAATGACAGCCCCGACGCGCTCCTGAAAATAGAGGCGAAAACCCTTAAGGGCGTTTTTGATGCCGCCTTCGCCTTGATCGGAAATACCCCTGATCATGTCTATCGCCTGAATAATCGCCAGTGAAGGATCAGATGCACTAATCTGTGTAGGCATACGAGGATATTCAGGATTGTGGTATTTCGTCATCCCGTTAAACACATCCCGCTGCTTGCTTAAATTTGTAGCGTCGAACATTTTTGTCCATAAGGTCTCCCCATCGCTGTACTCAATGGTGAGGTATTTGAGCAAACAGTTATACATCCAACCGATGGTGCCAAATAATGGCAGATTTTTTTCTGTATTTGCACTTGCCCAGTTAACAAAAGGAACGGCCGGGAAATATTTGTCGCGCGCGTCAGGATTAATATCTGCAAGAGCGGCATCATGTGATTGCTCAATGGCCAGAAATAGATTGATCTGCTCCTGACTCAGCTCACCAATGTCCACGTTGACCGAGGCGTAAGTCTTGGTATCGGTCAGATCGAGGATATGGGGGATTACGGTGTTAGTCGGCCCATAACAGCCCCAGCCACCCGCACTGTTTTCCAAAAGAGAACCTGTAAAAAACTTAGGTGTGACGCCCAGCACCGCGGCCAGGTTAGCCGCCAATTGCAAATGCAACATCTCCTGGATGAACACACTAAACATAGTATTGTACGCCTCTTGATTAGGCGTAAGCACTGTGCCAAGAGGTGTAGGTGTCGTCGACATGCCCGCCCAAAGACGCCCTTTTGCAAGCGGATTGCTGATTTTATGGGTGCCGTGAATTGATGACATGGCGCACAGATAGAGTGGGATTGTGAAATTTTCCACATTGACGGCACCCTGGGCCAGTGCCGCTACCGCCGACTTGTCCACGTCAAGATTAGAGAGATCACGGTTTGTGATGGGCTTAAAATTTTTAGGGATAACACCTTTAAGCGCGGCTTCAGACATGTTTATGGTCCTTGTTAAATAAAATTAATACTTCACATGTTGTTTTCAAATGTAAGCCCTTGCATCGGCCGCCCCATCACTTTTATTAACATTTATTTTTATCTCCTAAGCTGTGTCAACAAAACCCATTTAGCTGCCCGCATCTGGAAGAGATGATGGAGGCGCGTGGCGTTAACACCAACCACTCCAGCCTCAACCGCTGGGCATTCAAATACACGCCTATTCTGGAAGGAGCCTTTTGGCAAAGAGAATGTTGGGTGGGTACGCGCTGGTGCAGGGATGCAACCTGTAAAGGCCAATGAAACTATCTCTATGGTGCAGCCGATCCAACAGCAGGCGCTTTAGACGACACCATTAAGGAACATCAGGGGCAGTTTTAATGAGCCGCATCGTTATTCATGTTTCATCTTCATTCAAAAACAAAAACGTCATTTTTTAGGGCTATAGATAGTGGCGCTCCAATAGCTATTTTTAAGATTGGCGGTTGCCACCCAATCCGTGGCAACCAACTCCCTGGCTATCAAACGATTCATAATGCCGTGCCCCACCAGCAGTACGGGGCCTTTTTCCGCCAGTGCCATCAGTTTTTGGGCAGCGGCCTTGGCGCGGACCTTAGTTGTCTGGATTGAGTCAGCGCCACATGAGTAACCGCAGAACCATAACAACCGGAAAAATGCCGTCCAGACAACAGCAGGCAGACGCAAAAAACGCCACTGTGCAAACGGTAGTTGTGCTTCGCAAAAGAGGGCATCGGCAATCGCAGCGTCACACCCCAACGCCGCTGCTGACGATACAGCCCGTGGTGTGGTGCTGACGACAATGGTGGTGACAGCGCTGGCCAAACTCACATTGATAGGTGGCGCGCTATCGGCTGCCACCACGGCCTGGTTGTACTGCTCGATCCAACGCCCCATCTGTGCCGCTGTAATCCAACCCGTGTGGGCCAGAAGCGGCTCGCCATGACGCATGAGGATGATTTTCATGGCAGAAGAGTCCGTCACTCATTGCTACAAGGGGGGCAGTGCGGGGCCGAGTAGCCCCGCCGCCCAGAGAGACTAGTCACGCTGCGGCGTTGCCGCAATCTTGTGGATACTCAAATCGGCCCCTTGGTACTCCTCCTCTTGGGTCAGCCGCAGTCCAACCATTTTTTTGAGGATGCCGTAGACGACCAGCCCACCAACAAAGGCGATCGCCACCCCTATCAGCGTACCCATCAATTGCGACATGAGGCTAATAGCACACAGGAACCCGGCGCTATATTGAATGACTTCCTTTTCATCGTACAACCCGTAAAACACTGCCCCATCACACATTCAGCGGAGTCACCCAACTATTTTTCTCCAGCATATTTACTGCAAGCGCAATCTGGCGTGGTGTGAATCTTCGCTTACGCTCACCCCAGGCGTGAGTATGGTTAACCACATTATCCACAGACTTCACAGTCTCGTTTTTCATCACCCAATAAACAGTGGACAAAAGCTCCAAGCCAAAGGGAGATTCGAACCCTTCAACCAGCGCCGCCACCTTGTCAAAACGAGCGCGGGTTTCCGGATGCTGTTGCAGGAAGGCAGTAGCATCCTCTATAGCCCCCGGCACCAGTTTGAGTTGCTTGTCCGGCGCATCACCGCCATCCGCATAGCCCGAAACAAGATGCCCCTCAATGGCGTGCAGCACATGGCGCAGGTTTTCGGCATAGGGGCCATAAGACGCTTTCTGGTATTTGAGTCGTAGCGGTTCGCCAGCCTCCTGCATGAAATACATGAGCTTGTGTACTTCCAGCAGGGTGACAGAGGGATCAAGCAAGCCTCCGAGATAGCGGTTCATCAACTCCACGAGCGCAGCACGCCCGGCGGTCATGGTTGGCACCTCGCGGTTATGCACCATCTTCTCGATAGCGGGCGCACCTTTGGGTTCATAAATAATGACGCGCACATCAGTAAGTGGCCGCATTGCTTCCTCGATGCGCGGCCTAACCTCTGACCAGTCGAGACCACCTAGGCCACTACCGAGAGGTGGAATAGCGACTGAACGAATATTGCATTTATGAATAACCTCAACAAAATTCTTCAAGCCAGCCTCAATATCCTCCATTCGACTCTTGCCGCGCCAATGTCGTTTGGTCGGGAAATTGATAATGTAGCGCGGATTGGTCAGTTGCCCGGTCTCAAACACGAACATCCGCCCGGGCTGCACCTCCTCATTCTTGCACGCAACGGCATAGGCCTTGAAGTTCTGCGGAAAGGCATTTTTGAATTGCAGCGCGATGCCGCGCCCCATCACGCCAACACAGTTCACGGTGTTGATAATGGCCTCGGCATCCTCTCGCAAAATATCGCCAGTTTTATATTCAATCATCTTTGCCGTCTCCTTATCAGTAATACCATTCTGATTTAATCTCAACTTGTGGCCGGTGGCCACCTGCAGGCAAGGCATTGACCACCTGCTGATAGACCGCCCGTGAATGCACGCCGATGCGTTCAACCAGGTGCCACGGGAAGCTGTGCTCCATCAGAAATTCCGCCTGCTTGCCTTCTTTGACCGATGCTGCAATACCGTTTCCACCCCATCGATTGGTCTGAACGGCATCCCAATTGATTTCATCCAATTGCGCCAGGTCACAACGATCCTCAAAGTAATAGGCCCCCGCATTCGACAGGGTGAAGGCCCAACGCTGGTAATTTTGTTGAGCCCATGCAACGGAAGCGCGAAGATCCGCCTCCAGATGAACAATTGGCTCTTGCCCGCCGCGATAGGTCATTTCAGAGTGATTAGCCTGATAAATCAGATACAGCATGATTGAGCGCGGGCAGAAATAGAACGGCACACAATCACCCACATGCACTCCCGTATGACTGGCCAGGGACAAACCAAGCCGCCTTTGCTTGATACCGTTCATACCTATTGTGGTTCCCGGCGGGGCGCGCCGAACGATTTCCGCATCGCACCACAGTCGGTCATCCACGATAATCGAGGGTAGGCGATCCACATGTACGATATGGTAAATCTTTGGTTGCGTTGGCACCATCACTTTCATTTATTCACTTTGTTACTGCCATCTATTGTGGTAACCCACCAAAACACCTGCTTGCCCCCCTGCCAAATCACTATACACGGGGTAACCAGCTCCAATTAAGCACAACCTCACGACATGAGTTGATACAATAGCCAACCTCTTCCGCCATAAAGTGTCATTCTCGACAAGTAGGGTCTCGCCTTTTCCTCGTCGGAGAAATAAACCATCTTTCATACAATAGCCTCGCACAGAACTCACGCACCCTATTAACAGTAGTGATCACTCACGCTGCGGCGTCGCCGCAATCTTGTGGATACTCAAATCGGCCCCTTGGTACTCCTCCTCTTGGGTCAGCCGCAGTCCAACCACTTTTTTGAGGATGCCGTAGACGATAAGCCCACCAACAAAGGCGATCGCCACCCCTATCAGCGTGCCAATCAGTTGTGACATGAAACTAATACCACCCATGCCGCCAAACATCTCCAATCCAAAGACTCCGGCGGCGATACCACCCCAGACCCCACAAAGGCCGTGCAGCGGCCAAACGCCCAGAACGTCATCAATCTTCCAGCGGTTTTGGGTCAGGGTGAAGGCCCAGACAAACAGCGCCCCCGCCACAATGCCGGTGAAGAGCGCTCCCAGCGGATGCATTAGATCAGAACCGGCACAGACCGCCACCAGCCCGGCCAGTGGGCCGTTGTGCACAAAGCCAGGGTCGTTACGCCCGATCACCAGCGCCGCCAGCACCCCGCCCACCATCGCCATCAGCGAGTTGACCGCCACCAGACCGCTGATGCCCACCACCGTCTGCGCCGACATGACGTTGAAGCCAAACCAGCCCACCGTCAGTATCCAAGCCCCCAACGACAGAAATGGAATACTTGAGGGTGGATGGGCGTACATCACCCCATCCTTACCGTAACGGCCATGGCGCGGCCCCAATAGCAACACAGCGGCCAGCGCAATCCAGCCACCGACGGCGTGCACTACAATGGAACCGGCAAAGTCGTGGAACTTGGCACCGAAAGTCGCCTCCAGCCACGCCTGCATGCCAAAGTTGCCGTTCCAGGCCATGCCTTCAAAGAGTGGGTAGATCAGCCCCACCAGCGCAAAGGTGGCGGCCAGCTGTGGGTTGAACTTGGCCCGCTCAGCAATGCCGCCAGAGACGATGGCCGGGATGGCGGCGGCAAAAGTGAGCAGGAAGAAAAACTTCACCAGCGCCAGACCGTTCTGCTCTGCCAATACCGGCGCGGCATCAAAAAACGAGACGCCATAAGCGACGGTATAACCGATAAAAAAGTAGGCGATGGTGGAGACGGCAAAGTCAGCCAGGATCTTCACCAGAGCATTGACCTGATTTTTATGCCGCACCGTGCCCATCTCAAGGAAGGCAAAACCGGCGTGCATGGCCAGAACCATCACTGCCCCCATCAATAACAGGAGCACATCACTCCCCGACTGCAAGACTTCCATAACAACTCCCAGGATTATCAGGGTGCACTCTTTCTCACCCAAAGCAGACTGACCAATCTAAAAAAATCAGTCCGTTATAACCGACTATAAACGTGACTTCAATACACAACAGACCCTGTTGGCCTCAAGCCCCAGCCATTTAGGCCGTGATAGTTGAGGTATACCCGTCATTGAGACCGCTCATGAACATCTACGATTCGCAAAGCTCCATTTCAAGCACCTTGCGTCTCACCACTATCCGTTATCTGATGGATTTTGGTGAACGGGTCTCATTTGAGGCGGGGGAGATGATCTTCCACGAAGGGGACGCCTGCCAGCAGGTCTATATCATCCTCAGTGGCGAAGCTGACATCATCAAAAACGACGCCTATGGCAATGGTTCTGTCATTGCCACCGCGCAGCAGGGATCAGTGTTTGGTGAGATGGGGCTGTTCCTTGATCTGCGCCGCTCTGGCAGCGTCATGGCCAAAACCCCGTTAACGCTGATGGCACTGAAAAATGATGACTTTATCGGTGCCCTGCAACGGTTTCCGGATCTGAGCCTGCGGCTGTTCAAATCACTCTCACTCAAACTCGACTCCGCCAACACCCGGTTTTCAATCCTCAACAACTCCCTGCACATGGTTCAGCTGGGCACCTATATATTAGAGCGCCCGGTTGATGATACCGGCATGCAACACCACGAGTTTTACGCCATCATGGCCGACAGCGAGCTGAAACGGCACGAGATCACCAATGTACTGACGAGCTTCAAACAGATGGCTATCATCGACGACCTTGAACTCAGCGCCGATGGCCACATTGCTTTTCAGCTTAATGCCGAGCAGCTGCACCACTATCTGCAGCACGTACCCACCCGTACCACCCGTACCACCCAGACCTGACCAGACCTGACCACCCCCGCCCCGGAGGCTGGGCGCTGACCGGGCCAATCCCTCACTTCATACATGGCAATCAGTTACAATCGCGCCGTTCCCGCAACCGTACTAACCCGCTCCACACAGGCAATCCCATGTTTCAGGTTCTAATTCAGATGGCCGCGCTCATCCTCTGTGGCACCCTATGGCGCGCGGCGCGCCCCATGGGCATTGATGCCGATGTGGCACGGCAGGTATTGACCGGGCTGGTCTACTCGCTGCTGCTACCGGCGCTGGTGCTGGCTGTTTTGTGGCGCACACCCCTGGGAATGGACAGTGGACGGATTGCCCTGGCGGCCGCCGCCGGCATACTGGGTACCCTGGCATTGGCGTGGGGGCTATTTCGTCTTACCGGGACCGCCCGCGCCAGTGCCGGGGCGTTGATCCTGGCGGGCTGTTTTCCCAACGCCACCTACATGGGGTTACCGGTACTGGAGCAGCTGCTTGGCCCCACCGGGCGCAGCATTGCACTGCAATACGACCTGTTTGCCTGCACCCCGATTCTGCTGACGCTGGGCATTCTGCTGGCCGCCGCCTACGGTGATCACCAGGGGCAAGCCCATCCGCTCAAAACCTTGCTCAAGGTGCCACCACTCTGGGCGGCGCTGCTGGCGATCACCCTTAACCTATCCGGCGTACCCATGCCTCAGGCGGTGGAGGGCTGGCTGCAGATGCTCGGCAATGGCGTGATTCCACTGATGCTGATCTCACTGGGCATGGCGCTGAAGTGGTCGAGCTGGGAGCTGCGTTATCTGCCCCTGCTGCTACCCACGCTGCTGTTGCAGTTGATGGTCATGCCGCTGATTGTCATGTCCGTGGCACAGTGGCTGGGACTGAGTGGCGAGCTATTAATGGGGGTGACGATGGAGGCCGCCATGCCCAGTGTTGTCATCGGACTGGTACTGTGCGACCGTTACGGACTTAATACCGAACTCTATGTCATCGCCGTCACCTTAAGTACGGCGCTCACATTGGTAACACTACCCCTTTGGCACGGTTGGCTTGGTGGATGAAACGGATAATCACTGCACTTCTGTTTGGGCTTCAGGGCGCAACCTTAACCGCTGGCGAGATTGGGGCGCTGGCGCTGGAGTTTAACCACCATACCGTGCCGCTCAGTGATGGCAGCAGCCTTAACATTGATGGCCTGGGGATCCGCTACAGTGAAGCTACAACACTGCCGGTGCGGCTGGAGCTGGTTTTAGGACGTATCGGGGTGCGCCACGACGGTGACCCCGCCGCGCTCGGCTTTCAAACCGACGGTTACAGCGCCGGTCTTAACCTGACACTCTCCTCACCACGTTGGCACTCACTACAGATCGGTGCCGATGCGGGTTACCGTTACTACACTGCCGATCAACAGTTCGACCTGCAGCAGATGGATATTGACTGGCACCAGAGCGAGGCACGCGGCTGGCTGGCGCTGCATCTCAGCCCCCGGGCAACGCTCTACGGTTGCACAGTCGTCACCTACATCAGCGGCAGTCAGACAGTCAACAGCAGCAACCCCTCACAGCGTGACTTTAACAACGACCAGCGCAACGGTTACTGCGCCGGACTCAAGATTGACTTGGGTGACGGTGGCTACATCGGCTTTGAATCAGAACAGCGACATCAGCGGGGCGGAAGGCTCTATTTTGGCAGACACTACGATCTTTAAAACCCAAGGATCTTTAAAATCCAAGCCCCAACTTAAGATTGTAAGAGATAACCTCGCCCACCGTGTCACGCTCCAGCGCCACCTGCAAGCCGCCAGGGGTGAAAGAGAGCCCGACAAAAGTCCGGTCCTCCACCAGATCCACCTTATCCAGCACCCCTTCTGCATTCCCCATGGGGGTGTTCACGGACCAGACACGGCCAATACCCGCATATGGGGTCAGAAACAGAAACCGTTTGGAGATGCCAACATCAACAGAGCGGGTATTAAGGGTAAACTGCTCCACACCAAACAGTGAGGTTGCCGCCAGCCGTATCGCCACCGCAGGGATCGAGATGCCACCATCAAGGATCGCGTATTTAATCTCCCCCCCCCACGCCTGCAGATTGGAACCTGGCAACGACAGATAATAGGCCCCCAAATCCACATCAAACGGCAGCCCTTTTTGCAGGTAAAGCTTGGGCACCGCCAACACCTTAAGCGACTCACCACTCATCGCCTTCTTCCAGGCGGCCTCGTGTTCAGGAATGATCTCTGTCACCACCATCGAGACCCCCAGATCAAAACCGGTTGTCCCCAGCGGCGCGGATGACGCCCCCGCCTTGTAACTGAAAGCCGCGGCCAGATCCTGGGTAATCAGCTCAAATTCACTTTGCGATAAGGTGTTAACACCCTCCACACTGGCGGCCATACCCGCGCCCCACCAGCCACTCAGTAGCATTGCTGCCAATACTCGTCTCATTTAGAACATCCTCTCAGAACTATGGTCTTTCACAAACTGCTGCGTTAAGCTGCCCTGCACTACGCCACATTCACACTACCAGGGAGAGCAGCGCCAATGAACTATTTCAAGGACAACACAGACTCTATCGGCAATACCCCGTTAATCCGTATTAATCGAGTGCTCGGCACCACCACCGCCACAGTACTCGCCAAAATAGAGGGGCGCAATCCTGCCTACTCGGTAAAATGCCGCATCGGCGCGGCCATGATCTGGGATGCAGAAAAGCGCGGCGCGCTTAAGGCTGGTATGCATATTGTGGAGCCCACCAGCGGCAATACCGGCATTGCCCTGGCCTTTGTTGCCGCCGCACGGGGCTACGCCATCACCCTGACCATGCCCGAAACCATGAGCATCGAACGACGCAAAGTGATGAAGGCGCTGGGGGCCAACCTGCTACTGACCGAAGGGGCCAAGGGGATGCCTGGTGCCATTGCCAAGGCTGAAGAGCTACGGGCGCAAGACCCGAATCACTACTTTATGCCGCAGCAGTTCAACAATCCCGCCAACCCGGCCATTCATGAGACCACCACCGGGCCTGAGATCTGGAACGATACCGATGGCCAGGTGGATGTCATCATCGCCGGGGTGGGGACAGGGGGTACCATTACCGGTGTCTCGCGCTACCTCAAAAAGAGCAAAGGCAGGGCCATCACCGCCGTGGCGGTGGAGCCTGAGGCCAGCCCGGTGATCACTCAAACCATGGCCGGTGAAGCAGTTAAACCATCACCCCATAAAATTCAGGGCATTGGTGCCGGTTTTATCCCCGGCAACCTGGACCTGGAGCTGATCGACCGTGTTGAACGGATCAATAATGACGAGGCGATTGAGATGGCACGCCGCCTGGCCGCCGAAGAGGGCATTCTCTGTGGCATCTCCAGCGGGGCCGCCATGGTCGCCGCCAAACGGCTCGCCAATGATCCCGCCTTTGCTGGCAAAATCATCGTGGTCATCCTGCCCGACTCAGGGGAGCGTTACCTCTCCTCCATCCTGTTTGAAGATATCCCGGCATAGCAGTTAATGTGCAACGGGCAATAAAAAAGGCCGGGACAATCCCGGCCTTTTATATTTATCTCACTACTCAACCACTCACTTGGCGTGGCGCACCAGCGGTTGAATCATCGCCCACGACTCTGCAAACATCGGTGCCGCCTCTTCTACAATGGCCTCCAGCACCGACTCATCCAGCGCCGTCAGCTCCCACGCCAGCGGGTCGACCTGTGGCAACGGGCCATCATAATCAGCAGGCAGCTCCGCACGACTGGCAATCACTGTAGCAAGATGCACAATCGCCGCATCCAGCCGCGCCTCATCCGCCGCCGCGATGTTATGGTGACACCCCACCGTTTCACACAGTACCAGTGGCAGTTTCCACTGTTCCAGCAGCACCCTGCCAACCTCAGCGTGGTCACACCCGATCACCTCCTGCTCAGCCTCGTGCAGCGTCTCATGGCCATCGCTGGCACGCTGTAACGCAAGACGCGCCAGATCGGGGACTCGACTCATCATGACCAGCTGGCCAATATCGTGCAGCATCCCTGCTACAAACAGCCGTTCGCTGTGCAGCACATGGCAGCGGTTAGCAATCAACCGCGCCAGTACCGCGCAATAGACGTTGTGACGCCAAAAGACCGCCATATTGGTCAGCTCAACCGGAATATTGGTAAACGTACGTACCGCCGAGAGTGCCAGCACCAGATAGCGCAACTCACGCTCACCAATAATCATGATCGCACGCGAGATGGTACTGATATTGGATGGAAAGTTATAAAACGAACTATTGGCCAACCGCAGCAGCTGCGCGGTAAGCGCCGTATCACGGCTGATCACCTTGCCAATCGCCGCCGCCGATGAGCGTGGATCATCGACCATTTCATTCACTCGGACACACACTTCGGGCAATGAGGCGAGCTTGCCAACCCCTTTTACAAGTTCACGTGCTTCGATGGGCATAACTGTTTCTCCTGAGCCAGATGCCAACTCCATTTGTCATTCACTTGTTGGGTATCGGCCACTGGCCGGAATCTTTGACCCCTTATTCAGCGGCCGGTTTCACCAGGCCGGCAACTGTTTTGGCGCGACTGCGCGCCTCACTGACACTGCTGGCCGAGGCCAACGCTACACCCATGCGGCGACGCTCAAACGATTCAGGTTTGCCAAACAGCCGCACCTCACTCTCGGGCACACGCAACGCCTGCGCCACCCCCTCAAAGGCGATGCCCACCTGGTCCAGACCACCATAGATCACGGCGCTGGCGCCCACGGATCGCAACCGTGTATCCACCGGCAATCCCAATATGGCACGGGCGTGCAGGGCAAACTCATTTTGATATTGGGTGACCATGGTCACCATGCCGGTATCGTGGGGGCGCGGACTGACCTCGCTGAACCAGACCTGATCGCCCTTCACAAAAAGCTCCACACCAAAGAGGCCACGCCCACCCAGATTGTCGGTCACCGCCTTGGCAATCGCCTGTGACCGCTCCAGCGCCAGCGGGGTCATACCCTGCGGCTGCCAGCTCTCCACATAATCCCCCTTCACCTGCAGGTGGCCGACGGGGTCACAAAAGTGGGTCTCTATCGCGCCATCTTCACCCATGGCACGAACGGTCAACAGGGTGATCTCAAAATCGAAGTCGATAAACGCCTCAACGATCACTCGCCCTCCCTTCACCCGCCCGGCACTCATGGCGCACTCCCAGGCGGCCGCCACTTCGTCAGCCGTTTTGATGAAGGATTGCCCCTTGCCGGAGGAGGACATTACCGGTTTAACCAGACAGGGGTAACCAACACCACCATCAATCGCCATCTTCAGTTCGTTCAGACTGCTGGCAAAGGCATAACCGGAGGTGGGCAGCGCCAGGGTCTCGGCCGCCAGCCGTCGAATCCCTTCACGATCCATGGTGAGCTGGGTGGCGCGGGCGGTGGGGATCACTTCCGCCAAGCCATCACGCTCAATCTCGGCCAGCATATCGGTGGCAATCGCCTCAATCTCCGGCACAATCAGGTGCGGCCGCTCCTGCTCCACCAGCCGCCGCAACGCCGCGCCATCGGTCATATCAATCACGTGAGCACGGTGGGCCACCTGATGGCCGGGGGCGTTGGGGTAACGGTCAACGGCAATCACCTCGACCCCCAGCCGCTGCAGGGCAATGATCACCTCTTTGCCTAGTTCGCCACTGCCCAACAGCATCACTCGTGTGGCGCTGTTTGATAAAGGGGTACCAATCTTCATGACTCTCTCCAGATGGCCACTGGCCAGAAAACAGCGCCTGACAGAACGGGGCGCAGCACGGATCTATTCAATTTAACTAGGGTCAATTTAACTAGGGTCAATTTAACTACGGTCAATTTAACTACGGCTGTTGATCACCCAACCCTAGCAGTCCATCCAGTACACCACGCCGCTCCAGTTGATAGAGTTCATCACACCCGCCAATGTGGCGGTCGGCAATAAATATCTGCGGCACACTGCGCGCGCCCTCGGCACGCTCAACCATCTCTGGCACCCGCTCGGGCTGCTCATCAATATAGTATTCGATGTAGGAGACCCCTTTGCGCTCAAGCAGCGCCTTGGCACGAACACAATAACCACAGTAGTTGCTGGTATACAGCTCCACCTTGACGGCAGCAGTCGAAGTTGTCTGATCCATAAGAGTCTCCACCATTAAATTATCTTAATTGTAACAGCGGCGGTTCTAACAGCGAAGCAGAGGGGGACTTTTCTGAAAGGGGGTGGCCACCGCCCTGCCGCAACAGGTTAGCGCAACCGCAGCGCCGGTTCATCAAGCGCCGCCAGCTGTTCACGCAGCGCCAGTATCTGATTCTCCCAGTAACGCGGGGTATTGAACCAGGGGAACGCGGTGGTAAACGCCGGGTCGTGCCAGCGCCGCGCCAGCCAGGCGGAGTAGTGCATCATGCGCATGGTCCGCAACGCTTCGACTAGCAGCAGCTCCATCGGGTCAAACTCAAAAAACTGCTCGTAACCACGCATCAGTACGCTTAACTGATGCTCCATCTCGTCACGATCACCGGCCAACAGCATCCAGAGATCCTGCACCACCGGGCCGGTCAGGCAGTCATCCAGATCAACAATAGCCGGTCCGTCGTCGGTCCAGAGCACGTTGCCGGCGTGGCAGTCGCCATGCAACCGCAAGGTACGCAATGGCCCCACCATCTCAAAACGGTACTTGACTGACTTCACCACATCTTCAGCAATGGTGCGGTAGGCGAGCATCAACTCCTGCGGCACAAACCCCTGCTCCAACAGAAATTGGTAGGAGCCCACCGCCATGCTCTCAACATCCAGCCGTTGACGATGTTTAAATTGATGGCGTCTGCCGACCCCGTGAATACGCCCCAGGTAACGCCCTACCCACTCCAGGTGCTCATCACGATCCAGCTCAGGATGGCGGCCACCGGCACTGCGAAACAGGGCAAAACGAAACCCCTTGAAGTGGTGCAGGGTCTCTCCCTGCCCATTAACCAGCGGAGCTATCACCGGGATCTCCTGCTCTACCAGCTCGGCGGCAAAGGCGTGCTCCTCCAGAATGGCGGCGTCGCTCCAGCGTTCGGGGCGATAAAATTTGGCCACCAGCGCCGGGGCATCTTCAATGCCGATTTGATAGACGCGGTTTTCGTAACTATTAAGGGCGAGAAAACGACCGTTGCAGTGCCACCCTTGCGACTCAACCGCATCAAGGATGAGGTCTGGCCCCAGTGCTTCGTAAGGTGGCGTGATTACTGTACTCATCGTCCCATCAACTCCCGTAAAAATGGATTAAGCGGGCATCCACACCGTTGCGAGAGCCGTACAAAAAGCCGCCCCCGTATTCACCATAATACCAATACTGTCAGTGCTGTTTTACAAAATATCCAATACCTGCTGCGGTGGACGACCGATCACCGCCTTACCACCACTCACCACAACAGGGCGCTCCATCAGAATAGGATGGGCGACCATGGCATCCAACAGCTGTTCACGGCTCAGCGATGAATCATCCAGCCCCAACGTCCCATACAGCGACTCTGTTTGACGCATCAACTCGCGGGGCTGCAGCCCCAACATCTTGAGCAGCTGTTCAAGCTGGGGTTTGCTGGGCGACACCTTCAGATACTCTACCACCTCCGGCTCTATCCCCTGCTCCCTGAGCAGTTGCAGAGTCTCTCGCGATTTTGAGCAGCGTGGATTGTGATAAATCAGTACACTCATTGAACTTCTCCTCAATAACGGTGATCTGATCAGCATGACACACCACATCACCATGAGTGATCAGCAACAAAGAACTCTTTATAAATAATATTATGGGAATCTTTATAGATTAAGTATAATTGGTACTATGTCAGACAATAACAAACAGATCCAGATCGAAACCAGCGCTTACTATCTACCGGAGCAGTCCGAGCCAGAGAGTAATCGTTATGTGTTTGGTTATACCATCACCATCCGCAACACCGGTACCACGCCAGCTAAACTCACCCACCGCCACTGGCACATTACCGACGCCAACGGCAAGGTGGATGAGGTACACGGCGAGGGGGTGATTGGTGAACAGCCCCATTTCAATCCGGGTGACAGTTTTGAATATAGCAGCGGGGTGATGCTGGAAACGCCAGTGGGGGCCATGCAGGGTCACTACGATATGTTGAGCCCATCCGGCGAGCTATTTACCGCCAGAATCGCCCCTTTTGGACTGGCCGTACCGGGAAGTCTTCACTAAAAACAGCGCTGAATATTCGCTGCGGAGCCTTCAGACACCCGATGACAGAACTCAGGGCGTATCACGCACGATGGTAGCTGCCACGCCGCAGCAACGGTACAAGCAGCAGTAGTTGCCACAGATCCAGCACCCCTCCGCCACCGCCTGAGCTATTGGCCGCCGTTGTTATGATGGTGAAGATGTCGGAAAGCCCCCCTATGTAGAGTGCCACATTCACCGGCTCACCTTTGAGTGATGCAGCGGTTGCACGTAGCTGCACCGTATCACCGTTTTTCACAAAACCAACAGCGGTGGTAAACGCCTCACCATTCACACTGTACAGGCCACCAACGATGCTAATTGAGGTATCAATATCGATGCCAGTCACTGTAATGGTGTTAGAAAACACTGTGCTACCCAACGCCACCCCGGTCTGATCTACAAAAAGAAAGGGATCAGGTACCGAATCACCAAAGGTTCTCACGGTAAATGTATCCAATACCCCACCAATCCGCAGATCCACATTCACTGATGTATATCCCTGTGCAGAGGCGGTCACACGCAGCTTGATCTGATCACCTGCCGTCGCCGCCAGTGGATAGGCTGCCGACCATGGTGACCAGGTGGCACCACTGTCTGTTGAAACTGAGTACTCTCCTTGGCTGATCACTATCTTGCCCCAGCCTGTCATACCGGTGAGCGTGACCACATTTGATACAACTACTGTGCCCACAGGGATATCTGTTTGATCGGCAAACTGAAAGGGGGCCGGACGAAAATCGGTGTCATTCATCAACAGCGACAGATTACTGGACCCCGCATTGGCAATGACCAGATCACTATCACCATCCACATCAAGATCGGCAGCCACAATTGATACCGGGGTGGTGCCCACTGCCGCCATCTGCCCCAATACAAACGCACCCTTACGGTTGTTTTCCAGCAGCGATATCGTCCCTGAGCCGGTATTGGCCACCACCAGATCATCATAACCATCCCCATTCAGATCAATCGCCAGCAGCGCACCTGGGTTTCCACCCATGGAATAGGAGGCCACAAACGTAAAACTACCACTGCCGTTATTGCTCAACAGCGAAAGCGAGTCTGTCGCGGCGTGGGTGATCGCAAGATCCAACGTCCCATTACGATCCATATCCAGAACGGCAATTGCCGCTGGCGTACTGCCTAACAGATGGGTTAAAGGCGCTGCAAAAAGGCCATTGCCCGTATTCAACAGCAGGGAAATACTATTACTCCCTTGATTAGTAACCGCCAAATCAAGAGAACCATTGCCATCAAAGTCGGCCACTACGACGGCCCGTGGAGATAAACCCACCCCATAACTGACGGCTGTTGGAAAGGTGCCAGTACCGCTATTAATGAGCACAGTGACAGAGTTGCTGGCCTGATTAACCACCACAAGATCGTTATAAAGGTCACCATTAAACAGCCCAGTCATAATGGCGACCGGCCCACTGCCGGCGGCGTAGCTGGTGGCAGAGTTAAACTCAACCCCCGCCACCGCCCGGTTATTCAGGATAGAAACCGTGCCAGCCAGCTGATTCGCCACCGCGATGTCGACATAACCGTTACCGGAAAAATCTGCCAGCGCCACCGCAACCGGCCCGCTGTCCACCGCATAATCGGTAGCTGACTCCATGCCTGAAAAGGCGCTGACAGGGATCACCGTGATCGTATTGCTCGCCCCGTTAGCCACCACCAGATCCGGGGTGAAATTCCAGTTCATATCGCGCGCTGCCACAACAGCTGGGGAGTTACTCAGCGAGACAAGCGTCTGTGTACGTAACTCCACCGCCTGAGAAACACCACCCCAGACCATACAGCCACTACAAACAATCACCGGCAACCATCTAAACACTACCTAACACTCCACATCACTTGTATATTTCCCAAACACACACCGTTGGCCATCAATAACCCACCCATATAGAGGTATCGACACAATAACCGCAAGAATTTAGATAAAACCCACAATACCTGATTGTTTTTACAATAAAATAGGGCCTTACGGGCGATGACGGCATCAACAGCCTGCTTATCACAACTTATATAAAACCCGTCGCACTAAGTTCACAAACCCAGCAGAGAGCTGATGTATTCTATGTACACACCCATTTCGGATTTATAGCTGTGACCAAAAAAAGATCCGCCCATCCAGACCGTAAACGCCCAGTTACAGACGCCTACAGCAACAGCCGCAAAGAGTTGAAGTATTACGGCAGCGCGGCCTGTCTGGCGTTATGGCAACAACGCCCAGACGACATCATCCGCATCTATGTGACGCAGGCACAACTCAAAACCCACAGCGCCATGTTGAAATGGGCCGCCGCCAGCCACCGTGCCTACCACATTGTTGATGATGCCGATCTGGAGCGGCTCACCGAGTCCATACACCACCAGGGAGTCTGCCTGCTGGCACTGGAGCACACCCGCATAACCTTCATGCAGTTAAAGCAGTCACTCAGCCAACATGCAGATGGCACCCTGATCAGCTATCTTGATGGCGTTGAAAACCCACACAATTTAGGCGCTATAGTCCGCACCTGTGCCCACCTAGGTATCCAATACCTGCTCGGCGAGAGTGGCCGCCTGCCAAAACTATCCGCCTCCGCCTGCCGCGTGGCCGAAGGGGGGGCAGAACATGTCAAACTGATCGCCGTGAATGATCATCAGCGCGCCATCAATGAACTGAAAAAACTCGGTTTTGTAGTGCTCACCACCGCCGCACAGGGCGATTCGTTATACAGTGGCACACTCCCCAAACGGACACTGCTAGTGATGGGTGCAGAACAGGCAGGTGTATCACCAGCACTTCAAAAGCTCGCCGATGTTAATATAAAGATTCCGGGCAGCGGCTTGGTCGAAAGCCTTAACGTCTCCGTCGCCTTCGCCATTATCGCCGCCGAATTTATCAGGCAACAGCGTTAAACAAAACGCCATTTGCCACAAAATAGACAACAACCGCTAAAGGGCCACATGAAAATTCCAAAGAGATTGCAACCCCTTCTTGAAGATGGATTAATAGACGAAATCATATGCCAACTAAAAAGTGGTAAAGAGGCCCAGGTCTACACCGTTCGGTGCGGCGAAACCATCCGCTGCGCCAAAGTCTACAAAGAGGCCAATAAACGCAGCTTCAAACAGGCCGTGCAGTACCAGGAAGGCAGAACGGTACGCAACAGCCGCCGTGCTCGTGCCATGCAAAAACGTACCAGCTATGGCCAGAAAGAGAGCGAAGAGGCGTGGCTCACTGCCGAAGTTGACGCACTATACCGCCTTGCAGACGCTGGTGTACGGGTACCACAACCCTACAGTTTTATCGACGGCGTACTACTGATGGAACTTATCACCGACGGCGACGGCCACGCCGCACCACGTCTGAGCGAAGTCAGCTTCACTCCTGAACTGGCGATTGAATACCACAACCGCCTCATCCGCGAAATCGTCCGCATGCTCTGTGCCGGTCTCGTGCATGGAGACCTTTCCGAATTTAACGTACTCATCGACCCCACCGGCCCCGTCATCATCGACCTACCCCAGGCCGTCAACGCCGCTGGCAACAATAGCGCCAGAATGATGCTGACGCGTGATGTCAACAACATGAGCAACTACTTTGGCAACTTTGCCCCCGAGCTACTCGCCACCACCTACGCCAATGAGATATGGGCTCACTACGAAAGCGGCAGCCTGGCTCCTGACAGCATACTCACTGGCTGTTTTGCCGAAAACAACATTGCTGCTGATATCGACGACGTCATGAAAGTTATCGATAACGCCAGAGAAGAAGAGATGGAACGCCGCCGCCGCGAACAAGAGGCCAACGAAGGAGAGTAGAGGTAACTGCTGGGCTAAAACATCAAGCCCAGCATTCTTTACCGGCCCAATTAAAAGCCAAAAATATGCGTCACTGTTTTGGTAAACACTTCGATAGCGATAAAAAATATAGGTTTAACAGACTACAAATCCAGCAGTCGCACCACACTTCTATCAAGCTGTGCTACATAAGGCAAAAAGACCTCCCGCAACTTGATATACGCATCAACACTGGAGAAAGCATCATCACTGGCATACGCAATCTGCATGGGTGTCAGCGTGGGCGCAGCCCAATTAGAAGTGGTAACACTTTTACTTTTGCGCAATTTTTTTTGTAATACCAAAGCCACCAGCTGTTTTGATCCCAGGCTATTTCTACGACCAAATGTTTTAAAAATAGTCCCCAAATCAACAAAAGCAACCGGATGAAACTTACACTGCCCGCGCAGCTTACTAAGATCATCCTTAAGACCTACACCAATCTTGATGATATTTTGATTATTTACAACCTCACCCAACAAAGTGCTATCAGCAATGCTGTTCAATAAAAATATATAACAACAACTGACTGAGCTTATCTGAATAATAGAGATACCACTGCCTGTCGCACCCTTTTGGAACACCGGCTTTGACTCCGTATCAAAACCGAGATACCGTTGCTTAAGTAGATCAGCTATCGCATGATGAATATTTTCACCATCCACCAATACAACATCCCGACCATGATCTTCATAATTGGGCAACTCAGCAATCGCCACTTTATCAATCTGACCGGCATAGTATTTTACCATCCCTCTATATTGATTATTTTTGTCCTCTATCAAAACAATACACCATGGGGCAAATAGCGCCATTGCCCTGGCTGCAACGACATGGGCACACGCCCGATACGAATTCGTTTCATGCCTACCACCTTTAACCCAACGCTCTGACACATAAAGTCAAACTGCCCAACGCGCATATTTTTTAATGCAAACCGTAAACAGTGCTCATTCTGCCAACTGACCTTAGCAAGCGATAACGGCCAACCGTTTAATTTCATAGCACGGTTGAGTTTATCAAGCCCATCATCAGCGATCATCCCCTCCACCTCAACATGATACTCCTGCTCATTTTTTGCAGCATCATCCACCAATCGTTTAACCACACGATGATCCTGAGTAAACACCAGCAACCCTGTCGCCCCCACTTCAAGCGGCATCGTCGGCATCAGATGAGAAAAATGACGTCCAAGCAGGCGAATGCCAGAACTGTCATTTTCAGAGCGACTGTCAGGCGTAATTAATTTAAGTGGCGCAGCAGGATCTTTCACGTCAAACTTGGCCGGCAAATGCAGCAATATCGTTGTCGGCTCAACCGGCACCAATACCGCTTCAGGATGCAGCTCAACACACTGCTCATCCACTTTAAACTGCGGCTGCTCCACCACCTCACCATCCACCAACACCCAACCACCCTGAATATATTGGTCAGCCTCGCTGCGGGAACAATGAATCAGTTCAATCAACCGCTTTGAGAGGCGCACAGGCTCACCCATTTTATCAACTCCTTATTATCTATTAGTGGACAACTTTACATCATCCATTAAACAACTGTTTTTAAAAGACATCCATCAAAAAACATACAAGCCCTAAATCACAAGCTCCATCTGATTTTTTACACGCTTAACTGAAACAGGCATTTTTGTTTTCAGCTCTTGGGCAAAAAGTGAAACACGTAACTCTTCGACCATCCAACGATAAGTATCGAGTTCCGCATCAACTATACCTTGCTCTTCATGTCGTTTTTTCCGATCCATGTAGAACTGCCATAACGGTTTAAGCTCAAGAGTATTCTGTTTATCACGCGCTTCACTGCCTGCTAACTTGTCCAACCGCACATTGATTGCCTTGAAATAACGCGGATACTCCTTCAACCACTCTGCTGAAGTCTGATTGATAAAACGACTATAGATGAGCTGACTGAGCTGCCCATTAATATCTGACACCACATGCAACCAGGTAGGCGGCAGATTTCCCTTAAGCCGTTTGGCAAGCTGATGGTGCTGCACCAACGTCTCATGCACCATCGTGCAGAGTTCACTGGCAACCAGCAGTATTTTCTGCCTTCCTTCATTTATACAGCGATCAAACTCCTGAGCAGTGCGTGGTAGTGCACTAGACCCCAGAAATGCCTGATCAATAATGGTATCAACAAGATCCTGTTGCAACTCGTCACTATGGCCAATGGTGGCATAATAAAGCGCCATCTGTTTAAAATCTGGCAACTGCTTATGCAGGTATTTAATTTTATCGGCAGCGGCAAAGCCAATCAGACGACGCAACGCAATGCGACTAAGACGCAGGGCCTCTCTCTCTGTATCACACAATTGAATCGCAACAGATTCCGTAGCATCGACCAATGCTGGGTACCCCCGCATCTGTGTACTATTGCGCACAAATTCAACACATTCCGGTAACTCACCAAAATCCCACTGAACCACGTCTTTACGCTCACCATGCCAGGATGGAACAGCCGAAAAACTCTGCTGAGCCCTATCCCGCCATTGGTTTTGTAACCGCAACAGATCACGCCCCGTGGAAAGAGAAGCACCCTTTTCGTCAACCACATTAAAGCGCATTAACATATGCGGTGAAAGTTTAGCGATATCCCAATCATCCCTATTAACCTTAATGCCGGTCATTCGTAAGAGGTGTTGTTGCAACGAATCTAACAAAGGATCATCACCAATTTTTATCGACTGCAAACAGGCATCAGCAAAGTTAGGTACCGGAACAAAGTTACGCCGTATCTGCTTAGGCAGTGATTTTATTATCTGACATATTTTTTCATGCAATAGCCCAGGCACCAGCCACTCAAAACGTTGTGGCTTAAACAAGTTAAGGGCAGGCAATGGAATTGTCACCGTCACACCATCATCATCACTGCCCGGTTCAAAATGATAACCAAGATGAAGCACCATACCATCGATCATCAAGACATCTGGAAACTGCACCTCCGTCACACCACTGGAGTTGTTTCGCATCAAATACTCTTGTGTCAGATAGAGAAGTTTTGGCTGCTTCTGTTCTACCTGTTTACGCCAACTTTCAAAACGGCGTCCATCAAAAACATCCTCTGGAATGATTTCATCATAAAAATCAAATAACACATTCTCATCCACTAGTAGATCACGACGACGTGATTTTGCCTCCAGCGCCTCAATCTCTAAAATCAAATCGGCATTGTGTTTAAAAAAAGGGGCACGGGTATTAAAATCCCCAACCACCAGCGCACCGCGAATAAATAGATTTCGAGATTCTATTGGATCAATTTTTCCATAATGAGTTTTACGCTTTGGATTAATAATCAATCCATAAAGTGTTAGCCGCTCATAAGCAACCACTGCTGCCGTACGCTTTTCCCAATGCGGATCAAAATAGCTTCTACGACAGAGATCACCCGCAACACGTTCTATCCACTCCGGCTCTATGCTGGCTGCCGTACGCGCATACATACGCTGCGTCTCCACCAACTCTGCCGCCATCAACCAGCGTGGCTTTTTTTTAACTAGGGTAGATCCAGGAAAAATATGCAATTTTATTGAGCGGGCACCGTTATACTCCTGGGCCTCACCTTTTGTAGCAATATTGCCTAACAAACCCGCCAGTAATGATCGGTGTATCTGATCATATTCAGCGGGTTGGTCACTACCTCGCCACCCCATCTCTTTAATCACACTATTTAATTGGGCATGTACATCGTGCCATTCACGCATACGTAAATAAGAGACAAAATTTTCACGACACCATTGTCTCATTTTATTACTGCTCAGGTGCTGATCCTGCTCATGATATATACGCCAGAGATTAAGATAAGCAAAAAAGTCGGAGCGTTCATCAGAAAAAATTTTATGCTTCTCATCCGCATGTTGTTGTTTTCCATGCGGTCGCTCACGCGCTTCTTGAACACTCAACGCGCTGGCAATAATCATCACTTCATTCAGAGCGAACTCATCTCTTGCCGCCAACACCATACGAGCAATACGTGGATCCAGCGGCAGACGCGCTAACTGACGCCCTGTTTCTGTCAGAATAAAACGCGAATCAATCGCCCCTAACTCTTCAAGCAGTCTATAACCATCTCTGACCATACTATTATCAGGGGCGTCCACAAATGGAAACTGTTCAATATCACCTAGCTTTAATGATTTCATTTGTAAAATGACTGAAGCAAGATTGCTACGCTTTATCTCCGGATCAGTAAATTCCGATCTGGACATAAAATCATCCTCACCATAAAGCCGAATACAGAGGCCCGGACCAGTACGCCCACAACGCCCCGCACGTTGATTGGCGGATGCCTGAGATATTTTTTCAATCGGTAGCCGCTGAACTTTAGTACGATGGCTATAGCGGCTAATACGCGCCATACCAGGATCAACCACATAACGAATACCAGGAACCGTCAATGACGTCTCAGCAACATTAGTTGAAAGTACAATACGTCGTCCTTTATGTGGCTGAAAAATTTTATTCTGATCAGTTGCACTCAAACGGGAGAACAGCGGCACAATTTCAGTATGGGGGGGATGATGTTTGCGAAGACTCTCTGCGGTCTCACGGATCTCACGCTCACCAGGCAAAAAAATCAGGATATCGCCTTGACCATGTCGGGCCAGCTCATCCACTGCATCAAGAATACCTCGCTGCACATCGCGAACCTGCTCATCTTCATCGTCACTCTGTAGCGGACGATAACGCACCTCAACAGGGTATGTACGCCCCTTTACAGTAATGACAGGCGCTCCATCAAAGTGTTGTGAAAAACGTTCCGTATCAATAGTTGCCGAGGTAATAATAATTTTCAGGTCAGGACGTTGAGGCAAGAGCTGTTTCAGGTAGCCCAGCAGGAAATCGATATTGAGACTACGCTCATGTGCCTCATCAATAATCAATGTGTCGTACTGATTAAGAAAGCGATCACCCTGACTTTCGGCCAACAAAATGCCATCAGTCATCAGCTTTATATAACTTTCGGGACGAGTATGGTCGCTAAAACGTACTTTATAACCAACATGACGCCCAATCTCACTTTGAAGTTCAGATGCAATGCGTGTTGCCACACTGCGTGCAGCAATACGCCGTGGCTGGGTATGACCAATCATCCCGGCCACACCTCGCCCCATCTCCAAACATATCTTAGGTAATTGAGTCGTTTTTCCAGACCCCGTCTCACCTGCCACGATCACTACCTGATGTTTACGAATAGCATCAGCAATCTCTTCACGCCGCTCACTGACGGGCAGCTCTTCGGGATAGGTAGGCGTGGGCAGATTGGCACGGCGTTGCGCCAGCCGCTGGGCCGAGGCAGCGATATCAACACCCACAGCCTCAAGCTGTTCTGGTGTACCCTTGTCACGCAGCCGTTGCAGCCGCTGGCGCAAGCGGTGACGATCGGCCTGCATGCAGAGGTCGATCTGGCCATTCAATTTTTTCAGTGACTCTTGCACGGTGGTATTGGTCTGGAGGGCGAAAGGTCGGGCATTATATCAGGCATGACTCCTGAACCTGTTACTCCCAGAGCGGCAACTGACACGCCAAAAGAAAATAGCAGCGGTTAACGTTTGATTTGCCACGCCTGCCTCTGGCCAAGGCAGGCACGTCGTCTTTTCAGAAAAAGTGTGCGGCACCTTTATGGCTCTCCTATTCAGACGCCACATTAATAATGACAAGGCCCGCGTGATGCGGGCCTTGTGTGAAGCGGCACTCTTGATACTTCAGTGTCAGAGATTGCGGCAAACGCTATAAACGGCAGCTTCGCTGTAGGCGGCTGCCGCCGCCGCCGGGGGGGTATTCTGCCCAGCGACGGCCGTGGTCGCACGGACAGCGCCGCTGTTGGGCACGCCATCATCGAGCTGCGTATCAACAGCCATGGCCCCCTTGCCGGGCATCTGGCTCATACACACCGCATTGCCGATCATGCCGGTTACGCCCGTCGCAGTCACCCCCACCAGACCGCCAAAGGCGTTGCGCGGCAGTGCCGCAGCGCCAATATCAGGCACATTGCCAACAATCAGGCCAGCGGCCTTCAGGTGTTGCCAGAAGGCAACAGGCTCGCCGCCGGCGCCAGTGAAGGTCTGTGCCGCAGTGATCGCCAGTACGCCGTTATTATCACCAGCAGCAGTAATGGTGGCCCAGCTGCCGCCACGGGCCTGCAATGTTGCGAGCACCCCGTCGTCACCCGGCACGCGACGGTATCTGTCGATGTACGTATTGACCGCAGCCGATATACCATCCATGTCCTTGACCACATTTTTGGTCTTGCTGCTAGTGATCATCTCCTGTCCCTTCAGCACCCCACCCAAGATCAGTCCGATAATCACCAGCACGATGGCAATCTCGATCAATGTAAATCCCTTTTGTCTCTGTCTCATCACTATCTTCCTTCTGGTAAGGGGTGCTTCAGGGATACTGAAGTCTGTGTCATCACCCAATAATATTTTCTCTCAACGTGACCACCCACATTGCTCTGCATAGTTAATCGGTGCGAAATAAAAGAACTTTAGAAAAACAGGCCATCAAAGGCCTAAAGTGGCAGCGCCAGACATTGCACGATAGCGTTGCTGTAGGCGACCGAACCACGGATGGAACCGGCGTTGAACAGACCATCATCCAGCTTGCCATCGATCTCTGCAGCGGCGTCGCCAGGAAGATTGCTAAATACCACCAAGTTGTTGACCGGCGCGGCAGGGGCAGTGTTATTGACGGCCACGCCACAGGGGGAACCTGCCGCTATCGCCACGCTCCGCTGCACCAGCCAGACGGAGCCGTAGGTGGTCCTGATAGGCGCTATCGCCCCGCCTTTGATAAACCCTGCTGCAAACAGATGGTTGGGCACATTGGCCGACTCGGCCGTGCTGATCAGCCCATCACCATTGCCGTTGCCGGTCGCCCCCTGAATCTCGGTGGTTGCCGTTGGCGCATCGCCCGGCAGCACACCATAACGCCCTTTGAACGCGGCCGCTGCCGTGGTGAGATCAGCCGCCGTGGTGATAATATCCCGCACCTTGGCGGCACGAATCAGCGACTGCCCCTGCATGACGCCGCCGATCAGCAGCCCGATGATGACCAGCACCACTGCCATCTCGACCAGCGAGAAACCGCGCTGTTGCGGATTTAGATAGTTACATTGAGTGGAGGTCCCTTTCATCTCATTGTTAATCATGGGCAACGTATCGCATAAGCATTCCCCAGCAGACCGCGCAACTGCCCCACGGTTTGGGTCAGCACGATGTTATCTGTGCCACCAACGACGCGATCGGGGCCATAGGAGGTAAGTGTAAATGCCGTGGATGCCGCCGTGCCAAGCGGCACCAGACTGGCATCAGTGGCGGTCAATGTTGTAATCGCCCCCGCGCCTGGAAAACTAATAATCGTGCCCCAAGGGTCGGTGATACTGCTAACCGACAATCCAAGTGCCGTTGTGATGTTTGCGGGCATGTTGCACCCCACCCCCATCATAAAACCGACTATGGCGTTTTTGATACTCTCCTGTTGCTGCACCACTGTTGCACTCATGCTCTGCAAGGTTCCATCACGCCGCAACGGCGTTATCAGATCCGCCGTCGTGACAAACATCACTAGGTCATCAAACGACCCACCCGCTATCGCCGTATTGTCGCTGTATTCACGCTTGAAATAGGTTGTATTGCCATCGCTATTTTCGCGTTCATCCGGGTTGGTGGCCGCCACCGGCAAGACCGCACGTGTGCCTTTGATGGTAAATGCGCCATTGCCATTTTTGCCATATGAAACAATATTTACAACGACCGTTGAGATCAGCAGCGCAACCGCTCCGGCACCATTGCGCTCACTAATCGTGATCGCCCCGCTGTTGGTATCCGCAAAGTTGGCCGTCAGCGCCCAATTGTTTGGTGCGGTGGAAAGGTGATAGGCAAAGAGATTGCCCCAGCCATCCACCGCCACCTCGCGCGCCAATCCCAACGTTGCATAAGGAATAACTCCAAAAGTCGCGGCGCAGATTGTTGTCACATTACCGGCCGTGGCCCGGTTTTCGATGCCATCGGGCGGTGCTGCCGTGGTGAATGTAAGTGCACCCGGGCCGTTGCCGTTGCGGGTATCCGGGCAGGGCAGACGCCGGTTGTTGCCGAGGTAGGTGATCAACGCCTGTTTGATCATCTCCTGTTTTGTCCGCGTTGCACTGTAGGAGGCGCTGTCCATCTGGGCGGTGAGCACCTTGACGCCCGCCACCAGCAAAATACCGGCAATCACCACCACCACCGCCATCTCGGCGAGTGTGAAGCCCTGCTCTCTATTTCTGTTCTGCACCGCTGGCCTCATGGCTCGACTACCGTCGCCTCAACATTTTTTACATCCGCCTCATAACTCTCTTCGACCTTGCCATTATCAACCTGTAATCGCTGGCCCGGTTTTAGTGCGACCGCACGACGGTTCATCACTCCGACAACCACCTTGCCGTCACGGCCAGTGCTGGAGTAGACACGCACCTCGTCCGGGCCGCTGGCGCCATCCACCCGCTCGCCGTTGATCCAGACCACTCCGTCACGGTTGCCATGCTGAACCAGACCGTTAATCACAATCGATTGTGACCGTTTTTCAGAGGGCGCTGCTGGTGTCGCCGACAACGGCAACGACGGCGACGGCGACGGCGACGGCGATGAGACATCGACCTGGAGCAGATTTTCACTGCGCATACGACTCAATGTTTGTCGTTCAGTGGTATTGGTAAAGAGACTCCCCAGCTCCGGCGCGGCCGTTTGCGCCTGACAGAGTCCGCTCAGCGCCAGCAACAACACCGTGCTTATCCGTCGCATCCTAACCACCATGGGCGGCCTCATGCGGTTGTGGCGCCATCGTCAACCAGTTCAGATCGCAGACCACATTCAGATTTGGTCGATCAACGTAATAACCGAAATACTGTTCCGTGCGGCTCATCTCGCACTGCGACAGATGCAGCTGCCCCGGCACATAACGCTCCATCCAGGCGAACAGATCGACGAGATCCCCCTCATGCAACAGGCCAGCCTCAAGCTTGACGTTGCTCGACATGACACTGACATGTTCATCCACCGGCAGATAGCCCGGCTGAAAAATCGATTGCGGCGAGATCTGGTAACGCACCAGCGGCAGTTTCATCGCGCGCCGGGCGCCATTCACCGCATCGACCCACTCGACGCGTTTTTTGGCATCAAACAGCCCCGCACGCGCCAGCGTGGAAAACCGTTCACGGTAGTCGGTGATGATCTGCCCATCTTCACGCAGGGTGGTGAGCTTGGCCTGGGCCTCGCTATGTTCGCCATTTTTCTGTTCATGCAACTGCGTCATCTGGCCCAGATAGCTGTAACCGATCAGCTTCAGCGCTACAGCAAACAACAGCGCCATCGCCAGCACCAGCAGCGCCGGACGCAGATAGCGCCAGTCGGGGCTAAATCTCATGGACGGCCCCCTTCAATTTGATCGCCAGTTCAAAACTGGCCTGCGGGGTTTCGTCGTTGTGGCGTGACTCACCCACCAGCAGCGATGCTGGGTCGGTATTCAGCGGCAGGCCAACTGCCGCCACCGTGGCGATAGCGGGGTTCTGTTTGAGCGTCGCCATCAACGCCTCAACCTGTTTGAAGGCCGCCTGGTAGTTGGCGGGGAACGCCTTCAGGTGCGCCTTGATGGTGACCGACTCCGTTATGCCATCGGCCACCAGCGCCACGCCGTTTTCATCCACTGCGCCCGCCTCCTGAAACAGTCCCCAACGGAGCTGGTCAAGCTCAATGTTTGGATATGCCGCCAGGCTTGCACCGATCATCGCCAGAACAGCCAGCGATTTTGGTTTATGCCCGGCCAGCTGCTGGTTGGCCTCAACCGTGGCGCGCATGACACGGGGTGGATAATCGACCGCTGGCATGTTCGCCAGCGCCATCTCATATTCGCTCTGCATCTGCGCGGTCTCTGCGGCAATCCGCTCCGCCTTGCTGGCGAGATCCTGGCCGGCATGAATATCCGCCACACTCCACAACAGCGATGCCGATACCAGCAGAATGCTGGCCGCCACCACCCAGCGCCGCATGCGGTACTGGAGGTAGTAGCGCTGCTCACCGGGCTGAACATAGTTGGCGTCGGGGAGTTTGCGGCTCAACAGATGGGCGAAATATTTCTCGCACGCCTCCGCCGCCGGTGGCTGCTTCAACCCCACCCCGGCAGCGATCTGGTTGAGATCGAGAAAATGGTAATTGAGCTGCGGCTCATTACGGCACCCCTGTTGCATGTGTTGCAACTGCTCGCCGCCACTCAGCAGGTAGACCTCAATCGGCTGCTTGAAGTTGAGCAGCTGCAAGCGACCGAGATAACGTTTCATGCGATCAACTTCATTGACCACGCCACTCACAAACCCCGCCGCGTCGGTCGCGGTCAACGGTGTCAGACGACTGAGTTTGAGTTTGCCGTTGCTGAAAAAACTCTGCCGTAACAGACGGCCGTTCTGAATGGTGAGGAGCAGGGTATTGTCATGTTTGAGCCTCTGTTTATTGATCAGCGACGCGCCCAACATCGACACCGAATAGACGCCGGTGAGTGGCACCTTGGCCAGACGCAGCGCCTTGAGCCAACGCTCCAGCACCTCAGGTTTGTTGATGGCCGAAAAGAGCACCTGATCATCACGCCGCCCGCCGGACTCACGCCCGATCACCTGGGCGCTCCTGAAGTCCAGACCGCGAAACAGAGCGGCGGCCTTTCTGTCCAGCAGACGGTGACGATCCGCCCCCCTGGCGTGGGGCACATTTTCGATGCGAAACTCCTCTTCGATCACATCCACCAGCACCGCGCTGGCGTGGTCGGCATCCGCCATGATGTAGTCAGAAAAGGCCGCCACCCCTTCGTCGTTGAGTTCAAACCTGGCGAGCGGCAACACCGCTCCACTGGCGCAATGGAGGACGCTGAGTTCTGTTGCGGTTACGTAGAAGATTCGTTCGACGGCCATGTCACATCTTTATCTTGCTGATGATGTCGTATATCGGTCCCAGCACGGAGAGCATGACCCACCCCAGGATCAACCCCAGCACCACCGTCATCATCGGTTCAATCATGGTTTGCAGCTTTTCGATGGCGTCTTTGACATCACGATTATAGAAATAACTGACATTCAGCAGCGCCGTATCGAGCCCGCCGGTGCTCTCGCCAATCTTGATCATGCGCAGCACCAGTGGCGGAAACAGACCGACGTTGGAGAAACTCTCGCTCATGTTTTTACCATCGGCAATCTGCTGGCGCGCCTGCCGCAAGGCTGCGGCGACCACCTTGTTGCCGACAATATCTTCACTGATTTTCATGCCATCCAGTACGGTCACGCCCGAGGCGTAGAGCAGGGCGAAATAACTGGCGAAGCGGCTGAGAATAATCTTGCGCAGGATCGGCCCCACCAGCCAGAGACGCAGCTTGATGCCGTCGATCCGGTAACGCACCGCCGGTTTGGTTCTGGCCAGATAGCTGATGCCAAAAAAGAGCGTCGGCGGGGTGAAGAGCACCAGATACCAGAATTGGGTGAAGAAGCCTGAGACCATGATCAGCACCCGTGTATGCATCGGGATCTCATGGCCCATGTTCTGGATAAAACCAACCATCTGCGGCACCAGGTAGATCATCAAAAAGAAGATCACCGCCATCACCACGGTGCCGACAAAGAGGGGGTACATCACCACCTTTTTGGTCTGCGAGGCCAGCTCATCCTGCCACTTCAGTGTCTCGGTAAGGTTGAGCAGCACCTTGTTCAGTTCGCCGCTGTGTTCACCGACCCGCACCAGATTGACAAAGACCTCGTCGAAGGCGCGCGGAAACTCCTCCATGGACCCGGAGAAGGTCTTGCCGCCCTGAATCGAGGCGACCATGGCGGAGAGGATTTCGCGAAACTGGGGGTTGTCGATGCTGTCGCGCAGATCCGTCAGCGCCTCGACGATCGGCACCCCGACCCGTGTCATCTGTTCCATGTGGAAACAGAAACCGATCAGATCTTTACGTGAAATTTTGCCTTTGCTGAAGAGGGAGCTGCTGGTACGCACCTCTTTGACGCTCAGCAGATCGAGCTTCATGATCGCCAGGCGGTGTTCAAGATCGGTCTCGTTGACGGCGTCGAGCCGCCCCTTGGTCACCTTGCCCGCTTCATTGATCGCCCGATAGAGAAATGCCGCCATCACATCACCCGGTCGGTCAGATCGACAACACGGCTGACCTCATCAAGACTGGTGACGCCGTTGAGCACATAGCGGATACCATCTTCGGCCAGCGGCCGGAACCCCTTCGACAGCGCCATCTCATGCAGTTCACGAATCGAGGCGCGGCGCGAGATCAGCTCATCCAGCATCTTGTCCATCTTCAGCACCTCCATCAGGCTCAGCCGCCCCTTGTAACCACGGAGATTGCACTTCGGACAACCGACCGGCAGGAACAGCGTGGCCGATTCATCCGCGCCAATGCCAAGCAGCAGCCGTTCGATCTCGTCAGGCTCCTTGGGCTGTTTGCAGTGCGGGCAGAGCCGCCGTATCAGCCGCTGGGCCACCACGCCAATGATGTTGCCGGCCATGATGTCGGGTTTGACGCCGATGTCGAGCAGCCGGGGGATAGAGCCGAGCGCCGAGTTGGTGTGCAGCGTAGTGAAGACCTGATGGCCGGTCATGGCGGCACGAAAGGCCATGGTGGCGGTATCCTCGTCGCGGATCTCGCCCACCAGGATGATGTCCGGGTCCTGCCGCATCATCGAACGGATACCGTTGGCAAAATCGAGTTTGACCGCCTCGTTGACCGCCGTCTGGCGGATCATCGCCATCGGATATTCAACCGGGTCTTCGAGGGTCATGATGTTGACCGACTCGCTGTTCATGGAGTTGAGCATGGAGTAGAGCGTGGTGGTCTTGCCGCTGCCGGTCGGCCCCGTCACCATGATGATACCTTCGGGACGCGCCATCATCAGCCGCAGCAGGATCAGGGTGTCGTCGGTGAGCCCCAGCTTGTCGAGCGCCACGATCCCCTTCTCGCGGTCGAGCACGCGCAGGACAATGTTTTCACCGTGGGTGGTGGGTTGTGAGGCGACACGGAAATCGACCGCCTTGCCTGCCAGATTGAGCGAGATGCGGCCATCCTGCGGCGCGCGGGTCTCGGCGATATCCATGCCGGAGATGACCTTGAGCCGTACGGCGATGCCCGACCAGTAGTTTTTGTGCAGCGTCTGCACCTGGATCAACACCCCGTCGATGCGGTACCTGACCCGCAGGAACCCCTCTTCCGGTTCGAAGTGAATATCGGAAGCGCCATGTTTCACCGCATCCATCAACATTGCATTGACCAGTCGTACCAACGGCTGGCTATATTCATCGGTATCAGCGCGTAGACTTTTGTAATCAATGACACCGGTATCAAGCTCATTCAAAATACCGTCAACTGAAAGCTCATGACCATAGAACTGATCAATAGCGGTCTCAATCTCACTCTCCGATGCCAACATCGGCCTGATATCAATCAACTCGCCGATCAGTGCAACTGTTTGATCAAGCGCCACCACGTTAAAGGTGTCAGCCATTGCCACTGTCAGCACATTTTTTTCAGGATCAAATGTTATGGGTAACAAGCGATAACGACGGGCGTGATCCATAGGGATAATTTTAATCGCTTCACGATCAGGCACCACCTTGGTCAGGTCTACACTCTCCTGCCCCAACTGATCGCCTAGAGCATCGCGCATCATCGACTCACTGATAAAGCCAATTTTAACCAGAATCTTGCCCAATGGCTGATTTTGACGCTTCTGCTCCATTAACGCGATGCGTAACTGATCTTGGGTAATTAACCCTTTCTCAATCAGCAGATCCCCTAAACGCACGGCAGCCATATTTTATTGCCTCGCCGTCAACGTATCGATACGTTGAATCAGCCGCTGTGTATCAAATGATGGCGTACTTTTATCAGCAGCGATCAATGCACGCCGATAGTATTCCAACGCTACTTGTGATTGCCCCAATTTTTCAAGACTCACCGCCAGATTAAAAGCATAGTCCGCCTGTGCCGGGGCATAGTGATATGCCTGGAAATAGGACTGTTGTGCCTCTGGCCAACGTGACTGTGCCGCATACTCATTCGCCAGGAAGAAGTGCAGATGCGCTGCTGCTGGCTCTTCCTGCAACAGTAGTTTCAAACGGCTAATCCCCTGAGTGGTCACGCTGCCATTATTCAGTGACACCATGCCAGCGGCAGCAACGCTATCTTTCGGATTCAATACCAACAGTCGTGCGTAAAAACTACCTGCACTATCGGATTTTCCTTGATGCTGGGCAATTACCGCCAAACCCAACAACGCATCACGATTATCTGCCTCACGACTCTGGATTTGGCGATAAAAATCTGATGCCGCAACCAAGTCACCCGCTCCATATGCATTATAAGCTGATTGCAATAACGCCTGAAGTGGATCGGCCACAACCACTTTATCAATCTGTAGTAACGATGGCTGTGCCACGGTTTCCACGTCACCTTCAGTTTTTAAAATGGCATTCTGTTTTTTATAACCAATGGTCATTGGAGATTGGTCGCGCTGCTGCACCTGTTCAGAGTCGCTGGCAACTGCTTTTTCCGTAAAAACACCCGCCACAGCGGGTTCGATCTTTTTCACTACAGATAAAGGTATATTTGAGATTACCGCAATCTCAGCTACCGAAGTTGATGCTGCGCCGCCAGTAAGATCGGCAACAGCTTCAGTATTTTCATCATCAATGTGTACATTATCATCGTTAACAACAGGTAGTACTGCTGTATTTATCGAACCAAAACTATTAAGGGCCTGAAAGTAATAACTGAGTCCAGCCACAAAACAGAGGAGTAATAATCCAGCCCAAAGATAACTACGATTAAATCTTGGATTACCAATCATCACCGGCACCTGTGGGCGAGCAGGTGATGCATTAATACCAGCGATACCTCTATCAGTGTGTGTTTTCAATGGTGTTACGGCCATCTGATCTGCCATCACTGGCGTTGCAGAGGGTGCCGATGTCACATCTTTATTTCCACCATTTAAATCTGCCACTTCAACTGCGAATTTTTCTGTTATAGGTGGTACTTCTACTACGCTTACTTTTGGTTCCGGCGTCACCGCCAATTCAGATGCATCTCTCGCCAATGACAATTTACTCGTATCTTCTCTATCGATCACTGGCTCAACGTTATCAATAGCAAAGCTCAACTCAACCGCTGCTATCGGTTCAGAAACCGGGCCAACCGTTATCACTGGCTCCAGGCTCTCTTTGATCTGACCTTGATGTTCTGTGTTTTCAGATAGCGTTAATACCTTTTGTTCAACAGGAAATGAAACCGGGTTATTGCCCCGTGATTTAGCCTGTTCAGCTCTTTTCAGGGCTTCCATCAACAGGCTCATTTTATCGCTCCACCAGCGCGTTCTCCGTACCTATTGTTCTGCTCGAGATAGCTGTTATACGGTTGCATATCAATGCCTGCACCAGCACCCTTGATAACTTTTGGCTGCAAAAATATCACTAGCTCAGACTTTGTATAGGCGTTATCGCGATACTTAAAAAGCGAACCAATCAGTGGCAGACGTGATAACAGTGGCACCCCCTGACTCCGCTCATTGGTTTTGTTCTGCATCAAGCCACCCATGACTACCATCTGATTATTGGCAATCTGAAGCAATGACTCCATTTCTCGCACTTGAATCTCAGGAACCAGATTATCAAAAGAGGCATTAATCAAACGAGGTGCAGGATCAACGGTATACCCCGTGATTCTCGATATCGTTGGTCGAATATTCAGCGTAATGCTGTCAGCGTCATTAATTTGTGGTGTCACACTCATGACTAGTCCCACGGGAACAGTATGTATCTTACTTGTGTAATTATTCTGGACGGGGGTTGTGGCTGTTGCTGCAATCGTCTCCAGCTCAACGGTAAAATAAACTTTTTCGTCAACCACCTTAAGCAGAGCAGTTTGGTTGTTAAGCGCCATCACCTTCGGGCTGGATAGAACCTTCACATCACCAAACGTCTCAAGCATCTTGAGGGTTGTGGCATAAGAACGGCCAGAAGCGGTGCTGTTCTGGTAGTTAAGCGAAAAAACAGGTGGTGTCGACAGCGATGAGCCCACCATGTTTGATATCGCCGATATGCCACCAGCACTGGTCAGCTGTTGCCAATCAACACCCGCCTGATAGGTATCATTCAGCTCAACCTCAACAATCGTCATCTCAATCAATACTTGACGTAATGCACTGTTTAATGTCTGATCCAAAAATTTCTGCACATGCTGTTGCTGACTATCAGTTGCAAAAACAGACATGATGCCAGACCCCGGATTAACAACAACAGGCTTGGCACCAGAACTCACTACATTATTCTGACTAATAATGGCAATTATATTTTTCTCGATCACATCCCAAAAATTATTGAGCGAACTGTTTTTAACCCGTGTGCTGGAAATATTACCACTACCGCCAGAACCGCCCCCAGACACACTGCCACCCGCCGTGGATATTTCAGTAGCAACACCCACTTCGCTAGTACTTTCACGCGCCATATTAAGATAATCGACCGCATAATTACGCCAGTATGCTGTATCTGGCTCAAGCACCAAGGTATTACCATCCAGGTGATAACGTAACGACACCTGCTTGGCAATGCGATCAAGAATTTGTGGCAACGTCTGCTGGATGGCATTAAGCGATACTTCACCAGTAATGGTTGGGTGGATATCGATATTCACACCGGCATCACGGGCAAGGGTAAATAACAGATCACGGGCGGGAACCGCATTTACTACCACTGTATAAACTTCCTGCTTCGGGCGCGCCTGTGGTGGCGATAACAGCGGCACAGCGCCGACCACATCTGGAATATCACTATTTTTAGATGCGGCTACCGGTTGCAGATGCAGTGGCGATATTTGTGGCTGGCTCGTGACAGCACAACCGCTGACAAAAAAAATCATCAGTGTACTTTTAAATAACACCTTTAAACGTATCATATAGGCATCCATCCACTCATTCTATCCGTATACTTAAGATCTACTTTCTGTCGCCACAGTCACGACTCCAGCCTCAGCCAAAACATTTTTTACATTTCTTAAATAGGGTTGATATCGAGCCAGGCTCTGTGGCAAGGCCTCAAGCGCTGATCGAGCCTGACTAAGCGTTGAATATTCGCCCATCACCACGTTAATCACCTCAACAGCATCAGTTGAGGTACGATAAACAAACATCTTTGGTAACAGACCTTCCTTTTCAGTTTGAAGTAAAAAACGCTCAAAAGCCTCCATCTCACGCGATGTTCCACGCAGTAACTGCACAGTTAAATGAGAGGGTGCGGCACTCGCCAGCCACGCTTCACTTTTCTCAATACGCTCATCAAATAAAATACGGGGGGGCTCGTTCTTAATTGCATTCACGACATGAGAAACTATTGGTTGCGTGGCGGCGGACGATGGCTGATCAATTATATTTTCTACTACGGGTACAGCAGCAACGGTTATATTCGATTCAAACTGTGCCCAGGCGCTAACGCCAACCACTAAACATACGCTGGCAATACTTGCCAATAGCGGTCGCAGCAACACACCTCTTTTAATAAACTCACAATCACGCAATGCCGAAATAACATGTTTCAATTTAACTGTCTGACTGCCGGTGGCATACGCCGACAACATCGCTTTATCGGCAATAATATTAATACGCCGCATTAAACCAGCAGAGTAGAGCGCTATCAGATGGGTTGCAAAGTAAGAGAATACCGGTGCCCCACGAAAACCGGCCAAGTGGAGGCGAAATGTCAGATAATCACTCGTCTCGCGCCTTTTTAAGGGTGGCAGATAGAAACTATTAGTAATACGCTCCTTGATCTGACGCACATGGGGAGCGCTCAGCCCGACATCCAATTCTGGCTGGCCAAACAGGACCACCTGCAACAACTTATGTTGTTGCGTCTCCAGATTACTGAGCAGGCGAATCTCTTCAAGAGTTGCCAGAGGCATGCCTTGGGCCTCTTCGACAAACACCACAACTTGTCTGCTATTAGCGTGACGCGCCAGCAAATACTCCTGCAACGCCTTCATCACCTTAAGGCGATTATCATCGTCACGTACCGGCAACTCTATCTCAAAGGCAATGGCATGCAATACATCTTCGGGGGCCAAACTTGGATTGGCGAGATAGACAATCTCCACCGTTTTTGGCAACTTATGTTCCAGCATGCGGCACAACATCGTCTTGCCACTGCCCACCTCGCCTACCACTTTGGTGATCGCTTCACCACTGACAATGGCATATACCAGTGCATCCAGAATGGCACCCCGCTCACCGCCGGCATAGAAAAGCTCCGTATCCGGGGTAATCCGGTACGGCGCAACCATCAGACCAAAATAATCAAGATACACTGCGTTCCCTCACTCCATTGAAGACCACGCCCTGCAAATAGACTGCACGACGGCTGGTTCCAGATACCATCCAGACCAGCAGGAGTGGCCCGACACTCAAAACTCCCCCCTTCCCGGACACTACATCGGCCAATCGGCGTTTTCTTTAAATCGGACTGAGAAAATCTCATCCCAAAAAATAACTGCGGCATCAGTGGCACATAGTGGTATCAAAAATCACCTCATTGCCCATCATGGTTTAGAATATCCGCCCTAAAGACCCTAAACACAGCAGCTATTGAAAATCAGACGGACGGACGATACCCCCTTGGCAACAGCCAGAAACGTTAAGGAATGACAAAATGAGGGAACAGAAGATAAAAAAGGGATACATTAAAAAACATGTGGCGATGCTGGCAGGCAATATTGGTGAGCGCAATACCCAGCACCCACAAGCATTATTACGGGCAGCCGACTATATCGTCGACCAGTGGCAAGCCATGGGTTTTGAGGTAAGACCCCAATATTTTCAGGCACAAGGCGTTGAGTGCCGCAATCTGGAAGCCACACATATCGGCACCAGCCAACCAGGCAAAATCATTCTGATAGGTGCCCACTATGACAGTGCCAAAAACTGCCCTGGTGCCAATGACAATGCCAGCGGCGTTGCCGCTCTACTGGAAATATCACGCGCCATCATCCAGAACAGAACCAAATGTAGCATCCGTTTTGTCGCCTTCAGCAATCAAGCCCCCCCTTTTTTTGGCACAGAGGAGATGGGTAGCTGGGTATATGCACACCATGCACGACAGCGGGGCGACAACATTCGTGCTGCCATCATTCTTGACTCCCTCGGTTACTACAGCGACAAACCAGCAAGCCAGCTTGCACCCATGCCCTTCAGCCTGTTTTGCCCCCACCGCGGCGACTTTGTTGCCACACTATCCAACCTGCGTTCGCGCGGGGTCGCACGGCACTTCAGCAAGCTGTTTTGTCAACACACCGTCTTTCCATGTAAGCAGGTCAGTGCACCGCAGCTATTTTCCTGCATTGCCAGCAGCGACCAGACTCCCTTCTGGCTCAACGGCTACAAAGCCTTTATGGTGACCGACACCTCACGCTACCGTTACCCTTTTTATCGCTCCGCCAAAGATACCCCCGACAGAATCAATTACGAGAGTATCGATACAATAAGTGATGGCATTGCTAAAACACTCATCGACATGGAGCTGTAATAAATACTCATACCAACAGGCAATCAAACACTTCATCACCCCAGCTATAAAAAAATCGCACACTAATAATGAGTATTAGCCAATATCAACTACCCGCCTTACTCAATAAAACCCACAACCGAGCACCCCAGTAATGCAGGGCCAATCCTGTCAAAATCAACCCTGCACCTGCCATCACATGAAGAGTAATCGGTTCACCGTTAAATAGATTGCCAAGCATCAGTGCCAGCACCGGGGTAATTAATGTAATGATGGCGATAGCATCTGCTGGCAACCGTTTCAGCACATAATAGAAAAACGCAAAACCAATAACCGTAGCAACAATGCTTAGATACATAATCGCCATACCATTACGTAGTGGCATATCAAGATGTAGATCACCATCCACTACCCACCAGGTCAGCAGATAAAATGGCAGTGCTATCAATAGTCCTCCCCCCGTTAATGCTAGGGGTGCCACATCCGCAGCCATCCGTTTTAACCAGAGCATGCTCATGCTCTGCAAAAAGACAGAGATTAATACACCCATCACACCCATTAACGTTGCTGTATTAACCCCATCCTGTGGCTCAAATATCACCACCAGCCCCGCCATACCCAACGCCACACCGATCAATTTGTCAGGCTGTACAAGCTTACCCCGCAACATCACTGCTGCCAGTACTGTTGTCACCAGTGGTAACAACCCATAGACCACCGATACCAGGCCAGAACTGATATATTGCGCCCCCCAATAGACCGCCATCATAGCCCCATAAATACTTAATGCCGCTGCAAAATAGCTCGGTCGTGTTTTGCTGTTCCAGAGAAACGGGATTCGAAAAACAATAATCGCTAACAGACAGATAACAGTAGCCAGCACCATTCGCGCACTCACACCAAAAACAAAACCGACAGAATAACTGCTCCACTTAATCGCCAATGGTGTCGTGGCCCAAATCAAAATAATGCCCAAATATGCCGCTGGAACTGACATGTTGTTTTCCTTTTAACAGACAATAAAAAAGGCCGCAGATTTTGAGATCTGCGGCCTTTTGGGGATTTCTATTTAAGATTAGCTAATCGCTAAGTCACACTCCAAAATACGCAGACAGGTCTCTTCAGCCAGGGGCGTAGACGCATCACTCGTATTTGCAGATTGTGTTTAAAGTTACTCATGTCGATTACAATGCTTGCAATCGACTTACGTGTCAAGAGAAAATTATTCAGCGGGGCAACAGACCAGATAATCACATTTCTCAAGGTGCTCCGTGCTTAAAAAAAGTGATAGTCACCCGCAAACCGGACCCACTGTCAGGCTTATCCAACAGAATTGTTGCGTTATGCAGTTCAGCAATGCGTTTAACAATAGATAACCCAAGCCCACAACCAGGTGCTGCCCCTTCTGTGCCCACACGATAAAAACGCTCCAGCACCCGCTCTCGCTGCTCTTCCACTATGCCTGGACCGTTGTCACTCACAGTAAGGACAAGTCGATCATCACCATTCACAACCATCGCGTCAATCGTGCCATCAACAGGCGTATAACGGATTGCGTTATCAAGTAAGTTACGTATTAAAACTGCCAATGCACTGCCATTGCCAGAGAGCATACATCCCTGCCCCTCCACCATACCGATATCAATATTTTTTGCATGTGCCAACGGTGCAACATCGGCAATGACATTAGCCAACAGCACCGACAAATTTACCGGCACAAACTCATTGGCGGCAGCGGCCGGGTCAAGCCTGGCCAATGTTAAGAGCTGCTCAACAAGATGGGTGGCGCGATCAACGCCCACACCAATCTGCTTAAGTGCCTGCTGTCTCTCACCATCAACGGTAGCGCGCTGGGCTACCTGCGCCTGTGTTTTAATACTCGCCAGCGGCGTACGTAATTCATGGGCAGCATCAGCAGTGAAGCGTCGCTCCCGATCAAATGTATTGCGTAACTGCTGCAGCAATATATTCAGGGCACGGGTGAGTGGCAGGACTTCAATGGGGATGCCATCATCCGGTAACGGACTCATCTCATGGGCGGAGCGCTGCCCAACCTCATCAGCAACACGCTGCAGTGGTCGTAAACCACGGCTAATTCCCCACCAGAAAAGCAGAGCCAACAGTGGCAGGGCGATAAATACGGGCAGGCTCATGATTAAAATAATCTCATTCATCAGCTCATCACGAACCTCATGCAGCTGCCCCACCTGTACACTATAAAGATTGCCTGTGCCTTCCAGTTTAAATACCCGCCAGCGCTGCCCCTCTACCCAACGGTTACTATAGCCAGCCACGGTAGCCATCTGTGTCAGTGGTGAAGTATCAGATTGAAACAGTAAAATATCTCTCTCCCAGACCTGAAAGGCAATTTTACTCACATAGTGATGCCCCATGTTCTGATGCTCAAGTCTGATTTTTTTACCATCACCCTCCTCAATTTCATGCAGTGTGACAGTCAACAGTACTTGTGCCGACTGCGCCATCTCGGCGTCCAGCAGCTCTGCCACTTCGTGTACCGCCCGCTGGTAGGCAATCATCGCAACCGTCACCCACACCACCACAAACGCCAGCAGTACAAATAGCAGCAAGCGGATACGAATCGATTTCATGTACGTGCTTTCTCAAGCACATATCCAACACCACGCACTGTCCGTATCAAGCCATTGCCAAGTTTTTTACGCAGGTGGTGAATATGAACTTCCAGGGTGTTGCTTTCGACCCCCTCGCCCCAGCCATAGAGAGTCTCCTCCAGGCGCGAACGTGACAATACACGATCCTGGTTGTCCATTAACACCTGCAACAAAACAAACTCCCGCTGCGACAATTCAATAGATTGCTCATTCAATGTGACACGCCGGGCGGCTGGATCAAGTACAATGTTGCCATTGGTCAAGAGTGGTGTGGCGCGGCCACTACTGCGTCGCAATAGCGCCCGCAGTCGGGCGTTCAGCTCATCAAGATCAAATGGTTTAATAAGATAGTCATCTGCACCGCTATCAAGCCCTTCAATTTTATCTGCAACCGTATCGCGGGCTGTTAATAACAGTACGGGGACCATGCCCCTTCGGTTACGCAGCTGTTTTAAAACATCGATGCCGGACAGTCGTGGCAGATTAATATCGAGCACCACCGCATCAAAGTGTTCACTCTTCAAGGCATGGTCAGCCGATTCACCATCCTGGACCCAGTCAACGGTATAACCATCCTGCTTCAACCCCGCACAAATACCGTCACCCAGTAGCTGATCATCCTCAACCAATAGTAATCTCATAATGCCCTATCCCATCCCACCACTGTTTTACATCTGTCCGATATAGAACGCCATTCTACGCCCGCAGCCTTCAACCCGCGCAAACAACTCTAAAGAATGTATTGCAGAAACCTGGCAACACCTGACGGCACATCTGTTCATAGGCCATTAGGTTAATCAGGCAATCTTAATAGGGGATTAAACGTTGATTTACGACTACTGAGATAGTGTGGCAGACGCCTCACTATCTCAGCAAACAAGAGCAGTTTTGATCTAAACCATTCGTTACTGACCCCTGCCATGGCGGATTTTTGGCCAGTAATTATCAAACTTAAAGGATGGGCTGTGTGATTGGATGTGGCACTGGGCACACATCTGTTGTGGTTGCCACCCTTTATTGGTCGTGGGTTTAGTTCCTGCAGCATCAGCATGTTCACGTGCGGCCCCGTGGCAATTTTCACACTGCACGTTCATCAACTGGGGCGTGGCATCGATGTCAATAAACCCACCTGCTTTTTCATACCCGACACTGTGGCATTGAATACAGGCAGGATCAAACGACTTGCCAACCTTCTCCAGCTTGCTGAACGCCCGGCTATGCAACGACTCACTCCATTTATCATGTTCAGCAGTATGACAATTCTTACACACCGCTTCGCTGGCGTAAGGACTCTGGCCCGTCTCTCGCGCTTTTCGCTCAGCCACCCTGGCCATATAGCTCGCTTTAACGGTGGCATTGTATTCGTCATACCAGCTCCGCAGCCACTCCGCATCCGCAATACTCGAAGGCATAGCGATTATTGTATTGCTCCACTCACCAATACGCCCCTTGCTGTTAAGCGTAATATCGACCCGCCCTAACCGCATCCCCCGCGAGCCCGGCTGTAAAATCAGTGTTGTCCCTACCTTCTGTGGCTCACCAAACACTTCATAGGCGGCACGAATAAACAGCAGGTCGACAAGCTCCAGGGGTAAAACTGCCTTGGCCAGATCAAGCGTCATGGTGGTGGCCAGCACGGTCAGGCGTCCACGTTTACGCGCCTGCTGTAGTGATTGCCGCAACTTTTTAATGTCAGGGCTAACCGTTTTATGTTGACCACGCATGGCGCTCTGCGGATCCTGTGCCGGATCCAGCCAGGAGAAAAAGGCCAGCGAGTGTTCATTACGTTTAATCTCCTGTGTTGCAACAAAACCGCTGTTCAATAGATTGGTAGCGGTCCAGGGGAGTTTGGCATTGCGGATAAAAGCATCACCATAGGCAAGATCACTCCACTGCACCCCCACTGCGTCGTAATTGAGCTGGGCAAACCCTTTAAGAATATATTCACCGGTCAGCCGATCCTGAGCAGCCATACTGGCAAGCATGCCACCGGTCGAAATGGCAACAAGATTGGGCCTTTCCTCACGCAACTGTTTCAGTACGGTGGCGTGACGCAGAATCCCACCAAGATCCCCTTCAGCGCTACATCCACACGGCTCCAACTCACCGTCAAGATTGCCTGAGTAGACCAACGTAAAGCTATTGCCCCCCGCCCAACCCGTCGAACTCACCACAACCAGCACCAACACCATCCATACTTTGTTAAACATCACGCTCCCTTTACCGTCTCTGATTTACCCTGCTGCTTGCGTAGGACCTCCTCCGCCTTCGCCTGTTCCCACAATCTGTCCATTTCGATCAGGCCCATCTCTGGCAGTGTTTGGCCCTGCGCCATCGCCAGCCCTTCCACCCGACGAAAGCGACGCTCAAAGCGGCGGTTGATACTCCGTAGCGCCACTTCGGGATCGATATTGGCATGGCGGGCAAGATTGACACAGGCAAACATCAGATCACCGATCTCATGCTCCATCTCATCACGCTTGCCACCGTTGGCCAGCGCCTCACGCAACTCCCTCACCTCCTCTTCGATCTTATCCAGCACCTGCACGATCTCCGGCCAGTCAAAACCGACCCGTGCCGCCCGCCGTTGCAGCTTGGCGGCACGCATCAAACCGGGCAGCGCCACGGGAATATTGTCGAGTGCACTGGCAGGCCGCGCCTCACTGACTGCCTTCTGCCCCCGCTCCTGCTCTTTGTGCCTTTCCCACGCCAGACTCTGCGCCTCTGCGTCCTTGATATCTGCCTGACCAAACACATGGGGGTGGCGCTGCTCAAGTTTGTCCGCGATCCCCGCAACAATGTCGGAAAACTCAAACAGCCCCTGCTCCTGCGCCAACTGGGCATAAAAGACAATTTGAAAGAGCAGATCCCCCAGCTCCCCTTGCAAGTCAGCCATATCACCCCGCTCGATGGCATCCGCCACCTCGTACACCTCTTCCAGGGTGAACGGCAGAATGGTTTCAAAGGTCTGCTCTTGGTCCCAGGGACACCCCTGCACCGGGTCACGCAGACGCGCCATAATCTGCAACAGACGGGTGATATCACTCATTTATCAACATCCAGGTTATTTGTATTAGGTAAGACGATGAATCGCAATGAATTTATGATTAACATCAAACTCCAGTGCAAACTCACCATACACCCCTTCATGGGTGATAAAGGGACGTAAAATGTTAGCCGGAAAGCGCACCACACGGCCATCAAGGGCGGTAGCGACGATCTCGCGGGCACCCCCACTATAATAGTGTTGAATCAGATGGGGCGGAATCCCCAACCTTAAATGGAGCCGATACGGAGAGGACATGTGTGCTGAGGGCGTTATTTTGGCAGGTGATCAATCAACATGCCACTGGTCTGGCGCAAACGCAGACTCATCAATTGCGCCATCTTACGCAGCACCTTGAGCGCCACCTCAGGCTCTGACTGCATAAACTGTTCAAACTTACTTTTAGTCAGCAGTAACAGTACGGCAGGCTCCACCACTACCGCCGTGGCAGAATGGTTCATGCCGTCAAGAATCGACATCTCACCAATGGTCTTGCCAGCACGTACGGTGGCAATCTTTTTTTCATCACTATCATTGCTGTTTTTGAAGATATCGAGCTTGCCAGAGGCAATCACAAACATATAACTGTCGCGCCGCCCCTCCTCCAGCACCATCACCCCTTTAGGCGCGGCATACGCTTGGAAATAGTAGGCAAAACTCTCAACATCCTGGCGATTGAAATCACGAAACATGTCAGAACGCTCCAGCATATCGGTAATTTCAACCACATAGCTGTTGCCACTACCAAGCTGTTCGAGGTTATCAAACAGCGAGCCTGTCCTAGCTGTTACCATCTTCACCCCTGATACCGGTCACGCCTCTCATTATTACCTTATCGTGAAGTTAGCCAATTTTCTTAACAAGGCACCGCCACTGGGCGGTTAATTTACATCACCCTCCGTCCTAAACTGCCTCAATCCTCTATATCAAAACTGGCCAGCCGGTCAGACCAGTTTTCAGGGTGTATGATTCCATCACTATACCCAAGGTCATCACGCTCCATCTCATCGTAGGCACTCGTCCAATCCTTGGGGGCGTTTATCTCAACCAGCAACAGCTGGTCCCACACCTCCTGATCCAACTCCGCCACCTCACCTTCAACATACTGCACACTTATGCCATCGTCACCATCAATCGCCACTACCTCAAAAACCTGACCATCCGGTGTCTGGTACCAGTTCCCAATTTTAGCCTCTATCTCTTGCATAACACTCATCTCCGTATGGTTACCCATCCAAAAAACCGGCTGTCACCACCCTCACAAACAGCCACCGCTGACTGCATCAAGCTTAGTTAATCCCGGCACCAAGCGCCAGAAACGCGGCTTTTTCACCATCAACAGCTGTTTTTTCCTATTCCCCAACCGCTATCACACCTGCAATGTGACGAAGTTCACACTTCTGGCTAACCCTATTAGCCCTACTATCCGTAAACCTAAACAGACGGGGATATGGCACCACCGGCAATTGACTTACACCATCCTGGAGTTCAATAAATGCAGCAATCAGTCCAGAAGATAAGCAGCCAGCAGGCGTGCAACTTCTTTCCGCTGCAAAAACTCACGCCGGACGATACCGAAGAGCTGCTCCGCACCGCCATCGTCGCCCACGTCAGCGCCGGCAGCGCGGTATTTCGCAGCCACGACCTCCCCAAGCAGATCTTCTATTTAATCCAAGGTGAAGTGGAGCTGCACACCCGTGACAAGGGCCGCCGCCTGATCAAAAGTGGCACCGCCGCCGCCAAAAAGCCACTCGGGCGGGGCATTGCCGGCCAGATCGCCGCCACCGCCTGCCAGGACTCACTCATCGTCAGCTTTGATGCCGATATGCTGGAGCTGTTTTTGAGCTGGACCAACCCAAACGCCTATCTGGTCAACGAGATGCAGACCCACCACCACGGCGAATGGCTTGAACGGCTACTGCAGTCACGCGGCCTGCTCCGTTTTTCTGAAGAGCACATTCAGACCCTGCTCAACCGCATGAGCAAAGTCCACCACCAGGCCGGCGACGTCGTTATCCGTCAGGACGACCGTGATGAGTACTACTACATCATCAAAAGTGGCCGTTGCAACGTCACACGCCAGCCGCAACCGGGGGCCAAAGGGATCAAACTGGCCGAGCTGCGCCAGGGCGATGCCTTTGGCGAAGAGGCACTGCTGGCCAATACCAGCCGCAGCGCCAACATCATCATGCTGGAAGATGGCGAACTGATGCGCCTCGCCAAGGCCGATTTCTCAAAACTATTGGCCGAACCACTGCTCAACAGCGTCAGCTGGGGCGATAGCCACAACCTGCTCGCCCTGGGTGGCACCCTGCTGGATGTCCGTCTACCGGAAGAGTTCAACGAACAACACCTGCCCGACAGCATCAACATACCGCTACCCCTGTTGCGCCTCAGACTCAAACAACTCAACCAACAACAGAAATATATCGTCTACTGCAATGATGGCAGCCGCAGCGCCATCGCCGCCTTTCTACTCAACCGCCACGGCTTTGATGCCTTTCTGCTCGACGGTGGCCTGGCCGCCACCACGCACAACAGCGACAGCAACACCCGCTTCAACACAATACCTGATATTGAAAATCTCGATAAAACCCAATCAATTAGCCACGCCTCACCCCAACTAACGGCCACCATCATCCCCATTCACACCGCCCAACCTGTGCCGATACTCCAGGAGATAGTGGAACTGGAACAGCTATTAACTCAACAAACCACACCGAGCCACAAAGCCCTATGGATACGCAGCGCAATCGCCGTAGCTATCGCCGCCACCGCCATCATACTGACACTCACAGCAACCATCAGCAACCCAACACACAGACAACCGACCCCACTTACACCCAACATGACAACAGCTAAAACAGTACCCAGTGATACCCAGCCAGCCACCTATACCCCCTGGAGTGACAGTACGGAGAACCACTTAAGCGACCTCGTCGGTGCCCCATAGCCAGACAACGCCCCGACCAATCCACCATTAATAACGGGGTTGCAGAGATAAAAACACTGTGTATACTTACAGCTACTGTATAAATTCACAGGAATACAAATGGACAAACTCACCCCCCGCCAGCAGCAGATCCTGCAACTGATCCGCGACCGTATAGCCGATACCGGCATGCCACCCACCCGCGCCGAAATTGCCGACACCTTTGGTTTCCGCTCTGCCAACGCCGCCGAGGATCACCTCAAGGCACTTGCACGCAAAGGGGCCATTGAACTGCTGGCAGGTTCATCCCGCGGCATTCGCCTGCGGGAACCAGAAGGGCTACCGCTCATTGGCCGTGTAGCCGCCGGCCAGCCCCTGCTGGCACAGGAACATATCGAAGAACACCACAAAATAGATCCACTACTGTTCCACCCCCAGGCCGACTACCTATTACGGGTACACGGCATGAGCATGCGGGACATCGGCATCATCGATGGCGATCTGCTGGCCGTTCACCAAAGCCCCGTCGCCCAGAACGACCAGATCGTTGTTGCCCGTATCGGCGACGAAGTGACCGTCAAACGTTTTCGCCAACGGGGCAACATCGTCACCCTGATCGCAGAAAACCCGGAATTTGATCCAATCAAAGTAGACCTGCGCAGCCAGGAACTAACCATAGAAGGCATCGCCGTCGGCATTATTCGGTCCGGTCTCAACCAAGCTCGACAGAATGGGCGCAACAGAATGGGAGCAATACAATGACAGCGGTCAATTTAAGTCTCGACTTCAGCACCAGAGGCGGCCTGAACCACCCCCACCCACCTGTACTCAGCAGCGGCTTTGCCGCGCTCGATGTCATGCTGCCACACAACGGCTGGCCAATCGGTGCCATCACCGAAATCTTCTGTGCCGAGCCGAGCCATTTTGCACTCCCCCTGATACTGCCCGCCCTGGCACGCCTCAGCCAGGCCAAACGCTGGCTGGCCATGGTCGCCCCCCCCAACGCCCCCACCGTCAGCCACCTGCAATCCCAAGGGATCGACATCTCTCAGGTACTGATCATCCACCCCCACGCCACCAGTAACGGACTCTGGGCCGTGGAACGGGCCATGCGTGCCGGCACCTGTGCCGCCGTACTCAGCTGGGTCAACAACGCCGACCACCACGCCATGCAAGATCTACGCGGTGCCGCCCTTGCCGGGAACTGCTGCGGACTGGTATTCCGCCCGGAGTGGGCCATCAGCCAACCCAGCGCTGCCAGCCAACGACTAAAACTCACCGCAACCGATGACGGAGGCATCTACGTCGAACTGCTGGAACAGCGCTCCAGCCGCCCCCGCTCCGCACTCTTTATTGATTCGCATCAATTAAACACAGGCATCGAACGGTAATGGCGACACAACCCCTGATGAAAGAGGGGCTGAGCGGCCCCGCTATCGACCGCATTGCAACGGCCTTCCATCAAGTAGACAGCACCTTTCCTGTCAAAAAATTCAAGAAACTCGCCCACTCAGGGCTGGAGGCGCTGGAACTCAAGGCCCGAGTCCACCATATCATCGCAGCACTCCATGCCGTACTGCCCAAACCGCTTGAGGAGAGTGCCCCGCTATTTTTTGCCGTTAAACAGCACTGGGACTACGGTGATAGCAACGATTCGCTCAAAGGATTTGCCGCCTGGCCCATCATCGACTACATCGCCAGCCACGGCCTCAACCATCCCGAGTTGGCACTGCCACTACTCAAACACCTCACACCACTCTTCTCTGCCGAATTTGCACTGCGCCCCTTTCTCACCCACCATCCAAAGATCAGCTATACCACACTGCAACAGTGGCTCAGTGATGACGACCCTCATGTCAGGCGGCTGGTATCGGAAGGGAGTCGTCCACGCCTGCCCTGGGGAACACAACTCCCCCAATACATAGAGAACCCTGCCCCCGTGCTGGCCCTACTGGAGTCCTTAAAAGATGATCCAAGCGACTATGTACGCCGCTCTGTTGCCAACAGCCTCAACGACATCTCCAAAAACCATCCCGATCTGGTCATCCAGACCTGCCAACGCTGGCAAAAAAAAGCCAGCCCGGAGCGACTCTGGATCATCCGTCACGCCACACGCACCCTCATCAAAGCGGGCCACCCCGGCAGTTTTGCACTGCTTGGCCACACCGCCAACCCGCAACTGCTGCCACCACAGTTACAACTGGATAAAAAACAGCTGGCTGTGGGCGAATCCCTCAGCTTTAACGTTACCCTGCACTCCTCTGTCCAACAGCCACAAAGTATCGTGCTCGACTACGCCATCCACTATGTGAAAGCCAACGGCCAGAGCAGCCCCAAAACCTTCAAGCTGAAAAGCTTCACACTGGCCCCCGGTGAACGCCTCACCATCAGCCATACCCGTTCGTTCAAGGAGATCACCACCCGTCGTTACTACCCTGGCGACCATACCCTTGAGCTGCTGATCAACGGCAGCAGCGCTGGAAAAAAACAGTTTCTGCTCACCGCCCCTGCCACATAAACCACTTCAACACCTACAGAGGGGTGGATAACGGCGGGAAAATACCTCACTATCTCACTTAACCACGCAATACGGGCACTCCCCTCTCGATGAACAGATCTGCCAGTGAGATTATCAATACCCTGCCCGCTTTACTGTTTTGTCTCGATAGTCGCCATCAAATCACCAGCTTCAGAGGCTCACCGTTTATCCACGGCCATCCACAGCCGACCACTCTGCCATGTACGCTGTTTGATCTCTGGCCCAAAACCGCCGCCGCCGAAATCACCAAAACCATCACCCGGATTGAAGAGAACCAGCCACCACGACAGTTCCGTTACAGCGTTAACAGCACCAACCAGCAGTACCACTTCAAAGCCTATATTTCAAAACAGGCTGACAGTTTTGCCATCATCGTGCTTGATGCCTCCGCCGAGTTCAATCAGGAGGACGAAAAGCAGCACCTCTATGATCAGCTGCGGCAAAACCAGAAGATGGAAGCGCTGGGACAGCTAACCGGCGGCATTGCCCATGATTTCAACAACTTGCTCGCCAGTATTCTCGGCTATGCCGACCTGACTCTGGACGCCCTCGAAGCGATGGGCAAAGAGGTGCTGGCCAACTACCTGCGAGAGGTGATCAACTCTGGCGAAAAGGCACGCGACCTGATCACCCAGATGCAGGCCTTTGCCCGTGCCAAGCCCAATACCGCCATTACGCTGCTACCCACACTGCTGCTCAAATCGGCAACGTCACTGCTGCAGGCCGCGCTACCGGAGACCATTCAACTCAGTATCAACAGTGAAGAGGGGGTCTCACCGATCAAGATTGATCCCGCCCAGTTTAATCAGATGGTCGTCAATCTCTGCCTCAATGCCCGTGACGCCATCGGCGAAGCGGGCAATATCGACATTGCCCTCAGCAGCCATCGGCATCTGCTCGAGTGCAGCAGCTGCCACACCCGTTTCGATGGTGAGTATGTAGAGGTGAGCATCAGCGACAATGGTCAGGGCATCGACCCCACCCTGATGACGAGGATCTTCGACCCCTTTTTCACCACTAAAGAGTTCAATAACAACTCCGGCATGGGGCTCTCCGTTGTGCATGGCATCGTACACGAGCATCAGGGCCACCTGGTGGTTCAGTCACAACCCAATTATGGCACCACCATCCGGCTCTTTTTCCCCGCCATTCCTGAACAGGTCAGCCCTCAGCAGAGCCGTGCCACACTACCGGCCAGACAGCACTCCACCAACGCAACCCTGCTGGTGATTGATGATGAGGAGTCGTGTGCCCGCCTGCAAGGTGAGCTGCTCCGCAACAAGGGGTTTACGGTTGAGATATTCTCCGACGCCCTTCAAGCCCTGGAGCGCTACCGCCTGAACCCACAGCGCTTCGATCTGATACTGGTGGATCAAAATATGCCCGGCATCAGCGGCATTGAGGTGGCGCAGGAGATTCGCACATTGCGTCCAGAGATGTTGATTGTCCTCAATACCAACCACACCGAACATGACTATAGCGCGCAGGCCCAGGCCGCAGGCATCAACGCCCTGCTCAGCAAACCGATCCATTCGGAACAGCTGCTCACCACCATCCTCGACCTGTTGCAAGCGCCAAAATAGAGAGGGGCGTCAATTGACGCCCCTGTTTTAATCAAACGTTACAATACCTTACAGTGCGAAACCAAACTCCTGTTTAAAACGTTCATCAAACGCCGAACGCTCAAACCGGTGGTTTTGCGGCCCCACACTCTCCATTTTCAGGGTACCCAACAGCGAGGCGATGCGGCCCGTGCTCTGCCAATCCATACCCTGCATCAGGCCATATAACAGACCTGCCCGGTAGGCATCACCACAACCGGTCGGGTCCGCCAGCCGGACCGCCTTGGCACAGGGGATATCAATACACTCACCCTTGCTATAGATCTGGGAACCTTCACCACCCAGCGTCACAATCAGCGCCTCAACATGCTCAGCAATCTGGGCCGCCGACCTGCCCGTGCGGTCCTGCAACAGTTGCATCTCATAATCATTCACCGTCACCCACGTCGCCTGCTCAATAAAACGCATCAGGTCGTCCCCACCAAACATCGGCATGCCCTGGCCTGGGTCAAAGATGAAGGGGATCTCCAGCTCGGCAAACTGCCGGGCATGTTCGATCATGCCATCACGGCCATCAGGGGAGACAATGCCAATGGTCACCCCTTGGGCATCTGCCACACGGTTTTCATGGGAGAAGCTCATCGCCCCCGGATGAAAGGCGGTGATCTGGTTGTCATCCAGGTCGGTGGTGATAAAGGCCTGGCCGGTATAACTATTGTCGATCACCTTGATGTGGGTCTGCGGGATACCACACTGTTCCAGCCACTGGGCATACGGTTCAAAATCACTGCCCACGGTCGCCATTGGTAGCGGCTCGCCACCCAACAGCTTCAGGTTATAGGCGATGTTACCGGCACAGCCACCCAGCTCGCGGCGCATCTCCGGTACCAGAAAGGAGACGTTGAGCATGTGCACCTTGTCCGGCAGGATGTGGTTTTTAAAGCGGTCCTGAAAAACCATAATGTTATCAAAGGCGTAAGAGCCACAGATCAGTGCCGACATATTATCTCCTATGAGTTGGGTTTATCTGCCCCTCCTCCAAGGAATACCCAAAGAACGGGCATGAAGAGGCAAAGCGGGACAATCACATTACCAATACAAAAAACCAGACCAGCGCCACGTTAGCCAGCGCCACAAACACTGCCGCCGAACCGATATCCTTGGCCCGCCCAGCCAACTCGTGATGTTCGTCGCTAATGCGATCCACCACCGCCTCCACCGCCGAGTTGAGCAGCTCCACAATCAACACCAGCAGCAGCGCACCGATCAGCAACGCATACTCAACGCCGTCCTCACCCAGCCACAGCGCCAATGGCGTCATGATCACCGCCAGCAGCAGCTCCTGACGAAAGGCCGACTCATGCCGATAGGCCGCCTGAAAGCCCAGCCAGGAGTAACCGGCTGCGTCAATGATTCGGGAGATACCTCTCTTGCCCGGCTTTGCCATATGCACCACACCCAGATTATTTAAGAAAAAGCGCGGCGATGATAACAGAGACCACGGCACAACGTCTCAGCCCTTGCTGCCATTCTCCGGCTGGTAACTGATAACAATACTGCCAGACTTGATAGTGGCCACATCCACCTTAGGGAAAAATTGTAACTGCTTTTTGGGGGTGATCAACGCTATCAGCAGCGCCTGTTCGGGCAACTGCTCGCTAAACTGCTCAAAGCTGAAATCTTCACGCAGCGTGGTACGACGCATCTGCCAACCCTGATAGTGGAGACGCATCAACTCATCAAACACCCACTCATCACCAAAGGCAATTTGGCCACGCATGCTCTTGGTCATCTTGTGGCACTCCTCCTGCTCACCGTAAGGCAGCTGAAAGACATCGGTACGCCCCAGCTCAGGCCCAAAACGGGTACAGACCAGCGCGTTATAGGAGTCATTATCACTCACCGCCAACAGCTGGCTTATCTCGTTGAGCTCATAATCCTGTTCCACATGTTCCGCCAACAGCGAACCATAGTAGACCGGCAGACCACCCATCCGTGCTGCCCGCAGATGACTCCATCTATTGTCATTGATAACCACATTGATGCCCGCCTCACCCAACGCCTTGGCCAGCTCGGTGGACCAGGGGCTAGCACCGACAATCAACAGCCCTCCCTGCTGATCCGCCGCCAGACCCAACCGCCGCGCCAGCGGTCCCAGCGTAGCGCCATGCAGCACTACCGTCACCGCAATCAAACAGAAGACCAACGGCAAGAGCTGTTTACCATCAACATATCCCGCCACCACCAGTGCCGGACCAAACAGCCCTGCCACCGACGCCGCCACAATACCGCGCGGCGCAATCCAGGCGATTAACAACCGCTCACGCCAATTGATCCCCGTGCCAATCGTCGCCAGATAGACTGACACCGGGCGCACCACAAAGACAACCATCACCAGCAGCGCCGCGCTACGCCAGTCGAGATAGGCCAGTGTCGCCACTTCCAGCTTCGCCGCCAAAATAATACAAAGCACCGATATCAGGATGATGGTGATGTACTCTTTAAAGCGCCGCAGCTCATCAATGCTGCGCAAACTCTGGTTGGCCAGCACCACGCCCGCCACCGTCACCGCCATCAACCCCGCTTCAGTGTGAATATGGTTCGCCACCACATAAACCGCCAACACCGACGCCAACATCAACGGCGATGTAAGGTACTCCGGCACGTGGCCACGGCGGAACATCCACCCCAAGCCATAGCCCACCGCCGCCCCCAGCAGACCCGCCAGCGCCAGCACCAGCACCAGCGTCACCACCACGTCGCTGGCAAACCCGCCGCTTTCACGTGTGACAAAGTATTCAAAGACCAACACCGCCAGCAGCGCGCCAATGGGCTCGTTAACAATGCCCTCCCACTTCAGCAGTGCCGCCGGACGGCGTTTAAGCCGCGCATGTTTGAGCAGCGGAATAATTACTGTCGGTCCCGTTACCACGGTAATGGCACCAAATATCAGCGCCACCGGCCACGACAGACCACCAATCCAGTGCGCCGCGCTGCTGCTCATGCCCCAGGCAATGGGCAGCCCCAACGTCACCAGCCGGGTCACATCCACGCCCGCCTCTTTATACTCATGCAGCCGCAGGCTCATGCCGCCCTCAAAGAGGATGATCGCCACTGACAGCGCAATCAGCGCCGGCAGAAAGGTCCCAAACTCCGCCACCGGCTGCACCCAGCCTAATGCCGGTCCCACCAGCAGCCCCAATGCCATCAGCAAGATGATCGCCGGAATTTTCAGACGCCACGCCAGCCACTGGGCAGCAATGCCCAGCGCGACCACAAAAACCAGGGAAGTGATAACAGATTCAGTCATGGGGGGGGATCATAACTTAACGACGATACTAGGCCCAGCGGGTTCCGACAGCCTGAGGTTAACAACATAAGTAGGGCTAGACGAAACCGTAACCCAGTAGCGTCAGATTATTTGCCACGTGAGCGTCGGGTTACGCTACGCTAACCCGACCTACGCAACTATGATTCAATCTGTAAAAGTCAGATTGAAGAGGCGGGGCTCTCTCTAAACTCAAGATCACCAAAATATGGGATACACTTACTCGATTAATATAACCTTTGTTAAAAAAGGAGAAGTCATGAGCAACAACACTGATATTAATGATGCAATTAACTCCTCAGTAGGGAGTCCAATTAAGCGTGCTGTAGATTCCGTCTATGACTCAATTAATCGGAACATTGAGTCTCGAGACCTTCTACAAAAATATGAAAAAACCCAAAAAAAGCATGTTAGAACGCAACTCGAAAATATTAATTTGCTCGGCATGAGCACTCCTATTCCGCTGGAGAAAATATATTACCCTGCGCAAGTATCAACAGGAATACGTCGGCGTCTTTATGAGCAGGAGTGGTTGAGCGAGAGCGGAACCGCTTCTAAAAGAGACAAAAAATCACGCAATGGAAAAGACAAATGCATAGATGCTTCCGAGTATGTATTAAACAATAGGAAGGTTATTATTCTTGGTGGCCCTGGCGCAGGAAAGACAACATTACTGCGATTCTTGGCGCTCCTAAATTCTGGAGCCATAGATACTAACGAAAAAATAGAAAACTCATTACCATTCTTCATACATCTCCCACACTTCGTGAAATCTGACAAAAATTTATTTGACTATATCTGCCGCCCCCTGACCAAGGCAACTGACCAATATGCTGCCGATTTTATTAAGCGGACCTTCAATAAAGGCACTAGCATTGTTCTTCTTGACTCGTTAGACGAAGTACCGTTACCAATGAGACATGATTTGATAGAAAAGATTAAAGAATTTGAGGTGTCTTACCCAATCTTACGCATAATTGTGTCGTGCAGAACAGCCGACTATGAAGAAGTCCTTCCGAATTTCTGCGAAGTCGAAATATCACGGTTAAGTCGAGATGCCATTGGAAAAATAGTTCGGGCATGGTTCGATGATGATTCTCAGAAAGCATCTAAATTGATAAGCCTCATAAAAGAAGACAACGGAGTGGCAAGCCTTACAGAAACCCCCCTATTATTAAGCCTTCTTTGCATTCAGTATAGACATGACCTGCAATTACCAAAGAGAAAAACTGAATTGTACAGACGGTGTCTCGACACATTGTTACGCGACTGGGATGCGGAGCGAGGATTTCGACGCGAAACTGCTTATGAGAATATATCTGACGATAGAAAAGAACGGCTTTTTGAGCATATAGCAGGAAAGTTTTTTATAGAAGATAATGCATATGAATTTAAAAAAGATCACATGCTGTCTGTTGTTGACGACTTCTTAGAGCGAGTTGATGTACAAAAAGTAAATGCCGAAGATCTTGTAGATGAGATTGAAAGACATCATGGGATTATAGAAAAATTATCGCAAGACTATTTCTGCTTCAGCCACGCGTCTATGCAAGATTACTTTGTAGCCAGACACATGCTCTCAAAGAGAATTGAATCTGAAAAAATCACAAAAAACATAGAAAACGAAAGCTGGCACCCTGTTATTGAGTTCACCATTGCCCTTTCAGGAGATCCGACCGCAATTCTGGATCTTTTGATAAAAAAATCAACCATGGAAGGGCTTAGTAATTTCCCCCCAATGGCTCGCCGAACAAAGATATTAATGCTTCTGTATAGGGCCATGTCATCATCTCCATTCATCTCGAGAGACATGAGCAATAAATGCTTCAGCCATTTAATTTCTTCTCAAATCACGATGGCAAATATATTTAAATCTGGAAAAATCATTCCATTCGCCGAGTTTGGCCCCTCTGGCGTACGCCACGTCCTGTTTTACATGGAGCGTCCAAGACCAACGCTTGGAGAGGCTCTTCAGCCATATAGAAAATTTTCAAATTTAATTGCTGCCACGCCAATGAGGGATTATGCGACCGCGTGTTTTAATGCCGTCGACGAGCTACTAGAGCAAACAAAGGGGCAAGCACATATGCTTTTAGATGAGGCGTTGCTAATTAATCTGATTACACCTCTGGGTGGCACTTGGCCACCAGAGGTTTTGTCTCGTTTGAATATTATTTCAGAAAGAAGCTCTCTTAGCTTTATTAAAAATATAATTTCGAAATCCAAATCTTACATTGAGACAAAAGCAAGGTAATCTGGATGAACCGAAGTGGAATCCGGGAAGAAAATCTCCCGATTACACGTCAGTCTATGCCCAAGGCACTTCGTGGATTACGGAATAAAAGAGATTATTAAACCATTAAGCTGCACTCATCCGTGCGGAACTTCAAACAAACACAACCCATTGATATTTAAGGCAGCGGCATCATTGTAGTCACCTTCTCGTGCGGATCTATATACAGATCTTTTCGAGCAACAACAGAACCGGCCCGGCTGTTTATGAACGGTGCGGCTGGTTGTAGTAAGAGCCACTGCCCATCTCTTGCAGGCGACTGATGGTGCGTTGAAAGGCAAACTGGTGGCGACGGCCACAATAGAGCCCGGCCAACGGCACCGCCACACTGACAATAAGATTGACGTTATGGTCGTAGAGCGCGTCAATCAGGTGGATAAACCGCTGCGCGGCATCATCCACCGCCTCATCCATCGCCGGAATATCGCTAATCAATACCGTGTGATAGAGACGGCTGATCTCCAGATAGTCGGTGGCCGAACGTGCCGTCTCACACAACGCCTTAAACTGAAACCAGACCACCCCGCCACTCTCGGCACGGGTGGCAATGGCTCGGTGGTTAACTGAAATCTCACCCGCCTGCGGTTCAGACTCCGGTGCCAGCGCCAAAAAGTACGCCATCAGGGCGGCATCACTGCCGTCACCACCACTCAAATGGTAGACCCCCGCCTTTTCCAGCAGCCGGGTGCGGTAATCAGCGCCATTATCGAGATGGAACAGCTCCGTATGCCGTGTAAGCTGTTCAATGGCGGGCAGAAACCGTTCCCGCTGTAACCCATTTTTGTAGAGCTGCTCGGCGGGAATGTTGGAGGTTGTCACCAACGTCACCCCGTGGCTGAAGAGCCCCTCCAGCAGCCGCCCCAGCAACATCGCGTCGCCAATATCATCCACATGCAGTTCGTCCAGGCAGAGCACCCGCATCTGCTGCGCCAGCCCCTTGGCCACAATCAGCAGCGGATCCGGGCTTTTGGGCAGCGCCTGCAGCGCCTCGTGGATCGACTGCATAAAACGGTGGAAATGCATCCGTCGCTTATCCTGCAGCGGCAACGCATCAAAAAAGAGATCCATCAGATAGGTTTTGCCACGCCCCACCCCACCCCAAAGATAGAGCCCCCGGATCGGTTCTGGTCGGCGATTCAATAGCTTATCAAAGAGTCCGGCCTTGAATGGCGGCGTGCTGATCAGCCGCTGATGCAGTATATCCAGCCGCTCCACCGCCGCCTGCTGAGCCGGATCGGATTGAAACTGACGTTGCTCCAGATCGGATTGATACCGCGCCAACAGCGTCATAGGCAAAGGGAGCATAAGGTCATGTAATCACTATCGGTAGCTATCAGCGCCGGGTGAAGAGCCAGACCAAAAGTGTCAACACAATACTGATAATGATGGAGGAGGTTATGGGGATAAAGAGCTGAAAGCCCTCTTTTTCAACCGCTACGTCACCGGGTAGACGCCCCAACCCGAGCCGTGTTATCCACGGCCAGAACAGCCCCAGCACAACTATCACAGCGCCCAGAATAATCAGTAGCTTTTGCATCGAAGGGGAATCACACCGTGGCGGTCGGGAAACAAGGGGGCCACGTCAGCCCCCCGCATAGGCTCAACGCAGCGTACGTACGCCATCCTGAGTCCCCAGCAACAGCACATCCGCCGGGCGGATCGCAAACAAGCCGTTGGTCACAACGCCCACAATACCGTTCAGTTTCGCCTCCAACTCAACCGCATTCATGATCGACAAGTTGTGAACATCCAGGATGATATTGCCGTTGTCCGTCACAAATCCCTCGCGGTAGGCCGGGGTTCCGCCCAGCTTCACCAGCTCACGCGCCACATAACTGCGCGCCATCGGGATTACCTCAACCGGCAGCGGGAAGGCGCCCAGCACATCCACCAGCTTCGACTCATCAGCGATACAGATAAACTTCTCCGCCGCTGCCGCCACAATCTTCTCGCGGGTCAGTGCACCGCCGCCGCCCTTGATCAGGTGCAGAAACTTGTTTGACTCATCGGCACCATCCACATAAAGCGGCAGGTTACCCACCGTATTCAGCTCCATCACTGGAATGCCGTGGCCACGCAGCCGGGTGGCAGAGGCCTCGGAGCTGGCGACGGTACCGTCAATCTTGCCCTTCATCCTTGCCAGACCATCAATAAAAAAGTTGGCAGTCGAACCTGTGCCAATGCCAACAATCATGCCGGACTCCACATACTCAAGGGCCGCATCGGCCACCTGCTTCTTCATCTCATCTTGTGTTAACGCCACCTGCTATACCCTCAGCTACTGGTTAATAATTGCCGCCAATCATACCGGCTGGACCGAAATAAGTCATGCGACCACCCCAAACCAGGGACTACACACTACATATATGGGCACCAGATACATGGGCAACGGCCCCGCGCCAGTTGCCAAAGCCGCGCCACTGTGGTCGAATGCGCGCCACCGCCACCCCAGCAATGCTCAAGTGTGAAACCGATGTCCCGCCGCCGCACAAAACAGACCCCAGCTAAAAAACCCGGCCTGCTGCGCCGCCTGCTCAGCCGCAGCCTGCAGCTCCTGCTACTCATCCTGCTGCTTGATACCGCCTACCTCTGGTGGCTAATGCCCGACTGGAAAGCGCTGGCCACAGGGCCAACACCAAAATCGGCCTTCATCAAAGATTACGAAGCACAACGTAACAACAACGCCACACTGCCAGCACTGCGCTGGCAACCCGTAGCGCTGTCGGCCATCGCTAAACCGATGCGCCGCGCCGTGGTGGTTGCCGAAGATAGCCGCTTTTATGAACATGAAGGGTTCGACGTCGCCGCACTGCAAGATGCCTGGGAGTACAACCTCGAACGCCGCAAATTCGCCATCGGCGGCAGCACCCTGTCACAGCAGCTGGCCAAAAACCTCTTCCTCACCCCATCCCGCAATCCACTGCGCAAATGGCACGAGGTGTGGCTGACAACGATCATGGAGCGCCAACTCAGCAAACGCCGCATCCTCGAACTCTATCTAAATGTCGCCGAATTTGGCCCCGGCATCTACGGCGTAGAAGCCGCCAGCCGCAAGTACTGGGGCATCTCCGCCCGCCAGCTCAGCAGCCGACAAGCCATCGAGCTCGCCGCCACCCTGCCTGGCCCAAAAAAACACAACCCAGCAACACGCACCAAGTTCTTCAACAACAAGGTGAAAAAGATTGGCCGACATATGCGGGTAGGAGTAGCGACTGCGCCAGTGCCCGAAAAGAGAGAGACCCTCACCACAGAGCCACTCCCAAACGCCGAACCAACCCCCGAGATAACGCCTGAACCTGAACCTGAACCTGAACCTGAACCTGAACCTGAACCTGAACCTGAACCTGAACCTGAACCTGAACCTGAACCTGAACCTGATTCAGAACCAGCCCCCGAGCCAGTTCTGTAAAAAACCACGTCGTTTGATACAGCAATCCCTGCTACATCACATTTTCAGACGGCCAATCCAATGCCCAAAACCAGATCTCTACGGAATAAGATGTATGAAACTCACAGTCTCGATGACAAAACCCGTGTTCAAAACCACAGGGAACCACCTGCGGGTCAAAGTCGACCGGCAACACCATCAACACCCAATGAGTAAGTTTATACCGCGCCCCCTTGCGGTCCGTTTGATCATGCCAGAGATGTGATCTGTTTTAGGTTTTTCTACAGCCTCAACCGCCTTAATAAGGGCAAGAGGTTAAACCTTCCTGAGTATCTCAATCAGTCTTTCCGCCTGGGTTTCTTTCGAATAGCGCTCGATCACCGAGCTTCTCGCGTTCTCGCCAATCACTCTCCGTCGGTCAGGATCGCGCAGCTCTTCCATGCACTGAATCCACTCGTCTCGATTGGATGCGAGATAACCATTCTTCCCCTGATTAAGAATTTCCAGGTATGAGGGCACAGGACTCGCTACTACCGGCAAACCCACGGACATTTTCATGGTAAGCCGATTTTCAGACTTTACTTGCCAATATGAAACATCATGTCGCGGTATCGGGTCCACGCCCATATCAACCGGAATAATGCCAATATCCGCCTCGGCCATCAATCTATACGCTGTATCGATATCCCAGTTGACCGCTTTAAATTTCCTAAAAATCATGTTGCTAGCAAGAACACACTTTTCTGGTAAAGATTTTTTTGCCGCGATTTTCCAATATGCTTGCTTCGCGCGTTGGCGCACCGAAGAGACCCTTGGGTAACGACCCACGATCGTAACTTCCAGAAACGAAGGCGGACGTTCGATAATGGGAATGTTATCAAGCTCACTTGAAGTAACCAACACAGCCCGCAACGGTCTCCCAGCGGACCCGCGATCAGTACTGTAAGCACTTTTTCGTATCTGCGGATTTTCTATACCATCATGTACAACGTGAATCTTATGCTGAAGACGATATTCGTAGAGACTTTTCAGGTATTCAGTTACCACGATTGTTGCATCTGCGACTTCAGCCATTTCATTTTCAACGAGGTCGCAAACACCGTATATAATTTTGACGCCACTTGCCGACAGCTTCCTGATCTCGGCTAATACACTGGCTCCATGAACCTTCTGAAAGTAGGCTATTTCAACCCCTTGGCTGAGCATTCTTTTAGCCAGGCCTGAGACATCGGGTTTTTCTTCTCCGTGCTGTGGTTCAAATAGAACATATGGCTCAAAGTTTGCCGCCCGGAGATAGGGGAACATATTTAGAACGGAAACCCTGGTGCTAGGAAGCGGGTTTCTTGTGTTCGACAATAAGACGTAGCCGATTTTAGTACTTGTCATCGTTCAGAACCACTTCAAGGAAATTGTGTGTTAGGCACATCAAGCGGCCGTACAGGCGCATCTTGAACGTTTATTGCACGTAAGCAAAATTGGTACGAAAGAAACTCCCGAACTGGAGCGAACTCTTTAATTGGTCCAAGCAACCTGCCAACAACCTTGTTCAACAATCCTCCGCCCTTGTCACCGACACGCAAAGTATAGGTAGCTGCTTCGACTTGCATCCCTATAGCGGCCAATAAAATATGGGCATCACGACGCGTGAACCAGTGCAGATGCGTTCTATCGAAAATACCGCGATCACGTCTAGGGAATGTCCCACATAAGAAAATGCTGTATAGCGCAGAGATATGCCGAATGTTAGGCAGGCTGATAACTATAGATCCACCCGGCAGCAGGCATTTTTGGGCTTCAATAAGATGTTTTTGTGGATCAATCAAATGCTCAAGGACATCAGAAAATATCACACAATCAAACATGGCTTCTGGAAAAACATCACCCCACGCGAACTCATTTATGTCCGCATGGATGACCCGATCAAGTTGACCTTCAGCCTGCGCTACAAACTCAGCATCTCGCTCGACACCAAAAATCTGGCGGTTCGGCAAGGCATGTCTGAGGCTAGCACCCAGCGCACCATTGCTACAGCCAACATCCAAGATTGACATAGCCGCCGCCGGCACCATCTCGAAAACATCTGACCGCGCGGTGGTATATGCGATATTGCGAATTTCATTCATCGGTGGTACCTATAATTATTCGTAATTAAGAGTGCAGCACTTTCTATAAATACACCCCGCCACTTATATACAGAGGCATACAGCAGCATATAGCGGACTAAAGACCTGCTCTGTTAACTATGGCAGGCCAAATACCTGCACAGCAAGTTGAGGCCACAAAGAAAAGGTTTTCTCCTACCCCCATCCATGTTTATCAAAGAACGTCATACAAAAACAATCCAATCAATAAACATAGTACACGACTTCTGCCAAACCTCGACCATAGTGCCCCAATCCGCTGGATAACATAGTGTTCCGCACCCACCGGACAACCACTCAAGTTCCATAGCACCCAAACTATCGAAACAACCGATATTACCCCAACAAAACCCAGTTCAAAAGGCGACCCCATACCACTATCGGCCATCGCCAAACCGATACGCCGCGCCGTGGTGGTTGCCGAAGATAGCCGCTTTTATGAACACGAAGGATTCGACGTTGCCGCATTGCAGGACGCCTGGGAGTACAACCTCGAACGCCACAAGATGGTCATCGGCGGCAGCACCCTGTCGCAGCAGCTAGCCAAAAACCTCTTTCTCACCCCATCACGCAACCCGCTGCGCAAGTGGCACGAGGTGTGGATGACAGCGATCATGGAGCAGCAGCTCAACAAACGCCGCATCCTCGAACTCTATCTCAACGTCGCCGAATTCGGCCCCGGCATCTACGGCATCGAAGCCGCCAGCCGCAAGTACTGGGGCATCTCCGCCCGCCAGCTCAGCACCCAACAAGCCATCGAACTCGCCGCCACCCTGCCCGGCCCCAAAAAACACAACCCGGCGACACGCACCAGGTTTTTCAACAATAAAGTAAAGAAGATTGGGCGACATATGCGGGTGGGGGCGGTGAGTCCGGTGGCGCCAGTGAAGGAGGTTGTGACGGACACGGCTCCGATCGCCGAGTCAGCGCCAGAGCCAGAGCCAGCCTCGGAACAAATTCAGTAAGTAGGGCGTCAATGCCCAATACACTCGCTCCACTCGCGGGGCAGACTCTAAGCGCAGCGCATTGCGCCGAATGAATCTCACCACCATACTCGCCCAATGCCTAACTACCGACGCGCCTGGCACCCAGGCGGCACTTATTTTTTCACCGTCAATCTCCTTGAACGAAAAGGGAACGACCTTCTTGTTTGTCATATCGAAACGCTTCGAGAAATAGTTCGCTCCGTCCAACAGCGGCACCCGTTCAAAATTCACGCATGGGTGGTCTTGCCAGAGCACATGCATTGCGTGATTGAACTCCCGGTCGGTGATGTGGATTTTCCCGTGCGGTGGCGATTGATCAAGATGGAGTTTTCGAAATCACTCCCGAGGGGTGAACGGCTGTCGGCGGCAAGGGAGCGACGGGGCGAAAGGGGGATATGGCAACGCCGTTATTGGGAGCATCTCATCAAAGATGAAGCTGATTTTCAGGCACACATGGATTATGTCCATGTCAACCCGGTGAAGCACGGATTGGTATCTCGGGTCTCGGATTGGCCTTTTTCGACATTTCACAAATTAGTTGAGAGGGGTGTTTACCCGGCCGATTGGGCGGGGGGAGACGAGGAGGGATTGAGGTATGTGGATTGATTAGCATGCGGCGCAATGCGCTGCGCTTAGAGCCCCGCGAGTGGAGCGAGTGTATTGGGCATTAATGCTCTATTTGGTGCGCCTTACTGTGTTACATCAAAATAAGTGACTCCAATCGTGGAGTGATAATGGAGTAGGGTGCAATAAGGCGCTAGCCGCATTGCACCGGATAGTTCATGCGGCGCAATGCGCTCCGCTTATTGACGCCCTACCCAGTACGCCTTACCGAGTTGAATATCTGCGGTGATGGTGCAGGTGCGTCTCTCGATACGGCCATGGCCTTTATCCAGCTCTTCGCTTGTCGCAAATACGATGGCACCGGGCCTCTCTTTGAACAGTAGACGGACGTCGTCGTTTAAACTTCCTTGATTGCCCTTTAGGCCAATGACATAGTCCGCTTTACGTTCGACAATCTTGTCCACGACTTTGGTTTGGCAGCCCATGGCGTCAAGCGTAATGATTGCGCCGGTAATGTCTAGAA